>JBALXS010000136.1:0-12186 GCA_036960485.1 Oceanospirillaceae bacterium
AGCAGTACGATAACAGTTGAGTAGTCCAGCCTCTACAATGTGACTGATTCGCCCACAAGATTGGTCATAGAGCATAATGATAGATCCATGTCGCGGCAAACCTGCGGCATCATTGGTGGGAAAATAAGATCCTACTTTTAAGCCTGCTAGGTTTTTGTCTGACGAAGATTTGACGCCAAAAACATTCTGCGGATCGCTGCCATGTGCTTTGAGAACTGGAAATATTGTGGCGCCAGGCTCCATTGCTGCCATTAATGCCTTTTTGGCGGCGCCATATGCCAGTTCATGTGAAGCAAGTGCAGCGGATTGTTCTTCACTAATGTATATCATATTTTTCCTTATTAGCCATTTAGAGGGATTCCCTCGGTACTGTTTGGTTAGATATCTATGCGTACTTCATAGCCCCTTACAGGATGCAATTTTATTGCTTAGGCGCGCATTAGATAGTCGAGTGTTTTTTAGACATGTTAGGGTCACAATGTCGCAAGTGCCTGCTTGAATAAATCTGCATCAACATTACCACCCGATGCGATGACAACTACGTCTTCGGTATCCAAAGCGTCGCCATGGTAAAGTGCTGCAGCTAAAGCAATTGCACCGCCTGGCTCTATCACAACTTTTAGATGACGAAAGGCCATTCCCATAGCGCGAAGGCATTCTTCTTCAGTCACCACCAAACCTGCACCACAAAGCCGTTTCATCACTGGGAAAGTCAAGCTTCCCGGCTGTTGTGATAAAACTGAATCGCATATCGAGCCTTCGGTACGAGTATTGGTTCGAATAGTGCCGGCAAGCAGTGAACGCGCTGTATCGTCAAACCCTTCCGGTTCCACTGTCCTGCAAGTCAAATGTGGTGCTCTTTCTTCTAGTGCCAAAGCAATCCCGGAAGTCAATCCTCCACCGCCACAGCAAGTCAGAACCTCTGAAGCAGAAACATTCTGATCGTAGATCTGATCGGCAAGTTCCAGTCCGACGCTACCTTGCCCAGCAATCACATAAGGATCGTCAAAAGCTGAGATCAATGTCAACCCATGCTGTGTAGCAAACGCTTCTGCCAGTGGCTCACCTAATTGCGTAGCTCGATCAAACAAACGGACATCTGCGCCGTAAGCACGGGTTTGATCTAATTTAGAGCTTGGGGCATTGCTGGGCATGAAAACAACAGCTGGAATGCCATGCTCGCGTGCCGCATATGCGATTCCTTGTGCGTGGTTGCCGCTTGAACATGTAACCACGCCATGACGTCGAACATCTTTAGGAAGTGCGGAAATAGCCGACCATGCACCACGGATCTTGAATGCCCCGGTGATTTGCAAGCACTCTGCTTTAATGAAAACCCTTCGGCCTGCAATCAGGTCAAGTGGCTCAGCATGTAACAAGGGTGTTTTACGTACGAATGATCCAAGGCGAAGCTGTGCTTGTTCAATCAGAGAAAAGTTGGCTTTCATATCAATCTCCGCCTCTTAAAACAGCGATTAGGTACAACGAACTTTTTAAGGTATGTAACATTATATATTATCTCTTTATTTGTATTATCAATTCATGCGCAGTGCTTTAATGTGGCTGTCAATACTTCCCTTTAGTAATGATCATCTCAAGTCACAGCCCCTTCTTGTAATTACTTTGTTACGAGTGATATCTTGCTAATAGCAGGCTGATCATACGCCTCTTTTCGACGTCGCCTTTGTATCATTATCAACAACGCCAAAAACGCCAATGTTGGAATATAAATCAAATGTTTAGCAGGCTGTGCCTGTGGAATTTCAACCGCAATAATAACTTGATCCAGTGCTAATCCCACTTTGTCAGCCTGACTATCGAACGCAACAAAATCAATCACCGTTTTGCCATTATTAGAAAGCAATTCAACTCCTGCGGCTGCCATTCGATCAACACCGTTTGCTCCTTCACCCAACTTCAGCTTCACCAAGAAAGAGCGCTGGTTTCCTACATCATCTTCGCCATCAATCCACAGGCGTAGCACCGTACCAATATCTAAATCATCAGTAACCTGAGCTAACTCGGTTAACGCAATTTGTCTATGTGGCTCCACGAGTTTATCCATCCAAAAGCCTGGGCGAAACAATGAAAAAGCGATTAGCAGCATCAGTGCTGATTCATACCAACGGTTTCGAGTTATAAAGAAGCCTTGGGTTGCTGCGGTAAATACCAATATGGCCACCGTAGCAATAATGAACACCTGAAGACCTTCTAGCCAATTGACATTAATTAGCAAGAGATCTGTATTGAAAATAAATAAGAATGGTAATACTGCCGTTCGTAAACTGTATCCGAAAGCAACGAAACCGGTACGCATTGGATCTCCTCCTGACACTGCAGCTGCAGCAAATGAAGCAAGACCAACTGGTGGCGTTACGTCAGCCATAATGCCGAAGTAGAAAACAAACAAATGTACGGCGATCAGAGGTACTATAAGGCCCGATTCCTGACCCAGTGAAACAACCACAGGTGCTAGTAACGAAGACACTACAATATAATTCGCAGTTGTTGGCAGCCCCATCCCCAAAATCAGACTCAGCACTGCTATTAATATTAGCATCAGCAATAAATTTCCCATCGACAGTATTTCAACTAAATCAGCCAGAACTGATCCAACCCCTGTCTGAGAAACCGCACCGACAATAATGCCAGCGGTCGCTGTAGCTACACCTATGCCAATCATATTGCGAGCACCAACAATCAAGCCATCTACCAGTTCATTTAAGCCCTGACGCATACGCGCAGCAATATTGTACTGCTTACGAAAATACGCAAGTAATGGACGCTGAGTTACCAGAATAATAATCATTAACACCGTTGCCCAAAATGCTGACAGACCAGGTGATAAACGTTCAACCATCAAACACCACACAAGTACTACGACGGGCAATAAAAAATGCAGGCCAGATTTCACTGTTGGCCCCACTTCCGGGAGCTCAATCATTGCTGATTTAGGATCGTCTAACTCAAGATCAGGCACTTTTGAAGCAAAACGAATCAGAAATAAATATACCAGCACCAGCAGTATAGAAATAATCAATCCTGCATAAGCGCCGAATACAGGTTTAATCCAACCTATACCATAGTATACCCCAGCGGCGATTGCAGCGGTCCCCAGAAAACCTGTTAACATTCCGAAAATGCGAATCTGCCACGGTTTAACCAAAGAACGACGTGGTAGCCCCTGCATATCCATTTTCAAAGCTTCCAAATGCACAATGTAAACCAGAGCAATATAGGAAATCAGGGCTGGCAAAAAAGCATGAGTTATCACTTCAACGTATGAAATACCAACGTATTCAACCATCAGGAACGCAGCAGCACCCATAACTGGCGGCATAATTTGACCATTTACTGAAGAAGCAACTTCAACTGCACCAGCTTTCTCAGACGAGAATCCAACGCGTTTCATCATTGGAATAGTAAACGTACCGGTAGTCACCACATTTGCAATCGAGGACCCTGAAATAAGACCTGTCAAACCAGAAGAAACCACTGCAGCTTTAGCTGGGCCACCGCGCATATGACCTAACAACGAAAACGCAACTTGGATGAAATAATTACCAGCACCCGCTTTATCCAGTAACGCTCCGAAAAGAACAAAGAGAAATACAAAATTTGAAGCAACACCCAGCGCTATGCCAAAAACACCTTCAGTGGTTAGCCATTGATGATTAACAAGTTCTTTGGGTGTCACACCTTTATGCGCAATTATCTCTGGCATATAAGGGCCGGCCAGTGAGTATGCTAAAAAAACAATAGCCACTATCATTAACGGCGAACCTAATGTACGACGGGCGGCTTCCAACAATAGCAAAAGACCAACAACTGATATGATTAAATCTTGCGCGTTTGGTAAGCTAGGACGACTCAATAGTTGATTATAAAATAAGAATATATACGATGCAGTAAATGCACCAAGTAGACTGAGTACAATATCCATCACTGGTATGTAGTGACGCGGCGAATTACTTAATGCAGGGTAAGCGGAAAAAGCAAGAAAAACGGCAAACCCCAGATGAATAGCACGAACTTCTGTGTCATTGAAAACACCGAAACTACCTATCATCGGCCAGTCATAAAACGGTAATGGGGATGCTATCCACAGTTGGAACATTGACCACAATAACGCGACAGCCAATAATACTTTACCTTGCAGACCTTCAGGAAGGCGGGCACCTGAATCTTTAGCAGCCACCATATCTTGGAGCTCTTTTTCGTCGACCTCGGCCACTTTGCTATGCGTATTCATTATAGTAGATCCAAAAAACAAGAATAAAAAAGAAGCCCCGTAACCATCATTCTAATATTAGAACTGTTACGAGAGCTTCTTCAAAGATAGATTTATACAATATTCATTGTATAAATCACATCCAACCTTGTTCTTTGTAATAACGTACAGCACCTTCATGAAGTGGTGCTGAAAGCCCATTAGAAATCATTTGCTTTGGATCCAAGTTTGCAAATGCTGGATGCAGTCGCTTGAAACGATCTAAGTTATCAAAGACTGCTTTTACAACAAGGTAAACAGTATCAGCATCAACATCTTCTGTAGTTACCATCGTTGCAGCATTTCCAAAAGTGATTACATCTTCATCAGTCCCTTTGTAAGTACCGCCTTTAATCGTCGCTTCAGCATAGAAATCATTCTCTGCAATGAGCTTGTCTATTACTGGGCCTGTTACCGGGATCACTTTTGCATCACAAGTTGTAGTTGCTTCTTTAATGGCACCAGATGGGTGACCAACTGCATAGATCATCGCATCGATCTTGTTATCACACAGAGCTTGAGCTTGCTCAGATGCCTTAAGTGCTGCAGCCAGCTTAAAAGTATCTTCAGCCCAACCCTTTTCTGCCATAATTACTTCCATAGTACCGCGCGTACCAGAACCAGGATTGGTTAGGTTTACACGTTTACCTGCTAAATCATCAAAGGTTTTTATTCCTGAATCAGTACGGGCTACCACAGTGAAAGGCTCATTGTGTACAGCGAACATAGCGCGCAAACCTTCGAACTTACCCTGAGAGATAAACGTTTCGTGCATTGCACCATTTAAGGCATGATATTGCCAGTCGGACTGGGTTAAGCCCATATCTTGCTGCCCTTGGCGCACAGCATTTATATTTGCTATAGAACCACCAGTAGAAGGGGCTGTACACTTGATACCATGATCTTTAGTCTCACGGTTTATGAGGCGACAAATGGATTGACCGACAACATAATAAACACCTGTTTGCCCCCCCGTCCCTATGGTAACGTATGATTTTTCTTTCGTTACTGCTATAGCGGAGCTTGCCGTAGCCAAACCTACTACTGTTGAAAGTAGCAGTGTTGTAAATTTATTTTTAATAGACATAGTAAAGCCTTTTATATTTATTTGAATAGTTAGAGAACCATTCAAATACTAGTATCTGTCTATTCTTATTAACACCATATTTTTCTAGCGTTAACCGCAAGGAAAACTTAGTTAGATAACATATTTTTCACACTAACTATTGAGTATACTCCTTAAAATTCCGAAACCGTTCTGGTGCACTTCTCCAACAACAATATGACCAAGTAAGCGATTCTAACAATCACGTATCGAATACTTTATTACTCGTTACCCTTATAGCTTTTTATCACTGATGTTCGATGTTATTCTCTTAAAAAAGTATCTGAATTAAAAATACGACCAATATCGGCTAAATTAAATAGGCAAGGTAAGCGATAAATACCGTTCTACTTTTACTGAGCCTGTTTATTATATAGATGTACTGAGAGTTACTATTTAAATATTATTATTGATCACGATTATAGACTCAGCAGTAATGAAGAAGGAAGTCCACAAAAATTTCAGAGTTTTCACGCTGACATCAAAAGCTTGTCTGGAACCGAGTTTTATCTTAAATGTAAAAGAAGTAGCGTTTATATAATAAAACTTATTCCCATCAACACTTTTAGAGTTTGGCTAGGAGCATTGTCAGGGACTAACTTTCTAGCAACACTATAAAATAACGCATCACCCTAAAATTTAATACTCGAATGCAAATAATGGAGTAATAATAATTATGAAAATTTTATCATCTGATATTTCATTTAATTCCAAACACAGCCACCAACGCACTGAATTTTTGAAACACTCTGTATCTCTGAAAACCCCTGATTCAGGAGCTAAAGCGGTATTGTATAGTTCGAATTCTTACTCCGAGCAGTACAATAGAGTAGGCAGTAGTTCTACAATACATCAAAATAATCGTGTCAGTCATATCCAAAAAACACAAAGCACTCTTAATGTAATCCAAAATAGTATTGGACCTCAAAATGAAATTGGGAATCTGTTACTAAGTACACCCAGCGGTTCACCTACAAACTCTATAGGAGCTAACGCCTACCAAAATATAGAAAATCACAGTTCAAAGAACCCTCCTACGAACTTTTATAACTATGATCAGCAGGCGAAATTAGAAATAACAGAGCAATACTTTGTATCCGAGAATGAGAGATTGCGCGTCAATGCACGAGGTACGATAACGACAGAAGATGATAAAAAAATAGATTTCATGCTAAAACTAGAAATGAGTAGGAACTTTAAGTTCCAGAGTAATCTTAGCATAATACCAGAAAAGCTAGAAACCATAGACCCTCTTGTAATAAATTTAAGCGGAGGAACTGCGAGTTTAACTAGCAGCAGTTTTTCTTTTGACTTAAATTCAGATGGAAAAGATGACAGTATTTCTTTTGTTGGCAAAGGCAGTGGATTTCTTGCGATTGATCGTAATGAAGACGGAAGAATAAATAATGGATCAGAACTGTTTGGTACCCAAGGACAAAGCGGCTTTAAAGATCTTTCTCGATATGATAACGACAATAATTTATGGATAGATGAGAACGATCCTATATTTGATAAATTAAAAGCGTGGACCCACTCCAAAAACCTGATTAGTCTAAAAGATGCCGGTATAGGCGCTATATATTTAGGTTCTGCTAAATCTGAATTCAGCTTGACTGACAGTGATAATAATTTACTTGGACAGGTAAAACGCAGCGGGGTATTCCTTACTGAGGGAGGAGAGGTTGCAAGTATTCAAGAGTTAGATCTAGCAATACACTCTAAAGATAAAAATAACTCAAGGGTATTTAAACTAGATAACACTATAATCAACATGATAGAGCGTTTAAAGAGTCAAGATGATTTATTACTTGATGAAGAAACAGATAAAACTCTGCGCCTGCAAAACATCATCGAAAATATAGAAAAAGATCATAATAGAATAGCTGAGGACTGAATAACCAGCCTGTGAATTAATCGACAAACTTATTGATAGTTACGAGTTTAAATTACCACCTTTAGGGCTCTGTGGTCATGGTTTATTAAGCCAAACATTTTCTTTTTGTTAGTAACCAAGCGAATCCATCCAACCTAAAATCATCATTCTAGTTGCCTACCGATATTGTCAATACGATATCAATCACGTAGAACTTGGCTGAAACTGTCTAACAATATTATTAGATAAATCCAATATTTGAAAATAATACCTAGTGCCACGATTTAGGCATACGAAGCTATATGTTTACTAATAAGTTCGTTTTTCTGAGAAAGCGAACAAATAGCAGAAGAAGCCTTGCTCAATTGACATTTTTTAGCAAGGATATGATTAAAATGAAAAATTTGTTTACTTTAATATAATGAAATTAATAATTTAAAAGATTAATTAGCTAGCAATTTTTTCTTCTAGTAACTCTACAAAAATATCTACTAGTTTTGGCCTGACCGGATGGTATGGAGACATTAAAATGAGCTTCCGATGATACTTAGCTTCTTTAATAATAGTTGCGGATAAATTGGACCTTTCAAGGTCTAGTCCTGCCCATGAAGGTACAAGGGAGACTCCCATTGATTTAGAGACCAAGCTAGTTATAGCTTCCAATGAATCCAAATCAAACATAGGGTTTGTATAAATCGTCTGGTCCTGCAAAAACTGGTTAGCTAGATGCCCACCCCAACAAAGTGGATCATAACGAATGTAACGATTATTTTGTAAAATTTCAGAAACAGAACCTTTAATGCTTTTATGATGTATTAACATCAAAGGCTCACTTCTCAATACCCTACAACGTAAAGATTTAGGTATTATAGAGGGTGGGAGGACCATAATTGCAATATCAAGCTCATTTTTTTGTATAGCTCGGTAAAGCTCAATGGATGTACCAGGAATAACATGAACTTTGGCACTTGGAGCCATGCTTTCGATTCCCTGTAAGGCCTGAGGTATTAATCCAGTTAGAGCCGTTGAAATCACACCTACTCGTAACGTTCCAGTCAAACCTGAGCCGTCAACATCTCCAATCAATGCTTGTGATTCAACTATCAAGCGTCGAGTTCGAGGCAACATATTATTACAGGCATCGGTTGGTTTAACTTTATGGCCTGCGCGACTCAGTAATAAACAACCAAACTCTCGCTCTAAAGCTTGAATACGCTGACTGACTGCTGCTGGAGTAATCATCTGAATTCTGGCAGCTCCAGCTATAGAGCCTTCTTCTACAACTGCAACGAGACTTTTTAAAAATTGAATGTCCAATAGTTTTCCTTACGATCTTGACAATAAAAACATACTATACCCTTTTGGAGGTTATTCGCTAGACTATATCAGAATCAAAACTTGGCAAATAAAATTAAATCAGTCGAGTTTAATTTTGAACAAAACTCTCTAGATTTCTTTTATAGTCTTATAACTTATTGAGTGATAAATGGATATCGAAAAAAAGCTAAAAAACTTAGGCATTATATTACCTCAAGTGAACTCACCAGCTGGAAATTATGTAAGCTATCAGGTCATTAATAATATGATTTATGTTTCTGGTCAAACAACCCGAATCGATGGGCAAGTAAAGTTTCCTGGTCGACTAGGAAAAGAATTCAATATCGATGACGGTAAAAAAGCTGCAAAAATATGTGTTGAAAATATATTATGCCAAGTGAAACATGCCTGCTCTGGTGACCTAGATCGTGTTACATCAATAGTGAAATTAAATGTGTTTATACAGACTACAGATTCGTTTACTGGGCATGCTCAAGTAGCAGACGGTGCTTCTGCCTTACTAATTGATATATTTGGAGAAAAGGGAAAACATGCTCGCACGAGTACTGGAGCAAACAGCCTTCCATCGAACACAGCCGTTGAAATTGATGCAATTTTTTATTTAGGTGATAACTATGCTGCTTAATCCCGAAGCTATTATTCAGGCCGATAAAAGAATAAAACCTTATATCGAAAAGACACCTGTCTTAAGTAATTCATACCTTAATGATTTAATTGGCGCAGATCTGTTTTTTAAATGCGAAGGACTACAGACTACTGGTGCATTCAAACTTCGAGGGGCACTGAATGCTTTACTAACACTCAAAGATGAAGGCCGTTTGCCGAAACATGTGGTTGCTTTTAGCTCAGGTAATCATGCACAAGCAGTTGCTTATGCATGTAAAACACTTGGTACCAAAGCCACTATCTTTATATCAGAATCATCTTCAGATTTTAAAATAGAAGCAACACGCGGCTACGGTGCAGAAGTAATACTAACGAAGACAAAAGCACAAGCTGAAGAACGAGCAATTGAAATGCACAAAAGCGGTGTGTTTTTTCTTCCTCCATTTGATAATGATGACGTGATTCTAGGGCAAGGTACTAGCTGTTATGAAGCACTACTCGACGGTCTTTCACCTGATGTAATAATAGCCCCTATAGGTGGTGGTGGCTTAATAAGTGGAACCTATCTTGCCGCACAATTATTATCGCCATCAAGCGCTGTAATTGGAGCAGAACCAAAGCAGGGTAATGACGCATTCCAAAGCTTAAAGACAGGAAAGATAGTGAGATGGTCAGATGCGCCAAACACTATCGCTGATGGTGCAAGGACCCTTTCAATATCAGAGCGTACATTTGCATATATAAAACAACTAGATGGAATCATTGAAGCTGAAGAAGAAGATATTTTATATTGGACGAAAATGCTCTTTCTTCATTTAAAGGTGACCGTAGAGCCTACCAGCGCTGTAGCAATGGCAGTGTGTAGCAAATGGTTAAAAACCCAAACTACCGAAAATAGAAAATCGATGCTGATCATTCTTTCAGGTGGGAATATTGATCTAAAAACATATGAAAATATATGGGGTAAATAATTTAACACTTTAATACCCTTGCTAATATCCAAGAGAATTGAACTGGCTCTGTTAAATCAGCTTATTAGATTGACACTCACCCTGCATTCACTAGATGCGTAGTAAACAAAGGGTTTTCCTCCATTATTTACTCAGTTTGGTAAGTTGTTACATCACTGGTACAAAGATAACGGAGAAACTTTGTTAACTTAATTTTTTATCAGGATGGTGGAATGGACGCTCCCTCTACGACTGCAATGCGCCAAACTAGTAGTCTAACCTTCTAGTAAACAAAAGGAGCGTCCACCATGAAATATTATGCGATTGGTATGGATTTAATAAAGAATATTTTTCAAATCCGCGGTGTTAATCGACGATTAAAACCTCTGTTTAATACAAAAAATTAAGCGCAATGATGTGGCTTAATGAACTTTTACACCAATATGGGATAAAATATCGCATGAACTTAAATGGTAAAAACAATGACAAAATCTCGACCTACTTATTCAACTGAATTCAAAAATGATGCAGAAAACCTTGTTATAGAGCAGGGTTACTCAATTGCTGAAGCCTGTAACGCTGTTGGAGTTGGCTTGGTAGAAGAGAATTTCAAACGATAGATTTTATTGCAGGCTTATCAAGAGAGCACAATGTGACCAAACTATGTAAGCTATTCAACATACCTCGTAGCAGCGGTGATTAGGTACGGAATTCATTAGAGGCCATAAATGTTAAATCATTTCTAAAATTAAACCTATATATATGTCGGTACTGATAACTTTTAGCCTAAGCCTTTAGTGCAATTGACAGATTAACAGAGATACAAATATTTAGTGATAAAAGCTCTAAATGACGAATAATGCTTAGACAACCAGTGTGCGCCCATATATGTCTTATCGACTACAAAATTTGAAAGGTAATAGACAGAATGCTATATTCACTTGGATATACTGTCTGATTTAACTTCAGTGAATGGGCAAACTATACTTACTTCGTAGCGGTTTTTTGCCCCACTAGCCCATTTAGCGATGGATTGAGTTTCTATGCATCCATGCTTTATGTCATATTACAAATGGAGGCCTGATATATGATTATTCGATCATTCATTTCAATATCAATTAATTCTATAAGTAAGGCATTGTCATATATTTTTGTGATATTTTGCATAAATAGCTATGCGGGAACGACACAACTTCAAATTGCAACACAGCATTTTCCACCTCTGCAGTCTCGAGAATTAAACGGCCAATCAGGCTATGTGCACCAGTTAATGCAGGAAGCCATCAAACGAGTAAATAAAATTTACCCGATTAATATTAAGAGTTATAATTTCCTACCTTGGAAACGTGCGTTGATTAGAGCTAAAAGCATGCCCAATGTACTTTTTTATTCCCTTTCACGCACACCACAAAGAGAATCCCAATACCAATGGCTTGGTAAAGTCTCTATCTATCAGAAGTCATTATTTAAACTGAAGAGTAAGCGGTTTGATGTCACTAGCCTTAAGCAACTGAAAACAAAAAATTTACGTTTATCAGTACAAAATGGAGGAGCCACTCATAGCTACTTAGATAATTTAGGGCTTGAACTAAACAAAGACTTTCGCACTTATATTAAATACCCTCAAGGTATAAAACAGTTATTCAGTGACCGAGTCGATCTAATTCCATTGAATCCTCTCACCGCCAAAAATTCTGCCTGTAAACTTGGTCTCGATGGAGAGCAGTTAGTGGCTGCTTTTTCAATTG
The DNA here is from genome assembly GCA_036960485.1 of Oceanospirillaceae bacterium. Lineage (GTDB taxonomy): Bacteria > Pseudomonadota > Gammaproteobacteria > Pseudomonadales > Balneatricaceae > Rs1. The sequence goes on from JBALXS010000136.1 coordinate 11,891, forward strand.
AAGAGTTATCAAAGCCACTTTGGGCTGTATTGAGTAATGGGACGGATCCAATATTAGTAGAACTTTTTCGAACTGCCATAGAAAAAATTCATAGCGAGGGGTTATCTAGTCATTACTACAAAGAACACATGGCAGACTGGAACACGCAGCCTTGTAAAATTTAGTATTAAATGCTGAGACCCACAGAAAAAAAGTTGTGTCGAAAAGTTTACGTATAAGAATAATACAGGACACCCTTACCGATGAGCTTAACTTTTATATAATCTTAGCTAGCTCAGCATTTGTCTTAATGCCTA
>JBALXS010000137.1:0-12170 GCA_036960485.1 Oceanospirillaceae bacterium
GTAGCACTTCGCTCGACATAAAACCTTGTACAGAGGCAACACCTGCAACGGCTGACAAACTTCTCGAAAGATAGATTACTTTTTAGATTTCGTTGAAAGTAAAATGCAGGTATTAAATGGTAATAATGACTGAATTCTTCGCCGCACCTGCAAATTGATTTTTTGGATTGTTTATCGAAGAAATAAATTTTAAGATCAGCAGGGGGGGGATGATGGATCGCGCTAAAGTTATTGACCATTTTTTTATTGGGTTTTAATAAAGTCTATCGACAGCCTTTATCTGCTGAAAAGAAAGTTGTTTCCACTGTTACTGGTACTGTTCCTGTGGTTTATCTAGCTAAGAAAATGATGGTGATTTTTGCGTAGTACGCGTTATTTTAGTTATAATTTTATGTAGCCAAGCTTTGCTTCTTGCGGATCGAATAATACTATCAATAGTAGTGTTTTATTACTTCTACATTCAATACAGAGAAAACTAGTCCTGAACAGTATGATATGTGATACTTAGCTGTGAGCGGTAGGTTTTCTGCCAAGATACTTCGTATTACCATTCATCTATCGTATCGTCAGCAAAGCGCTGCTCTAACACTCGATAAAACCTCTCAGTAATAGCTGGTAAATAATGATTAATAGGAACATTAATCATTACATTGAGAGTAACTATTGATGAAACTACTGTTACTAAAGATATGTTTGTAAGCGAGTATAAATATCCATAGTTTTTATTAAAGGTGCATAATTTTGTTGTACAAGATAAGCATGAAAGCAAGGTTTATATTACTTGGGTTGCTATCGGTATGTTCATTTGCTTGTTCAGCATTTGAAAATGATATCCCATTGTTATCAATTAAAAACGCAAACTGGACCAGTGAAGAAGTTACCTATATAAAAGCGCTCAACCAAAAAGGCAGCATTAAAATAGCCACAAAAATTAGCAGCGCAGTCTATGTTCCTCTTGAGAATGATTCACACAGCGGTTTTCATTATAGTGTACTCAAAGATTTTACAGATCTATTAAAAGTTGATATCGAAATTAAAATAGTCGCGTGGAACGACTACTTTTATAAAAAGGGTGAAGATTTAGCAAGAGTTAAGGCAGATCAGAGTTATTCTTACGTGCCATCACTTATTGAAGATGTGGACCTTTATGTAGACGGTATCACGGTGCTAGCTTGGCGTGAAAAAATGTTTGATATTATTAAATATATACCTTCTCGGCAGATGCTTATTTCAAGAATAGATAATAAACCTAGTAACATTGCAGAACTGCATAATAAATCTTGTGTGATGGTAAATAATACCTCTATGGAAATTAATCTTGAGAAAATAAAAAAACTACATAGCATAGATTTTAATTGCATAGCAGTTAATGATTTTGATGCGATGGATTCAATGGTCTCCGAAGGTAAGGTCGACTTTACTGTTTTTGATAGTGACAGGGCGTTTGCTGCGATGCACAACTATGAAAACTTAACTATTTTATGGCCAATCAGCGAACTTCAAATAATGGGCTGGGCTATTAATAAGAATAACAAAATACTTAAAAGTATTCTGCAGAAGTACATTAAATACGCTCAAGAAAATGCCATCTTAGATAAATATTGGAAACGCTCTTATGGGGTAACCTTCTTCGAATACTTAAAGGTATTAAACTTGAGAGGGGTGGGAGACAATTAAATTTAAACACAAACTGAGTATCATAATCATACCATCGATTATTATACCCGTAGTCTTAATGATGGCTGCAAATTTCCTGATAACAGTTGAAAAAATATATGATTTGCAGTATCAGTTATTAAGAGATAATGTCAACAATATTATTTCAAATAGTGAGTCTAATTATAGAACAATCAACGCACTAGGTATGGATAACGTTGCGTTTTATAGAGATGCCACAAAAAAGGGGGTATTTCAGAATATAGAAAAAAACCTCACCCCGGGTACCTCCGTTGCCATTTATGATTCAAAATTAAATGAAGTCGTATATTTGATTGGCAATGATAAATTGGACCGATTAATGACCGTAGAATTTATCAATGATATCAGAACACAAAAAAATCATCAGCATGAGCATGAGCATAGTTTCGCATTAAGCTCTGGTGAAGAATTCAGTACATTACTGGCATTTGGACAATATCCGAATTGGAACTGGAGCATTGTCAGTTTTGTAGATAAAGGTCAGCTTTTAAAATATTCCCTTGATGCGGTGAAAGCTTCATCTGTGATAGCCGGAATATTCCTAATATTAATTTTAATGGTTGTTTTCAGGCTATCAAATCGAATTAGTCGGGCAATTGTAGCTTTGCAAGAAGGAGCTTTGCAGCTTTCAAACTCAGATCTAGATGTTAAAATAGAATTGCTGGGTAATGACGAATTTACTAGCCTTGCGTCTAGTTTTAATCTTATGGCAGCCGCAATCAGGAGTACCGAATCCAAGCTTCATCAGTCTATATTTGAAGAGAAAAAAACTAATTTATCATTGATTGATAGTCGAAAACAGTATCATAGTTTGATTGAAGAAATGACCGATACCGTCACTAGAGTGGATGTTGATGGATGTTTACTCTTTGTAAATAAAGCGGCTTGTACTATGTTTGGATTGTCGGCTGAAGACTGTATCGGTCGATCGGCTTTTGATTTTATCCACGCCGACGACCAATTGAGAACTAAGCAAGATCTTTATGCTAGTTTGAAAGATAAAAAAGTGGTCTTTTTACATGAAAATCGCCAAGTCAATGCTGTTGGTCAAGTAATAAATGTCGCTTGGTCAATTCGCAGAGAGTTGGATGAGTTTGGTAATATAATTGGATTTGCCAGTACCGGGCGAGATATCACCGACCGCAAGGTCGCTGAAGAAAAACTTAAGCTTGCCGCCAATGTATTTACTCATGCTCGCGAAGGCATCTTAATCACCAATGATATAGGTATCATCATTGATGCAAACGACACATTTACTACTGTAACGGGCTTTGAACGTGAAGATATCATTGGACAAAACCCGCGCATTCTGCAATCGGGTCGACACCTTTCGCAGTTCTATGTCGATATGTGGCAAGAGTTATTGAAAAAAGGATTTTGGTCTGGCGAAGTGTGGAACCGCCGTAAAAATGGTGAAATCTATCCCGAAATACTCAATATTAGCTCAGTCAAAGATGTCAGTGGCGATATTAGTAATTACGTTGCATTATTCACTGATATAACATTGATAAAAGAGCATCAGCTTCAATTGGAGCGCATTGCCCATTACGACTTACTTACTGGTCTGCCAAATCGCGTATTACTATCTGATCGATTATCTCAAACAATGTTGCAGTGCAGCCGTCACGGAAAGTCTCTGGCGGTAGCATTCCTAGATCTAGATGGTTTTAAACATGTTAATGATACCCATGGCCATAATGTAGGTGATTTACTGCTGATTGCTCTATCAGTTCGTATGAAAGAGGCGTTACGTGAGGACGATAGTTTAGCTCGTATCGGTGGTGATGAATTTGTTGCGGTGTTGGTTGATTTAGTCGCAGTTGAAGATTGTGAGCCGATATTAGAACGGTTGTTATTGGCAGCCTCTGAGCCTATCGTAATCAGTGATGTTATCTTTAATGTGTCAGTTAGCATAGGGGTTACTTTTTACCCGCAAGATAGTGTGGATGCAGACCAACTAATGCGTCATGCTGATCAAGCTATGTATGTGGCTAAGGAGTCAGGGAAGAATTGTTATCACTTATTTGATACCGACCAAGTGGAAGCGATTAAAGAACAACGTGAAAGTTTAGAGGCTATTCGCAGCGCACTAGATAACCATCAATTTGTGCTCCATTATCAGCCAAAGGTAAATATGAAGCTAGGTACAGTGACGGGCGTTGAAGCGCTTATTCGCTGGCAACACCCAGAGCGAGGGCTCTTAAGTCCAATCGAGTTTCTGCCTGTGATTGAAAATAACCCCATGATGATTGAGATGGGTGAGTGGGTTATTGATACCGCGCTAACACAAATCAGCCAATGGCAAGCAATGGGGCTAAATCTCCCCGTCAGTACTAGCGTAAACATCGCAGCAGTACAATTGCAGCAGCCAGACTTTACGCAAAGGCTAGCCACAATACTAGCAAAGCACCCTGATGTTGAACCACGCTATTTAGAGCTAGAGGTTCTAGAAACAAGTGCCTTAGATGATGTACAGCATGTGTCAGAAATCATGAATGCCTGTATTACACTAGGTGTGAACTTTGCCTTAGATGACTTTGGCACAGGCTATTCGTCCCTCATTTACCTGAGACGATTACCAGCAAACATCATTAAGATAGATCAGAATTTTGTGCGAGATATGTTGATCGATGATGATGATTTGGCTATTGTTGAAGGAGTAACAGCCTTAGCTAAATCATTTAAACGTGACGTGATTGCTGAAGGTGTGGAAACGATTGAACATGGAACGGCTCTATTAAAATTGGGCTGTTGTTTGGCACAAGGTTATGGCATCGCCAAACCCATGCCCGGCAGTGATTTTCCGGTCTGGGCTAATCACTGGAAGCCTCATGTTAGTTGGCAGATATAAACTGCAAGCCAGTGTGGGATTTTTTAAAATTCATGTTTGCAACCTTTGAGCGCAAAAGTGAATTCTACAAAGGGCTTAAATAATACATTACTAGAAGCATCAAATTTTAAGAAAAAGGTAAAATATGTTGTTATTCACCACCTAATGTAAGGTGCTGGGCAAAAAATGCTGGGTACTGGCAGCTTTATTTGAGCAGCCACTGGTGAATAATAAAAGATAATGTAGTACCTCAATAGGAAACAGGCTTCTAGCTAAATGACTATATTTTCAATTTGATGCATAAAGCTATCTGTTCTTTTAACTATCAGTTTTTCCGAAATCAACCGGACGTACCAGTACGGCATTCAATCGAAAAAAATCCTGTAAAAACAACTATCCGCGCTATCGTCACGGCAGTGCATGCAATATCCGAGCTAGGTTTATTTTCTTTATAATGCTATTGTTTTTACATTAATATTCAAAGGAATGAAACGATGGAATATTTTACAACTATGTCTGAGGGGGAGTTCGCGTCTCGCTTTCCTGATTTACACTTAGAAGTCTGTGATGAACTTGGTATGGGCTTCGTGCCAAATCTCTTCCGCTGCCTAGCAAATATCAACCCAGAGTTAGCACTAACTTCTTGGGTAATGGTTAAAAATAGCTTGTGTAACGGTGAACTCCCCAGAGTGAGCAAGGAAATATTACTTTCCTATATCGCCTTTCGCAGAAATTGTGAATACTGCCATATAGCGCATCGCGCGATGGCTTTAAAGTTTGGTCATAGTGAGCAAGATATTTTAGAGATCATTGAAGATATAGATTCCGTACGAAACCCTTTGTTAAGAAATATTTTAAAGTTTGGCGAGCTTTGTTTAAACCCAGACTTCAATGCTAAGACGCAAACCTATCATGAATTAGAAAATTTGGGTCTAGAGAAAGCGGAAATTTCAGAATTGATTGGTATGGTTTCCTGCTCTTTGTATCTGATAAATCTGGCGGATAGTCTGGTAGTGGATATCGATAAACGTTTCACTGACTGCACCAACAGGTAGCTTCAGTGAGTATGGAAGCAGTGGTATTCGTTTATGTTTAAAAAATCAGAGACCAGTAGCCAATGAAAAATAATTTATTACAGTCTGTAATCGATACTCTCAGTACAAATAGTAATCTTCAAGGTAACGAAGCATTAGAAACAGTCCTGCGTAATACCAGCCTGATTGATCTCAGTGAGCTAATAAAAGTAGATACAAACTTTACGCGCGATTTGAAATTTATCCACAAAAATATCCGCTTTTCAATCGACATACAAGAGTGTGTTTTAATCCGGCAGGTACGTGGCATACGCTGGGAATATAAAGTTATTATAAGCAATCATAAATTTAAGGCTGAGGAAAACTGGATAGTCATCCCGTCTCAAGAGCATAGTAATATTGAGACATTACTCAGTATTAAAATGGAATTGAATAACGTCAGCCCCTTTTTAAACCATCAAAATAACTCAGTCATCTATCAGCTGCTTGATATCGAAAACGCTCATTTTGAAAACTTTCGCTATGAAAGAGGTGGAGTACTGTTTGCGCCTAGTAAAGAGAATAAATACTCACTATCTGATAAAAATTATTTAAGTAATATTGCTTCCATCATTTCATTTTGTGTTGAAAAAGATACCTCCAGTCAGTTTCTTTCAGGTGTATATAGAAATTTAAAAAGCACTGCGAAAAGAGCACAACAAAATATTGAGCAGCATTGCGTTGGATCGATTCCCGTTGCATATTTAAATGAAAATTCAGGTTTACCTAACCAAGCTGGCTTTCTTCGATTGATAGGACATTTGATAGATAGCGGTGAAACTGATTTCAGTGTTGTAGTGCTTTCTATTGATAAATTCTCTTACTTTTGCAATTTATTCGATGCCTATACAAAAGAGCGCTTTTTAGCAGAAACAATTGACCGCATCAGCAGCGTTATAGTAAATAATACGACCCTATCTCATATTGGCGCAAGCGATTTAGCGTTTGTGTTACTGGAACATGACTCTATATCAGTGAAGCAGAAAATCCTCGAAGTACTTAATAGTTTTTCCGAAGATTTACAAGTTGACGATGTGAAAGTTCGCTTCGAAATAAGTGTGGGAATCAGTGAATATCCAAGTTGTGGAAACAATGCAGACACCTTGCAAAAAATGGCCAATATTGCGTTGTTTAAAGCTTCCCAAAAAACTAACGATCGACTAGTTATTTATACCCAAGGTATGGAGAAAGAACTAAAGCTACATTTAGAACTCAGCCGTTCGATACAACAAGCAATAGAAAGAGATGAACTTGAAGTATACTTCCAGCCGATCACCCTGGTTGGAGATAAAGGTAAAGTGCATTACTATGAAGCACTGGTACGTTGGATACATCCTCAACAAGGCATTATTTCACCGGATTTGTTTATTGAAATTGCTGAAGCCAGCGGTGAAATTATTCCATTGGGCTATTGGATAACACAGCGAGTTTGCCATCACATTCACCGTAAAAAACTGCCTGCGAATATATGCGTATCAATTAATCTTTCCCCTATACAAATTCGTGAAACAAAGCTTGCCAGTAACATGGCGAATATCCTACAACGCTATTCTATAGCCCCCAATAGAATTACCTTTGAAATAACTGAAACAGCCGCTATGTTAGACCCCACTCTTACCAGGTTAAGATTTAGTGAACTTAAAAATATTGGTTTCAAACTCGCTGTGGATGATTTTGGCACTGGCTACTCTTCTCTCAGTTACCTTCTAAATTTCTCTTTCGAATATATAAAAATCGATAAAAGTTTTATTGATCATAGTAGTATTAATGACGGCTATGCCGTTATCGCCAGTAGCATGATTAAATTGGCCCATAAACTCAACATGATTGTGATTTGTGAAGGAATAGAAACAGCGCAGCAGTATTCAATGGTCACTGATTGGGGAGCGGATATGATACAAGGCTATTTAATTAGTAAACCAATGCCTATAGAGCATTTTTATCCAGATTAGTAGCTTTAGCTTTTTAGCTCAAGATGGCGGTTTCAACAGTCGCTAATAATTATCATTAGCGGCTGATTTTGTTTTTGTTGCTCTCTTGTTATTAGCAAGCATCATTTGGCTGAGAAATATCGATTTAACCATAATAGAAAACCACAAATCAATCACCTAAAGAGCTTGTACTTTTACCCGGATATATCCATCTATAAGTTTGCAAACTGCAATTGTAATTTTTAACCAGTTTAAGGAGAAGAACATGGGTCATAAATTTGCTGAGATAGCGTTCACTAACACAGTGCGAGAAGTGCAAAGTGAATTAGGTAGTCGCAGTGGATACTCTAGTATGGATGAAGGGCCTGATTACAATCATCAATTGGGGTATGCAGAAGCTGAATTTATAGCAGCGCGAGATAGCTTTTATATGGCAAGTGTTAGTGAAACGCAGTGGCCTTATATTCAGCACCGTGGTGGCCCCGTTGGATTTATGCGCATACTTGATGAAAAAACCCTTGGTTTTGCAGATTTCAGTGGCAATAGGCAATATGTGAGCACAGCGAACTTTAAAAACAATGATAAAGTTGCGCTGTTTTTTATGGATTACGTTAATCAAACTCGATTGAAGCTATTGGGTAAAATACGGCAACTGGGAAGTGATGAGACAGCGCTATTAGCAAAGCTAGCAATTGATGATTACCGCGCCAATGTAGAGCGCGCTTTTGTACTTGAGGTCGTTGCTTTTGACTGGAATTGTCCTAAATTCATCACTCCTAGATATAGCCAAGCGCAAGTTAAATCGTTAATGGTAGCGCACACCGCTCAAAGTAGCTCAGCAATACCTGCTAAGATAAAAGTGTTTGGTAATGGGCCGTTATCATTAGTAGTGAGTGCTATTAGCCAGTTAACCCCTACCATTAGAAGCTATCGATTAAAGCCGGTATCTGATCAGCTGTTACCTGAAATACAAGCAGGCGCACATTTGCGTATACCTGTGGTAATAGAAAACACTTCACTTACTGAACTAACCGCTAGTGTACGTGATTACTCTATTTGTTCTAACCCTCACCAGCGAAAGTACTATGAAATAGCAGTTCAATGTGAAAGCAGAGCTGAAAGTCAAGAAGGTGGTAAGGGCCAAGGAGGCTCAGAAGCTGTCCACAAGCAACTTGAATTAGGCACAGTGCTCAATTGTGCCAATCCATTGAATGAATTCCGGATTCATGTAGATAAACGCCCGGCGCTGTTAATTGCAGCAGGCATTGGCATTACACCGATTAAAGCAATGTTAGAAAGTTTTAATCAAAGTGAAGTTAAGGTGCAATTGCACTATGCGGGGCGTGAGATAAATAAAATGGCGTTTGTTGATGAGTTATTAGAGCGCTTTGATGAGCAAGTAACGCTCTATTGCTCTGCTGCTGATAATCGATTGAATTTAGCGATTTTATTAAAAGATATTGATCCTGATACTGTCATTTACGCATGCGGTCCACCCACTTTACTAGAAGAGCTAAACAGCACTGCAAAGTACTTAAAAATAGCCGATGCGAGAATACGCACCGAACGCTTTAGTAGAGACTAATATTACTCAGGGCATAGGTTAGTTTTTACGTCGGGGTCTACGTTGCTTTTGCTAATTTGGCCCAGCGGATATAAGCCAGGTTTTGGATAGCGGTTTGGCTTCACGCTTTGGCAAGTAACCGCTAAGCTTGGGGTGCTATTGACGACTAGTTCATGCTGTTTAGCGTTTTTATTGGCAACTAAAATTTTAGCGCAATTGTTTTGGTTTGCTATAGATGTCGCTGAAACTGCAGCAGTATTATCTACCAAGTGGCCTAAATCGTTGACCCGCAGTATTTTTGTATCACCGACGCGTTTTTTCAGCTGTAAGGTGTGGCTAGCGTTGTTTTCATCAAAGCGTTTAACAATGCCACCTTTATTACACACTCTTAATCTAACATCTGATTGCGAGGTATTAAGTTTAGCTCCATACCAAGTACGTCCTACTAGCTTGTCCCAGTAAATAATAGCCAATGATTGTGACTGATCAGGCATGGTGACAGGGCCAGAGGCGCTGTATCTTTGGTTGGCAGAACACGCTTGTAGTAAAGCTAATAAACTCATAAAAACGACTCTTTTACGTAATAAGCAGTGTTGTGTCATGTTAATTATCCCCAAGCTATGTCGATTAAAGTATCGCCTATGATAGGCTCTTGCCAATAACTTATATGAGCAATGAGCCACTGTGCACTTTGTACTGTTCTATGCCCTTCAATTGACCAATGAGCATGTTTGGCTGTTTCTTTATAGGTACTTTCAACAGGCCCTATCGCGCCTTTATATTTAGTGGGTGCGCCAAAGGCATTACCCGAAACAACTGGGTCTAATGGATGATGAAAATTATGCCAGCTAAAAGGAAAAGCTAAAGGCTGCCGGATAGGTGGAATTTCGCGCTGTTTAAAAATAGTAGTTAAACCTAAAGGACTCCCCATAGAAATAAAGCTATGTACTGGCCAGCAATCTAAGCTGTTGTGAGTGAAATAATCGCTTTCTTGCATAAGTTCGCACAGTACGTCCAAGCAGTAAACAGTGCCTAAGCTATGGGCAATAAGATAGACAGGGTGGCCTGCATTGAAAGATTTTAAAATACGTTTTTTAATTTTAGCGCGAATTTTATTGGCGGTTTTAGTGCCTTTAGAAGCGCTATACACATCGCCCACCACATCGGCAATCCTGCTTAATAGCAAAGAAGTTAAAGGAGTACTTCTTACCAGTGTTTCTAGCAGCCATTGGTATGGTCTTTGTGCTTCATCATTAATGTCTTCATAGGTTACCCCAATGACTTCAAAATCTACCTGTAGATCAATATTATCTAATTGTTTTTGTAGTAGCTTTTTGATTTGTAGATCACTTTCAATATCGTCATCAGTACCGGTTTGTACGCCGTGAATAACAATGAAATGAGGGATTTTAGTTAAAGGCATAAGTTACTTCCTTAAAAAGAATCAGCGAGATTTAGTATTGTAGTACTTGAACATATTTATATAAAAAGCTGGTTACTTAATGCTGTGTCAGCAACAGCTAAAAACTCTCAGTTACTGTGATTTTTTATGTATTTAATAAATCGCTGAATAATATTGGAAGTGGGATTTTAAATTCTTATAGACGGAGGTAGAAAATTGCAGTGTGTGGCTCAGAGAACACAAAGGAGAGAACACAAAAGATAGAGTGCTTGAAGATAGGCAATACAAAAAATAGAAATTTTGGAAAGTATAAAGCACAGAGCTAATAAAAAGCTCTGTTAAGAAACTATAAAAACAAGCTAATCAATCACCATCATCATACGATATTCATCATATGCGAACTGGTCAGTCATACCGCTAATGTAATCCTGGATTAAACGACAGCGGTGATAGAATTCTAAACCAAGAAAATCAGCTTGATCACGCTCAAGTTTTCTTATTGCTTCACTATAAGTTGAAACGTGACGGGTGGGCAGTTTTTTAGCTAACAGTTTTGCGATTAACGGTGCTTCTTTTTTGTTAGCTAAGGTCAGCGCAAACTGAGTATGGGATAAATCCAACAAAGGTTTGTAACAATCGAGTAAACCACTAATGATGCGATACCCTTGCAGCTCTAGTCTTTCAACTTCTGGATGGCAAAATACATAGTTGATCGCTACTTTTTTGAGAGTTTCAATAATGGCATGAAAGCAGCTGCCATCTTCTAGCAAAGCATTGTTATAACTGCCTTGATAAACTTGCTCTATGTTGTGAATAAACTGCTGCGTGGCATGTTTCACTAAAGGATGCGATAGCGACACTCTAAAACTGATAAAGAAACTACTGCTTTGTTGGGCATCTTTGAGATACTTTTTCATTCTTGCAATGGCACTAGGATCATCAATTTTAAATTTATGCTTTAGCACATCAGTATAAGTTTGTTCTAGTAACTGGGATAAGCGAGTGGTGCTTAAAATACCTTTTTCAACAGCATCTTCAATGTCGGCTAAACAATAAGATATATCATCAGCCGCTTCCATAATATAAGACAGCGGGAATCTGCAACCTTGTTCGAGTTCCAGGCTGCTTGACATATCTTCTATGAAACTGGTTTCGCTAAAATAATATCCAACCTTTTTCATCAAGTAGCTTTTATCGGCGCTGACTGCACTTTTCTCTAAAGTGGCTGGGCGGGTGTATTTCAAAATCCCCGCTGCTTGGCTGTAAGTTAGATTTAAGTTAAGTACACAGTGAATTAAACGAATAGCTTGTGCGTTGCCTTCAAACTGTTGAATATCACGCGCCAGCTCAGGGCGATCTTGAAAGATATTATACCCTGTGCCTTCTTTAGTACGCACTAACGAAAGTTCAATTAAGTGACTGATAAACCATTGGTTTATTGCCTGCTCGCCAAAGTGACCAAAAGGGGGGTTACCGATATCGTGCATTAAACATGACATTTCAACCAGTGATTCAATGCAGCGCTCTAAACCTGTTAAGCCAAATTTGTTCAATTGAGCATCACTGAGCTTAGTAAAAATACTTTGTACTATATAGCGGCCTACTTGCTGCACTTCCATTGAATGTGTAAGACGGCTACGAACCGCGGCGTTTTTTTCAAGTGGGAATACTT
>JBALXS010000138.1:0-11884 GCA_036960485.1 Oceanospirillaceae bacterium
CTATCATCATGCCAAGGCCAAGTGATAAGCAAATGACTAAATAGCCAGCAAGATGGTTTCGGTTAATAAAAGTGCCTGTAGCAACACCTATATAGCTTTCTTTCTTGATAAAAAAACTATACTCAAGGTTGGTCAAAGTCATTAAACTACCGTACAAAGCTTGAAATAACCCAGAAAAAACTAGAACATAGATACAGGTTTTTATGCGTTTGCTGGTGTTTAGCAACACCAGACATAAAGCAAAAATTAGCATTAGGTTTATGCCAAGTATAAGCTCTTTTGTTGTGCTGTATTTATCTATACTTACGTCATAAACTAATTGATAAACAAGAAAAATTTGAGAAATAGCGAATAAAGCGAATACGGGAAGCGCTTTCTTGAAGCTGCGAGTAATTGAAGCTTTATCAGTTATGTAAAGTGCGCACCAAATTAAACAGAGACTAGAAACCATAATACATAATAGCATTTCAGACCATGCCCTATTACTGCCAAGCGGTAAAGGAACCCAAACTAAGGTGAACAAAAAAAGATAGTATACAAAAATGTCATCACAGCGAGTTTTACTGACTGAAGTGTTTGTATGGTTAGCGTCTATTAACATAAAGGCTTCAATATAATTATAAGCTCTATTGGCAAAGATGATGTAGGAAGCAGCTTCAAAAAATTATTAACTCTGAGGTGTTTTAATTTAATATTGAATTATTAAAAGCTAAATAAGTAATATATTACCGCTAGAAAATAGCAAAAAAAAGGCGCCATAAGCGCCTTAATATATTAGTAGTAATTAGCCAGCGCTAGCAACGCCGCCACCGCCAGTACCGCCGGCAGTGCCGAAACTAGGAGTAGCGACTCCAACCCCAGGTGCTGCAGCAGGACCACCAGCAGCAGTAGCTTCACCGATGGTAGTCGGGTCAATGTTTGATGCAAGAGCGCTATTTAACAGTTCTTCTTCAGTTGCACCGCAAGCACGTGCTGCGTTAGCAATATCTTGGGCCAGATCAGGCGCTGCTGCAAAAGCGTAAGATACGATAGTAGTATTCGCATCAAGTTTATTACAGGTGGCATAGGTGGTTGCATCAGGTGTTAAAGCTTTTTGTGCTGCTGCTATTTGATTGAAAATATCATCTAGGCCGGTGTTATTAGTGAGTGCGTTATCAAAAATTACTTTCATAGGCTGCTCAGCCGCTATGTCAGTTTTGATATCTGCAAACGCAGCTAAAGGGCTTAAGGTACCTAATAGAATACTAGTGGTAATGATTGATTTTAAATAACGCATGCTCTTCTCCTTTTAACTAGCAATTTTAACTTACCAGTTAATTATTGCAGCTTTGTGCAATCCATTAATTTATTGCTGTAATTTTAATCGATAGTTTATAGAAGGTAAAGATATATTAACTCTGCATTATGTTAATTAACAAGGATATTGGCCTGCAGTGGTATGAGGTTAAATAATTGACTGTGTATTATTAGCAAGAAAGCGTTGGATTGATAAGGTAGATCTGGCGAAATGCTATCGTAAAAGCAAGTCTATGCAAAGAATGAATTAAGCATGAATAAGTGGTTTATTGAAGATATTAAGAAAAGCTTGTATTGCAGCTGTAGGCAGAGTGTTTTTAATGCTATATACTCGCGCTTCGCTTGAACATAAGATAAACAATTAAGATTTTATTGGCTTGAAATAGAATCTTAATTGCAATCTGGTTCTTAGATACCTACCCTAATAAATGTAAAACTAGTGTTCTTAATGCAGATTTACTTGTTTCTTGGAAGGTTCCTAAAGCGGAAAAATAAATAAAGGAATAGAATTAATGCCTGATCAAGGGAACGATCAAAATACAACATCTACAGTCAATGTTATAAGTGCTCGCAACCAAAACGATAGCTCTGGCGAGAAGCGGCGTCTACTTAGAAAGCATAAATCATTGCTCTTAATATGCCAAGTAATTTGCAATTGCACTATTGTAGGTGTCGGTCTGCTTGTATGTATCTTCTTTAAAATGGATTCTGTCCCCGCGTTGTATCGTTTATTATTAATTATTACCATATTTTTGGTATTAGTTATCTATCCTGCATTTAATGTTTATAAACAAACTAGTCAATTCTACAAAATGGCAGCCCGAATTACCCTAGCTTGGTTTACAACAATTGCTATTTTAATTGTGATGGGGTTCTTGACTAAAACCAGCGAGTCTTTTTCGCGTGAAATTATTATTACTTGGTTTATGCTGGTTACCCTAGTGCAAATTCCGTTATTGCGCTTAAATTACTTGGCTGTCACGTATTATCGAAAAAACCATACCAAACCTATTAACAGTATAGTGATAGGTTTAGGGCGAACCGCGCGCTTTTTTTCAGAAAAAATTGATAAAAACCATTGGTTACCAGACAAAGTACTGGGAATGGTAAATGGCTATGAAACAGCGATTCCTGCCTCAATTATTACTCAGCTGAAATTTCCAATGCTAGGAGAAGTAGTTGATATAAAAGGTATTATTAAAAAGTATAATATTAAGCGGATTTATGTGTCTTTGCCGTTAAAGCATTCTGCAAAAGTTGAAAAACTGAACGAATACTTATTGGATTGTCAAGTAGACGTGATATGGGTACTTGATATATCTGATTGGAAACTAATGAACCATTCGGTTCGCGAAGTAGCAGGTCTGCCCCTATTATCTTTGAATGAAAGCCCGGTTAATGTTGATAGAGTGCAAATAAGAGTCAAACATATATTAGATAAACTCATTGCTTTGTTAATGATAGTAATTTTGTCGCCTGTGTTAATCATTGCAGCTATCGCTGTCAAATTATCATCCCCAGGCCCTGTTATTTATAAACAGAGTCGACACGGCTTTAATGGCGAAGAAATTACTATTTTTAAATTTCGCAGCATGACAGAACATAAAGATGCACAAGTAGTACAAGCGCAAAAAGGCGACATGCGGATTACTAAAGTAGGTGCTTTTATTCGCCGAACTTCAATTGATGAACTTCCACAATTATTTAATGTATTACAAGGGGGCATGTCATTGGTAGGTCCTAGGCCACATGCAGTTGCACATAATGATTTTTATTCTGAAAAAATCAACAAATATATGGCAAGGCATAGAATTAAACCAGGTATCACTGGCCTGGCACAGATAAGTGGCTGCCGTGGTGAAACTGAAACCGTCGAAAAGATGGCGGACCGGGTCTGCTATGATATGGAATATATCAATCATTGGTCGTTGTGGGGAGATTTTAAGATCTTGATTAAAACGCCCATAAGTTTGTTAGGTAAAGATATTTATTAGGATTGGTAAGGGAGGTTGTGGGTTATAGGTCGTCGGTTAAGAGAAATAACAAAGCAGTAAAATAGCGAGTAGCGAGAACACAAGTTACGAGCAAAACGACTCACGACTCACGACTCACGACTCACGACTCAAACAATTAAAGGATTATACAATTGAAAGTTACGTTTTATGGTATTGGTTATGTTGGCTTGGTACAGGCCGCTGTATTAGCAGATGCAGGTCATGAAGTTTGTTGTGTAGATATAGATCAAACTAAAATAGATAAGTTAAAAAAGGGTGTGATTCCTATCTATGAGCCGGGTTTAAGTAATTTGGTTCTAGAGAACTATAAGCAAGGCCGTCTTATTTTTACTACAGATGCAAAACAAGGCGTTGACTTCGCTCAGCTCCAATTTATAGCTGTAGGTACTCCGCCAGATGAAGATGGTTCAGCTGATTTAAAGTACGTGTTAAAAGTTGCTGAAACCATAGCAATACATATGACCAATGATAAAGTGATCATTGATAAATCAACCGTCCCAGTCGGTACTGCTGAAAAAGTTACTGCGCACATTACCTCGCTTCTCGCTTCTCGTCACTCAAAACTATCCTTCTCAGTAGTCTCAAACCCTGAATTCTTAAAAGAAGGTTCTGCTGTAGTAGATTGCCAACGACCTGATCGCATTATTATCGGTACAGATTCTGTGGATGCAGAAGCATTAATGCGTGAGTTATATGCACCTTTTAATCGTAATCATGAAAAAATTATTGTGATGGATGTGAAGAGCGCTGAATTAACAAAGTACGCAGCAAACTGTATGTTAGCGACTAAAATTAGTTTTATGAACGAAATGGCTAATATTGCGGAACATGTTGGAGCTGATATAGAGGCAGTTAGACATGGGATTGGGTCTGACCCTCGCATTGGTTATCAGTTTATTTACCCTGGTTGTGGTTATGGTGGTTCATGTTTTCCTAAAGATGTACAAGCGTTAATACAAACAACAGATACATTAGGCTATGAATCACAAATTCTAAAAGCAGTAGAGGCAGTTAATTATCGTCAGAAAAACAAACTGTTTGAATATATAAGTCAACATTACCAGTTGGATGAAAATCCTGATGCTATAAAAGGTAAAATTTTTGCTGTATGGGGCTTGTCTTTCAAACCTAATACAGATGACATGCGCGAAGCGCCGAGTAGGGTATTGATGGAGTCGCTTTGGGCAGCTGGAGCTAAGGTGCAAGCTTACGATCCAGAAGCAATGGAAGAAACGCAACGTATTTATGGTAACCGAAGGGACCTAGCGTTAATGGGAACTAAAGAAGCGGTGATGTCAGATGCTGATGCATTGATAATATGTACCGAATGGAAGAACTTTAGAGCCCTTGATCTTGATTTCATTAAAGGGCAATTAAATGGAAATGTACTTTTTGATGGTCGAAATATGTTTGAGCCAAAACAAATGAAAAGAAAAGGCATTCAATACTTTAGTATAGGTCGAGGTTTATCGATCAAAGCTGGTGAGGAACAATGAAATACTTGGTCACAGGTGTCGCTGGATTCATAGGTAATTTTGTTGCAGAGCGTTTATGTAAAGAAGGGCATCAAGTAATCGGTTTGGATAATCTAAACGATTACTACGATCCTGCACTTAAACACGCTCGTCTTGCACGTATTGATCACCTAGAAGATTTCACTTTTGTTAAAATGGATTTAGCAGAAAGGGAACCTATTGCCAGTTTGTTTTCGAATGAGAAGTTTGATCGGGTTATTCATTTGGCTGCGCAGGCTGGGGTTAGATATTCAATTGAAAACCCTATGGCTTATATCGATTCTAACATGGTTGGTTTCGCAACAATATTAGAGGGCTGTAGGAATAATAAAGTACAGCATCTAGTCTATGCATCGTCTAGCTCAGTGTATGGGGCGAATAAAAAAGTTCCATTCTCTGAAAGTGACAATGTTGATCATCCCGTCTCTCTTTATGCAGCAACAAAAAAATCTAATGAGTTGATGGCGCATAGTTATAGTCATTTGTATAGCATGCCAACAACTGGGCTGCGTTTTTTTACGGTTTATGGCCCGTGGGGAAGGCCTGATATGGCGCCTTACCTTTTTACAGATGCGATAGCCAATGATCGTGAAATTAAAGTATTTAACCACGGGAAAATGCAACGTGACTTTACATATATTGATGATATTGTAGAGGGAATAATCAGAATTCAAGCTGAAATTCCTAATACTGAAGGAATTGTTAATGTGAAAGGCTCCCCGCTACATCGGGTTTTAAATATTGGTAATAGTCAGCCAGTAGAACTAGAGTCATTTATTAATTGTATTGAAAATTCTTTAGACAAAAAAGCTAATAAAGAATATTTACCAATGCAAGATGGTGATGTTATAAGAACATTTGCAGATGTTGATGGACTGGAAAAAGCCGTAGATTACAAACCTGAAACTGATCTTCAATATGGTATTGATCAGTTTGTTAATTGGTATAAAGAATTCAATAAATAAGAATAGGTCGAATAAATGTTATCAAAGATAAAGACGGTTAATGTCGGTGGTGTCCCGACAGCATGTATCGACCGATATGATTTAGCGCAGTTTATAGGTAACTATGTTAATCAAGAAGGAGAATATATTAAACCGGTACTTATTTTTAGTGCAAATGGTCACAGCATTTCAGAAGCAAATACAGATTCAGAGTATATGAAAATAATGAACTCTGCTGACTTGGTGCATGCTGATGGGCAAAGTATTGTTACTTTTTCTAAATGGTTGAAAGGTAAGGAATTTATTCCGGAAAGAACTGCTACTACGGATATGATTCATGACATACCAAATATGTTCGCAGGTAATGTCAAACATTTTTTATTAGGCGGAAAAAAAGATATTGTAGAAAAATCGGCTATGATCATGAGTAAACAATATAATAACTTCGAGGTAGTGGGCTCTCAGGATGGATATTTCACTATTGATCAAGAACAAGTTGTGATCGATAAAATTAATCAGGCGAAATGTCAAGTGCTGTGGGTAGGACTTGGTAAACCTAAAGAGCAAGAGTTCTGCATACGTAATAAAGATAAACTGAATGTTCCTGTCATAATATCATGTGGAGGTTGTTATAATTTTATAACCGGAGATTATTCCAGAGCTCCACAATGGATGCAAGATAAAGGTCTTGAGTGGGCCTATAGAGTATTAACAAGTCCCAAGCAATTACTTTGGCGTTATCTAACAACTAATCCTCATGCAATTTACTGTGTGTTAAAACATAGAAAAGGCTAATATGTCTAATAATATATTATTTGTATTAAAACATTTTTCCAAAAGTGGAGGAGTGGAAAAAGTATCGTTAAATCTCGCTTACCAATTTAAAAAGGAAGGGCACAAAGTATCTTTTTTTATAATGGATGGGGAAGGTATTCCTGATCAATTATTAAAAGATTTTTCTGTTTTTTTAGGAAAGAGTAGTGGTTTAAAAAGTATCTTATTGTTGGTGCCACGACTGATTAAATGGATTAAAGAAGGTCAGTATACAGCTGTAATAGCAGCGAAAGAACAGGCTAATTTGTTGACATATATTGCTAGTATTTGTTACCGCTCATTTACTCCAATTTACACTAGGCATTGTGCATTTGATGTCAGTGATCAAGAGCTTTCAGTAAAAAATATTAAAAGATTATATGGCTTATACGGTAAAGGGAAAGGAAAAATAGTCGCTGTATCTGAAGACTTGGCATCTTATATAAAAGGAAATATACCGAGTATTAGTAAGCAAGTTTATTTCTGCCCGAATCCTGTGATCAATCAGGAATTAATAAATAAGGCAACTATTAATACAGACGGTTTTAATCATTCTAATCAGTATTTCTGTGCTGTAGGCCGCTTATGTGAACAAAAAGGTTATGATCTATTGTTAAATAGCTATGCTCAGGCATTGAAAACTAAAGAAAACTTACCGGATTTAGTTATCGTAGGGGATGGTGAGTTAGAAGCTGAGCTAAAGCTTCTCGCGGATAAACTCTCAATAGCTGAAAAAGTTAAGTTTAATGGATTTACGACTAATCCATATTATATTATAAAAAATTCTGAAATGTTTTTATTAAGCTCACGCCATGAGGGATTACCAACAGTATTAATAGAAGCATTGGCGCTAAAGAAAAAAGTAGTCGCATTTGACTGTCCAACTGGACCACGAGAGATTTTGAAAGATGGTTTATATGGTAGTCTAGTAGAAGATCAAAATATAACTTTATTTGCCAGAGCTATCATCGATACATTTGAGTCTGATTTAACTGTGCCTGATAAAGCAATAGAGTCGTATACTTATTCGAAGTCTACAGCATCTTACCGATCATTGATGGATTAAAATAAGGGAATTAACTTTATGAAAATAGCGATCGTAGTTCATGATCTTAAAGGTGGTGGCGCAGAAAAAATGATGGTTCGTCTAGCAAACGGATTGGCAAGTATTGGTGAAGATGTAACATTAGTATTATTGACACAAGGTGGTGTTAATATGCAGTATGTATCACAGAGTGTAGTATTAGTAGAACTGAAATCTAAGAGAACAGCACTAGCGGCTTTCAATTTACGTGAATATTTTAAAAAAGAATCTCCTGATAAAATACTAGCAGCATTAACACATGTAAATGTTGTAGCAATATTGGCTTGTTTGTCATTAGGTATCTCACAAAATCTTTTTGTGAGTGAGCGTAATGCTTTCTCGCTTGATAAACTTATCAGTAGTGAAAAGCTAATAAAAATCGCGTATTTTATAGCACCATTTTTTTATCGTATGATTAAAAATCCTGTCATAGCAGTATCCAAAGGAGTAGCTCAAGATTTGGTTGACACTACAATTGTGAATCAGGCATCAGTTACTAATGCTCCTAATCCGGTTTTAGATAATGATTTTATGGACAGAGAATATAAAGCACCGACTCATCCATGGCTGCTTGATAAAAAAATACCAACAATTGTTGCTGTCGGTCGATTGGCTCCCCAAAAAGGATTTGATATATTAATAACGGCGATAAAGAGTGTAACTAGAGAGATAGATTGTCGATTAGTCATTTTTGGTGAAGGAGATTTGAAGAATGAACTTGAAGAGCAAATTCATCAGCTCGGTCTATCAGATAGAGTAAATCTTGCGGGTTATGTTAGTGAACCTTTAAATGAAATGGCTGCCGCTGATTTATTTGTATTGTCATCACGTTTCGAAGGTAGTCCTAATGTGTTGGTAGAGGCAATGTCAACTGGCGTGAAAGTGCTAGCAACCGATTGTCCTCATGGGCCAGATGAAATATTAAAATCTGGTTCAATTGGCTATATCGCTAAAACTCAATCCAGTAAGGCTTTAGCTAAAACTATTATTGAAGCTCTTAACTCGAAAACATATGATAAAACAGCTCAGTTAAATCAAGCAGCAACATATACAATACATGCTTCAGCATTAGCGTACCGTAATATATTATTTAACGGTGGGTTATAGAATGAAGTTTGAGGTCAAAGTGAGCACTTTGGTAACACTTTTTACGATATTAGGATTGTGTTTTTTTTCAGGCGTGGTAAGTTTTCTCGACCGAGTGATTCTTGGAAGTGTAGGGGGATTAGAAACCGATGCTGCAGGTAATTTAGTCAAAAAAGTGATTGGTGTAATGTTACTATCAACTTGCCTTTTTTATTCAATTCGCTACAAACTTATACTCAATCAGCATTTTATAAAAGATAATATATGGATAATTTTTTTCACACTCTATGTTTTAAGTTCATTTCTATGGTCTGTAGATTCAGGAACAACAGTCAGGAGATCTATATTCTTGATTACAGTTGTTTTTTTCGCTGGTTATTTAACTCGATATTATGACATTACAATTATTTTTAAATACATTGGTTATCTTATTGCATTTACAGCTTTCTTGGGTTTAATAAGAGCTGCAGTGTCTCCAAGTGAAGCTTTTATTGTAGGTGGGTCTAGAGAAGGTGCATTCCTTGGTATACATTTCGATAAAAATACTGGTGCAAGGGTTAATTTATTAGGTATTATGTTATTGCTACCAGCTATTTTTTCTAATAATAAACGGGCATTGTATGCAGCGTCACTTTGCATTATTTGTATATTCTTAGCAAGGTCTTCCTCTGCAATTTTGTTGTTAGTAATTGGTGTAAGCACGTTTCTTTATTTTAACAAACTATCAATTTCATCTAGTACATTAGCTAATAAGAATCGCTATTGGGGTAGCATTCTTGTTTATGTATTAGCTATATTTATAGCGTATCAAGCGTATGAATTCATATTAGAGTTAGTAGGGCGTGATGCTTCCTTGACGGATAGGAAGCTTATCTGGGAACTACTTACACCATTAATTCAAGAGAAAATCATTTTAGGTTATGGATATGGGGCATTCTGGGCAAGTTTTGGTGCAGATGAATTTATAGAGCGTTGGGGGTATATAGGTAACGCACACAATGGTTATTTAGAAATGTTGTTGCATGGCGGTATACCTTTATTGATCATATTTATTATTATGACCATCAAAGGATTTGTTGGATCCATTAACAATGCTGCTAAATCGGTATATTCAAAAGAATATAATGTAGCAATTTCTATAATTATTATATGTTTAATTTCTAATTATGTTGGTTATACTTTGCCAAATCATACATCGTTCGATTTTTTTGTTTTTATGCTGATTATATTCTATGCTAATAAAAAATAATATGAAGCCTATATTTATAATCATCGTGTTAGATATTATAAAATGTAGTCTAATTTCAAGTTACACTAATAATATTAAGCAGTGTAATAGTGGGACCAGCTATCTATCTTATGTGTGTATAAGAGCAAAAATGTATAGTTTAATTTGAACTAGTTGTCTGTTTAGTATATATGCCAGTATTAATTTTACTAATTACTTAAAATGAAGGAATTTTAGCGAGATGTCATATAGTGTTGTTGTTATTATACCAATGTATAACTCTGCGAGTACAATCAAGCGAGCATTATCATCTCTAGAAAATCAAACAGTACTTGTTGATAGAGTTGTTGTTATAGATGATGGATCTACTGATAATTCATGTGAAATAGTGAATCAGTTTTCTTTGAAAACTTCTTTCACCTTAGATATTATTAAGCAAAAGAATGCTGGACCTTCTGCGGCGAGAAACACCGGGATAGAGCATTCTATTGAGGATTTAATTTTCTTTTTGGATGCAGATGATGAATGGTTGCCAACAAAATTAGAAAAGCAGCTAGAACTTTATGCATCGTTAATTAAATCTAAAAAAAATGTTGGCTTAATAGATTGTTTTTTGGATGATATTAAAGATAATATATCTGTCATACGAATGGAACCAGTATTTAAAGGAAACCATTTTAAAGACTTTATCATTCGTAATAGTATTAAGGGGACATCTTGTGTGATGGTTCCAAGGAAAGTACTAGAAGTTGTAGGAGGGTTTGATAGCAATTTAAAGTATGCTGAAGATAGAATGCTCTGGTCATCTATTGCAGAAAAATATGAGCTATACACTGTTGAAGATATACTAGCAAAGCGATACTATGGCGGAGAAGGTAATATTACTTCACATCCAACTAAGAACTATATATTGAAGAAAAAATTTATAGAGTTTTTTATCTCTAAGTTTAAGAGCAAATTAACCGAAGATGAAATTGTTAAATTTACATTGTATAATTTGAATGAATTCCTGGTCTCGTTTTATTCGAATAAAGACTATGAGAATGTTATTGTGTGTTATCGTGAAATGTTTGAAATTTCTAATTCGACTATTTGGTTTAGCAAATTCTATCCCACTGCAAAGTATCTTGTCGCAAGAATTAAGTTAAAAATATGATTAATGAAATATACATTTACCTTTATATTGCTTTTAAACGAAATAAGCTAGCCTGATTTAAGTACTATGAGTTTTAACGAAAAATTATTACATGTATATTTTCATACATATTAAGTTTATAAGTAAAAGGAATAGCCTTTGAATGCAATAAAAAGTATATCTTGGATTTTGTTCGATAAAGTATTTCTTATTATACTCTCTACAATTTCTTTTTATGTATTTGCCCTTTACTTATCACCTTCTGAGCTTGGAAAAGGGGCTATATTTATTGCTGTGTCGAGTTTAGCTGCTGGAATGTTTTCTGGGATGATAGAAGCACCACTTGTTAGTAAAGCACAAATAGATAAAGGAGAGTATGCTAGTGTCTTTTGGTTTTCGTTATTTCTTTCAACTTCTGTCTTTATTCTAATATTGACAGTCGGTTGGTTCATTATAGAAGACAGTAAAGATTATATATTGCTGATTTTTTCAGCGAGTACGGTAATGTTTATTCTTACAAGTCGTATTTATTTAGCTGATTTGAGAAGGCGTAGAAAATTTAAAAGTATTGCTTTACGTTCATTTTTAGGTAAAAGTATTGCCTTTGTAGGCGGCGTGTGGCTTGCTGTAAATGAATTTGGTTCTGTTTCAATGGTAACGCAATTTATGTTACAAGAATTAATAGGCCTTATTATCATGGCATATTATACCAAGGGAATTATTAAATTTACTTTTAATACCAAGTTAATAGCTAATACATTGAATATGG
>JBALXS010000139.1:0-11833 GCA_036960485.1 Oceanospirillaceae bacterium
CGTTTAGAAGAGTTAGGTGTTACTTTTGAAACAGACGAAGCACTTAATAGTGCCCTATTAACGAAGCACTGGGCATGATTTTTTTAGAGGCACAACAAGCAGCAGTGACTATAATTGCAGGTAATCAAGGCGGTGTTAGCTCTATTGTTAAAGATCAGTACAGTGGCTTACTATTCGACGCCCTAGATGTAGCTGCCATGACTAATGCAATAACGACGCTATTATCAAACCCACAGCAATTACAGCGTTTACAACAACAAGCGCAAAAGTACATAACACAGCAACATTCTATTAGCGCCAGCGCACTGCAACTACAGCGAATTGTTCACAGTATTTGTGAGTGATCTCAAGGAGAACTATGCTTAATTTTTATTTTATCCGTCACGGCCAAACACAGTGGAATAGTGAAAAAAAGCTGCAAGGGCGCACTAACATCGCGCTAAACGAGCAAGGCATTGCACAAATTGCAGCTTATAACTTGCCCGAGAAACTAAAATCATTTCAATGGTATAGCAGCCCTCTATTAAGAGCTCGCGAAACCGCTGAATTGTTAGGTGTAAATGCCATTAGCGAGAACCTATTAGTAGAAATGAATTGGGGTGATTGGGAAGGAAAAACCCTGCAGCAAGTGCAAGCAGACGATCCGATTAACTTCGCGCAACAAGAAGCTAGAGGCCTTGATTTACAGCCCTGCCAAGGGGAATCTCCACGCATGGTGGGTGAACGTATCACACAATGGGCTGAGCAGCTAATTGATATGGATGCTGATCAGAACATTGGCTGTGTAAGCCACAAGGGAGTTATTCGTGCAGTATACGCAATGGCTGCACAGTGGCCAATGTCCGAAAAAGCACCGCACAAGCTCGACTTTCACTGTGCACAACACTTTTGTTTTAGCCAAGGAAAATGGCAATTAGGTGAATTGAACATTTCTTTGAAGTAGTGCTGGTTATCTATCTCGGTAGTCTGATAATTAAAGTTAAAATCGTTTGGATAACCGACTATTTTTTAAATTGTAAGGTTATATCTTGGTACTGAATTTAAGCAGCGTTATTATGTATTTTCAGAACAGGCTGCGTCATAAGGGATTATGCAACTATGCTTCATAAATGTTTCACACCATTTTCAATCATAATTCTAGTACTGAGCCTGGCTCGCCCAATTTTGGCTAACGATACTTTAGTTAACGATACTTTGGCTAAAGGTACTTTGGTTAACGAGATAATAGGTGACGAGTTAGTGCTTGTTTCGGGCGAATGGCCTCCATATGTTGGTAAAAAATTAAATAAACATGGCTTTATTACTGAACTAGTTAGCGCAGCATTTTTAAACGTGAAGGTTGCTACTCGCTTTAAATGGCTACCTTGGATACGCGCAGAGAGCTCAGTCCGAAAGCACGCTTATTTTGCAGCTTTCCCTTATGCTAAAACAGCTGAACGTAGCGCTGAATTCTATTTTTCTGAGCCTATTTATTTCGCACAAGGAATTTTTTTTTACAATACCTTATATAACAAGGATATTAAGTTCGAGCAATTATCTGATTTGAAAGAATTACGGATCGGTGCTGTTCGCGGTAATGATTATACCTCTCTCTTCAAAAACACCGGCCTTAATTTATTTTTAGTCAATAATGCAAAACAACTAATTGATATGTTACAGCGCAATAGACTTGATTTAATTGCAATAAACCGCAGATCTGGATGGAGTTTAATTAATCGATTTTACCCGTCTCAAAAAAACAGTTTTGCCACTTTGAGCAAACCTCTCAATAAGAAACATGGCATTCATTTAATGATCTCGAAAGAATTTCCAAATGCTTTATCACTTACAAAAAAATTCAATACAGGGTTAAAAAACATCCAATATAATGGTACTTATATCGAAATTGTGCATCGATCACTATTTAGCAAAAATGTTCAAACCCGTCATGACAATCCAGAAAATATAAAAATAGCTAAATAAAACGATAACCATCCTAAGCAAGCTTGAATTAAAAAAGCAAAAAAAGAGCGTATTTTTGAAAGCTGATTTAATTCACGATAAGCGCCCCAGCACACCCAGCCAAGAGCAATAATCAGCAAATCCCCTGTGATATCAATTGTATCAAATAGTAACTGTGCCTCACTGTTTTGAGTAGCAGGTAGCGGTGTTTGATCTAGTCTTGCCGCTACTATCGCTTCATAAAGCGCTAGGTCGAGCGTTTTAAAAGCGCCTACCTTAATGATTTCTAGTAATAATCCAAAGATTAAAAATACGCCTCCAAAATATGCGTAAGTAACAAAAAAGCTTTTAAAACTGGCTTTACCGCCGACCATGCGCCATGAAAAACGTAAAATAACAGAGTACGCAGATACAGCAATCAAAACGGTTACACCGTGCAAGCTTAGCTGTTGCCAAATATCTGTAGAAGCCGTTAATGAGGGGATACGTAAAATAACGCTTAAAGCGATGGATATAGCCAAGAACAACAGCGATTAGGTAAAGTAGCTATCAGGCTGGGTATTTTTAGTGGTAATAAACGCTTTAGGACCACTAATAATGGCGCCAAAGTCAGTTAGATACTGGGGCAAGTAAATTAATATTTTCTCTATTAACGTCTTCATTTACAGCAGCCATTTTCCAAACATATGAAAATAGAGCTGCTGTATAGCTTACTTTTCTCTCATTTTTTGAGATCATTGATTGCTTATCGCGGCTCATTTTTTATAGTAAGCACGATACCACTCCACAAAACGTTGCATGCCCGTCTCTATATCCATGTCTGGTTTAAAGCCCGTTAGCCCAGTTAATCTGTCAATATCGGCGAATGTTCTTGGTACATCTCCGGCTTGCATTGGCAACATAATTTTTTCAGCTTGTTTACCCGCAGCGCTTTCGATCGCTGCAATGAATGTGGCTAATTTTACTGGCTCGTTATTGCCAATATTCAACACTCTAAAGGGGGCTCGTGCAGTAGCTGGACTATCGAGTTTATCTTGCTCATTAGCACTTGGGATTTTATCTTGAACACGTAATATGCCCTCCACAATGTCATCAATATAGGTGAAATCGCGCAGCATATTACCTTGGTTGAACACTTTTATAGGTTGATCATTAATGATGGCATCTGTGAATAGAAATGGCGCCATATCGGGTCTACCCCATGGGCCATACACAGTAAAAAATCGCAAACCGGTTACCGGGATTTGATAGAGGTGAGAATAGCTATGTGCCATCAATTCATTTGATTTTTTAGTCGCCGCGTATAGCGATACAGGATGATCTACAGCGTCGTCTTCTGCGAAGGGTATTTTTTCGTTCATACCATACACTGAGCTTGATGAAGCAAACACTAAATGCGCTACTTTTTGCTGACGACACCCTTCTAAAATGGTTGCCATACCCACTAAATTTGAATCGACATAGGCCATCGGATTCTCAATAGAATAGCGAACACCTGCCTGCGCTGCTAAATGAATCACGCGATCAAACTGCTGCTCTACAAACAGCGTTGCGATGGCATCTCGATCGGAAATATCAAGCTGTTTAAATACAAAGTTGTGCTGTTCTTGCACCCGCGCCAGACGATCAAGCTTTAGTTGAGGATCGTAGTAATCATTTAAATTATCAATGCCGACCACTTGATGGCCCGCAGCACATAACTTAATAGCTGTGGCGCTACCAATAAAACCTGCTGCACCTGTGACTAAAAATTTCATATATCAAGCTACCTATTATTGAGCTACTGATGTAATGCTAGATTCGATGATTGAAGCAATATTTAAAAATCTGCTAATAAAAGTGAATCATAACGCAACGATTTCGCTTATGCATTAGTGTTAATCAGGATTGATAAACTCTTCTTTAGTTTCATCATTTTTACAATTTTAAAACTACACTAATAAAAAATCTTAATTTTTGCTTTGCCAATAGCGCCTAGGGCTGTCATTATCCTGATAAAAATCAATGGAAGTTAAACAAAATCTGCTTTGTGGATAAGACTGCTGTATAACATTAAGTGCTCCTAACTATATTTATAAAAACAACAATAAAACGGCTATTTAATTGCATGTGCTAGGCCTTGAGCTGGAATTTTTAATGAAAGAGATCAATACACCTTTAATTAACATCAAGAATTTAGCAATTGAGTTTTTAGTTAACGACTCTCCTGTCACTGTCGTAAAAGATATTAGCTTTTGTATCCCCGCCGGAAAAACGGTCGCTATTGTAGGCGAATCAGGTTCGGGGAAATCGGTTACTGCCCAAGCTATTTTAGGAATTTTACCTACCAATGGTCGTATTAGCGGCGGCCAGATCGATTATTTAAAAGACCAACAAATTATTGATATTGCGCAGTTAGAACCGCGCAGTAAACAAATGCAGAATTTACGCGGCGACGAAATAAGTATTATTTTCCAAGAGCCAATGGTTTCACTCTCCCCTGTACATACTTTATTGGATCAAATCGGCGAAGCGCTCATTTTGCATCACAAAACCAACAAGGCACAAGTACGCGAAAAAGTGCTACTTATGCTGAGTAAAACCGGCTTTCCTGACCCAGAGCACGCTTTAAATCAATACCCTTTTGAACTCTCTGGTGGCCTGCGCCAGCGCGCTATGATTTCTATGGCATTAATTTGCCAACCTGCATTATTAATCGCAGATGAGCCAACCACTGCTTTAGATGTCACAATTCAAGCGCAAATTCTACAATTGATTAAGTCACTGCAAGCTGAATTTGGTATGTCTGTGCTACTGATTACCCATGATTTAGGTGTTGTTGCCAATATGGCTGATGATGTGGTGGTGATGTTTCGCGGCGAGGTGGTTGAGCGCGGTCCAATCAAAACTTTATTCGACAACCCTCAACACCCCTACCTCAAAGCTTTATTTGCAGCAGTACCGCACTTTAATATGGGCCCAGATGAGCGTTTAGTTTCTCTACGCCCTGTCACCCTCAAAGACAGTGATATTTCTGATAACAAGCTCCCCTGGACTGATCAGCAACGCAATGTAGGTCCGCATTTAAAAATCGAAAATTTGTGCCGTGAATATACAACTCGCCACGGAAACTGGCAAAAACAAAGCAAAACAACCAAAGCCGTTCACAACTTTAATTTAGCTATCGCCGTTGGTGAATCTTTTGGTTTAGTGGGTGAAAGTGGCTGTGGTAAAACCACTTTAGGAAAACTTCTGATGCAAGCGTTGCAGCCGACTAGCGGTAGTATCAGCTACAACGATCGTGGCAATATTATCAACTTGTGCGATAGAAGTGAGCAGCAGCTTCGTGATTTCAGATCTAAAATGCAATTTGTGTTTCAAGACCCTTTTAGCTCATTAAGCCCACGTATGACCATACTTGATATCTTGCGCGAGCCTTTTGTTATTCACAATATTGGCGATGATAGGTTTCAAACAGAACGCGCCTGTGAATTAATGCGCATGGTAGGTTTAGACGATAGATTACTGAGCCGCTACCCCCATAGTTTTTCCGGTGGCCAGCGCCAGCGCATTAGTATCGCCAGAGCCTTAGCACTAGAGCCTGATCTACTTATTTTAGATGAGCCCGTTTCAGCTTTAGATGTATCGGTACAAGCGCAAATACTTAACCTATTGAAAGATTTACAACAAAAACTCGGTTTAACTTACTTGTTTATCAGCCACAACTTAGCAGTAGTAGATTATATCGCCGATCGAATTGGAGTGATGTGCCGCGGTCAATTAGTTGAAGTGGCGCCAAGAGAAATATTATTTAAGCAGGCAAAACATCCCTACACTCATGCACTATTAGCCGCTATACCTTTTGCCGATATGAACAAATTATTAGATCACACCCTATTAGATAGAAGCCATATGCAACCCGAATATTGGCCAGCGCCTTATCGTTTAGAAGAAGGTAATCACGGTGTTCTAAAAGAAATAGGCGAACAGCACTTTGTTAGGGAGAGCCACTAATGAGTAAGTTTATACAATTTATACTGCCTTTTATGACCCTTGTTAGCTTGTTTACCCAGCAAGCACAAGCCATCACAGAAGTGCCTTATTTAGCTGAAAAAGTAGCTAGCGGTGAACTTCCGTCTGTTGAGCAACGTTTACCTAACATCCCTGCTACACCCTCTTTTAAAGGTAAGGAGTTAGGGCAATACGGCGGCCAACTGCGCATGTTAATGGGTAAATCTAAAGACATTCGTATGATGGTGGTTTACGGCTATGCTAGATTAGTCGGTTACGATGACAAGCTCAGCTTAAAAGCCGACATTTTAGAAAAAATAGACATTAAAGAAGGACGAATTTTTACGCTACATATTCGCCCGGGTCATCGCTGGTCAGATGGAGCTGAGTTTACTGCTGAAGATTTTCGTTTCTACTGGCAAGATAAAGCCACTCATTCAGTGCTATCGCCCTACGGACCACCAAAAGCAATGATGCGCTCCAAGCAACCGCCTAAATTTGAAGTGATTGATAAATATACAGTTCGGTACACTTGGCAAGCACCTAACCCCTATTTTTTACCCGCGTTAGCAGGGCCTAGCCCAATGTTTATTTATATGCCTGCGCATTACATGAAACGCTTTCATGCTGATTATTTAACAAAAGAGCAACTTCAAGAAAAAGTAGCGACCGCCAAGAAACGTAACTGGCGAGGCTTGTTTGTCAGTAAAGGACGTCAATATAAACTGACAAACCCTGAGTTACCCACATTGCAACCTTGGGTGAACACTACCACTCCGCCCTCTGAGCGCTTTGTGTTTAAACGTAACCCATACTTTCATCGTATTGACCCCACTGGCAAACAGCTGCCTTACATAGATGAAGTGGTGATCAATATTTCTTCTAGCGGTTTAGTACCGGCTAAAACCGGCTCTGGAGAATCTGATTTACAAGCGCGTTATTTACGTTTAGATAATTTTACCTTTCTTAAAGAAGGAGAAGAGAAAAACAAATTTAATGTGAATATTTGGGGAACGGGCCGCGGGGCACATATTGCTCTATACCCAAATATGACGGCAAAAGAGCCTAAGTGGCGCAAGCTCATGCAAAACGCAGATTTTCGGCGCGCTTTGTCATTGTCGGTTAACCGTGAAGAAATTAATCAGGTTATCTATTTTGGCTTAGCAACGCCGATGGCTAACACTGTGCTTCCGCAAAGCCCACTATATAAAAGTAAATATGCACAATCCTATGCACAGTACGATCCTAAATCTGCCAGTTTACTACTAGATACCATTGGTTTGCACAAAAAAGATGCTCGCGGCATTCGCCTTTTTCCGGATGGCAGTCCGGTTGAAATTTTGATACAAACCGCAGGTGAGAGTACTGAGGAAACCGATGTACTATCACTAGTAAAAGATAGCTGGCGCAGAGTAGGTATTCAAATGTATATCAAGCCAATACAGCGCCAGGTATTGCGTGATCGCGTGTTCTCTGGTGATGCTGTAATGACGACTTGGTTTGGCTTACCCAATGGTTTACCAGTCGCGCAAATGAGCCCTGAGCAATTAGCACCCACAAAACAAGACCAGTACCAGTGGTCTCAATGGGGACGTTTTTTTGAAACTAATGAAGGCGAGGAACCTCCGTTGCCTAAAGTACAAGAGCTAGTA
This sequence comes from Oceanospirillaceae bacterium, assembly GCA_036960485.1. Lineage (GTDB taxonomy): Bacteria > Pseudomonadota > Gammaproteobacteria > Pseudomonadales > Balneatricaceae > Rs1. The sequence goes on from JBALXS010000139.1 coordinate 7,584, forward strand.
AAGTTAAATAAAGCTTGGTCATCAGCTTCCACTGAATTAGAGCAGAACCTTATTTGGCATAGGATGCTTGCAATCCATGCCAGCGAAGTATATTCAATCGGCTTAATCAGCAGTGTTTTGCAGCCTGTAGTGGTGAATAATAGTCTACACAATGTACCTAAAAAGGCTTTTTATAATTGGGATCCAGGCGCCTTTTTTGGCATCTATAATATGCCCAGCTTTTGGTTTCAAAAGGAGCTGCAATAATGCCTAGCTATATCATTAAACGCATTTTAACCATGATCCCAACGCTAATTATTATTAGCATACTCGTTTTTATCATCATTCAGCTGCCACCCGGTGATTATTTAGAAAGCCATATTGCTGAGCTACAAAGCCAAGGCGAAAGTGTTGATCCACAAAAAATCGAGTTTTTACGCCATGAATACGGTTTAGATAAACCTATTTGGGAACAGTACTTTGTATGGGTAACTGGTTTTGTGCAAGGTGATTTAGGTTTCTCTTTTGAATACAATTTACCCGTGGCAGATGTTATTGGCGACAAAATGTGGCTGACCATTTTAGTTTCGATGTTCACCATTATACTCACTTGGTTAATCGCCTTCCCTATCGGTATGTATTCAGCAACCCACCCTTATAGCTGGAGCGATTACGGGCTTACCTTTTTAGGATTTTTAGGCCTAGCAACCCCTAACTTCCTATTAGCATTAGTAATGCTCTACCTAGCTAATCAATACTTTGGCACCTCTATTGGCGGCCTAATGGATAGTGAATACATTGATCAGCCCTGGAGTTTCGATAAACTTAAATCGGTACTCGCTCATTTGTGGATCCCTGTTATTGTTATCGGCACCTCAGGAACGGCTGGTATGATTCGCCGTTTGCGCGCTAACTTATTAGATGAATTACGCAAACCTTATGTGGTTACTGCAAGAGCTAAAGGCTTGGGTGAATTTAAGTTATTAACCAAATATCCACTGCGCCTTTCGCTTAACTTTTTTATCTCTGATATTGGCAGCTTATTACCAAGTGTAATTTCTGGTGCTGAAGTGGTAGCTGTCGTGCTTTCACTACCAACCACTGGGCCTATATTACTGGCGGCACTTCAAAGCCAAGATATGTATTTAGCCGGATCATTTTTAATGTTTTTAGCCATGTTAACCGTGGTAGGGGTACTCGTTTCAGATATTGCCTTGGCGATGTTAGATCCACGAATTCGCTTACAAGGGGGGATGAAAAAATGAATAAGCATTGGGTCAGCGAAAAACCCTTCAACCCTTACGCCACGGATGAGTTAACTCCAGCGCAAGAAAAATACTTTTTAGCATCACAGTGGACGCTTATTTGGTGGAAATTTAAAAAACATAAAATTGCGATGTTCTCGGGTATTTTATTAATCGTAATCTACACCATCGCTTTTTTTGCTGAGTTCTTTGCCCCTTACGCGCTTGAAACTCGCCACACTCAAAAAATTTATTCGCCTGCGCAACAAGTACACTTTTTTGACGAAGGAGAACTTAGTACACCTTTTGTTTACGGCTGGTCTTATAAGCTCAATTTAGAAAAACTGATACGAGAGTATGAGGAAGATAAAAGCCAAAAATACCCGGTGAAATTTTTCTGCGAAGGTGATAAATACGTACTGTGGGGAATGCTGAAGGCTTCTTCACATCTTGTATGTACTGATAGCCCTGGCACTTTATTTTTACTCGGTACTGACCGTTTAGGTCATGATATGCTATCACGCATCATATATGGCGCGCGTATTTCCCTGACAATTGGCCTGTTAGGTATCTTACTTAGCTTTTCATTGGGTATTACATTGGGCGGTTTGGCCGGTTTCTACGGCGGCTGGATAGACAGCACCGTACAAAGAACCACTGAAATCATCCGCTCGTTTCCAGAGCTTCCTCTGTGGATGGCGCTTTCTGCGTTGTTACCCCTTAGCTGGAGCCCTCTGTGGATATTTTTTGGTATCACCCTTATTTTAGCCATGATGGATTGGACAGGGTTAGCGCGCGCCGTGCGTGCCAAAATTTTATCGTTACGCGAAGAAGACTATACTTCAGCAGCTATGTTGATGGGTGCGACCCCTGCCCGTGTGATTAAAAAGCATATGCTGCCAAGTTTTTTCAGCCACTTGATTGCCTCTGCTTCACTATCGATTCCGGCCATGATTTTAGGTGAAACAGCGCTCTCATTTTTAGGCTTAGGCCTGCGCCCACCCATCACCAGTTGGGGAGTACTGCTTAATGAAGCGCAAAATATTAATAACGTGGCTGTCTACCCTTGGCTAATGCTACCAGTAGTACCAGTGATATTGGTTATATTAGCTTTTAATTTCTTAGGTGATGGATTGCGTGATGCTGCTGACCCTTATAATCATTAATGGATACTGATTAGCAAAGATTGATTGAGTGACCACAAAAAGCGTATATGAGTACTGAACATGGATTATTTGTACTCTTACGTTTTATGCGACTGCCATCATATCTGCCCCAGATATGATGATTACTCTTACTCACCACATGGGTTATGCATCGCAAGCAACCCTCGCCATATTGGTTCGCACATTCAACAATAGCACAAAGCACTTCGTCGACGACGCTTTGGGATTGATTTTTTAAGTCGTCGCTACACTTCATTTTGAGTAATTAATACTGCACACTCTGGGTAAACGCAACTAGCAACATTAAAATCAATGAGCCAACTGGGTGTGGTATGAAACATCCCGGTTATAAGACGATTCCATTCACCATTCACCATGTACTATGCTGCGATTACGGCCACTACTTTTGGCTTTTAATAATGCGACATCTGCGCGGTCAATACAGTTCATAACTGTATCGCCTACAATATACTCAGCAACCCCAATACTGATAGTAACACTTTGTTGATCAAATCCTTTTTGCACGGCATTACGATAACTTTCTGCTAAACTTAAGGCTTGTTTTACATTAGTTTGACCAAGTATTACTACAAATTCTTCGCCACCGTACCTCGCACATAAATCTGAAGCGCGTGTACGTAGCTTTAAACTATTCGCGACGTCAATTAACACCTGATCACCAACGGAGTGCCCATATTCATCGTTAACTCGCTTAAAGTTGTCAATATCGATCATTAATATCGAAAAGCGGCCGTCATGACGCTTTGCTCTACTTAATTCAATTTCACAGCTAGCGAGGAAAGCACGCCGATTATATAAGCCGGTGAGATGATCAGTAATTGATAGGTTTCGCAAACGTTGTTCGCTCGCTTTTACAAAAAGCAAATTACTTCTCAATTTTAGTAAGCTCATCACTTGCCTAGCTAATGCTTGTAAACTGTTAACTTGCTGCAAGCTAAGTCCACTATGCGGTTTTGTATCAATCGCACACAAAGTACCGATTGCATGGCCTTCTTCATCTAGAAGAGGCACTCCAGCATAAAAACGTACATGAGGAGGGTTAATTACCATACCAACATCAGCAATTATAGGCTCTAGGTGAGTATCAGAAATAATAAGCGGTTCACTGCTCATGATTGTGTGTGAACAGATAGCAAAATTACGCGGCACTTCAATTGGCTTTATATTGTAACGCGCTTTATGCCACTTACGCTTACCATCAATAAAGGCCACCATCGCTTTATCAACCCCGCACACAAATGCAGCGAGCATCGCAATGTCGTCGTATTCGCGCTCGGGTAAAGTATCCATTATCCGATAGGCATCTAAAGCTATTAAACGAGATTCCTCGTTCGCGGGTATCGGCATATCACTCATAAAAACCTTCACGTATATATTGGAAAAATCAAGCAAGCAAGCTCGCGTTTAAAACATTAATTTAAAAATATCGGCCCCAAGAGTTTCAAAGCGTTTATTTCTAGCGGGATGAGCATCCTAAATATCGTCATCTAATCAACCTAGAATAACATTTAAATAGCTGCCATGCCTGAAAAATAAACACTCTGCTCAGCAGCAGTATCACCTTTGAGATCATCCTCTATATAATTTTCACTGTTAATGGATTGACTAACCAAACTTGATTTAAACAACAATCACTGATATCAAGGCAGTTTTTTGCTTTGTTTATTAGTCTTTATCTAATCCCTCAGTATAAAATAATCATTTCAAATTAAAAACAACGGAGCTCGGCGCTAAGCAATTTTGCTGCTGACAGCAAAGTATTAAAACTGATGCCGTCACCCTTGATACAGCTGTGATTCTATCTGGCTTCAAGCACAAAATGCACTTGCATTTAAGGCGT
>JBALXS010000140.1:0-11817 GCA_036960485.1 Oceanospirillaceae bacterium
CCTCAAATGACCGCTAAATTTGACTCAAATAACCTAAACCTCGCTACGATCGCAGTTCTCGGACAGCCTCCTAGGAAGCCGTCCGAGAACAGACTGATCTACTACGATCTAGTCTATTTGGCCAAATTTTACGTTCATTTTCGTTAATTAGAACAACTATTCGCCTCAAATGACCGCTAAATTTGACTCACATAGCCTAAACCTCGCTACGATCGCAGTTCTCGGACAGCCTCCGGTCAAGTTTAAAAAGTTGTATATAGAAGCGTTAAATAAGGATGGAAATAGAGAGTCGTTGCACTATATCTAATGTAGTCAGCTTGGTGAACTACAATTAAGGGTAGCATTGTAATTTCGCTTATAGCCGTTCGTGACCACATTATAGCTAAACCGATACTCGATAATTATCCGAATGCAGGTGAATATCATGGCGATTACCGATTGGCCGGCACAAGAGCGACCTAGGGAAAAGTTATTAATGCAAGGCTCGCAAAGTTTATCCGATGCTGAATTATTAGCAATTTTTTTACGCACCGGTATAAAAGGGATGAGTGCGGTTGATATGGCAAGAAAACTGCTCAATGATTTTGGAGGACTGCGACAATTATTTGAAGCTAGCGAAGAAGAGTTCTGTGCTAGTAAAGGATTAGGCGTCGCTAAATATACACATTTACAAGCTGTGCTAGAAATGAATCGGCGTTATTTAAGAGAGGCCTTACAGCAAGGCAGTGTCATGGATAACCCTAATACTGTGCGTGAGTATTTAATTGCGCAATTAAGGCACCAAAAAAGAGAAGTGTTTTGCTGTTTATTTCTCGATAACAAACATTGTGTGCTAGGATTTGATACCTTATTTAAGGGCAGCATTAATAGTGCTTCAGTACACCCAAGAGAAGTGGTGAAAGCTGCTTTGTTGTATAATGCTGCCGCTGTGATTTTAGCACACAATCATCCTTCTGGCGTTGCTGAACCTTCTGTTGCAGATCAGCAAATCACTGCTCAATTAGTTAAAGCGTTAGCGCTGATTGATATTACAGTGATCGACCATATTATCATCGGCAGCACTGCACCTGTCTCTTTTGCAGAGCGCGGCTTGTTGTAAATCATGAAAACAAGCTTAAAGTCGCAGTCATTTAGAAAATGGACTATAAAATCAGTACTTATCGACTTTATTCTCTATTATTTTATAATGCTACTAGCTATATCATAATCAAGTATGTAACATACGCGGCTTCTATTCGTACTGGTTTGGGATTTCTGTCTATTGTTACGGACGCTCCACCTAAGACAATAAAAATTTTTATTGTCGATAATTATCAGAATAGATGTAACTTGTTCCTATATTGGAGTTTTTAAAATGGCTAAAGTTTGTGTTGTTACGGGTAAGCGCCCAGTAACAGGAAACAATGTTTCCCACTCTCAACGTAAAACGCGTCGTCGTTTTCTACCTAACTTGCATTGGCATCGTTTCTGGGTAGAAACTGAGAATCGTTTCGTTCGTCTACGTGTTTCTTCTAAAGGCATGCGTATTATCGACAAGAAAGGTATTGATATCATTCTTAAAGAAATTCGCGCTCGCGGCGAAAAAGTATAAAGGGGATAGATCATGGCTGCTAAAGGTAATCGTGAAAAGATTCGTCTAGTATCATCAGCTGGTACTGGGCATTTCTACACTACTGACAAGAACAAGCGTACTATGCCTGAAAAAATGGAGATCAAAAAGTTTGATCCTCGTATTCGTCAGCACGTTATGTACAAAGAAGCTAAAATCAAGTAATTGATTTCAGCTTAAAAAAAAGCCTCAGTTAATACTGGGGCTTTTTTATGTCTAGGGTTTGGTGAAGTACAAACTAAGAAGCTAAAATCAAGTAATTGATTTCAGCTTAAAAGAACCTCAGTTAATACTGGGGTTTTTTTATGTCTGAAATTCGGATGTGAAGTACAAGCTACGAAAAAAGATTCGCCTAGTATCATCAGCACAGCTAGTACTGGACGACATTTCTACACAACTGACAAGAACAAGCGTACCTAGACTTAAAAAATGGAGATCAAAAAGTTTGATCCTCGTATTCGTCAGTGCGTTTCTACAAAGAAGCTAACATCAAGTAATTGATTTCAGCTTAAAAAGCCTCAGTTAATACTGGGGCTTTTCGTGTGCAGAATTTAGGCGGATGAAGTGACTGGCTTTACGTTTCGAGCTAGAAGCAACAAGGGGGAGTTTAGTCTAGTATCGCAAGCGCACTTAAGGTCATCTTGCTGTTTTTAAATGCAGTTATAAATAGCGGTTAAGCTGAGTTAGGGATGACTATTCTCTAAAATTATTTAAAATAACGCGCTGGTAACTAACCCTATAATAATGAACATAATAGCTATCCATCTAATGTTATAGCTGGCTTCCTTAAGGAACATAATACCGAATAAAAAAGCAATTGGAATGCTCGCCTGTCGAAATGCAACTACATAAGTGACATTGGTAACTAAGGTCATCGCCACTAGAATAGGGGCGTAAGACAGCATGGTCATGGTACTGATAGCAAACGAAAAAGCTTTTTTTGATTTCAATACATCAATAAATTCTTGCCTACCTTGGTTGCTGGCAATCGAAATCACACCTAGCATCAAGCTGGTGAATAGTATTTGTAAGTAAATATAAGTAGCAGATACTAAAAATAGATGACTCTCTGGTGAAGCGGCTGCTAATGTTTGCATGCCCGTACTATCAAGTATGGAATACCCAGCGGTACCTAGTGCTGCAAGCAATACAAAAAGAATCATTTTATTGGCATAGTTTGCCACTGAAAAATCTTTTAAATGGCGCATGGGTAAAAAAATGCACCCAATGATTATTAATACTCCACCGGCTACGAGTTCGATTGAAATGCTTTTAGAGTCACCGAAAATAATGGCATAGAAAAGCACTATTAGGATAGGAATTGATCTTAACAAAGGATAAGACAGCGATAAATTACCATATTTGTAAGCGTTAACCACACCGTAAAAATACAGCGCTTGAAATACGCTACTCAAAGCAACAATGCTTAAACTTTGGTTATCTATATTAGGCAATGCATCAAAATAGTAAATATTGAGAGGTAGTAACAACAGGCATACCGATAAGCCGCCGATACAAAAAGAGCTGCTAGAGGCCCTAAACTTTCGGCTAAACATATTCCAGGTAGCGTGTAGCACAGTAGAAAATAATATTAGGATGATTGCTGCATAGCTCATGCTATATCCTTGTTAAACAGTAACAGTGCGTTACTTTAAAGTTGCTGCGTGAATTAACAGTATCAGTGGCAGCAGCCTTTGATCTAGTTGCATCAATATTTTTGGAAATTAGCTACTGGGATATAAACTAGCGTTCGCAAGAATATATGTCTAAAGGTTTTCCCTGCCAGTGTGTTTCTGGCTCGACACCCAGATACTGAGCAATGCTCGGAACGACATCAAGAATTGAAAAGTTGTCAATTTTGGTTTGTTTAATAGAGTCACCAAAACTGATGAACCATATTGTCATATCTTCTGCACAATCAGTGCCGTGATCATGGCCATGACCACCATGGTCAGTTGTGACAAAAAACGTATAGTCTTTAGCACTCTCTCCCAGTTGTTCGATAAAGCTTGCGATCAACCGATCACTTTGTTCAATCGATTCAATGTAGTGATCACTCATCCAGCCTTTGTTATGGCCAACCACGTCGGGCGCTTCAATGTAAACGTGGGCAAGATCAACGTTATTATCAATAATTAGTTTGGCACCTTTTACTAAATGTTGCTCTAGTAAGGCGTAATAATTATCGGGGATTTTGTGTTCAACGCCTATGCTAATATTTGAGTGCAAGGCGAAGTTTAATTTCTCGCAGTGACCGTACGCATTCATGAGAGGGAGGTACGAAATAACAGCCGCGCATAATTTGCCACTGTCATAAATTTTGTCGAACAGTGATAAATGAGTATTATCTTGTGCAGCTAAATCGTAGTTATCAAAGATTCCATGCTGTTCAGCGCTTTGCGAACGAAATAGTGAAGCGTGATTCGGCGTTGTAATAGAAGGCATTATGCACCGGCCGTTAAACGAGCTGGCGCCAGTAAGCAATTTGCTATCTAAATAAGGTGTGTTGGCTAATTGGATGGCATCTGCTCTTACGCCATCAATGGTGAAAATAATCGCTTTTTTGCTCATGATATAACCACTAATATTAATAATGTTGGTTGAAAAATAGCACTTAAAAAGTCGTTTGGTTTCTCTAAAAAAAACACTGAATACAGCGGGAAAAAATAGTTAAATGATGCGCTTGTAGCTTGTAGCTTGTAGCTAAAATTTAGTAGAACTTAGAGCTACCAGCCGTAGCATCTTAAACGCCTCTTTCATCATTCCACACTCGAATATGGGTTCGGTCCGAATAAATGTAGTTGTGCTTAACGCATAGATCTATAACGGCTTGATCATTTTCATTAAGGCTGGCGACAGTATCGCCCTTAGGCATTAAATAAACATCAACAGTGGGCAGCTGGGCAGTTATTTGCTGGATCTCAATAAGGCTTTGATCAGCAGTGATTTTATCAACAACAAACTTTAAGTAACTATTAACCGTGTTTTCCAAAACACTCTTGATGGTGGGTATGTTGATCCTTTTTTGTTCAGATTCTGCCGAGTTGGCAAGTTTCACGCTCATCGAGAAAACTATTTCATGCTGATAGGGCTCGGTAAACTGCAGATCTAAAGAGGCATTGGTCTCAATGGTGATAGTGTGTCGTGCAGCGGTGAAATGTTTTAATAATTGCTGGAATTCAGTTCTCTTCCAAAACAGTAAAGGCTCGCCACCGGTGATGACAATGTCGATTGGATAAGAAATTTCGCTACTGAGCAGAGCAACCTCTTCGATAATTTGTAGCGGTGTGATCTTACGCCATTGCTGTTTAAAGCAGGGATCTACTGCATAATAAGTATCACAACCTTGCTTTTTCTCACCGGCTTGGTTTACATATTCAACGCCAAAACCTGTACAGCTTAAATTGCATCTAGCAAAACGGATAAAGATTGAAGCGCGACCAACCCGTTTTCCTTCACCTTGAATAGTCGGGCCAAAAATTTCGCTAATATCAAGCATACACAGTGCTTTTGCTTTTAGGTGTTTCTAAAAATTCTAAGTGCGATACGGCCACGTCAATTTTTGCCATTTTTTGCTGCACAATACCAAGTAACCAGGCCGAAAGGTTTTCACTAGTAGGTACATAATCAACAATAACAAAGCCTTGATACATTTCTTGTATATGGATTGGCTCTGCTTTAATCATACTTAAGTCAGGGGTGAAGTATCCTTGCTCAGCGCGAATTAAGTTTTGTTTGTCTTGGTAGTGCGGCAGTAAAGTGCTAAAAAGTGGGTCATTAATATCTAAGATAAATTTATGATCTAAAGTGCTATCTAAAAAAGCTTTGAACCAATTTAGGTGTTTGAAATCCGTCACCATGCCGTTTTTTAGTGATTGTGCCTCTAAATGCACAATTACTTTTCCTTGATGTCCGTGTAAATGTCGACAAGCTAGGCAATCATCTAAGGCAAACTCAATATTTAATTCTTGAGACCAAACTCTATGTCCATAGCAAAAATCAAACTCTTTAGATATATCCCACTTCATGCTAAGCCTTTAGTAGTTATTGATTGTAGTAATTAATAGTCGTCATTCAGGCGTAGCTTATGTGGATACACCATTAATTTATTGGTCTATTCAGCAGCTAAATTGAACTTCTCTGAAAAACATAAATCCGGCGCAATGGTATTACTCTAGTGCCTGCAATGCAATGTCCAGAGCTTGCCTAATTAAAACAAGTGAGTAGTTGTCAGCTGTAGAGATTGAATCAAGCAGCTCTTATTCATTTATTTATCTGTTATGCAAGTTTAACTATCTTTGCTGTTCGTGTGTTCGGTATTTTTGTTTGCGGCGATTTGTGCGATAACAAAATCGATGAAAGTATTAAGTAGTGCTGAATCACTGCGTTTTAGCGTAAATAGTGCATAAAATTTAAAGCTTTTCAGTGGATAGTGCTCAAGGAGGCTCACAAGCTTGCCGTTATTAATATCTGCTGAAATGAGGTAATTAGGTAACATAGCAATACCAAAACCCTCCTTCACCGCTTTATAGATATCTTCCTTGTTACTAAAAGATAGCTCACCTTTAATTTGCTTGTGAATTTCCCTCTCAGGCCCTTTAAATATTAAGTGTTCTGAGTTTGAGGTATGATTTACCAGCGTTATAAATTGGTGATGATCTAAGTGCTCGGGGGTGTTTATTGTGCTGTGTTGCTGCAAATAATCGCGACTAGCACACAGTGTGTAGTTATCTTGTTGTATAAAACGGGCAATATACGGCTCATCTGATAGCAAGGTGCTACGAAAAGCGATATGTATGTTCTCTTTTTTAATATCTACTAGTTGATTTGAATAATGAGCAATTAAAACGACTTCTGGATAGAGTTGTTTAAATGCAAGGATGATTGGTGTTAATACAATTTTTCCCCATAAGCTAGGTGCGCTAATGCGTAGTTCACCACTGAGATTGCACTTTAAGCTTTGCATACTATCTAGCATTTTTTGATGTATTTCTAAAATCTGTAAGGAGCTGTTGTAAAAAATCACACCAGCATCAGTCATATTTACTGATCGAGTTGTTCTATTTAATAACGTTGTTTGCAAGGACTTTTCTAAATGACGTATATCTTTGGAAGCCTTAGTCGCAGTTATGCGCAGTTGATTGGCTGCTTTAGAAAATGAAGCGTGTTGTACCACTAAAATAAATAACCGCATCAGATGAATATGATCGAGCTTGTGGCTTACTGCTGCGGGTGCCGATTTTTGCGCGCTTTTTATTGTTTTACTTTTTTGATTCGTTGCCATTGCGACTGATGCCCCTTTGTTCTGCTACGCTTTTTATCCGCACGAAGCAAAGCGCTTAATGTATCAATTTAACATTATGTCTTATTAGGACATAAAGTATCTCTATATTATACGATTATCATTGAATTAAGAAGGAGTAGTATGTCTCTTAATAAGTCTTAACGACAACTCAGCTTCGATCATACTGAATCAGCTAATCATGACTTGATGATTGTTGAAGTTAAGAATATCAGTGCTGTATAGCGCAACTAATATAAAGAACAACTATAGAGAAACTATATGAAAACGTATCAAATTCAAGGTAATCAGGTACACCTGTTAGAGCAGGAAGTTCCAAAATGTGGGCCTAATGATGTATTAGTAAAAATGCACGCACTGGCCATTAATCATCGCGATTACTTAGTGGTGAATGGCATAACCCGTTGGAAAATGACAGAAGAAGGGCGGGTGCCTGTTGCAGATGGAGCAGGAGAAATTATCGAGCTAGGTTCGCAGGTGGATAACTTAACTATAGGTGATCGTGTGACAAGTTTGATTGTACCTAATTGGCAAGATGGTGATATGACACCGTTGAAATTGCAAGGATCTCCAGGTGGGCCTAGTACTGATGGGGTAGCAGCTGAATATGTTGTGTTTAATAGCCAAGCGGTCATAAAAATACCTGATTATTTGAGCTATCAAGAAGCCGCGACGTTGCCTTGTGCAGGTTTGACTGCTTGGAATGCAGTGGTAGAACAAACCCAGCTAAAGCCGGGTGATAGCGTTTTAATATTAGGAACAGGTGGCGTGTCATTATTTGCAATGCAATTTGCACTGATGATGGGGTGTGAAGTGATTGTTACTTCAAGTAGTGATGAGAAGTTGCAGCAAGTGAAACTGCTGGGCGCTCATCATTTAATTAACTATAAAACCGAGCCTAACTGGGTAGATAAAGTACGCGAGATTACGGCAGGCGAAGGGGTGAACTTTATCGCGGAGGTTGTGGGTGGTAGTCATTTAAATCAGTCATTGAAATGCATTCGTACAGGCGGCATTATCGCGCAAATAGGGGCTATTCAAGGTGTTGTTGAAGGCGCCGTTGATACTGCAGAAATCATGTACAATGCCGTTAATATTAAAGGGGTAGAGGTGGGTTCAAAAGCCATGCACCAACGTATGCTACAAGCAATGCAAGTGCATAAAATGAAACCTATTATTAATAAAGTATTCGATTTTACAGAACTAGCTGCAGCCATCGATTATCAGGGTAGTGGTGGTCATTTTGGTAAAATAGGCGTGCGCTTATAAGTCGGGTGTAAAAAACTATAAGTGATAGTTAAGGCGTGCTTGATTATTTTGTTGAGTGGCTTGCTTATTGATATTCTCCTTACCAAGGTTGAAGAGAGCGGTAAAATGATTGAAAGGTACACCGCTAGATACCAGTACTTAGTTGTTGCTGGTATCGATATCTAGTGGTGGTCTAGCTCGATTCGTTAACTGCTACTATTAATAGAAGAGCATTAAGTTAAAAGGTTTATTTTTTATACCATTGTCCGCTAGCGTTACGTAAAAAGGCGCCTTTTGCGGCTTTCTCAAATAAGCGTTGAGCTACTCTTTTAGCCATGACAGTAACACTAACACCTGCTTTAGCAGCCTTGCCACTAAAAGCTATTTTACGCTGCTTATTGATTGAGCTAATAACCGCTTTAACCGCAGCGCTAGGATTGGCTTTAGTACTGGCTAAATAGCCCGAGCTGGTTTCGCCGATTAAGCCTTGTGCCTTAGCTTGATCCATAGATAGCGCAAAGCTTGCAGTACTGAAAGAAAGTAGCAGTAGTGTTATTGCTGTGGCAAAAGTTACTTTAGTGATATTAAATAAATTTTTCATGCTGTTCCTCCTAGAAAAGATCGCTTTTTTCGCTGAATAGGTCGTCAATTTGCTGGTCAACCTTGATTAAAATTTCATGCTCAATTTTAACATTAAGGTTGATGGTAATCGGCTCTTTAGGTGTTTCGATAGCTATTCTGGGCGAACACGCTGCGATCGCCAAACAGCAGCCTAAAAAAATGCATCTATTAAAGCTCAATTGCCTCATAGTGCCTTGTGGGTGAAACATAAAACTCTCCTTGCGAAGCCTAGTGTTTTGCTAAGCTTATGTAATCGTTTACTATAATAACTAAGCACGCATAACTATGCATGCGTTGTACTTAAAATGGTTATTTTGCATAGTTTGAAGTCTTTAGTTCTAACTCGAATATTGCACACAATTACTCGCGCGCTTGCTTGCTCCTTGTTTCTACAAGCTTTCCTTTCTCAATTAACCGGACACGCCGTTACCGCACTCAATCGAAAAAATCCTGTAAAAACAACTAGCAGTGCAATCATCACGGCATTGCATGCAATATCCGGGTTAAGAACAATATTCGCCACTATAGGTGATATTGCCTAAAGGGTAGCTTAATTGTTCAACATGGGTCAATGACAGCTTAAGATCATCACGCAGAACACTAGTTCCTATTACTGGGTTGATTGTTGGATTTTTTTTTGTAATTTCTCTGTCAGCTGATCGCTAAACTGCATGGTTTTTAATAACTGTAAGATATTTTCTTCAACGTTGATAGCAAATTTTATGGGTTGTCCTTGTTGCCAGTCTGGGTTATTTCCAGAGAGTTTATTCGCTAATAGCAGCTTACCATCAGGCGTGTAGTTTACGTTTATAGAAAGGTTGTCGTAGTGAAAATTGTCTAGTACATTCAGCGCTATCTCTAAGCCGCTATTGGATTTTGCATAAGTTGTAATACTCTCATTAGCTTGGTAGCGAATAAAGCCATTTTTAGTAGTATTAATAGTACCTTGGTTAACCCAAAACTTGTTTCCTGAAAAACGAAAAGGTAGTTTGCCTTGCAAAAGACCACTACCTGTAAGGCTGGGTTGGCTCTCTAATGCCAAAACATTATTTAGAGGTAAGTGCCTAAATTCCAAGGTGGCTTTACCTTGGGGTGTATTTAATGGAATGAGTAGCTTTTTAACACTCGCCGTTGCACCTAACACTTGGGCTTTGCTATCAGTTAAGTGCAGTGAGCGGCTATCTTGTAGTAGGTTATAGAGTTTAAAATTAGTGCTAATATCAGTGATGGCAATGCCATTATCGATGATATCTATTTGCAAGCTTCCAACTTGAGATAACTTGTTGTCTTTATAATTGCTTTGGCTTTTGGAATTGAAATTACTAATGATGGTTTTATCTTTTACTAAGAATAGATCATTAAGCTGGTGGTCAACTTGCGCAGTAATGTTGTTAGCCTTTTTTGTTAGTGTACCGCTTTGTTGGTAAGTACCTGCCGTGATTTGTAAATCATCTGGCCAAGACGGTAGTGCATCTTTGATATTTTGCTGAGTATAGTTCGTTAAATCAATTGGTTTGAGTTGCCAGCTAGTATTAACTTTTCTAAAGTTTTGGCTGGCAGTTATTTTAGCATTAATAGCTAAAGCCAATGATTTACTAGCGATAGCCGCGTTAGCGTAATAGTTGTTCCTTTTTAGATAATGTTGACCGCTAATATTAATATCGTTTATTAATTTATTATTTTGTAAATTCAGGCGCGTAAGTCTTGTGTCAGCTTTAATTGCTAGTGGCTGTAAACTCAACTTCTTTAAGTTAATTGCTAAACTGCGATAACTTAAAGTGTGCTCAGCTACTTTTACAGCACTGCCACTTAAAACCATTTTAACCGGTTGTAAAATAATGTTATTCAAATCTGCAATGGGCTTTTCTGGAGTAATTGGTGCAGTGATGACGATCGGGCTGCGAGTTTTTAAACTCAAGTTATTGCTGCGTATATGCGGTAAAGCTAGGCTTTTAAGCTTAAGGGATAGACCTTTGTTGATGGTCAAAGCCGCTTTGTTATAGCTTAAATCTATTTTTCCTTGAGCATTTATTTTAGCTTGCTTAAAAGGTAGCTGTTTAGCTTGGAGCGTGACATCCGTAAGTGAAAAATCCAGTTTTGCGCTGCGGGTGGCAAAATCAACATCAGAGAGTTTTAAAGTTAGCTCTGGATGACTAATGCTGCCAAATTGGCTTTCCCATTGAGTTGCATTGAAAGAGATATCAGTATTGCTAAGCGAAGCTTTTTTATCGTTTATGCTATATCTAAGGTGTATTTCATTATTATTACTAATTTCTATATTCGCTGTATTTAAATCGCTGCTAGCAAAGTTCTTTATGTTTACTTTAGATGCGTTATTAATGCGTAGGTTAATGACACTATCTTTTAAAGTGGCTGTGCCCGCTAAATCGGTGTTTAATTGTGAAAAGGGAATCTTAGTCGTGTTAGTGTTCTGGGCGTCAGTTTTGCTAATGAGATTTAACGCACTGAAGTGATAATCAACCATTGCTTGTTGTTTGGCTAAATCAATATCACTGAAAGCTAAGATTAAAGGAGCATGTGAGATACTGGCAAGTTGTGTTTGCCAAGGAAGGGCGGAAACACTTATTTTCGCTGGGCTAATCACTAGCTCCTGCCATTTTATATCCTTATTGAATGGCCATTGTGCCTGAAGCTTTGATGTTAATTTTAAAGCTAATTGGTTGGTGCTAGTTAGCTGGCTTTTGAGCTTTTGTAGCTTTACTTCACTATCAGGATTTAGCGACAAACTTAATTGCTGGTCTTTCCACGCCATTGAACCACTGGCGACAAGCTTTACCGCGCCTAGCTGTAGGTTTGCATTGGCTAATAGTGAGTTGGGTGAGGTGTTATTCAATTGCACTGAAAATTGATGTCGATTCTTAAGCTTTTTTAAGCTGTTAAGTGAAAAAGGGTAATAAGCGTTTATTAGCGGCAAACTAAAGTGGTGTTGTAAATCGATTGTGGCGCGGGTATTCGCTAGAAGCTGTGCTTGCTGTGGTGTTAGCTTGTCTTTTAGCCATAGCGATGGTATTTGAAG
>JBALXS010000141.1:0-11646 GCA_036960485.1 Oceanospirillaceae bacterium
CAAATTGATAACTCACTGGAGATTGCCAATAATCTATTGCTCGATTTAAATGAAATAGCCAGAATCGAAAGCGGTAATATTACACCAGTTGTAAGAGCCATTTCTGTTGAACAGTTATTTGATATGCTCAGTTTAGAGTTTAAACCGTTAACAAAGCAATATGGCATAGATTTCAAATACCAATACAGCGCCTTGTATATCAAAAGCGATTTAACTTTACTCACCCGCATTATCCAAAACTTTTTGAGTAATGCGGTTCGCTATACCCATTCAGGCAAAGTGTTATTAGGCTGCCGCCGCCAAGGCAAACATTTATGTATTCAAGTTTATGATACTGGCCCAGGCATCCCAAAAGAGCAGCAACAGCAAGTGTTTGAACAATTCACCCAACTTGGCACAAAAACAACCGGGCCAAAAGGTCTTGGATTAGGCCTTAATATCGCCCAAAGCTTGGCTTGCTTGTTAAACCATAGTATCGACTTGAAATCCACTATCGGGAAAGGTTCTATGTTCAGTGTAGCAGTACCTATAGCGCCAAAACAGCAGAGAGGCCCTGCACCCATGCCAATTGCAGTAACTACTTTACAAGGCGTTAAAGTGCTCTGCATTGACAATGAAGAGAATATATTGTCAGGGATGCAAGACTTACTTACCGCTTGGAAATGTGAGGTTTATACCGCTCAGAGTGCAGAGCTCGCTTTAGAAATTTTCGCACAACATGATAATCAATTTGATTTTTTGCTAGTCGATTATCAGTTACAAGATAATGCGTTGTTTAATGCTCAAACATCAGTGCCTGCTACACAATATCAAAGAGACGGCATTAGTTTAATCGAGCTTCTACAAGCCAAAAGCCAGTACCCCATTCCTGCTATTTTGATAACTGCTACCACTGATGAACACGTAGTAACAAGAGCACAGCTAGCGGGAATTGGTTACTTAAGGAAAATTGTTAAGCCGATTACACTACGAGCACTCATGAGTTCTTTATTAGCAAAGAATTTAGAAAAAAACTATGCTCATCAAGATTTTATATGATTTTATTAAACTGATACATTAAAGGTTAAGCTGATAAAAAAAGAAGATTAGTTTAAGCCTTCGACGGCAGGTCTCAGGCTTTGTATATATTAAAACTAACTATTATTTTTTTAAAAATGAGGTTTTAAACCTCAGTAGTAAAATTAATGTACTTTGGGGCCAAAGGAATTTTGCGCCATTGTAATCTCATTAAGCACTATCACTGCTTGAGTTCTATTGCGCACTCCTAGCTTTAAAAAAACAGTACTCGCATGGCTTTTAATAGTAGATTCTGCGAGCCCAAGCTCATAGGCGATTTGTTTATTTAGCAACCCATCCGCAAACATCAGCAGAATTTTGTGCTGCTGAGGAGTGAGTGAATCAATGCGTTCATCTATCTTCACATCGCAAGTAGCTGGATCATACCCTCCGGCTGGGGTCCATAATTCCCCTGTAAACACTTTTTTTATGGCTTCTACCATATCAGCAACTGAAGTCGATTTAGGAATAAATCCAGCAGCACCATGATGCATCGCTTTATTTATAGTATCTATATCTTCAATACCAGAAATAATCACGACGCCAATTTCAGGGCGCTCAGAGCGTAAGTTAATCAAAGTATTAAAACCTTGCGCACCAGGAATATCTAAATCCAACAGGATAAGGTCAGCTGCATCTTTTTGCGCTGTTAACAGCTCTTCTAATTCAAAAACCGTTTCAGCTTCATACAGTTGTGCATCTTTAAAATGTGCTCGCAACATAACGGCGAGTGCTTGTCTAAACAACGGATGATCATCCGCTATAATTATCTTTTCAGTGCTACTCATGTCGTGATAAAACCTATTTCATAACAGCTTTAAATTGCTGTATTGCTTTAATGTTATATCATCAAATGCTGCTCATAGTTCTCGGCATTTCATGTAAAGATATTTGCATGTACAGGCATTTAGTAAAACTTAACTCTATAAAAGAATAGTTGTCAGCGCTGTTAAATTATTAATTTGCACTACTTTTATCAATGATCTTAACAGACTAAATGTTACGCGGATATTAGATTATAAGAAAAAGACAATTTACTAATTGCTGATAACTCTAACCGTTCAAAGCTAGCTTTACCCAACCTTAACTAGCTGTTAGTGCAGGGTTTTATAACAGGTATTGGGTTTAAATCACTATTGACTGCCTACTTGCAATAATACATTTAGAGGTACGCAGCCGATAATATTTGAACTTCATATTATATGTTTTTTCTCGTTTAACCATATATATCATCCTATCAGTTCCTTTATCGCTACCTTTGTGGCTAAGGAACTCGCAATAGCAGCTTAAAGAAATTCGTAAGCTAGGCTCGAACACTGTTATAGAAATACTTTATTTACAGTGCTCTATCACTTGCTTGAACATCCCTTTTAACTAAAATCTTTAATTAAGCAGACGGTATATCATCTGGATAGCCGATAATAATCTCTTTCGTTAATTAGATAAACATCTATCCCTGTAACTGACAATATAGTAATACATATTAAAAACCATGTATTATGTATTTAAAATACACTTATAATGATGTTTCGTGTAATTAGTAAGCAGATGTTCTTCGCTAACAAAACTGTTTTTTCTGATTGAAATTTCATTAACAGTCAGTTTAGCTCCAGTTCCAGCTGTTTCGCACCTTATGGCTTTTATCGTGGAAAAGTTGAGCAACTCCTAGTTTGAGTTCTAAATCACGCAGTCCTATGCTTCACCTAAGCTTAAGAGTGTAAATAAGACTCCTCTAAGTTAGCTTGTTATAACCACTTCAAATACCTGTGCTGTTATATTATTTAGTAACGCCATGCGTGCTGATGTAAATCGCGTCATTATTTGATTATTCGAGCACCATCCTAAAAACACTTCATTCACCAGCACAGCAGCAGTGACTTTTATAACTTAAAATAATCCGATACTATTGCTTCTACAAGTAAAATTGACCACTGCAGTCTTAGCAGATTCTTGAATGTGAATGACGCTTTAAATATGAATTGCAATCCATACCAATAAGTATGCTAGCAAATACTTGTTTTCCTGGAAGGTTTAGTTTGGAAAATTACTGAATATAGCGAGGAATAGTTAACGTAAAAGAAATACTGATAGAGCAATCATAGTAACGACTAAAATCTATGTTCCTCATACATTTTAAATAAATTAAATTCAGTAAGTTAACTAATAAAACTGATGTTTAATAAACCAAACAAAAAATATTGAATGTTACTTTAAAAGTAATCCAAGGATAAAACAAAGCGGTGTCACTTACATTTTCGTGCAATCACTATCCAATACGTATCCTGAAGTATGTTACATGAACTCTTTCATGCTTGATTTTAAAACAAGCTGTGCTAAACACATACATAGAAGGACTAGAATATATAATATTAGCTTTAATACTTTTAAAGATAGCGGCCTTACTCCATTACATTGAAGCAAGCCCGCTACCTGTGATATTACTTTAATAGCTAATTGTGAAGCACTTATAGGTTTAAGCACTCATAGGATCAAACTTTTCGAATGGTATATTTAGCGCTGTACGCGCCGCTCCCAACTTAGCTTGATCAATTTGCTTATTTTCAAATAATTTAACCAACGCTCCCCAGGCAATATATTGCGCATTTACTTCAAAATACTCACGTAAAGTTGCACGATCTTCTGATAGGCCGAAACCATCAGTCCCTAGAGTTACGGGCGAGCTTGGTAACCAATGAGCGATTCCATTTGCCAGTGATTTCGAATGATCACTAACGCTCACATATACTCCGTTTTCCCCTTGAGTAAGTAACTGAATATCATTTAACTGCCTATTATTCGGATCAAGTAAGTTCTTCCTTTCAATACTCTGAGCATTTCTAGCTAGCTGGGTGTAACTGGTAACACTCCAGATATCACATGCACAATCAAACTCTTGCAAAATATCAGCCGCCGCTAATACTTCTTGCATAATGCTACCACTGCCTAGCAAATGTACTTTATGCCCCTCATCTGTGCTTTTTCGGAATTTGTACATTCCTTTTAACACACCGTCTGCAATGTTTTCTGGCATGCTAGGCATCGCATAGTTTTGATTATAAAGTGTAATATAATAAAAAATATTCTGATTTTGCTGGTACATTCGCTTAATGCCATCGCGAATTATAATAACCAGCTCGAAAGAAAAAGCCGGGTCATAACACTGCAGATTAGGCACTGTTGCAGCGATTACATGAGAATGACCATCCTGATGCTGCAGACCCTCTCCATTTAACGTTGTTCGCCCAGCAGTTGCACCTAATAAAAAACCTTTCGCCATATTATCGGCGCAAGCCCACACCATATCACCTACTCGTTGCATTCCAAACATTGAGTAGAATATATAAAATGGAATACTCGGTACCGCATAATTTGCATAAGCGGTACCCGCTGCCATAAATGAAGCCATGGCGCCAGTTTCACAAATGCCTTCTTGCAACAGTTGTCCATCTTTAGCTTCTTTATAAGGCAGTAAGCTACTTGAATCTACCGGCTTATATTTTTGCCCTTCGCTGGAGTAAATACCAAATTGATTAAATAACGATTCCATACCAAAGGTGCGCGCTTCATCAGGCACTATCGGTACAATATATTTACCCAAATCTTTATCTTTGAGTAGCACAGAAAGCATGCGAACAAAAGACATCGTCGTTGATTGCTCGCGCACCGAGCCCTGGGTTATTTTCTCAAATATGCTTAAATCTGGTGCTTGTAAAGGCTTTGCTTCTACCACTCTACAAGGCAAATAGCCGTTTAACTGCTTTCTCTTGGCGTGTAAATACTTCATTATCGCTGAATCTTCATCAGGCTTATAAAGCTTAGCTTCGCTTAATTCTCGATCAGTTAAAGGGATATTAAAACGACGTCCCATATCTATACGTTCTTGATCCGTTAAATGCTTTTTTTGATGCGCTGTATTTTGCCCCTCTGCAGAAGCCCCCATGCCCTCGCCTTTTACGGTTTTGATTAACATAACTGTCGGCTTACCGTTTTGCTGTAGCGCTTTTTCAAAAGCGGCAAAAACTTTCTTTCTATCGTGACCACCGCGTTTGATACATCTGATTTGCTCATCAGATAAGGTTTTCATCAATGCTTCAAGTTCAGGGTTATCTTTGATCCAATGATTGCGCACCGTTTCTCCATCAGAAACGGTATAAAATTGATAATCACCATCGACAGCTCTATCCATGCGCGCTTGCAGTACCCCTTCGTTATCTCTAGAAAATAGCTCATCCCACTCACTTCCCCAAATAACTTTAATGACATTCCAGCCAGCGCCGCGATAATTACGCTCTAGCTCTTGAATAATTTTACCATTACCGCGTACTGGACCATCTAAACGCTGTAAATTACAATTAATCACCATCACCAGATTATCTAAGTTATCACGGGTTGCCATATTGATGGTGCCCATTACTTCCGGTTCATCTGATTCGCCATCGCCAATAAAGCACCAAATTTTGCCACCATCCGCGGCCTTTAACCCTCTATTCTCTAAGTACTTCATAAACCTTGCTTGATAAATAGCAGAAGGCGTTGATAGGCCCATTGATGCGGTTGGTCCCTGCCAAAACTCTGGCATTCTTCGAGGGTGCGGATACGAGCTTAACCCACCGTTAGGTTGTAGTTCACGCCTGAAATTATCAATTTGGCTATCGCTAATACGGCCCTCTAAATATGCTCTTGCGTATAAACCAGGTGCTGCATGTGCTTGTACATGTAACTGATCACCACCGTACTGCGCATTACGGTTTTTAAAAAAATGGTTAAAGCCAACTTCTAGCATAGTCGCTGCAGATTGATAGGTAGAAATATGCCCACCCACTCCAGTACCTAAATCATTGGCTTTTAACACCATGGCAGCAGCATTCCAGCGAATAATATTCTCAAGTTGAATTTCTAGCTCAGGGTTACCAGGGTAACTAGGTTGCTCAGCAACAGGAATAGTATTGCGATATGGAGTCTTTAACAATGCATCACTGAGGCCAACATTTTTGCTCAGCATATTGGCTTGTAATAGACGTAGCAATTCTTTAGTGCGCCCTTTTCCTTGGTGAATTAATACATCATTTAATGCCGCTAGCCATTCCTCGTTCTCTAAAGCGATGTCCTGTTCATTAAATGCTTCATTGTGCTGCTCAAAACTCATATAAATTTCCCCATATCCAATCTGTGCGATTTATTTCACCAATCTATGAATCTCAGATTACATCAACTCACTCATTTAGTGAAGACACTTATACAAAAAGTGCATGCACTTTTACTTTAATATATACACTTCTTTGTTTAAGTCACTTTTTTTGCTATTGTTTGCTCATTTCTACTGCTGGAACCAATATGAAAACACCTTTACAGGACGAAGATCACACTGAATCTCGTTTATCTGATCGCATACATCAAATATTACTAGGGCGCATATTAAGTGGACAAATGAAATCAGGGGACATTGTTGCGGAAAAAAAACTAGCCCTTGAGTTAGGGGTGAGTCGTACCCCTGTTCACGATGCGTTACGCGACTTAATAAAAGATGGTTTTTTGAATCAAGAAAAAAATCGCCGGCCTGTGGTTGCCAGTTTTACTGCAGAGGATGTGTATGATATTTTTGAAATACGTATATTGCTGGAAGGAGAAGCTTGCTTTCGGGCCGCCTCAAGGATGGATAGACTTACTTTAGATGATTTACGTAAACAAGCTGATATTCTTTTAAGTACTCAAAAAGATCATAACTGGCTAGAACTGTGGGCACAATTTGACGATAAATTTCATCACAGTATTGCCAAAGCCAGTGGCAGCAAGCGATTATTACAAGATATTATTAAGCACCGGCTGTCCCACAGAGCGCTCAACATACAAGCAGAGAGCCCTTACTCGTTCAGCAATTCACTACAAGAACACATTGTGATTTTAAACGCATTAGATTTACGAGACGCTCAAAGTGCTAAATTATCAATGCAGAATCATATTAGAGAATCACAGACGTTATTCGTCAGCAAGTATTCATAATCAACTTTAACTGCTGACTAAGAACGATAAATAGTTTCAATTAAGTGATAACCAAACTTTGTTTTAATAGGGCCATGTACTTTTAGCAGCGCTTGCCTAAAAACAACTTTATCAAAAGCCTTCACCATCATACCTTCCTTAAACTCTCCCAAGTCCCCTCCTTTTTTAGCCGACGGGCAAGTGGAATATTTTTTAGCCATTTGGCTAAAACTAGCTCCCTTCGCTAATTGTAACTGAATCGCTAGCGCTTCAGGTTTTGTTTTAACTAAAATGTGTCTTGCACAAGCATAAGCCATTTATCAAACTCTCTGTATATTCATGATATTGATTACGTAACTGTTTTCTATTAACTAGCAGCTGCTATTTTTTACTCGGATTAAAGTAAACAGTATATAAATAGCTAAACATCCAAATATTCTTGTTTAATATAACAACGGTTATTTATTGTTAATTAAAGCACACATAAATTGCACAATACTTAAGCAGTTTTCATTATTTTATAAAAATATAGACTATATTAATATATGTCTAAGCAACATATAATATTATCATTAATAACTTATATTAGTCATTAGTACCCTTCAATTTGAAGAGTTTTATTAAAATGTTAAAAGAAACGGATCTTCATATATTTGATAATTTTCATAGCGCTATGTGGGTTTATGATTCGTCATCAAATCGTATTCATTGGGCCAACAATGAAGCAATGGCTTTTTGGCGTAAAAAAAGCCACCAAGACTTATACGATTTAAATTTTTCAGTTGATCGATGTAAAGCAGATGCTGTGATCACTCAAGATGACCTAGAAGATCTCAAATTTGGCAAAGAAAAATCTTATTGGTGCTCTTTCACCCCCAGCGATATTGCCAAAGAAGTATATTGTCATTTTTCAGGTATTGAATTAAACGATGGTAGAATCGAGACACTAATTCAAGTTATTGTCAGTAAAGTGAGTTTAGATTCTGAGTTATCCGTACACACCTCTTCAACGCTTGTATCCTTGTGGGATACCAGTGGGCAGCTAACCAGTGCCAATAAATCATTCAAGAATTATTATGGCAATCACATTGGTCATTTTCACCAACTATTTACAGCTGCTCAGTTGTCGCAAAATATTTGGCAAAAAGTTTTAGAGCAAGGCGAAGCTGAACAAGAGCTCTGTTTGCCAACACTGACAGGAAACCGCTGGTTTCAAATTAATTTATTCTTGAGCAAAAAAGGATATACAGAGCATGTTACGCTTCGTCAATTAGATACTACTTCTCGAAAGCATCGTGAGTTACATCATCAAAAATTAGCAACAACTGATCAACTTACTCAATTACATAATCGCTTTGGCATTACACTAGTGACTGAGAAAATCATTAATGAGCATCTTCCTTTTACGTTATTTTTAATCGATTTAGATAAATTTAAACAAATTAATGATTATTACGGCCATGAAAAAGGCGATGTTCTATTACAAGCCGTTGCCTTCAGACTACAAAGCACCTTTACAAATGCCTTAGCTATATCTCGTTTAGGCGGTGACGAATTTTTGTTATTAATGCCAGTAAAGGGTCAAACAAGCAAACAAGATGAAGGTTCAAGGTTAGCACGCTGCTTAAATACGCCATATCATATAAGTGGCTTAGGTAATGTCCAATCAGGCGCAAGTATTGGCGCTGTTAGCTTCCCAAGCGATGCCAATAATATGAGTGAACTACTACTACTTGCCGATACAGCAATGTACTGCGCTAAAGCATCGCGCTTTGATGACTGCTCTTATTTTAATCCAGACATGGCGCAACCTTTATTAAGAAGGCAGAAAATACGCAATAGCCTGAATAATGCTATCGATAATCATGAGCTTTCATTTCACCTAGAACCTATTTTATTCATTGATGATCGCACAATTGCCTACAATGAAATACAAATATGCTGGGATCACCCCGAACTTGGCATACTGCAGCGCGAAGAGTTTGAATTAATTGCCGATGAGTTATCGGTAATGCATAAAATAGAGATGCAGACCTTAGAGCATGCTTGCTTGCAAATAGCTAAAGACACACAGCACCTGCCAATTTTGATAAACGTATCTATTAACGAATTACAATCTGGTCGCACTTACGAAAATTTATTAGCCCTTAAGGAGCCAATCAAAGCGATTCCCTTTAGCATTCAAATCAGTATTGTTGAAGCAGATATCGCAGGACGAGAAATAGCCGTTGCCCGTCAACTAAAGAAAATTACTGATATGAATATCGCCATTGTGTTAGATGACTTTAGTGTGGGAGGGCTAAACTTAATTCAGTTGTCTGAAATGCCTATTAACATTATCCGCTTTCATAAGGATTTTACTCATGCAATCAATACCAATAATAAAGGCTTTCTACAGCAGATTTTATACTGTGCAAGGCAAGCTAAATACCAAGTCATTTGTCGGGGCGTGAGCGATATGGATACCATTAAGTTGCTGTTAGATTTAGGCTGTGATTTTATTCAAGATACGCCAACTCATTTAATCCATAAAAAGCCAGCATAATAGAAGAAAGCAGCCAAATGATTAAGCCTTGTTTCTCATTTTTAACTGCTTCGCTTTTCTTTTTAATAGTGGAAACAATTGCACTGCAAACACGGATGCCACAATTAAGACAATGCCAAAAACAGCATAAAAAGTAATTTCATTAGCAGTGATTAACTCGCTCCACCACCCTAAAGAGACAACTAACGCGGTAAATGCAAAGCTAAAAACAGGCGCTAAGGCAACCATAGCGCCAACTTGGGCCGTAGGCCAATACTTCATTGCCTGTCCAAAACAGCCATAGGCAACGATGGTATTAAAAGCACAAAACAGAGCAACCGCCCATTGTGTGCCGTGCATTTTCAGCAAATATTCAAAATCACTAAATGGCGCCATCATAATAAGGCCTGAACCATAAATATATAACAGCACATTGCCAGGGCTTAGTTTATTAATTAATGCCTTTTGGATTAGAGCATAGCACACCCAAGAAATCGCCGAAAACTGCACTAATAAAATACCTATCCAAACTTGACTCCCCTCCTCTTCAGAAAGCGCCAAATAAGGATGAAAGAATAACAGCATACCCAGCGCTAGCGTCGCAAAGCAAGTCATTTGCAAAACACTTAAACGTTCCTTAAAGAACATCACGCCACCAAAAGCCAAAAAGAAAGGAGCGGTTTGAAAGTTAAGCTGAGCAGGACCTGGCTTTAAATAATCGAGGCAGTAAACAAACGAAATATAGTTTGCTAGAGAGCAAGCGGCAGCCAAGGTCAGTTTGAACCAATCTCGTCTAACTAATGTTTTGAATTGAGAGAGCTTTCCGGATAGTCGCTGCAAAACAATACTCACTAAGAAGGCAATAAAAAATCTAAACCAAGTCAGTGTTACAGGGTCAATAAAATCTGCCGATAGCTTTAATGCTATTGGTAGCATGCCCCAAAAAAGCACCGCCGTCAGGGCAAAGATTAAACCGAGCTTAAAATTAAAATCACTGCTATTCATTTTTCTAAAAACTCTTTAAATTCAATTTCGCATAGCTTGGACTAATTTTGATATACAAGCCAGTGTAGGTGATAGTTTATTCGCACTGTTTTGAATATAAGTGTATTTATACGTATCTATTGGCGAGTTTGAATTAAGTTAGCTATTTAAGAAATTGTTATTAAAGATGTTTTGCAATGGATGCAACTAAGCAATGCAAGCTAGTTTGTGCTTAATGTTCTGTGATTATAGTTAATCATTGTTGCTTTTAGAGTTGTTCAAATAGAGCAAGATGAAAACATCGTTTTCTCTTGCTCTATCAATCGTTAGACTAAAGTGTATTTAGCACTTAATCTTTTCCATTTTAGGATCGTAGAAAGAACGTAACGAAGGTGTCACTTTGTAGCGCTCGCATTCAACTTCAATTTCAAAGATACTGCTGTCTAACCAATCTTTAGTCACGCCTTGGTCAAACTCAACATAACCCATCGCAATTGTTGCACCTAAGGTGTGAGCAAACATACCTGCTGTGGTGCGCCCTACTATTTCGCCGTTGGCGTAAATAGGTTCTTCGTGATAGCAAAGTGGTTCAGAGTTTTCGAATAAGAAGGCAACAAAGCGACGTTTAAGTGGCCCCGCAGCTTTTTGCTCAAGTAACGCTTCACGGCCCGTAAAGCCTGGCTCTTTGTTAAAATCAGCAGCGAAACCAAGGCCTGCTTCTAATGCCGTATCGGCATCAGTAATGTCGTGACCCCAATGACGATAACATTTTTCCATACGTAATGAGTTCATGGTGTGATAACCATAAGGGCGAATATTAAACTCTTCGCCGGCCTCCATTACTGCATCGTAAACGCTTGGTGCGTATTCAGTTGCAACATACAGCTCCCAACCTAACTCTCCTACATAGGTAATGCGCGATGCGCGCACTATTGCGTAATGCATATCGATTTCTTGTGAGCTACCGAAAGGAAATGCTTCATTACTCATATCAGCACACGTTAATTTAGCCAGCGTTTCTCTTGAGCGCGGGCCCATCACAGTAATCACTGCGTAAGCTGAAGTTACATCGGTAATAATGACTGTTTCTGAAGCCGCTTTAT
>JBALXS010000142.1:0-10939 GCA_036960485.1 Oceanospirillaceae bacterium
CAAAACCACTTTGGGCGGTATTTAGTATTGGGACATCAACTGAGTTAGTTGCGTTATTTCGTCAGACAATGGCGGAAATTAGAAATGAAGGACTTTATGATACTTATTATAATGAGAGTATAGAGCGATGGAATAGTTTGCCTTGTAAAATAGCTAGCGATTAAGTTATTGGTATCAAATACAGCATCCTAACGCGTCTCCTTACCTATTGTTATAACTAGCTTTTATCCCTATTACGCCAAGTATCTACCACACTCGAAAAAGTCGACAATAGTTATAAAAACTACCTGCAAGTTTACTTTTATCATGATCTATTAATGAGTAATATTGATTACACAGCGTACAATTTGCTACTTTTGCAGCAGCTTACTCTGAATTTTCCTGTGTTTTCTAATGCACGATATCAGAAAATCCATGATCGCTTTTTGTACTAATTAGCGCTTAATAAAACCTAGTTGTAGATCTAAAAAACGACTATTAACCTCTTCTTCGCTAGCTATTATTTGCTGTACTGTCACTTGTAGATTTTTAACAACAGGACCCACTCCACGGTTTCTTGTGATGCAAAGCCCCATAAAGCATAAGCTGATGCGGTAGTAATTTTAGTAGAGAATATGAATATTTGACTGACTATTTGTTATTTCTGTAGCCCAACTTGTCTCTAGTATTTATTGGCAGTAACACTTCTAAATATCACTGCTTAAATAGACTCTGTTAATGTTAGCTGATAGCGTAGTTTTTTTCTAATAAAAACAAGACTAAGGAAATAGCGATGATATTAGGTTTTATCGGAACTGGCGCAATAGCAGAAGCAATGATTCAAGGTTTTTGTACTGCTAAGCAGCCTGTTGAAAGTGTTTGGCTCTCACCTAGAAATGTGGATAGATCAGCACGATTAGCGCAAACTTATCGTGCAGTGCAAGTTGCACAAGATAATCAAGGCGTTGTTGATAACGCAGAGGTTATTTTCTTAACCGTGCCTCCTTGCGTTGCTGTGCAAACATTAAAGCAGTTGCAGTTTCGCTCAGGCCAGCATTTAGTTAATTGCGTATCAACGTTAACGCAAGATCAAGCGAAAGAACTTATTGTCGCTGATGTTAAGTTACTCAAAGCGATCCCGTTGCCGCCAGCTGCACGTCATATAGGGCCTTTAAGTTACACGCCATATAGTGATCCAATGCAGCGATTGCTACAAAAAATAGGCACGCCACTGCCCGCTACTAGTGAACAACAACTGCGGATTTTTGCTTGTGTTAGCGCTCAAATAGCACCATTTTACGCGCTACAAGCCACTATACAAAGCTGGTTAATGCAGCGGGGAATAGATGAATCCATCGCCGCTGATTATGTGCGTACGATGTATCACTCACTCGCTGATAATGCGGTACAAGAAAGCGCTCCAAGTTTAAAGGAGATGATGGACGAGGCCGCTACAAACAAAGGCTTGAATGAGCAAGCACTGCAACAGTTAACCCAAAATGGCTGGCTAGAACAAACACACAGCGCTCTTGATGCTATTCATCAACGCTTACAAAATGAAGCTGAATCAATAATCCCACAGCAAGCAGCAGGGCATTTGCCCTTGGATGATTTAGGCTCCGCCTAAGTCATCTCTATTAAATACTTATTAGCAGTTGAGGCGCTCGTTATTGCTGCGCGGTGAGCGTCCAAATACCTGTAGTAGAAAGTAACGAGCCGCCGCAAATTTAAAAATAATAGCCTTTGCAATAGTCATCAACAGCATAGAAGCCACTATAAAGACGATTCGAATACATACTCCACATAAAACCAAACGGTTAGCGGTGTTTATTTAAAGTGCTTAATAGCCCTTGGATAGATTTAGATGAAGGCTACTTTCCTGTAAAATAACAAATCACCAGCCTTGTCTGTTACGCCGGTTTTGCTATATCCCCTTCAGCTAATATATTTTAAGCACTATAAAAATAATACGCAGAAAAGGACAATCCGATTACAACAATAATGTTCTTTAAAAAAACTTGTGGAATATTTTTAGCATACTTAGCGGCGTTATACCCTCCCATTGCAGAGCCTACCATCATCACGATAGATTCAGGCCAAGAGATCAAGCCTCCTGCAATGAAAATCACAATGCTAAAAATTGAAACAGCTGTAATCATGATGCTTTTTATAGCGTTTGCTTCATGATAGTCATGAAAACCTATTATTTTGAGTATTGACAAGACAATAATCCCTAAGCCCGCGCCAAAATAACCGCCATAGATAGAAAATATAAAGATAACGAATTTGCCAATAAAGCTGTCTTTCAAGCTATCATCACGCTTTCGGGTTATATATCGATGTATCACCCCGCCAAAGGCATATAGTAATGTGGCAACTAATAATAAGTAAGGCGTTAACTTCACAAACACCGCACTTGGGCTAGCAATCAAGATTAATGAGCCAAGCATGCCGCCAAACACACTGGCCAGTATTATCACCAATATCGCTTTGCGCATTCTTTTTATTTCTTTGAAATAACTAGGAATGGCAGCAGCATAACCTGGCATAGTCGCCAGAAAATTGCTCGCATTCGCCATGCTCGGAGTCAGCCCCACACTAATTAACACAGGAAAACCAATGAGGGTAGCACCACCTGCAACTGCATTTATTGCGCCGCAGACCCCTCCTGCAATAAAGAGATAGGCGAATGTTTCTAGTGACATTAACTTAAACTCTGCTTACTTAGGTTTTTTTAAACTTGCGAATATCCAGCTAAGTTTCTTAGCAAATAACAATGAGCTATTAGAAAGCACATCGTATTTCATGTCATCTATTAACATGTTATTGCGGCTACAAATTAGTGCCTACTTTTTTATTCTTCGAGCGGTTCAATTCGATTTTGTGAAGCTAATGCCATTATGGTGAACTAATAACCTACTTAGCTTATCATTAAGCGCTGAAAATTCGGCTTAATATCTTCTTTAACCGTTCATATATTTAGCTAATCAATTTAAATGTATGCTTTATTGCCAACCTATATGTCAAACCCTTAAGGATTTGATATCATGAATTTTATTCCCTGTTAATAATTGGTTAGTGATATGTTCAAGGTCATTTGCACCATTTTTTTCTCTTTATTGCTATTAGTTAGTAGTGTTAACAATGCTTACGCTACGCACACTGATTCCTTTGCCAAAGGCAATAATGGTGGCGAGCAAGATTACAGTTACGATGGCTCCGACATGGCAAGATTTGTCATTCTTAATCAAGCGAAGCAACGTAAAGACGAGCTGATGGACAGTATGGAACACTGGCCAGAGCAAAAAGCGCGTATTATCCACAATTTAACTAACGATCGAGATTTTGACCAAATTCTCACTTTATTAGCTATTTTCTGCTTAATGCTGTTGGTCGCTTTTATTGTGGAACGCATTGTAATTTATAAGATGAATCGCTTTTGCCATCGCCTAACCGAGCAAAATGCAGGGAATTGGGGAAATAGCCTTAAGTTATTACTCGTTAACGCATCATTTCAGTTTTTGGGATTAGCAATATTTGCCTTTATAGCAGGAGCGATCGCCGCTTATAACTATGGAGAGGGTGATTCTTTTAGAATCTTAAGTTTGCATGCACTAGGCTTAGTGATAAAAATTCGTATTCTATCTATTGTTCTAAAGCTGATGTTAGCGCCTTATGCCGCTGGCCTTAGGTTATTGAAAATGGAATGCGAGGATGCAAAACGCCTATTCTACTCAATCCTCGCCTTTCTTTCGTTGTATTTGGTGATTACTACTTTTTGGCGCATGTTAGGGCTTTTCTCTCTCGACCCTATTATGTTCGCTTTACTAGTACCTACTACCGGATTTTTGTTAAATATTTGTTCAATCGCTCTCGTTTGGTTTAATCGGAATGTGATTACTCGTATGTTTACCCAAAGCGTAGTGCGCAGCTCTAACTTTACACAAATTTTAAGTCAAATTTGGCCTACTGTTATCACTTTTTGGCTATTAGTGATTTGGACTATTTGGGCAGTCAATGAATTTTTAGGAAACTATGCTGAAGCCGCTAGAATTAGTGCTGCATGGTGGCTTACTTTTAGCTTCCCTATTTTAGATAGAATAATTTTTGTACTACTGTCACAGCTCAAAAGAATTTCTTTGTTACAGAGCCACTCGTATGAAAAGCGCTGTGATATTTTCATTCATCGCGTCATTATTGCCCTTAGAATCATCGTGTTAGTGCTTGTCATCAATCTGACTGATAGCAGCTTTGGCTACAATGCTTGGCAAATGTTAGCTGATAATTTTGGTGGTATTCTTAAAAAATCAGTCGATGTGGTGGTGGTATTAATTTTAGCCTACGCGGTATGGGAAGTTATACAATCTGCGATCGAAAGGCACTTACCACACGATGTAAATGCTTCTAAAGATGATGGTCTCTCGTCTTTAGAAGGCGATGGCGGCGGTTCTGGTGCATCTCGTTCTGAAACATTATTGCCGTTAGTGCGCTCTTTTTTATTAGTGTTCTTAATGGTCAGTGTTACTTTAACTATTTTGAGCATCATAGGAGTCGAGATTGCCCCACTATTAGCTGGTGCGGGTATTATCGGTATCGCGGTCGGTTTTGGCGCTCAAAAATTAGTTCAAGATGTTATTTCAGGAATTTTCTTCCTACTTGATGATGCTTTTCGCAGAGGCGAGTACATTGAAGCGGCGGGGCTGCGCGGCACTGTTGAGCGAATTTCTGTACGCTCTATCCGCTTGCGCCACCACTTAGGTGCCGTACAAACTATTCCATTTAGCGAAATAGCTACTGTGCGTAATTTATCACGTGATTGGATCACCATGAAGCTAGAGTTTCGCTTAGATTATCGTACCAATGTTGAAGTAGTGCGCAAACTCATTAAGAAAGTAGGTCTGCAGATGTTAGAACATCCTGAATATGGCCAGTTCTTTTTATTACCGCTTAAATCACAAGGGGTGATTCGCGTTGAAGAATCGGCATTAATATTTAGAATGAAGTTTACTTGTGTCCCAGGTGAGCAGTGGATCATTCGCCGCGAAGCTTTCACTAAAGTTAAAGATTCACTGAAGAAAAATGGTATTGAATTTGCCCACAGATCAGTGCATGTTTTAATGCACGATCAGTCTACTGAAACAACGCCTGAAGCTGCTGTTCCTTTAGCAACTCCTTTAACAACACCAGCAGTCTCTATTAAAAAAGAAGAGCTAAAAAGCGCCATGGAGCAAAACGATGCAGTAAATGTCGCATTAAAAGGACCTTTAGCGGGTGCCGCGGCATCTCAAGTCATTGATGAAATGAAACGTCAGGACAAAATTGATCAAGATTTTGATTAACCCTTTAGCACCACTGCAAATTTAAGAATGCACTAAGTAGTGAGTTGTTAATTCTAAACTTAATGAATCTATTAAATTAGCTAGTAACTATCTTAGCTGAAATAATTTTGGTAACCTTGGCCCAAATAAAAATCCGATGTGAAGAGAGAGTGCGTGCGTAGTAAGTTAAATAATAGCCGTGTACTGATTTATAGCCACGATTCTTTTGGTTTGGGCCACTTGCGCCGCTGCCGTACAATTGCACACGCCCTTGTTGAGAGATATAAAGGCTTATCCGTGCTTATTATGACAGGCTCGCCAATTATTGGTCGCTTTGATTTTAAAGCACGTGTCGATTTTATCCGTATCCCTGGTGTCATTAAACTACACAATGGTGAATACACTTCACTCGGCCTACATATAGATTTAGCAGACACTTTAGCAATGCGTGAATCTATTATCTTAAACACTTCAAAAATGTTTCAGCCCGATATCTTTTTAGTCGATAAAGAACCTGGCGGCTTACAAGGCGAAGTCATTAGCACTTTAGAATACTTCAAAAATACAGACACACAGTGCATTCTGGGTTTACGTGACATCATGGATTCCCCAGAATTATTAAAAGCTGAGTGGCAGCAAAAGAACGTTCTACCGCTGCTTGAAAATTTTTACGATGAGTTATGGGTTTACGGCCCTCAAGAAATGGGTGACCCGCTACACGGTCTAGATATCCACCAGCAAGTGAAAGATAAAACGTTATACACTGGATACCTGCCAAGACAATTACCTGAGCAAACAGACACAGATGCCATTAACTTCCCCGATAAACCCTACATTTTAGTGACTCCAGGTGGCGGTGGTGATGGTATAGAAATGATCGATTGGGTGTTACGCGCTTATGAAGCTGACTGTAGTTTAATGCCCGCACTGTTTGTTATTGGCCCGTTTATGCCCGCTACTGAACGCAATTTATTTTTGCAGCGCGCCGAGCATTTACCGCATGTCACCGCCATCACTTTTAGTAACCATTTAGAACATTTAATGGTTAGTGCAGACGCAGTGATTGCAATGGGTGGTTATAATACTTTTTGCGAAATTCTCTCCTTTGATAAAGCAGCACTGATTCTCCCTAGAAGTAAGCCACGCCAAGAGCAGTTAATACGAGCGCAAAATGCTGCGGCTATCGGTTTATTATCGATGCTGGACCTAGCGGGTGAACGCAGTACAACTGACATGATACAAGCGATTGAACGTCTACAGCTACAACCTAAGCCGAGTGCACAGCCAATCGAAAAACTGCTCAACGGCTTAGATTTTGTCGCTAAACGATTTGGTGAGTTAGTAGAAGAAACCTCGCCAAGCGAATAGCAATCAGTGCTGTGAATTTTAGATGCTTTTAACTAGTATTTATCTAAAGGCATATTGAACCGCTGGTTAACCTAGTATTTTTTAGCGCTCTCGTTTTACTGCACCCTCTGAACTAGTAATCAAACTCAAGGTCAACTATCCAAAGCAGCTGTTTTCAATCCAATAATCAACTGAGCCTAATCTTTATGTCTACCCCACGCATCATGTTTTATGTGCAATATCTATTAGGAATAGGACACGTACGTCGCTCATCACTGATCGTGCAAGCACTTTGCGAGCAAGGTGTACATGTGGATGTGATTTTTGGTGGCATGCCAGTACCTAGCATGTCTTTTGGTAATGCTAGCATGCATTTTTTAGAAGCTATTAAAAGCGCCGATGCCGCATTCTCTGGCCTACAAAAGGCCGATGGATCAGAGTTCACTAAAGAAGATCAACACCATCGATCTCAAGCACTATTGCAACTGTGTGAACAACTGCAGCCTGATTTAATCGTTACTGAAACTTACCCTTTTGGGCGCAGGCAAATGCGCTTTGAACTACTGCCACTATTAAATTGGATAAAATCCCAAGCAAATCCACCGATTTTAGTCGCCTCCATCAGAGATATTTTGCAAAGACGCAGCCCTGTGCGTGAGCAAGAATGTATCGATTTAATCAACCAACATTATCAGCATGTACTAGTGCATGGCGATCCACAGTTTTACCCGCTGCAACAAAGTTTCCCTCCAGCTGCACAAATTCAACACAAGATAAGCTACTCGGGCTATGTTTGCCCAACGTTTGAAAGCTCACAACAGCCAAAAGCTGTGCAAGGCGAAACTAACACAGCCAGTGACACAGCAAAAATTGTCGTTTCCATTGGTGGAGGTAGTGTCGGTAAAGAAATTTTGCAAGCAGCACTGATGCTTTATCAAAGCGGCTACGCTCCACAAAGGCAATGGCTGTTGGTTACTGGTCCAAATATGAGCGCCGCTGATAAGCAGTATTTTCACGATCAGCAAACTGATAACTTACAAGTAACCGAACTTGCTGATAATTTTTTAGCCAAGCTAAACGATGCTTATGTTTCTGTTTCTATGGCAGGTTATAATACCGTGATGGATTTATTACTCACCCAAACACCCGCTGTCGTTGTGCCTTTTGAAGGGGATGGTGAAACAGAGCAACTAGCACGCAGTAAAGTTTTAGCGACGCGCGGTGTCTTGCAATTATTAGAAAACAGCGCGTTAACCGCCAACAGCTTGCAACAGGCAATAGAAAAAGCAGTGGCTAGCCCTATAAATACTATTGAAATAGCCAACCAAGGTGCACAGCGAAGCGCGCAGCTATTAACAAACTGGGCTCTTAAGTTAAATTCTTGAGCTAGACCCTTGAATTAAGTTAAGAACGCATAAACTCCATAACAAAATTGTAGCCTCTCAATTGATAGGAGATATATTCTGATGTCTAGCTGGCAAATTTTAGCTGAAGAAATACAGCAGTGGCAAAGCCCAATCCCGTTTTGGTGGCGCGATGACGATGCTGTTGCCAATACTGGGGCATTGCAAAAAATGTTAGCGATCGCCGATAAGTTCGCCATACCTGTGCATTTAGCAGTTATCCCCAATGCTTTAGAAGATAGCCTACAAAACATTACCTTGGCCGCCCAAAAGCCGAACTGCTATGTATTACAGCATGGCTTTGAACACCACAGTTTCGCCTTGCAAGGGCAGCGTAAAATTGAACTTGGCGGATCCCAAGAAATTAATGTTATACAAAGCAATCTCAGTGACGGGCGCAAGCGCTTACAAGCAGCTTTTGCTGATCAATATTTAGATATTTTAGTCCCTCCTTGGAATCGCATCAGCGATGAGATAGCGGCAAAGTTACCCGACATTGGCTATCAAAAGCTGTCTATTTTAGGCGGTGCTAAAGTTGAGGAAAGCGAGTTTTTACTCAACGTTCATATTGATATTATCAATTGGAAACAGCGCTGTTTTGCCGGTGAAGCGCTAATTCTAGCCAAGATAACGGCGCATTTACGTGAACTGCGCCTTAAGCAACAGACGCCGCTTAAACCTTGTGGTTTAATGACACATCATTTAGATCATGACTTTGCCTGCTGGCAGTTTATAGAACAGTTTTTTAGCTTTTGCCAAAATCACCCACAAATTAGGTGGATCAGTGGCGATGCTCTATATACTTATTAATCAGCAATACAGATAAAAACTAGGGAACTGCTTTGAAGAAAATAGCATTAGTACTTAAAGGCTATCCACGCCTTTCAGAAACCTTTATAGCACAAGAGATTAGAGCTCTAGAGCTGCGTGGCTGCGACATTACGCTCGTTTCTCTGCGCCATCCAACAGACACCAGTACTCACCCTATTCACCAGCAAATCAACGCTAGAGTATTGTATTTGCCGGAATATTTACACGCTGAACCTTTAAGAGTGTGTAAGGCACTTTACAAAGTCATCACTAAATTTTCTATCACCAAAGCATTGAAGCAGCTATTTAATGATTTTAAACGCGATCGCAGCCGTGGTCGCTTACGCCGCTTTGGTCAAAGCTTAGTGCTAGTGGCTGAAATGCCCGTGGGTATTGAGCAAATGTACGCCCATTTTTTACATACCCCTGCATCCGTTACTCGTTACGCAGCGCTTATTAATCAGTTACCTTGGTCTTGCTCTGCTCACGCCAAAGATATTTGGACCTCACAAGAATGGGATCTAAGTGAAAAGCTACAAGAACTGCAGTGGCTAGCCACTTGTACCGGTGCCAACCATCAGTATTTACAATCTATCGCCGCTGATCCCAGTTAAGTACATTTGGTATATCACGGTTTAGATTTCACCCGCTTTGATACGATAGAACGCGAACCGCGTGCAACTATTGATGGTTCAAGTGCACAGCGGTGCGTGAAAATCATCAGTGTTGGCCGAGCGGTTCCTAAAAAGGGCTACGATGATTTACTTAAAGCTTTTGCGCTATTACCACACAATTTGCATTGGCACTTTACCCATATTGGCGGCGGTGAAATTTTAGCGGATTTACAAGAACAGGCTGAAGCTTTAAACATCGCGCAACACATTAACTGGTTGGGAGCGCAACCCCAGCTAGAAGTACTAGAAGCGTATCGCGAGAGTGATTTATTTGTACTTGCCAGTAAAATAGTTGCCGATGGTGATCGCGACGGGATGCCCAATGTTCTAATGGAGGCACAAAGCCAGGCAGTATGTTGTTTAGCTACTGATATTTCAGGTATCCCTGAACTAATAGACTCCCATGAAAACGGCGTCTTAGTGCCTTCAAATGATCCACAGCAGCTAGCAAATGCTTTGTTAAGCCTTATTCAAAACTCCGAGCAACGCGAGCAATATGGCCTAGAAGGGCAGCGTCAGTTACATCGCCGTTTTGATGTAAAAATTGGCATTGATCAATTACAAATATTGTTTGATAACTCAGCGGCATAAGAGGTAAGTTAATTGCAAGCTAGCACATTCGATATTGCTTTTTATGCACCCTTAAAATCCCCGCTTCACCCTATTCCCTCTGGGGATAGGAAGATTGCTAGGCTGTTTATGACCGCTTTGCAAAATGCGGGTTTTACAGTGCAGCTTGCCAGCCAATTACGCAGTTTTGATAAACACGGCGACAGCTATCGTCAGCACCGTATGATAGCCTTAGCCAAACACGAAGCGCAACGGATTATGCGACGCTGGCGAAAACACCATTTTCACCCTAAAGCATGGTTTAGCTACCACTTATATTATAAAGCGCCTGATTTAATTGGCCCGATTATTTGCCAAGCACTCAATATTCCCTACCTTGTAGCAGAAGCATCTTGGGCTGCTAAACGCGCGCAAGGCCCTTGGTCTTTGTATCATCAACATATTGATAACGCCCTACAACAGGCTGCTAAGGTTATTTGCATCAACCCTGTTGATAAAATAGCGTTAACTGCCTATTACGCCAATGAAGCAATAAATAGAATAGCGTCATTAGCTGCTTTTATTGATGATCGCCCGCAATCAACCCAACATGTTACCCGCCAGCAGCTAGCCGACGAATTTGCATTAGACATTGATAAACCGTGGCTCATTAGCATTGCAATGATGCGCAGCGGCGATAAATTTGCATCTTACAAGCTGCTAAGTGAAGTTATGCACAAGCTGCAACTGCCGTTTCAGCTGTTAATTGTTGGCGACGGCGAAATGCGCCCGCAAGTAAACGCCCTTTTTGCAACGCAAAACCAAGTAAAATTTGCTAACGCATTAGCGAATGCCCGCA
>JBALXS010000143.1:0-10886 GCA_036960485.1 Oceanospirillaceae bacterium
CCTACAACGACTTACCGCTATTAGAGTATGTCACCCATCCAGTTACCGTTGATGCTGATGAAAAACTAACGCAAGTTGCTATCGAAAGAAATTGGCCACAAATGAGCTTTCGCTAGCTTGCATGTAATTTCTGTAGCCACTCTTTAGGAGATAAGCCAGTTTTTTTGCGAAACACACGTGCCAGTGCCGAACCATGCTCATAACCAACACTATTAGCCACGATCGCAACTGACTTGTCTTGCTTTAATAACTGCTGGGCAATTGATACCCGTAAATCTGTGAGAAAATCATTGGGAGTTTGCCCAACCGTTTCACGAAATAATTCAGAGAATTTAGAACGCGACATCGCTGCATGGCTAGCCATACTGTCTAATGTCCAGCCCTGTGCAGGAGATTCTTGTAAGCTCACGATCGTTTTCGCAAGCGCCGGATGGCTCAAGCCTGCTAGCATCCCTTGCAATATCGTACCTTGCTCAGCAAGTTGTCTAAACATTTGAATCAGCAATATATCGCAAAGCTTATCAACAATGCTTTTGTGTCCTAAGCCAGTATCGTTAATGGCATCGAACATCCAGTTAATCGTATCTTGCATTGGCCCTTGATCAAGGCCAATACTAATGAGTTTAGGTAAGTTAGCTATTAACTGTTGTTGTTCTAAAGCATTGAATTTAATCGTGGCGCAAAGCACTTCTGCATCTTGCGTTTCGCTAGATATTATTTGGTGCTCAGTTGATTTCGGTAATACGATCACAGTTGGCTTATCAAACATCCACTTATTCCCGGTATCACTTAGTATTGTCAACTTCCCTGATTTTAGAAAGTGCAGATGCCCACAATCGCCTTCTGTTTTGCCTCCTAGTGCTTTATCACCACAAAAGCTGCCACTAAAAATAACTTCGGTATCAATTGAAAAACTATTCGTTATTGCTTTAAATTTATCCACAATTCCCTGCTTTTTATACATTCTGGACTTTCGGTTTCACTTATTGGACGTATCGATGCCCTTACCTGCTAATTCTATATTAAAGTATCACTCATTGGCTGCCCAGTGAAAACGCAGACATTTATATAACCTTTTTAAAAGAACTTAACGATAGGAAAATATTATGAAATTTACAAGCCTAGTTAAATCAATTGCTGTCTCTGCTGTAATGCTAACGACCACTGCTGCTTTTGCTGCAGATATTGATGCAAACGCTGATGCCAATGACATTGCAATTAAAGGATATGATACCGTTGCATATTTCACTGATAAAAAGCCAGTCATGGGTAGCGAGAAATTCTCTGCTACTTATAAAAACGCCATTTTCCATTTTGCGACAGC
This sequence comes from Oceanospirillaceae bacterium, assembly GCA_036960485.1. GTDB lineage: Bacteria > Pseudomonadota > Gammaproteobacteria > Pseudomonadales > Balneatricaceae > Rs1. The sequence continues at coordinate 1,325 of JBALXS010000143.1, forward strand.
GGCACACAGAGATATGTTTAAAGCAGACTCTGCTAAGTACGCGCCACAATACGGCGGATACTGCGCAATGGGCGTAGCAATGAATTTAAAGTTTGATACAGACCCAACTGCTTGGAAAATTGTTGAAAACAAGCTGTACTTGAACTTGAACAAAGATGTACAGAAGGCTTGGTTGTCAAAAATTCCTGCAAACATCCAAACTGCAGAAACAAACTGGCCTGAGCTTAAGGTATTAACACCTTCAGAAGCAAAAACTAAGAATGGTTAATACTAGCTCCCTCTAGTAAACCCCTTTTGGTAATCACTTTTTGGCCTAAGAGACTCTCCCTTGTATCTCTTAGGCTTTTTTAATTCTTTTACTTTTAAATTTACACCCATCGTTTTCACTTATTTATTCTTCTTCGCTACCACCACTATTGTGCACTCTATATTCAAATTCAAAGCCTCCTATCTACATTCGCTATATAGTTAGAGACGACACTTGTTAGGTCAGCTTCCTTACTTTATTTATTCACTTCTCTATTGCTAGTTTATTGTGGTCAAGCACCCTCACACAACTAAGTACTACTCCCAATCCTAAAATAGCCAGTGTCTTTTTTCCCAGCTCATACAGCCCGGATCATTGGTGTCCGGTTTAATTTTTGTTGCTCTCTAACTCATTAATTTTACATTAACGACAAATACTATTTAGCTAAAGAATATCTATTTAACCATGATAGAAAACTTCGAATCAGTGAGTTAGAGGGCTTACATTTTTTAACCGGACAGCAATGAACTTTGATAAAAAATGTAAGTTACACAAACAGCGATTACTTAATATCTGCACTCATTTTGTTATTTATTTGCATTCTGGACTTTTGGGTTCACTTTTAGGACGTATCGATGCCTTTGTCCTTCAATTCTATATTAAAGTATCACTCATCGACTGCCCGAGAAAACATCGGCGTTTATATCACCTTCTTAAAGAATTTAACGATAGGAATATATTATGAAATTTACAAGCTTAGTTAAATCAATCGCTGTTTCTGCTGTAATGCTAACAACTACTGCCGCATTTGCTGCTGATATTGATGCAAACGCTGATGCCAATGATATCGCTATTAAAGGATACGATACCGTTGCATATTTCACAGATAAAAAGCCAGTAATGGGTAGTGAGAAATTCTCTGCTACATATAAAAACGCTATTTTCCATTTTGCGACAGCCGCACACAGAGACATGTTTAAAGCAGACTCTGCTAAGTATGCACCACAATACGGCGGATACTGTGCAATGGGCGTAGCAATGAATTTAAAGTTTGATACAGATCCAACTGCTTGGAAAATTGTTGAAAACAAGCTGTATTTAAACTTGAACAAAGACGTACAGAAAGCTTGGTTGTCAAAAATTCCTGCAAACATCCAAACTGCAGAAACAAACTGGCCTGAACTTAAAGTATTAACACCTTCAGAAGCGAAAACTAAGAACGGTTAATACTGCCCCTTTTGGTAATCACTCTTCTTGCCTAAGAGACTCTCCCTTGTATCTCTTAGGCTTTTTTACCCCTCCTCTTTAAAATAACATGCTAAAAGCTGCTATTGGCTTGTCACTCTACATAGCAAACGCTATTCTTTAAGTTCTTCAACTAGTTGTATTTTCATACAGTGACCATGAACTTAAAAACAAAACTACCTCTGTCTTTACAAACCCGAATGCTATTGGCGCTTTGTGCTACTGCACTGTTGCAAGCCTTATTGTTAGGCGGTTATGCTTTACAGCACCTAGCCACCAGCTTAGAAGATCAAATTGGTCAACGTGCTTTGCAAATGGCAAAAGGAGTCGCTTCACAGCCTGAAGTACGCATTGGTGTACAGCAAAATAATAGCAGAACACTACAACGCTTTGCCGAGCGTATCCGCCTTAACAGTGATGCACGTTTTGTGGTTATTGGTACAATCGATGGCACTCGCCTTTCTCACCCCGTTCGCGCACGTATCGGTAAAAAAATGCAAGGCGGTGATAATGACAGAGCACTCAAACTCGGCGAATCTTATGTTTCAAAAGCGGTAGGAACACTCGGCCCTTCCATGCGCGGCAAAACGCCTATTTTTAATGAGCAAGGCGAAATTATCGGCTTAGTTTCAGTGGGCTATATGCTCGATACTATCAGTACTATTATTCGCCGTTATCAAGTAAGCATTATCGTTGCGATGTTTATCGGCATCTTCTTATCTATATTAGCAGCACTGCGTATTACCAGTTATTTCAAGAAAGCAATATTTGGCTTAGAGCCCGAACAAATAGCCCAGCTCTTTCAAGAATACAACGCAACACTCGAAAGTGTTCGCGAAGGCATTATTGCCATAAACCCTGCCGGCATTATCATCACTTTTAACCCAGAAGCGGTGCGCCTTTTTGGTTTAACCAAAGGAGAAAGTTTAAAAGGGCGTCACTTAAGCGATATTTTGCCAAACAGCACCATGCTAGATTTGCTCATCACTAAAGAATCGCAGTTTGATCGCGAAATATATCGTAACAACAACATCTTAGTGGGTAACCGTATTCCCATTTTTGATGGCGATAAGCCTGTAGGCGTTGTTTCAAGTTTCCGCTTGAAGGATGAATTAGAGTTTATTAGCCAAAGGCTCACTAAATCAGAGCAGTACTCACAAACTTTACGCAGCCAAACCCACGAATATGCCAATAAACTCAATACTATCGCTGGGTTAATTGAACTAGGTGCAAACAAACAAGCCTTAGAACTCATCAGTAGCGAAACCCAAGCACAGCAGGCACTTATTCACTTACTAGTTAACTCAGTGGAAAATTCTGTATTATCAGGTTGTATTATTGGCAAGTTTAACCGCGCGAAAGAAATGGGTTTAAACTTAATTTTAGACGATGAAAGTACTATCGGCTCCCTGCCTAAGCATATTAAACCCGAGCAAATCATCACCGTTTTAGGCAACTTATTAGACAACGCCTACGAAGCTTCTTTAAAAACCCAAGCCACTTCTATCTTTCTATCGATGACCGACATAGGTAAAGACGTCATTTTTGAAGTAGAAGATCGCGGCCCTGGTATTCCAGCAGACGTTGAGCAGCAAATTTTTAGTAAAGGCTATAGTAGTAAAGAAGAAGGCGGTCATGGTTGGGGGTTATTCTTAGCCAAACAAATCGTCACATTATTACAAGGCAGTATTCAAATATCAAAACCCAGCGAAGGCGGCTGCAGAGTAACGGTTTATTTACCGAAAGAGTTAGAGCGATCAGCTTAGCGAAACTCCACATTGTTCAATAGCGCCTTTTTAGCCAAGATTTTAACTATCTGCTTGGTTATACTTAACTAGCTTATTTAACATACCTCTACATTTGTGTAAGCTGTAAAATAAAAATAATCATATAGAGCAGGCACCTAGGAAGCTGTCTGAGAACAGATTGATCTACTGCGAACCAGTCCATTTGGCCAACTTTAGCGTTTATTTTCGTTAAATAACCTGGCCCTCGCAACATCAAAGTTCTCAGATGACCTCTTCGTTCTCTCATTTATCGCTACTTAACGAGTAAACTATCAATGAATAATATCGGTATAGTCATCGCGGAAGACGATCACAAAATTGCTGAAATACAGCGCCGTTTTATTGAGCGCATTGACGGTTTTGAAGTTTTAGGCATTGCCCACTCCACTTTAGATGCTAAAGACATGGTTGAAGTATTAGAACCTCATTTGCTGTTACTAGATATTCATTTTCCAGAGGGCAATGGCTTGCAACTGTTACGCGATATTCGCAGCCAGCAAAGCGCGACAGACGTGATATTAATCACCGCAGCCAAAGATGTTAATAGCTTAACCGAAGCGTTACACAGTGGTGTTTTTGATTACATATTGAAACCGTTAGTGTTTGATCGACTAAAATCGGCATTAACTAGCTATAAAGAACACAGTAACAAATTGCTCGCTCTTGAATCCCACAGCGATAGTAGCCTCGACCAATCGACGGTTGACCAGCTATTACCGCGCAATAGTACTGCTAAAAGCAGCACCAATAGTTTACCTAAAGGTATAGACCCACTCACGTTAGAAAAAATTCGGGACATTTTTGCGATTAAAAACCAAGGACATACTGCTGAACAAATGGGTGATTTAGTGGGAAGTAGCCGCACTACTGCAAGGCGCTACTTAGAGTTTTTAGTTAGTACATCTGAGCTTAGCGCTGATGTGAGTTACGGCTCTGTCGGTAGACCTGAAAGGATGTATTTAAAGAATCTTACGCAAAACAGTTAGCGAGCTATTCGCCACTAAAGACCGAAAAATCTGTCTCAAAGGTTACTTTTCTCAGACGATTAACTAAGCCCATACAGGCTCCCAGTCTATTTTTAGTTAAAAGTAGTTTAAGCTAACGGTATTTTCCAGCTGGTTTTTACGTTATCCATACTAAATTTAGATAAAAATGTATGCACATCTTCATTGTTAAGCAGTAGCTCTCTAGTAAGTGCTTCGTAGTGCTGCATACTTTGCACACTGACTATTAATGAGAAATCAACTTCCCCAGCCAAGTAATAACACTGCTGAACTGACTCACATGACTGCATTACCTGCTTAAACTTATCGACTATTTGTACGCCTCCTTTTACCAACTTAACATCGATTAACACCGTTAAATAATTAGCTACTTGTTGCGGGTTTACAATAGCAACTTCGCTCGCAATTACACCTTGCAGGCGCAGCTTTTTAATTCGCCGCTGGCAAGCCGTTGCTGACAACCCCACTTTAGCACCTAGCTCTTCAGTACTTTGGCGGCAGTTCACCTGTAACTGCTGTAGAATTTTGTAATCTAAGTTATCCATTTATTACACTCATTGGTAGTAACTAGTGCCCATCCAGAAGGGAATGCCTATTGCCAATACCTCACTGGCACAATCTACTCACCACTAGGTAGGGTTGTTTGGGATAACCAAACGCCCATTTCTAGTAGTAGCTATCTTGAATCATTGAGTCACTCTCACGACGACCGCGCTTCAGAATGAACACTAACCAGGTTATTCTTGCGCAGTTTTTCAATCATTTTATGTATTATACGCAGCATTTATTACTTTAAGTATTACAATTTGCAGCGCAATACAGCATATACAAGACTAACATAGGGCATTGTAAAATTTCGCGTTATATATTTATCCACCTTATTCGCCTAATCCGCCTACTATCACTAAACGGAGCGCACATGCCTTTCAATAAACAATCCATATTTTATGGTATCGCTTTTGGCTTACTCGCCTCTTTTATTTGGGGTGGCTGGCCAGTATTTTCAAAAATGGCTACCTTACAGTCAATCACACCTTGGGATATTACCGCTATTCGCTTTATTGTTGCAGGTCTCTTGTTACTGCCTATTTTATTACTGCGCTTCAAACTTACTAAGCAGCTACTGTTAAAAGGGTTTATTCTTTCACTAGGTGCAGGCACTCCTTATGTATTGATGGCAACTATAGGTTTAACCTACGCACCTAGCGCCCATTTTGGGATTATTGCGCCAAGCACCATGCTGTTATGCACCACTTTAGGCTCAGTATTTTTGATCGGTGAAAAAATTAGCTCGCTGCGATTATTTGGTGTCGCTTGTATTTTCTTCGGGGTTATCATCGTTGGCGGGAGCAGTATTGGCAGCATTTCTGGTGACACTTTAAGAGGTGATATTATGTTTGTTGGCTGCGGTATATTGTGGTCAAGCTATACATTGCTTTGTAAGCACTGGAATATTGATGCTTGGATGGCAACGGCTTTAGTTTCGGTTGTATCGTTAGTTCTTTATTTCCCTTTTTATATCACCTACTTTCCGAATAACTTAAGCGCTATGTCTATCCCAGTGTTATTACAACAAGGATTAATTCAGGGCATTATGACGGCTATTTTAGCGCTGTTCTTTTACTCAAAAGCAGTCTCGTTATTAGGCTCTTCCAAGGGTTCGGTATTTGGCGCATTAGTACCACCTATTACTTTATTCCTCGCCGTGGTGTTACTAGGCGAAGCCATCACTTGGGCTGAACAGCTAGGCATCGTTAGTGTAAGTATCGGTATCCTATTCGCTTTAGGCATTATCAAACGCTTCCCTTTAAGCACAAGAAAGAGCAGTGTTTAACTGTAATCATAAGCTTTAAAACAACAAAGCCTTAACTTCTAATACTAGTGTTTTAGTATTTAAAGCTAAGGCTTCTTTTACATCACTTGCTATAAAACTCTGCTATTACTCAGAATCAAACACATCTTGATTTTTCTTTTGGCCGATTTTAGACCTTATAAGGTTAAGTAATGGCTGGCCAAATAGCGCCAATATAGCCAGCGTTATAATGGTTGCTGTTAGTGGTCTCTCCCATAAAAAGCTCATACTATCGTCATTAATTAATAGTGCACGACGTAAGTTATCTTCCAACATGCCACCTAAAATAAAGCCTAATAGCATCGGCGCCAATGGAAAATCAAGTAACTTCAAACCAATCGCTGCTATACAAATCAGCACCATCACTTGAATATCAAAAGCGTTAAATGAGACTAAGTACACTCCGGTTAAAGAGAAGAATAAAATCAGCGGAATTAACACAGTTCGTGGTATTTCTAATAGTTTTGCGATGTACGGAATTAACGGTAAATTCAATATCAGCAGCACTATATTGCCCAAGTACATTGAAACAATTACTGACCAAAAAACATCAGGATGATCAACAAACAACTGCGGCCCCGGCTGAATACCATAGGCAATTAAAGCACCTAACATAACCGCTGTGGTACCAGAACCTGGAATACCCAGCGTTAATAAAGGTACGAAAGAGCCGGTAGATGCTGCGTTATTTGCGGATTCTGGCGCCGCTAAGCCTATTAGCGAACCTTTACCAAACTTCGCTTTCTCTTCTTTGCTAGAAATATTACGCTCTACACCATACGCTAGAAATGAAGCGATTGTGGCACCAGCGCCGGGTAACACGCCAACAATGAAACCTAATACTGACGAGCGCACCATAGTGGGCGCCACTTGTTTCACTTCTGCTTTACTAAGCTTCATGCTTCCTAGCGATGATGTGTTATTTACTTGGCTTTGCTGCGCGCTAGTACTTCTATCCATCACTGACATAATAACCTCAGCCAGTGCAAACGTAGCCATTGCGAGCAATAAGAAACTTAAGCCATCAATAAACTCTATAGAGCCGAACGTGAAACGCTCAACACCATTTGATCTATCGGTGCCGACTGTCGATAACATTAAACCTAAGACACACATCATCAGTGCTTTTAAGATATTACCTTTACCAGCGAAGGCCGCTACTGCCGTTAAGCCTAATACCATCAATGCAAAGTAATCACTGGATTGAAAACTTAAAGACACTTTCGCCAGCATCGGCGCAAAGAACACTAAGAAGATGGCACCGATAGTACCGCCAGTGAATGATGAATAAGCCGCAAGCGCTAACGCTTTACCCGCTTGGCCTTGTTGCGCTAAAGGAAATCCATCAAATGCCGTAACCACAGTAGATGAACAACCCGGTGCATTAATCAGTATTGATGAAGTAGATGCGCCAAAAACAGCACCATAATAAACACCAGCCATCAAAATAATACCCGATGATGGGTCTAATCCATAGGTTATTGGAATCATCAGCGCAACCGCTGACACTGGCCCAAGGCCTGGCAACATACCAATAAAGGTACCGGCAAAACAGCCGACAAACATCATCAGTAAGTTGAAGGGCATCACCGCAGTGGTTACCCCTATATAAATACCTTCCCACATAATTACTCTCCTTTTATCCGCTATTTACCGATTACTTATCGTCTATTTACCAAACATGGCTTGCATGACAGCACCCGGCGCTAAATAAATATCTAGCAACTGGGTAAGTACAAACCAAAAGAAAATGACTAAAGGTAGCGAGCAAAAAAACAGAATTAGTTTTCTGCGTTCTCCCAATAACCAATAACCGCTGAGTAAAAATAGTGTGGTTGCGATTAAAAAACCTAGCACTTCTAAGATTGCGCCATAACAAACCATCAGCAAAATCAGTTTCATCGCAATCGTCCAATCTAAATCGGGCAACGCACTTTTAGCTTCTTTTCTTGAAGAGAATAATAAAGACAAAGATAAAATAGCACCGATAATGGCTAGTGCTGTCGGTAAGGTTTTAGCGGTAAATACTTCGTACTCGTCGCCTGGGTACAAAGGAATTAAGGTGATTGAATAACCATAAGCGATTGAAAGCGCCAAAAAGATTAAACCACCGATACGATCTTTTGCGATAGTCATAATTATTAGAGTTAGCGTTAAGCTACTCTCCTCTTATTTTTAAATTAATGTAATGATTAAAAGCATACGCAATGGTGTTATTCAGCCACAATATTTAGCTTATTCTTGGTTCGTGCTTGGCTTAAATAGTGCAACTTTTTAAGTGGAATTGACTGCTATGATAGTTACTGGGATTAGCCGAATATAATATGAAAATATTCACTTAACTCAACATTTTCATCTTAACTCTAGCGATCGATAACGAGGCTTTTACAGTCACTTATTGATGTAAAAGCCTCTTCTTAGAATGTAGCTTTATTACTTAAGAAAACCTAGCTCTTTCATCAATGCACCGATTTGCTCTTCTTGCTGCTCAAGGAACTTATAGAAATCGTCTGATGATTTATAAACGTTCACCCAACCATTACGGCCACGAACAGTTTCCCATTCTGGTGTTTTATACATCGCTTCCAACGTTTCATTCCACATAGCTACTTTTTCTTTGCTCACACCTGGTGCTGCAAAGAAACCACGCCAGTTTGCGAAAACAGTATTGTTACCCATTTCAGTCATGGTTTTAACATCCGGAGCATCGCCTACTCGCTCAGGAGCGGTAACCCCTAAAATACGTACTTGGCCGCCTTTAGCTAATGCCAATGCTTCGCCTAAACCGGTCGACAAAATTTTAGCTTCGCCAGATAACAAGCCCGCCATCGCCTTGCCACCAGCATCATAAGGAATGTATTTCAATGTGCGTGGATCCAACCCTTCTGCTTTAATAATAGAAGCTGCCACTAAGTGATCTAATGATCCGCGAGCAGATCCACCCGCAAACTTAAGCTTTTTAGGGCTTTCTTTGAAAAGTGCTAACGCTTGCGCCCAATCTTGTAGCGGGCTGTCATTTTTAACCACCAATGCACCATAATCTGCAATAACACCGGCAACCGGTGTTAAATCGCGAAAGTTTTGAGGGAATACTTTCGTAATAGAGCGAACTATAATTGGAGTTGAATTCACCATTAAAGTGTCTTCAGCGTTTTTTGCAGTTTCGATAAGATGTGCAATTGCTTTACCGCCGCCACCGCCAGACATGTTCTGAAAAGATGTTTCTTTGACTAAACCAGATTTAGACAGAGCTTCACCTGTACCACGTGCAGTACCATCCCAACCACCGCCTGCACCGCCTGGAATTAAGAAATGAATTTTATCCAATTTTGCTTGTGCTGCAGAAACTGAAAATGTGAAGCTAGATAGCAGGCAACCTGTGATAGCGGCTGCCAGTAAAGTACGGCGTTGAATAGACATGTGTATC
>JBALXS010000144.1:0-10584 GCA_036960485.1 Oceanospirillaceae bacterium
TTAATAATCAATCAGAGAAAGTAGTTCTGAGTGGGAGGTATAGACTAGCGCCCACGAACAGCAAATATGCTGAGAAGACACTCTGTTACTCAAGCACTTATTGCGCAAGGAGACTGTATTAGAGAAAGCAGGTCTAGAAAACAAAGATATCCATGAAGTAATGCAGGGGGGTGACTGTTAATCCTTAGAGCATACTGTCCGCAAGTTAATAGCTAAAAGCACTCTACCTAGTGCAGAAAAGAGCGATATCATAGCGTTTGTTGTCAAAGAGTTTAATCAGCTTACAGAAAAGAGCAACGAGCTAATTCATGCAAAGCACTGGGTTTACTCATCTATGGAAGGAGAAAATTGATTATATGGTAGGAGTAAGCTACGGGCTGTTTTTATAATGTATTGGCAGTAGCAAGAAACATAAAACAATAGAGGTTGGTGTTTCTTGGCGTCAAAGTTATGAGGAGAGAGGTAAAAATAAAGGCGCTGAACTGGAAAGGAATTTTAAAGAAAATATCTAAATTATTGAGCTTGCTAACTCCATTTTATACTCTAATATCTAATAATGTACCTAACGCTTCATCGGCGGATTTTATAACATTCACCGAGCTTTTGGCTTGGTATTCAGCAACTTTTAAATCCACTACTGATTCTGACAGATCAGGTAGGGACTGATTCTGAAACCCAAATTGTGTTGCTACTGTTTCTGAGCCAGCAACTGGGGTACCTCTGCTTGCAATATCAAATGCAGTTCTGCTCAAGTCTTGATTCGCTTGCCCAATACCTTGTAAACCGCTGTTAAATGCAGGTTGAATATCCATTTATTTTCCCTTCTATCATCTGTATATTTTTAGTTGCAGATAGTTATTCACTCTCGCGTTTAATTATTAACCATAAAAGGATAAAAGTAAAATAATTATGGTTAACATCAATCTTTAAAGTACGCGGCTAATATTCTTTTTTTGGATGCTCCGTATTTTGCTAATCCTGCTAAGCTATCAGCGGCGAGAATTAAGCCCTGCTAATTACATATCAGTTAAAGGTGATAAATGAGAAAAATTGAAAATATTGGCGTGGTAGGCTGTGGTTTAATCGGTATGAGCTGGACCAGCCTATTTTTAGCACAAGGCTATAAAGTACAAGTAGTAGAGCCCAATATTGAGAACCAAGATGCATTACAGCCTTTTATTGAAGAGGCTTGGCCACTGCTTACGCAGCTTGGTTTAGTGACTGTCGGAAAAATACCTGAAGTGCCTATATTTAAGGATGTTAGTGAGCTTAAAGATATTGATTTCGTACAAGAAAATGTTGCTGATCGCATTGAAGTTAAACATCAAGTGATTGCGGCACTAGAGAAGGTGCTTGATCAAGATGTAATTATTGCATCTAGCACCTCTTCATTAAAAGCCACTGACATTCAGTCTCAAGCTTCTCATCCTGGGCGTATTGCAGTAGGTCATCCTATGAATCCACCACATATGATTCCTATGGTGGAAATCGTTGCAGGTGAGCGAACCAGTGAGCAGACAATCCTGGATTTAGAGTGCTTTTATAAAGCCTGTAAAAGAGTGACTATTAAGGTGAAAAAAGAAGTGATTGGCCATTTAGCTAATCGGCTAACTTCTGCCTTATATAGGGAGGCGGTTTATATTGCAGAGCAAGGTATCGCGACAGTTGAAGATATTGATAAAGCCATCGCTTATGGGCCGGGAATGCGCTGGGCTTTGATGGGGCCACACCTTACCTACCATTTAGGGGGAGGCAAAGGAGGCTATCAGCACTACTTAGAGCATTTAGGTCCTACTCAAGAAGCGAGATGGCAAGATCAAGGTACACCTAAACTTACACCACAACTAAAAGCTGCATTGGTTGCAGGGGTAGAAAAAGAGCTTGAGCAGCAAGATGGGGATACTTTGATACAGCGCAGAGATCAGGCGCTGGTTGAAATTTGCAGATTGAAACAGAAGTTTGGATTGTAGAGTAACTGCAGGTAGCGAGTTGCGGGATAAAAACTGCGAGCTACAAGCACTAAATCTTATGCTTAATTCTTATTAATGCAATAAGCTGGGAGCAGCTAAAGTGATTACAAAGATGACTGTTCTAACAAGATAGTTGGTTAAATTTCCCGCTGCGCTAATCTAGGTTTTCAATTAGCGGAAATCGCTGCAGCGGGGTGTGCTATTTTAAAATGCTCTTTTATGTTGATAACGATCTGAACAACTAACGTCTTTACATGCATTCTCAATTTTTTTGCTAGCGCATTACACCCGATTTCTAAGCCCTAAAGCTTCAGGGTAAGGATTGAAATAACGTTGCTCGCGAATATATTTGCTACCGTGCTGTTCAATATAATGAGAAAGTAAGGTCAGAGGAGTAATCAATGGCATCTTATGCTGACTATATTTATGAATAACACTCGCCATGTTCTTTCTTGATTCGGAGGAAACACTTTTCTTTAAATATCCAAGTATATGTAATAACGTATTCGTTTGGTTTCTAACGCTAGCAGGTTTAGCTAAGGCTTGCATAAACAATTTGAAGTATCGGTTACTCACATCTTCTATCGAAGCATCGCCTGTATTTGCCAGCATTTTACCTAGCGCTTTGTATAGCACTTGGTGGTGCGCCATTAAGGTATATTTATAGCGGCTGTGAAACTTTATTAAGTTGTGTAGCGATAAATGTGCGAGTACTTCGTGTCTGAAATTATGGTGAGCGTAAACCCGTAAAATAAAATTCTCACGCAAGCTTGGATCGTTCAAGCGGCCATCTTCTTCAATGGGCAGCAAAGGGTACTTTTTTTGTAATTGTTCAGTAAATATTCCCTGTCTTCTAGTGGTGTGGGGATGCCCATTAGCTTGGTAAACTTTTACTCTTTCATAACCGCAGCTAGGTGAGTTTTTCATTAGCACATAACCATCTAGATGATCAAACTTAGCAAGTTGAGGATGAATAGCGTCATTCAATTGCTGGGTTAGATCCGCAGTATCATTATCACTGTATGTCAGGCGAGGGTTATTTGGATCTCCTACTAAGCGCATTGTTGGTCTTGGTACCGAGAACCCGGCGGCGACTTCAGGGCAAAAAGTTTTAAAATTGAAATATTCAGAGAGTGTATTCAAACAAAACTTAGATTGGCTATGGCCTCCGTTGTAACGCACTTCAATACCCGCTAAGCATGCACTTATACCAACATGAATTAACGCTGAGTCGCCAGAGTCACTTTGTTTCGGGTCTGTAAGATTGGTAGAGCTAACGGTAACTGATTTTATTAATTTCATATAGCACCTCGTTTTTAGTTCTTACTTACTGCTTGCGTGTATCAAAATAGTTGTACAACAAATAATAATGTATAAATAAATATTGTACAACTATTATTTTTGTATAATAATATATCAAGCTTAAATAATTAATTTATTGGTATGAATTTATGTCACAAGAAGATAAGCAGCTATTTCCAATTAGAGAGCTAAGTGAGTTAACGCAGGTAAACACCGTTACCATCCGCGCTTGGGAAAGGCGTTATGGTTTGCTTAAGCCTGCTCGCACTGCTAAAGGTCATCGATTGTATTCGCTAGACGATGTCAATTTAGTGAAGGTTATTCTAGATTATATGGCGAAAGGGGTGCCGGTTAGCAAAGTGAAAGCGTTGCTTAGTCAAGATGAGGGTGCGCTCCCCAGCCATAGCGATAATGACTGGTATTTATTGATGCAACAGCTTGAGGCGGTATTGGCTAGTTATTCTTTTTCGAAAACTCAACGCTTCCTAAGAGACCTTTTCTTAACTTATCCGGTTAGCTTGTGTCGTAAAGAAATTATTGAGCCTGTGATTAATAAATTAGAACACAATAATAGTTGCCTCGCTGAAGCTGCGCTACTGCAAAGCGCTATCATTGATTACAGTTTGCTGCGTATCAATGCAAAAACGGCTAAAAAGCAGCTCTATAAAATTGTTCTCATTTGTGCACAGCGTAGCCCTATATGGAAGTTAGCACTGAGTGCAATTGAGCTAACGGATGCAAGTTATACTGTCACTTTTATTAATCAGCCTTGTAGCTTAGACACTTGGGTTGCGATCGCGGGCAAATACCCTGAATCTAACTGTGTGGTGTTTCAAGAAGGTGTGTGGAAGGAGCACGAAAGTAAACAGATAGTGCAAATATTAGAACAACACAAGCACTTACTGTTCTGTGGAACCGCCGCTATGCTTGCTGATATTGAAACGATCAAAAGAATTTCGAGCCCAGAAAAAATACTTGAACATCTGACTATGCACAAAGTATAGCCATGTGAAAGGAGAGTAAAATGCAATCTCTATTAATCATATCCCATGGAAGTCGACGAGAGGTTTCTAATAACGAAATTCTTCAATTAGAAAGGAGTTTGCGCGAAGAATTAGCGGATCATTACCCTATTGTCGTGAGTGCTTTTTTAGAGTTCGCTCCCCAGTCAATCCCAAACGCTATAAAATATTGTGTTGAAAATGGAGCGACTCACATTAGAGTCTTACCCTATTTCTTAGCAGCAGGAGTGCATGTCACAGATGATATACCGACTGAAATTAAATCAGCTAGTGAGCAGTATTTACCATTGAAAATTGAAATACTACCGCATTTAGGTAGCTCAAAAAATATTACAGGTTTAATTAGTAGTATGTTAACCCCAATAGGAACATCACATGCGATTTAAAGGACAAACAACTTACATACACCAACAGAACCCGCAAAAAAAAGGCGTGCTATTGGTGAACTTAGGTACACCAGATGCGCCAGATACCGCTTCATTAAGAAAATACTTAAGAGAATTTTTAAGTGATCCCAGAGTGGTAGAAATACCTCGCTTAGTCTGGCTAATTATTTTGTACTGTTTCATATTGCCTTTACGTCCGCAAAAATCTGCCAAGCTGTATCGATCAATTTGGACAGAGCAAGGCTCACCCTTACTCGCCATTACAAAACAGCAACAGCAAGCATTACAAGAAAAATGTGATGCGCATTACACTAGTGATGAAGTCATCATTGCTATGGGAATGCGCTACGGTAACCCGTCTATCAAATCAGCTTTAAAAGAGCTGGCCGATAAAAACGTACGCGACATCACAGTTTTACCGCTTTATCCGCAGTACAGCGGTGCAACATCCGGCTCGACCTTTGATGCTATTGCTAAAGAATTAACCAGCTATCGCTGGGTGCCGTCTATAAAGTTTATTAACGGCTATCATACACACCCGCTTTACATCACGGCGGTTGCTAACTCTATTGTGGATTATATTGAAAAATCAGGTTGCCCGGATAAAATTATTTTTTCTTATCACGGTGTTCCTCAGCGGTATTTAGAACAGGGTGATCCCTATTATTGTTTTTGTATGCAAACAACCCGCTTAGTGTCAGAGCAATTAGCACTAGCTGATTCACTGATCATGACAACCTTTCAATCTCGATTTGGCAAAGCTGCCTGGTTGCAGCCTTATACCGATGTCACTTTAAAATCGCTTGCTCAGGAAGGTAAGCAACATGTTGCGGTGATTTGCCCAGGTTTTGCCGCAGATTGTTTAGAAACGCTCGAAGAAATAATTAAGGAAAATAAAACATACTTTATAGAAGCCGGCGGTACAACGTTCGACTATATCCCTTGTTTAAATAATCATGATGATCACATCGATATGATGTTTTCATTAATAGACGATAATTAGCCATGACGCAATTAGTTTGGTTACGCAACGATTTAAGGCTACTAGACAATCCAGCGCTATATCACGCGTGTGAGACAGGGCAACCAGTGCGTGTGATTTATTGTGCAACGCCTTTACAGTGGCAAAAACACCATGAATCGCCAGCACAATTAGCGTTGCGCCAAAGTTTACTCAAGCAGTTATCTGCTTCACTGGCAATCTTGGGCATCCCTCTAGATGTACTAGAAACGAGTGAATTCAAGCAGCTGCCTAAGCTCATTAATCAATACTGTGTGCAACATGCAATCAAAGCCATGTGGATAAATAAACAAAGCTGGTTGAATGAAAAACTAAGAGATAAGCAAGTCGCTGAATTATTAGCGCGCAATAATATACAACTGCATAGCTTTACAGATGAGCTATTAGTTAATACACCGATAACCACTAAAGATCTAACCCCTTATCGCGTATTTACCCCTTGGTATAAACAATGGTTGATAAAACTGCAGGAGAGCAATGTAGAAATACTACCTGCACCAAGCACCGCTAATGACATTGACGCCATTAGTGCCCCAATTATCAAAGCCCACACCAATATTAGCTTGCCATTAGCAACGCAATATAGAGATGATTTATGGCCTGGGTCAGAGCAACATGCTATTAAACAGCTGATCGATTTTTGTGATCATCATGCCGTTGAGTATGAGCAGCGAAGAGATTATCCAGGCATTAGAGGTACCAGCTTACTTTCTCCCTATTTAGCGGTAGGAGCTATTAGTATTCGCCAATGTTATGTTTATCTACAACAAGCTTGCTTAAAGCAGCAAGCGCCTTGGCCTGAGCAAACTTGGTTAAAGGAGTTAGGTTGGCGAGAATTTTACCGTTATTTGATGATAAATAAGCCAGATATCGCTAAAGGAGCAGCCTTTAATCCTCATAAAGAACCTAAGTGGTTAGATAACCCAGAACACTTTAAAGCGTGGCAAGAAGGACGCACAGGCTTTCCAATCATTGATGCGGCTATGCTTCAGCTAAAACGCACGGGTTGGATGCATAATAGGCTGCGAATGTTAACGGCCAGTTTTCTGTGCAAGCTATTGCTGATCGATTGGCGCAAGGGTGAAGCATATTTTATGCAACATTTAATCGACGCTGACTTCTCATCTAATAATGGTGGCTGGCAATGGTCTGCATCAACCGGTTGTGACGCTTCACCTTGGTTTAGAATATTTAACCCCACACTTCAGTCAGAAAAATTCGATAGCAAAGGTCTTTTCATCCGCAAAATGTTACCACAGCTGAATGCGTTAAGTGACAAAGATATTCACCGGCCAAACGCAGAGCAAAGAAAATTGCTAAATTATAGCGAACCGATTATTGATTACACAGCGAGCCGTGCTAGAGCTATCAATTGGCAGCGAGAGCATAAGTCTTTGTAAGCAGGCCAGTGGTGATTAGAGTGGGTTTTGCATATATATTCGGCTCACTTTTTTCTAATTTTAAACTGATGAAATACCATTGAAGGCATCCATATGAAACATATTACTGCACAGCAACTTAGTATGAAGCCAGATAGATACCGCACACATTTAATTAACAGTTTATCGGGTTTTAAAAGCGCTAATCTCATCGGTACTGTCAATGATCAAGGGCAACCGAACTTAGCAATGTTTAGCTCGGTTACTCACATAGGAGCATCGCCTGCTTTGGTCGGATTTATTGCACGGCCACATAGCGTAACTAGACATACTCTGGAAAATATTAAACAGATCAAGCAATACACGATTAATCAGGTCAGTGAAGGGTTTTACACCCAGGCCCATCAAACCTCTGCTCGCTATTTAAGGGAGCAAAACGAATTCCAAGAAACAGGCTTAACTGAGTTTTATATTGAAGGGCTTTGCGCACCGTTTGTTAAACAGAGCAAACTTAAATATGCGCTAACATTACGCGAGATAATACCTATTTCTTGGAATAACACGCAGTTCGTGATTGGCGAAATAACCGATGTAATCTGTGACGAACAAGCAATCACAAGCGATGGCTATATTGATGTTGAATCTTTAAAAACAGTCAGTGTTTCAGGGCTAGACAGTTATCATCTAAGCACTCGTTTAGCACGCTTAAGCTATGCGAAGGCAGGTAGGATTGCACTACCGATTGATACGCATGGCAATCCAGTAACACAGGGCACTTAATTATTATTTCGATTGTGCGGTAAATAAAAGATAAGAGTTAAAAATGGATACATTACTGACGTTATTGCGTGAATACGGTTGTTTTTCCTACATTATTTGATTTTTGTATTGCGCCATGAAAAGCGCTTCTCTGCCTTTATTTGCAGGTATGGCAGCGCAGTATGGATATCTAAACCTATCGCTGGTCATTTTAGTGGTTTTTTTTGGTGGCTATTTAGGAGATGAACTGCGCTTTTATTTGGTGCGCGGATACGGAGATAGCTTTATTGCTTCACGCCCAAGATTAGCAAAGCTTGCGGCTAAAACAAAACAAATGCTGGATCGATATGGGTTAGTCTATATTTTTATTTATCGCTACCCCAAAGGCATGCGTGCTATTGGGGCTTTGTCTGTAGCACTCACCAATATTACGTGACATACATTTACATTACTCAATGCTGCATCTGCCTTATTATAGCCGCGATACTGATTGTTGTAGGTGATATATTTGATCCTGCATTAGAAAATACAATTAGCAAACAGTGGGGGACTTTTAGTGTTGCCTTATTGCTTAAATTTCTAGGGTTTTCATATTGGGGTTGGCGCGTAGTAACATCCCCCTCCAAAAAAAGTAAAGAAATATAAGATATAAGGCAGTGCGTAGCAAAGTGAGTATGGTTAAGTTTACAGGGCAGTAAAAGCTTAGAGTGCTGATACATTAGTGTTTTATATGATTACGCGACAACCTGTTATTTCTTTAAAACATCTAATAGAGCATCTTCTAAGCGCTCATAATTAAATTTAAAATCTAAATTGTTAAGCTTAAATGGAATTATTCTTTTACCCGATAATAACAGCTCTTTGCCCATTTCTCCCATGAGCAGCTTTATGACAATAGCAGGTAAGGGCAATAGTGTAGGTCGCTTTAAAACCTTACCTAAAGCTTTGGTAAAAGAACCATTTGTGACGGGGTTTGGGGCTGTACAATTAATAGCACCTTTTAAGCTCTCATTCTTAATGCAGTAATCAATAATAGCTATCATGTCGCTTAAGTGTATCCATGACATCCACTGCTTACCTGAACCTATTTTACCGCCAAAACCTAGTTTGAAAGGAGGGAGCATCTTGGCTAATGCGCCACCATTTTTACCTAAGACAATGCCAGTACGTAAGATGCAAGTGCGTATGCCTAGCAACTCAGCTTTTAGAGCAGCGGCTTCCCATCGAGTGCACAAAGTGCTAGAAAAACTTTCATCTCCAGCGCTGTCTTCAGTTATTAAGGCATCCGTATCTTCAAGACCATAATAACCAATGGCTGAACTACTAATAAACAATGCGGGCTTATATTTAGATTCTTTAAAAAACGCTATGAACTCTGCCGTCGTATCTAAGCGGCTTTCAAGTATTATTCGTACTTGGCTCTTTGACCATCGTTTATTGGCGATTGGTTCTCCAGCTAAATTTATGGCGACATCAAATTTTTCATCGATAGCAATTTGGCTAAAACTATTGATCGCTTTAGTATTTGAATTGGCCGACTCAACATACCTAGTTTTCACCACAACACTGTGACCTTGTTTTACTAAGTAAGTACATATAGCAGTGCCAATAAATCCTGTTCCTCCAGCAATAAGAATATTCATAATATATGGCCTATAGAATGTTTATTTGTGTTCAACAGTATATCAATCGGCTTAACAAATAGCTTTTTTGATGGCTTTAATGATGAAATACCGTTCTTTAATCCTTATAAGGATAATTCACGGTTGGTGTGTATTGGCTGCTTCTACTTTAGTGTTTTCAACAAATGCTTAAAATAGCTCTCCATAGAGAATAGGTACAAGCAGTACAAATGTGTGAATTAGGCATGGAAAATTTGATTAAATAATCATAATTATTTACTGGTTTCGATAACATTCTTCCTCAAGGCTAGCACTCAATTATATATATTGCCAATTTTTTTAGCAGATTAAACCTCTACAATAAAACGGGGCTTATTTGCGGGTGGTGCTAGCAAGAGCTGAACATGATCCATAGTTCGCGACAGGAAGTTCTTTGAAAATTATATTAAAGGAGTTATGATTTAAGAAGTCATTAAATTGAGCTTAATTAATGATTTTAACAAGGATCGTTGTTTGAAACCCACAGCTTATAGTTGAGGTTTATCAATATGAATTATCTTGTTGCATTATCAGTAATTACCTCTTTATTTTATTCTGTTTATCTTAAAGCGAACCAAGAAAACAAAATTGATCCCGAATACGTTCTGAAAATTGGAACAATGGATCTTATTCCTTATGGTTGGGAAGATAAACATAATCAAAAGCATGGGATAATTTATGAGTTAAACCATGAGATTGGTTTGCGATTAGATATCCCTTTTACTAACAAAATATATCCTTTTAAAAGAATGTTGAAACTGCTGAAAAGCGCAAAAATAGACGTTGTCTCATCTCAAGCACATCAAGAAGCTATGGATTCTGGAGAAAAGCTCGGTATTCAGCATAACGTTGACGTTATAGCAGGAACTAAAAAAGGCTCCGATATCCAATCAATGGCTGATTTAAAAGGCAAAAATTTAATCTATCATCTATCTTCATCCTATAAAGAACTAGAGGGATTACCGAGCTCAATTACGCGTACAGAGAACTATAAACAGTCGCTCATGTACCTTTATAAAGGCAAGCAAAATCATGCTGCGGTTTTTTCTGAGCCCGCATATTACTATTGGATGAAAGATCTAGG
>JBALXS010000145.1:0-10577 GCA_036960485.1 Oceanospirillaceae bacterium
TCTTACCTCTTATAAAATGGCGAGTTTTGCAATGCTTTTTTGGGTTAAAGACTAAGCATAAAACCAATGTCGTTTCTGAAATGCTGTTAAAAGGTCTCTACTTACTCTAGCTAAATTTCTAAAAGTAACGCAGTATCAAATGAATAGCAGTTCCAAATAATAAATTTCGAGAAATCATTATTTATGACAAACACGCAATCCCATTTTTCTTAGGAGATATTTTCTTGAAATCATACTTAATTTTAGATTTCATAATCACTGACCTACCCGCTTTTATGGAGTATGTTCAAAAAATACCTCCATATCTTAGCAAGCATGCTGGCCGCTATTTGGTAGAGGGAGTGACACCAGATATTTTAGAAGGTGATTGGCAGCCAAAAACTATCGTTGTGCTAGAGTTCGAAACACCAGAGAACGCAAACAACTTCCTCTGCGACCCCCAGGTAAAGCAATTATTTGACATTCGTCATAAAAATACCAAGAGCAACCTTATCAAAGTCAATGGCGGGTCATGGAGGGATGAGTTACCTTCAAGCCTTTAGAGATAAACAGCCATCGGGTATTTTAATCACCCTCGTAAGCATCTGATATATATGAGCAACCATGATGTATGTTGGATTTAACTATTCATGACCCTAGTAGAACGCTCTGGCCAAAAGACACCAGCTTAAAGGTCACTATATAGGAGTCAAAATGAGTTGATTGGTTTTATTATTTTGCTAATGTGCGATTGTTCAGCTCTGGTTTTTGGTATTTATTCATAAATTTTTTCTGACACATATTCTCTATTCTTTTATTGTACATTGTCCCGCCACCCGGCGGGGTACCGGCAGAGGCCAACATTTCATCTTGACCTGATTTAAATCCTTTCATAAAGCCATTAGTAAATCCTTGTTGGTACGCTGTTTCAGCACTTTCGTTACGTTCTTTTATAACTTCTAGCCTACAATTCCTATAAGCTAATCTAAGCTGTTGGTTTAAACTTTGTTTGTTTTCGTGCGCTAATACTTGGCATGGCAGTGTTGGTATTATGATTAAACAAAATATGTAAATGTATCCTTTCATGACAAACTCCTTTAAAGCCTATTAATGCTGGCCTTCACTTTGTTCCTTTTCAAACGCCTGCTTTGCCTTTTCCAATATTTGATCTTTCGAAGGCTCACTTATACGAGGCTTAGGCGAATAAACATACGAGCTTGAATCATCAACACCGATGGTTTGCGATGCTAAATTTAAATTGGGTATTGTCATCAAGCAAACGCCAAAAAAAGCTAAAACAAGTCCCGGAGATGAGGTTGCTAAAGATATTTTTACTCCACCACTTTCTCCTCTTCCTTCAAACTTAGGCGCTTTAACTTGCCCAAGAACAAAGCCACTGCCAATCACTATCAATATCGATCCAAATAGCATACTCATAAAGCGTAGCCAAGTTCTTGTAGCGATAGCTGTTTTAGAGCGCTCGTGGCGAATCATCATCACATCATGCTCTAATAAGACTCTTGTCAGAAGATCCAAGTCTTTAAATTCTTGCTCATTATTATTGATGCTTTTAATTAGCTTTGAATCAAAATTATTAAGCTTAATATCCCCTTCATTTACCCTACCTTCTATCGTTGTTAGTATTTCATCAAGCTTGTTATAGCTTTCGAAAATAAAATATGAGGAAGGCAATACCAATAAGATCAATAACAAAAAAAAGATATTACTAGGGATGCTTGAATTTTGAGAAGAGCTCTCTAAATCAGACATAGTTAGATCTCGTATGAATAATGATAAAACACATATAACGTGCTCAAAATTTTCGCAGCCATTGTGCTTTATCTTAAATAACTGATGGTTACTGGCTTAATCTCTCACTTGATTATTAAGTGGCCGTGTCTTTAAAAACTTCTGCGCAAGGTATCGTGCAATAATGCACCTACTCTAAGTTTTATTAACCGCTATTTCACAATACAAGCACATGCATAAAACACTTGGAATAACCTTATATATAGCATCTTTTGGGGTTTTGCAGCGTAATCTGATGAAGCTCGAATAGAGCAGTTTGTGCAAGGTAATTACTTTCTTGTTGTCCAATACCCAGGCTCTAAAGAAACCTATGCTGGAGAGGCATCATTCATTAAAGTGAGCCAAGGATGTCTGTGGTTCGTAGAATTGAAGGCAGCATCATGATCAATGGTTTAGCAGTAATTGAATAGGCCACTCATTAAAGCGCCAGTGCTAAAAGCTAGCTTTACCCAAACTGGCAGCACTACGAGGAAACCAGCATTATTGGCTGTGTCCTAATTTGCAGTGATTTAGATAGCTACGCTAGAGTCACTTGCCATTTATACTCGCCAGCTAAACCAAGTATAAAAACTTACTTTATAAATTTCGACAAGCCATCTTACGCTGTTTTTCAAAATAGCTGTCGTAACCAATAGCTAGCAAGCTGATTTTTTGGATCAATGAGCATTACATTATTTAAATGTTCCTTCGCTACGGTTGTGTTGCTTAAATTAGCGCTACTCACCCCTAGTATCAGCTGCATTTCTTTACTTTTAGCTATCTCTGGCTGCTTGATCGCCAACGCACTTTTGTAAGCAAGTTGCCATTTTTTGAGCTTAAAATAGAGCTTGGCGCGCATTTGATCTATTGAAAACTGTTCACTGTTTTGCTGATTACTTTGTATGCTCACCAGCGCTGCCTCATAAGCTTTGGCTTTGCTGAAAAAGCCCACCATTAGCGCAGTTTCTTTTATATCACCGATAATGTGCTTAGCTTGTACTGCTGTTTGTAATACTTGTGCCGCTTGCATATAGTTACTTTGCTGAGCTAGGCTTTTGGCCAGCCATATTATATGTGTCTTGTTGGTAAGTATTCCTAAAGAAAATGCACTATAAAGTAATGCCGTAGCCCGCTCTGGTGCTGTGCTTCTATATAAACCCGCCAGTTTGAGCCAATAACTTACAGTGTTAGGGTACTTCTCTATCAATAGCGTTAGCAGCTGCTTGTGCTGTGCGCTATTTTGTAGTTTTTCTTCGTAGCTGAGTAACCTTTTATACCAAATATGTGGAGGCTGTGGCGTGAGCTTTATTGCAGTTAGCAACGCTTTTCTAGCGAGCTTCCATTTTTCTTGCTGGCGATAAGCATCGCTTATTAAGAGGTAGTCCTCCGCTCTAGGCTTGGCTTTTTTCTCCCACTTTAGCCACCAGAAAACACTTTTTTTCCACTCTTTCACAAAGTAATTTAATTTATGCACCTTGGCAAATAACTTAACTTTTGCCGATGATGATAATTCATTATAGCTAAGCGCTTTTTCATAAGCGGCTAGCGCTTTAGGGTATTCAGCTTGGGTTTGATAAATAGAGCCCAACATTTGCAAGCTAAGCGCTTTAGCTAGCTTAGAAACCTTTTTTTGATTAAAGGCTAGTAACTGCTCAACCGCATTTTCAAGCTTATCTGCTGTGACTGTTTGCTGCGCTCTCTTAAGCCCTGCCAGCTCAGTTTTTGACAAGTACATCAGCGTTGCTTTATTACTCTCACTTTTTGCCCAGAGGTTGCTAGATTGAAGAAAAACTATTACGAGTATTAGCACACATATTTGGTAAGTACTGCTAATGATTGAGCTGTCTTTACTAGCTTTATACATGTTTACTCTTTAGATGCATATTATATATCAGTTGTTTTGCAGTGAGAAAACTAAGCGCTGCTGCGTTCTATACGGTCGCTTATTTACCGCAAATCGCCATTTTTCAACCGCAGAGATAACGGCTTTATTAAACACTTTTACGGGTTTCGCACTCACTATACGCAAGGTATTTTTAGCGACCGTGCCATTTTTATTAACCATAAATGCCACCGTCACCACGCCTTCTACTCCTCTACGCCTAGCGCGTTTTGGATATTTCGGCTTCACTCTACTTAAAGGTGTTGCTGCAATAGATTGCGAGGAGCCAGCGGGAGCGCTTGAGGTAGATTTGGTTGACTGTGTTGCAATGCCTTGCGCCATTGATTTAGTCAGAGCTGTTTTTGTTTGTGCAGTCTTAGTTGGTGTGAGCTTAGTCACTGTTCTTTTGGCGATGGTTTTAGATTGCTGCTTTTTAGGCCTTGCCACGCGTTTAACTTTTTTGCGTACTGCCTTAGCAACTACCACATTAGCCAGTAAATTAGTGCTGTCGTCGCTGCGAAATTCACTGGTTAATCGCGCATCATTCACTAACGGAGCATTTAATAATTCACTTGATAAAGGCTCATCTAATAAAGGAATATCTTCAAATAGCTCGTCAGAGGGTGCTTCCATATCTGCCTGTGTTAATTCAGACATTTCTAACTCTGCTTGGGGTTCAAACTCCTGAGTATTCTCTTGTAACAATACTTGTTGCGCTGCAGCTGGAACCTGCGCCGTTTGCACTACCGCTTGCTTAGTTACCGTTAACTCACGGCTATCAAACAACAATTCATCTTGTAAGGGCGTGCTAATAGGCTTTAATTGCGCAGACATGCCCGCAAGTTGCACCATCAGTAACAACAGCAAAAACATTATAAATGCTGCCATTGGCGTTACCACAAAATATCGCATTTGCACTCCTTTGTTAACTGGATGTTGCTCTTTATCGCACTCATTAACTGCACGCTTATCATTACGCGTTTATAAAAGCATCGAATTATTTGGCTTTTTGAGTTGCTACCCCAACTTGCTTGATGCCCAGTGATTTGACTAAATCTAACACGCTAATAAGATCACCTGTTGAAGCCTCTTTATCGGCTTTAATTAACACTGACGTGATGCCTTTTTGCGCTAAACTAAGCCCTAAAGCGGCTCTTAAATCGCTTATGGGCATCGCTTTTTGTGCCAACCAAGCTTGATTTTTTGCATCAATCGATATCACTAAAGCTGATGAAGCTTGTACGTTGGCACTGGCAGCATTAGGGCTATTAATTTCAACCCCTTCATCACGTGTAAACGTGGTCGATACAATAAAGAAGATCAACATGATGAAAACCACATCCAGCATCGGTGTCATATCGATGCTCGCCTCTTCTTCTAGGCTATTTAAACCTATTCTAGATCTCATGCTTATGCCCATGCCATGTTAAAGATAATTTGGTAAGTACACGACGCTGCTTCACCACCCAACGCTGTATATAAGCGAATATAAACATAGCGCTAATCGCTATCACCATACCCGCCATTGTCGGTAAAATAGCCTTCGCCACACCCGCCGCTAATAGCTGCGCACTGCTCACACCTTTAAGTGCTATTACGTCGAAAATCTCTATCATGCCTACCACTGTCCCCACTAAACCCAGTAACGGGCAAACGTTAATTGTGGTTCTTATTAAGCTCATTGATTGTTGCAAAGCCAGCTGTGCGCTATTTTCTACTAAGGTAAAACCAGCTAAATTTGTGGCTTTTTTGCATTGCCTTAATGTTTTGGGAAATTCGAAAAACCTGAACCACAACCGAGCAAGCAACATGCAAAACAACACAAAAGCCACCAGTGTTAATACTTGCAGCACTAAGCCTCCGGTTTGCAAAAACAAATTTATTTGAGTAATAGCAAGCAATTCGTCAGCGATTTTTTCGAGCAGGCTAGACAATGGCTGAACGCTCGTACTGCGTGGCTTGACCAACCTTTGGCTGCGCCTTTCCCCCTATTTGTGCATCATTAACGCTGGCCCCTTCCAAATGAGTTGAGTTGAAGTCAATAGGCTGTGCAGAGAACAAAGAACTGAGCAATAATAAACTTTGTTGTTGAATCTGCTGTAGTAGCAGTTTTGATTTGGCACTGATAAAACTGTGCGCAAATAACAGCGGGATAGCCACACACAAACCCATCACTGTAGTAATCAATGCCTGGGAAATGCCACCAGCCATCAACTTTGGATCACTAGTGCCCACCAGCGTAATGCTTTGGAATGTTGCTATCATTCCCGTTACGGTACCTAATAATCCTAGTAACGGCGCAACCGCAGCTAGCAGCTTTACGAAACTATGGCAGCGCTCTAATTTAGTTACTTCTTGCAGCATTGCTTTATCGATAAGTAATTCTGCACACTGTACGTCTTTTACGCCTTTTGCCGCTTGTAGTACACGTCCTAAAGGGTTGGTTGCTAAAGCTTCCCTTCTCTTAAATTGCGCCTTTATTTTATTACCCACCCAAGCCATATAAAGCAAACGCCACAGCGCAACCAATAAACCCAGCGCACCTAAACTCAAAATAATATAGCCCACTAACCCGCCTTGATGGATACGTTGTTCAAACGTTGGAAGCAGAGTGCTCTGTATTAATAACCTACCTTTTTCAGGATCAACAACAAGTGTGTTAGCGCTGCCTGAGATAAAGTTTTGCGCCAGTTCTTTCAGATCTTCGCTTTGCTTTTCGATCACTTGCAACTTGCCACTGGCTTGGTTAAAACCTAAATACTGCCCTTGCGCATCTACAGCCGCAAAAGGCCCTAACTGATAGACTTGTTGCGTGACTATCTGGCCATCAGCATCAACTATTGCTGTACTAAAAACCTGCACCCCTGCATTTGCCACCATTTCTTGCAGCAACATAAACCATAAAGTTTTAAGATTTTGTACACTAGGAATAGTTGTTTCAAAGGCAAAAGCTAGTTCTTTATGACGCTCAAGATAGCGCCCGCTGCTCAAAGAATTTGCGGTTTTTTTAGTAAAATCTACAGCATTTTTTTTACTAACACTAAACAGTGCTTGTAACTGAGCACTGCGCTGCTCCAGCTTATCTACTAATAATGTTTGCTCAACTGACCCACTGTTAACCGCATCGACCAGTTCAGTTTGGCGTAGCACTGCTTGCTTTAACTCTTCTTCTAACGCTGCTAGCAACCTCACTTTGTCGGCTTTCTTCTGCTTGAATGTTAGCAGTCTTTGGCTTTCTTGTTGCTGTTGCAGCGTCATAGACTGTTTTACTTGCTGTAATAAATCCGCCATATTTTCACTGGCAAAAATCGCACTACTTAAAAGCATCGTTATGCATAAGCTGCTAATCTTAATTAATTTAATCATTACCAAGCTCCTTTTTTCCAGCAGCTGGTGAAAGTGTAGTTAAAGCCGGTGCTTCTAACGGAAGTTCAAGTAATTGTGATATCGCGGTGCCATTAGCCATTTGTATCGCCTTACTCACCGCTTTGTTTTCTGCACCTGTTAACGGTATCCAAGCTTGTGTCTTTAAAGACCATTTGGCCGCTTGCGTGCCATCCAGTTTTTGATAATAAAGCGCGACCCTACCTAAGCGTAAGTAGTTTACTTCTCGTGTGGCGCCGTTTAATTGCAGAGCACCCTGATAGGTATCCATCGACAATCCATACTCATCTTCATCTTTAAAGGCTTGCAATATTTTTTGGTATTTAGTAGTTAAATCTAATTCAATATCGGCTAAATCTGCTGCTAGCTGCGCGACTACTTGCATGCGCTGATCCAGCAAAAAAGGAAAATCAGCAACAACGAAGTCTTTTAAGCTGCGTTGCATTTCACGCATAATAGGCCCTATTTCTTCATCAACCCCCGCCACATATAGCAACTGCGTTTCTAAACTGGTTTTTTTCAGCATTTGTTGTTGTAACTGCTTTTCTAACCCTTGATTATAGCTTTTGGTCGTTTTCAAGGTTAATAACAACCGTCTATACTGGCGATCAAGTTGATCTTCTGCTTTATATAGCTGATCAATTTCATGCTGTATTTTTGTATTCTGGCGCTGCCCTGATATGACACTTTTTTGTACTTCTGTAATTTCACTTGCAATAGAGTATGGCGACAGCAAATATACGAGCGTGCAAGTGGCAATCAAAAATGAATGTATTAAGTTACAGCGTTTTTTCATGATATATAATCTAAATGAGAGTGATTTGTATTATCTTATAGTATTTATTTCTTCGCTCCTATGCAATCACTTTTACAGTTATCACTAATTGTTAACGCTGGAACGTGATTATTTGGCTATTCAAAAGGATGAATAAATAGGCAGGTAGGTGGACAAATACTTAAAGCTTTAGTGCTCCATTAAGCTTAGAAGCACGATAGTGATTTCTAAATGCAAAGTAGCGATTAAATACACGCTTGCTTTATAATGTTTGCCAAGTACCCGTTTTTGCAGCGCTAAAAATTGCATCTATGACGCGCATATTAGCGATAGAATTTTCCAGTGACACACATAAAGGCTGTTTATCTAAAATTGCTTTTGAGAAAAGCTCGCCTTGGATTTGATATTGATCAGCAACCGCAAAAGTTTCTATTCGTACGCCATCATTACCTAACACGCTGCCATCATCGATAAATATGCGATTTTCTTTATCTATTGGAGCATTGAAAGGGATTTCAACTTCTATGCGCCCTGTACTACCTAATATGTTAACCCGCTGGTAAGGCACCATTTGTGTAGAGCAAAGCCAAGTAACTTGCACACCGCTTGCAAACTCCATGATAACCGACGCTAATCTATCAGTTTTAAGCTGCGGATCCCTATCGATACTTGCAGCTAAACGACTAGGCTCTTCCCCTGTTATCATGCGCGACACCATCACTAAATAACAACCAATATCGTAAATGGCGCCGCCACCAATATCAGCTTGGTTGCGAATGTTCACACTGTCGTTATTGAAGTAGCTAAAAGCACCTTGCAAAGCCAGCAACTGACCTATGTCGCCCTTCTCAACTAGCTCAAGCACCCTTAACCATTGCGGGTTAGAACAAACCATAAAAGCTTCTTCAACTCTTTTGCCTGTCTCTTCGCTCACCGCCAATAATTGTTCAGCTTCTTCGCGAGTCAACGCAATGGGCTTTTCACACAGCACATCTTTGCCTGCCCGCATCGCTTGAATAGTCAGCGGCACGTGCAAATGATTAGGCAAAGGGTTGTAAATAGCATCAATATTAGGATCGTTTAGCAATTCTTCGTAACTACCGTAAGCTTTAGGAATAGCCAGTTCATCGGCCATATTATGTGCACGCTGCAAACTTCTAGAAGCAACTGCAGCTATATTAATGAAAGGGCTACGCTGCATTGCAGGAACCACTTGCTTCCAACCTATCTTAGCGGTGCTCAGCACGCCCCAGTTTAATACTTTTTGCATAAAGCTATCTTCCTTGTGATGATTTAAGCGCTCTGTTTATGGCCAAGACTACAATAAAGCTCATGACCTATTCAACGCAATTGACACTATGATACAAAACACTTTAATAGCCATTTTTAGGCCTATTCAAGGCACTGAAAAGAAAGCGAGTTAATTTATTAATACTTCAGCTAGCAGATGTTTGTAACAACCTTCTACCGATAGTTTCTATCACTCTAGATAATTTATATAGTTTTGATACACTCAAGCTACCCTCTTTTTTTGCGTAGGATCAATAGCATGCAATATTCTCAACTCGGCAATTCAGGCCTTAAAGTCTCACCATTGTGTTTAGGCACTATGATGTTTGGTGGGCGCACGGATAAAAACGTAAGTGCCAACATTGTGGCAAGCGCCGCCGCTGCTGGTATTAACTTTATTGATACTGCTGATGTTTATAATGCTGGAATATCTGAGCAAATCACCGGCAGCTTAATAAAGGCCACTCGCCATGACTGGGTGCTAGCGACCAAAGTAGGCAATGCAATGTCCGATAGCCCCATGACAAAAGGCTTAAGCAGAAAGTGGTTAATGCAAGCTGTGGAAGATAGTTTGCGCCGTTTAGACACTGATTACATTGATATCTACTACTTACATCTGGAAGATTTAAACACTCCATTACAGGAAACGATTGGCGCTATTGGTGATTTAATTCGCCAAGGTAAAATTCGTTATTTTGGCTTGAGCAACTTTCGCGCGTGGCGCGTAGCTGAAATAATCCGGCTGTGCGATAAGCTCAATGTACCCTACCCTGTGGTTAGTCAGCCTTATTATAACGCGCTCAATCGCATGCCAGAGACAGAACATTTACCCGTATGTGCGCACTATGGGTTAGGTGTTTTTTCTTACAGCCCACTCGCTAGAGGAGTATTAACCGGTAAGTATTTACCCCAACAAGCGGCACCTGCTGATACTAGAGCGGGACAAAATGATAAGCGTATTATGCAAACTGAGTGGCGTGAAGAATCACTGATAATAGCCCAACAAATCAAACAACATGCAACAGCGCAAGGCATTAGTGCTGGCCAGTTTGCCCTGTCTTGGGTGCTCAATAATCGCCTTATCAGCGGCGCAATTGCAGGGCCGCGTACTATGGAGCAATGGCAGGAATACTTAGGTGCCCTCGACTATCAATTCACTAAAGCTGATGAAGCTTTAATTGATCAGCTGGTGATAACTGGGCATTCGTCAACAGCTGGCTATAATGACCCTGCTTATCCGTTAGTGGGGCGGATTTCTAAAGTTTAAGAAGTCTCTGCTTCTATATGAAGATGACTGAATCTTTGAATAGTGCCGATAATTTCATGGATACTATTGATGAAAAAATGAATGGACTAGTGCTAGCAGGAGCTCTGAAATCTAAAGTATTCAATGCTTTATTGCATGTGTCTCTTGAGCACTTTGGGTCTATTTCAGTCTTAATTAGCAGGGAACTTAACGGTTCCGCCGCGGCGCTATAG
>JBALXS010000007.1:0-15860 GCA_036960485.1 Oceanospirillaceae bacterium
AGAAGAAAGATTCAGCACTCCTATTAAGGTGTACAGATTTACTTGACCACAACAATTGCTGCAGGACAGGGGGCGCGTTATTCAAATTCACTTAAAAAATTAAGAGTAGGGGATAGAATTTTCGCTTATTTGAAAGGTGCAGGCTATGTTGGTTTTGGTGAAATTCTGCATGAAGCGGTCATGGTAAAAGATTTCATAACTGAAGACGGTACGCCACTGCTTGAGTGTAACCTAAGATCAGAAAAGCCATCTGAGAATAGCAGCGACGAGAAATTATCTGATTATTCCGTCAAAGTAAACTGGATAAAAAGCTTCCCAGCAAAAAATGCAAAATCTTTCCAAGGTATCTTTGCTAATCAAAACGTTGTTTGCAAATTGCGCCACGAATCGACTCTTAAATATATTCATAAGCAATTCGGTACTGAAGCCAAGTAAAAATTAACGCACGAATAATGGAATCTTTCTTAATGCTTTTTAGTCAATAAGGAAAGGCCCAGTAGCTACGTTAAATCTAAGGCTTCATTTAACCT
Organism: Oceanospirillaceae bacterium; assembly: GCA_036960485.1. Lineage (GTDB taxonomy): Bacteria > Pseudomonadota > Gammaproteobacteria > Pseudomonadales > Balneatricaceae > Rs1. The sequence continues at coordinate 531 of JBALXS010000007.1, forward strand.
CAAACAACTCTCTTAATTGACCTCTTATCGCTGTTTATTGCAGTTGCATTGAGCATTGATTACAAAATTTATTAAATTATAGTCTTTTTTCAGTAAAATAGAGCAAAAACCTATAACTAGTTGCAGGTTCATAAATAATTGATTTGTAGTAAAATACGCTTGATTAGATGTGGCAATAAAGTTGATTATTAAGAGGGTTATTCAAAGTAAATTGACAATCCATTTGGTTTATTGACTTGGGAGACATTTTGTATTCTTTTTCGCTAATTGAATAAGTAACAGTGTGGGTGCCTCATACTAATTTTTGTTCCTAAGTCTTAAAGTCGTTTTTATGAGATGTTCGCCTCTATAGCCTTACCTTTTAATGTAGTCTTTTATCTCTTGTTAACATAAGTGACTGTACTAGAGTTCCAATATTGCTTATTTGTAACAAATTGAATTATATGATTTATTTCCTTTGTTTTAATATGTTAGATTTCAAATCTAGAGGTTTAGGGCGCAGAGAGTGAGGATAATACAAGTAGTTTTTATATTCAATTTACTCTGACCCCCCCTCTATATTTGATAACTTAACCTGTGAAGTATGAATTATGAGTATTCTCCCGAAGGATTTTAGAAGAGCACATGAGCTATGTTTTGTTATACACGACATAATGGCTCAAATCATTAAATCTGGAGAGGAGCAAAAAATATTCACGGCAATGCTTAATCTAAATGAAGAAGAAAAGTTATCTATTAATGATGACGAAGATATTCTTGATTGGTTACAGTTGAGGAAAAGGTTTGACGACAGAAATCTAATCATTAGATCAACTGTGCTACCTGGAATATTGTCAGATATGATGCACTGTGTTTATGAAGCTTTATCTGCATCTTCCAAAGGAAAAATGACAGTAGCGTTCATGCTCATTCGAAAGCCGATCCAAGAAAGCTTATATGTTCTTGAATCGATGATCATAGACGAAGAAAAATTTGTGAATGATCTGGAAACTAAGCCGCAGCTATTACAGCCAAGTAGTGGAGGTGGTGTCGAAGGTCATACCAAAAGGGTGTCTAGGGTTCTTGAGAAAATATGCATGGGTGGTGTGTTAGATCCAAAATATATTGCTCAGCTTCGATATGATAAGAAAGAATATGATAGCTTTGACGGTTTATGCAATAAAGCGATGCATCTGTTTACTCGGCATGAGGCTATTAAAACTGAAAGCATGAATATCAATTTTATTTTTTCGGGGGCTCAACAACTTCCATCCCAGTGGGAATATTTCTATACAAGGCTCCCATATTTGTTGCTTTATACCTATTTTTTAGTTGAGTACATTCTTGAAAAAATAAAGCAAACACCGGAAGCATACTTGTCAGATATATTTAGGCGAATAACATCAAGCTATGTAATAGCTAGTTTAGAAGTTCCAGATGAATACTCAACAGAAGAGAGCGAAAAATTAGTTGAATTACTTCATATTTGGCTAATAGAGCATTGCACTAGCCACGGGCACTCTCAACCAAACTTTGATGATTTAGTGAAAATGTCTCAAAGTGGTTCGTTTCCTAACGAAACTGAAGAATCAATTAAAAAAAGGATGTCTGATTACGAGATCGTAAATCAATGATTTGCTGCAGTAAAAGGTATGATAAACGAATTAACAATTAATTTGTGATAGGCATAGATTAATTGAAAATTAATGAATGGAAGAGTAGGGTATTAGGTAGATAAAATTAACATCAGAGTTGCTTTCTATGGATGGGAGGTTTTATGACGCGTGCTCGTTCCCAGCAAATCTGCTGCCAAGACGCACCTTATTACCACTGCTTTTCACGGGTGGTAAGAAGGGCTTTTCTCTGTGGTTTTGATAAGACCACCCAACAAGATAATGAGCATCGTCGACAGTGGATGCTGGATAGATTGGCAGAAATCGATGCTGTTTTTTGTATCGATGTATGCGCCTACGCTATTATGTCTAATCATTATCATCTTGTTTTACCTCCCTTTAGAAAGAAAGTAAGAATTAATTTGGGACAGGCATAGATTAATTCTTAATTGCTTGGGACAGACATAGATTAATTGAAAATTAATGAATGGAAGAGTAGGGTATTAGGTAGATAAAATTAACATCAGAGTTGCTTTCTATGGATGGGAGGTTTTATGACGCGTGCTCGTTCCCAGCAAATCTGCTGCCAAGACGCACCTTATTACCACTGCTTTTCACGGGTGGTAAGAAGGGCTTTTCTCTGTGGTTTTGATAAGACCACCCAACAAGATAATGAGCATCGTCGACAGTGGATGCTGGATAGATTGGCAGAAATCGATGCTGTTTTTTGTATCGATGTATGCGCCTACGCTATTATGTCTAATCATTATCATCTTGTTTTACCTCCCTTTAGAAAGAAAGTAATAAAAAAGAAGTAGATGCTCTAACCGATTTAGAAGTGATCGAGATATGGTTGTCCTGAAGTTATTCAGCGCTTTATAAAAGGTGATGAATTGTCAAAAGAGCATTATGGGCTAATCGCTGAGATTATTGACAAGTGGCGAGAGCACTTAGAAGATATCAGCTGGTTTATGAAGAGCTGAATTCTGTCAGAGTAAAAATAGCTGATACGCCTGAAGCGTCTGAGTTCACGTCAATAAAACAGCGAATTGATGAGCAACAACCATCATCAGTTAAAAAAACAACACAGTTGGCAGGAGTAAAGCTAACACTTAAAGAGCTTTTACTAAAAGGCGATTATTTAAAAGATCAAGTACTCTATGATTACCATGAGTACATAGAGCTAGTAGATTGGAGTGGTAGGATAGTAAGAGAGAGGAAGCGTGGAGCGATAGACGAGCGTCTACCTCCTATCTTATCACGCTTGGGTATAGACTCAGATCACTGGTATAAAGCGATGCAGTCCAAAGGTGTTCATCAATTTAGTCGAGCGATGGGGTGTAAAGAGAAGCTGCGTGAACATGCGAAGAAGCTCAATATACTGTGGATCAAAGGAATAGATTTCAGCGGTAAACTGTTTCCAACCTGATGAGAGATATTATTACCATATATTTACGGATACGCTGTTTTGGTGTGATTTTATCGTCTAGAAATGGTTGTATTGGAGTAAATTTATTCGTTAATAGATATTTCATTAAGTTTGGCCAACAGGTTTACATTACAGGATAAGCTTGATGGTCATCTAAAATAATTTGTCTGCCCCAGAAGTTTCTTTGTCCCAGAAGTTCACCTATGCATTAAACACAAAACTGAAATGATTATTACTCTAGCCAAGAAGCTGGTAAAGCGATACCAACCATATCAGCCACAGTAAAAAAGTCGATGTTACTTAGCGCATTTATCCAATCTATCGCTGACATTGAATTTAATTATTAGTTTTCAAACAATAAAGTTGAACAATATTATGACAAAAAGCTTATCAGTTTTTAATAAAGCAAAAAATTCGAAACAATATGCAGATAATTTTTTTGAATCTTCAAAAGCACCTATGCTAATTATCAAGCAAGAAAACGGCTCTATATCTTATGCTAACAGCGCAGCTATTAATTACTATGGCTATAGCCATCAGCAAATAACGAAATTAAAGATTACAGATATAAACCAACTTTCTAATAACGAAATACAACAAGAAATAACCCTAGCTGCTGAAGAAAAAAGAGATTACTTCTTTTTCACTCACAAGTTGGCTAATGGTCAATGTAAGGAGGTAGAAGTTCATTCTGGCCCTATGACTATTGATAAAGAAAAATTTCTGTACTCCATTATCCATGATATAACTGAACGCAGAGCTGTTGAGCAAGAACTCAATGAGCTTAATAGTGACTTCATCACTCTCTTAGAAAACACTTCAGACTTTATATATTTTAAAGATATAAATTGTAGATTACGTTTCTGCAGTCAAACCTTAGCTGTAATCACCAATCATGAAAACTGGCGAGATATGATCGGAAAACATGATTTAGAGATTTTTCCTCCCAATACAGCCAAGATTTATATTGAAGAAGAGCTTCCAATCATCAACAAAGGCGATTCTTTGATTGATAAAATCAACCCACATTATGATCAAGATGGCAGAGAACGTTGGGTATGCACTAATAAATGGCCTGTTTTTGATGCGGACAAAAAGATTATTGGTTTATGTGGTATAAGCCGAGACATAACCGCTAAACACCAAATGGAAGAAGAACAAAGAATTTCAGCAAGTGTATTCAAACATGTTAGTGATGGTATTTTAATCACCAACACAAATAGAAAAGTGATTAAAGTTAATGATGCGTTTTGCAAACTTTCAGGTTATTCCTCGGCTGAAGTTATTGGCAAACCTCTAACGTTCCTCAAATCAGATTACCACGATACTGAGTTTTTCACTTGTATGCATAATGATTTACTGCAAAACAAGTATTGGCAAGGAGATGTATGGAATAAAAGAAAGGACGGTACTTTGTTCGCTTCAAGAGTGTCGATTAACGCAGTAACAAATAAACAAGGAAATGTATTAAATTACATTAGTACCTTTGTAGATATAACCTCTCGCTTGAGAAAATATCAGAAAATTGAACAGATGGCCTACTTCGATGCACTCACAGGCCTGCCTAATCGAGTTCTTTTTAAAGAAATTTTAACAAAAGCATTGGCTAAAGCAAATGATACTAAAACTAGGTTAGTAATATGCTTTCTAGATTTAGATAACTTTAAATATGTAAATGATAATTATGGTCACAAAACTGGAGACTTGTTACTAGTTGAAATTGCTAAACGTATTAAATCATCGATGAATACATATGATACTGTTGCGAGAATGGGGGGTGATGAATTTGCAATGATTATCCCTAATCTAAAAACACTGGAAAAACTTAAGAAAACCTTAGTTCGAATACTAGATGCATGCTCAAAACCTTTTAATTCACCTGATAACACGAGTTCAGTATCAGCAAGCATAGGCTGCTGTATATATTACAAACATAACTTTTATGAACAACAACTACTTAGTATTGCAGATTTAGCAATGTATAGAGCTAAAAATAATGGGAAAAACCAATACTATATTTGTCCCGATGATGTCCGGTTGTAGTACTTACTCATACTTTTTCAGGAACGGTACATACATTATAGATCTCTAGTAGATTCAGTTCGAACTTAGCTCACCGTATAGATTAGTGATTTCTATTGTTTAAGTTTGCTACATCGAGAGATTATTAACTGAGGCTGCGCTCCTTTATAGGGTCATTCACTGTGTTTGTCATTTTTTCACCCTACATTGGCTACCAAGCGCTTTAGATTATATTTTTTTGAGATAACACTACTTTAAAATAGCAGGCTCTAGGCGCAATAAAACACCAAATAACAGCATATTGATTAAGACTAAATTGAGGTATTTAAAAATTGAGAATTTAACCGATAGAAGCAAAAAACTAAGTAATAAACTATGAAAAAGTTAGAGTTTGTTGATTGAGTTGAAGCAGTAGAATTTGACGATATATATCATGGAAATAGAGAGTGCTATTCAACAAATAAAGCCTGAAATGACTAACGATGAAGTGTTATATTTTTCAGAAAAAATTTGGCAGCATTTTTTAGGTTTTCAATCTCTTTATTGATAAAGAGATTGGTAGGACTAGGCGAATTCGAATCGCCGACCTCTACCATGTCAAGGTAGCGCTCTAACCAACTGAGCTATAGTCCTAAAGAAGTGGCAGGGATTATAGGGGCTAGGTTTCAAGGTTGCTAGTCTTTTTTTAATTTATTTGCATTCTCCAATCATTCTCCAGCCCCCTATTAAAACTACGAACTGGCTAGCCCAAAATCATTAGCCTTGTTTAAGCTTGTTATTTAGATAAATTTTAAGGCTAAGGACACATTTCGAGTTGCCATTATTTTTCCTTTTACTGACGAAGTTTCGTTCGTGCCACCTCAACACCGATACTTATATAAGTGTTGATGCCTTACTCTATCAATTGAGCATTGCCCTCCTAACCGATAGTGAGTTTACCCGCAGGGCAAACATAAACAGAATCTCTAAAACCTTCATACTGTTTACCTGAATCAAGCCCAGTTTTGTTTATCTGTTTCATGATCCAATCCTCAAATTTTAGATATAAAAAAGCCCAACTCGAAGGCTAGGCTATGATTCGTAATTAGTGACTCAGGAAGGCGCTTGTGTTGAACTACTATCTACGACAATAAAATATCTCCATGCATCAGCGAGATTAGTCAGTTATAAATAATTGAGCACTAGTGGTGATGAAAGCCTCATCATTACTTAAACTAAATAACTGTGTTTATTCAAACCAGTTACTAATTATTAAGTATAGTATCAAAAGCAGATATATATTGATCGTCTACTATTGTTAATTGAATTACTTCTTTTTCGTTTTTTAATTGCGTTAGTAACGCCTCTATTATTTCAAAAGCGTCGCTTCTTTCCATATATGCGGTAATTGTTCCATCGAGGTTTTTAACTCTCTTCATGTAATATTCCTTTATGTTTTGTCGCAAGTAATGGGTATTGACACTCGACATATTCCGTTAAACCCAATTTACATATCACTTATCATACTATCTATATAAAAATAGAACTATGATTATATTGTACCAAAAAACAACCTGACTAAACATTCTATAGAACATGCGTGGGGTCTTTCGTTTAGACTAATGAGCAAGAAGAAAGATCTCGTTTTTCACTTTATAGCCATTGATAATCGCTCTGACTAAACGAAATACTCGTGTATCAGCCATTTTTCAGTGCCCCTTCTAAATATTTTTCGACATACGCTTGTTAAGGCGTTGCCAGCCACTTTGTGCGTTCTTGAATGAATCAAGGTCACTTGAATACCTTGCTCATTCAGCATTTTAGATTGATCAACATGCGCCACCACCACACCAACAGAACCCGCAACACCCGTTTGCGTAATCAAGCGATGATCAGCATTTGCTGGCCATGCTTTGCAATTGGTGAGCGGTATCAAAACAACCGGCGACCTCAACGCCGGATGTATCAAAATCCAGCTGTAGAAACTGTTACTAATGAAACGGGATAATCATCAAGCACTTGAAAAAAGTGACTCAATTCGGTTTGAACTGAACCATTGATAGCGTTTAGCATAAAGCTTACAAGACGGGGAAAAGCTAAAGTTCTATTGCGAGTAAATCGACAGACTTTTTTCGATGAGCTTGCAGGAATTCATTGGAGTGAATTTTATTGGTCAGTTTTTGTGCAGTTTGAATCAAATAGCAAATAGTTCATCGCTAAATTCTTTAATTAATAGATTCTCCAGTACTGTGCCATGCCATCAATATACTGTAAATATTACAGTATATTGATGGCATGGCATTGAACGGCTTGAAGTGGTTATTTTTGGTGTAAAAAATCAAAACTATATTTTCTGTATACTCATACAGCATATCAATAAAACCCATATTCTTAGATTGTTTTTGTGCAATCGTGGCGCACTTTTGCACAAAGTGATATTCTCGAATTATAATTAGATAAATGCGCGCTTGCTGTTGGCATTATGTGCTAGTGTTCAAAGGGAGTCACGGCGTGAATAGGTTGTTATTTTTAGTTGTATTAATTATCTTCCCCTGTATGGCAAATGCGTCAGATCCAACACCACTTATTGAAATTTTTATAGAATGGCCACTACTATTTCTGTCGGCAATCTTGTGTTTTTTTTCATTTTTGAAATCTAAAAATTCGCTGGTTTCTAATCTTGTTTTGCTCTTGTTTCACATACTGGTTCTTTTATGGTTAACAGAGGCTGGGTATATGAGGAAAAATGGAGATATAATATGGTTCTCACTAACAATAAATATTATAGGTATAGGTTTAGGCATTTATAAGATTAGTTGTAAAAAGCATACTGATAATAGCACATAAGGCAAATCGATCAGGCGCATAGCGTTTAATGGCGTTATAAGCCACGGGTTAACAATTATGAAATAAAGGCGTGCTCATGAACAAAATAATATGCCTGTCCCAGAGCTATAGAGCTAGCTTAATTTTACGCAAAAAAAGGCTGCACCAGCAGCCTTTGATATAAGCAGTTCAAGAAAGCTATTTAGAAGCCAAATAGGGAGTGTGCGAAGAACTTATCCGCCACGGTATTCAAGAAAATCAATAACAAGACGACGGGGATAAATGTGCCCAGTGAAATATTGAGGTACTTCTGCATCAGTGAGCCCTCAAAGCCTTCATTTCCTTCACACAGCTCTTGGTTAAATGCTTGCTTCTTCCAGCGATAGCTAACGAATAGACAAACCAATAAGCCATTTAATGGCAGAATAGTATCGTAAAATATATCAATAATGACATCAAAGAGTGATTTAACTCCGCTGCCGTAACTCACCATTTCGCTTAAGAAGCCAACCATACCCAGCGAGAGGCTTGCTAGCACCATTAAAGAACCGCCAAAAACACCAGTGGTTAATAACGCTTTTTTACGGCTGTGTTGTTTTTCATCCATTAAGTAGGCAACAGGTACTTCAATGATAGATACTAGTGAAGTGATGGCTGCGAAAAAGACTAATAAGAAGAATAAAGTGGCGACAGAGCTAGCGCCAATAAAGCCAATAGAACTTTGCAGTGCGAGGAATATCTTAGGTAGTAAGACAAAAATCAACCCCACAGAAGAGTCACTCAGTTCGCTCGGATTAACTTCAGGGTTAAACGAGAAGATCGCTGGCATCACCATTAAGCCGGCGATAAAAGCGACTGTCGTATCGGCTAAGGCGACCATCTTCGCAGAACCGACAATATTAGTGCGAGAGCTTAGGTAGGAGCCGTAAGTCACCAAAATTCCCATGCCTAGAGAGAGTGAGAAAAAAGCTTGAGATAGGGCGCCGTTAATCACTGAAGCGGTTATCTTTGAAAAATCTGGAATTAAGTAAAACGCAACGCCTGCCGCGGCATTATCGAGTGTTAATACGAAAATAACTAAGCCGATCAACATGAAAAATAGCGCAGGCATTAATATTTTAGAAATTCTCTCTATTCCATCCTGCACTCCTACTTTCAAAATCAAGTAGATAATCACTACTACACCAAGCATCGCTGAAAATATATGACTGCTGCTGATGTAAGATCCGAAGGTGCCGTCCGTCGCTAGAAATTCTAACTCACCGGTAGCTGCCATGAAAAGATAGCCCAAAATCCACACACTAATAACGGTGTAAAATACGGCGATCATAAAGGGTGTTAACATTCCTAAGAAACCGGCAATACGCCAATAGGCACTGCGCTTTGCTATATGGTTATAAGCGCCAACAGGTCCTTTTTTTGTGTTGCGGCCCATGGCTAATTCAGCAATCATTACTGGTAGACACAAGGCGACCACAAATAAAGCGTAAACGACTAAGAATGCGCCACCACCATTTTTAGCTGCATTCACTGGAAATCCGACTAAATTACCAATACCTACTGCACTTCCTGCAGCGGCTAGAATAAAACCTAACCGCGATCCAAACTGTTCTCTATTTTCGTTCATAATTGACCTTAAAATTTAAATTTACACGCCTTGTTAGCACCAATAGCGCAGGTCGATTATCTCATCTTTGAAGGGCTGTTTTGTAGCGATTTATTGCTGATGAGCGAGTAAAAAATGAGGTTGATTAATATTTATCCGAATAAGAATATACTTGCTGATGATCTGTTACGACTGCTCGTTGAAGTGGGAGTTTTTTGTATCTCAAGGAGCTTGTTTGCCAGTGCCAACAACTTTTGATCTATCATCCTGTGGAGGCTGACATAGTCTAAACTATGCAAAACTAGAGCTAAGTTCAAGTAATGCAAATTGGTAAAATTGATATTTTTTAAAGCCGTTAAGTCATTGCGATTAGCTAATAATATTCTGAGGGATGCAATTGACTAACTATATATATTGATTAGTTTTTGTTCAGTCTAGTGTTTGAATGCTCAGTATTGCCATATATCGTCAGGATATTAATTTGGCATGAAAAATATGTGCATATTTGCCATCCAAGTTTTTGTTGAGTTTTATTGATGACTGATGCATTATTAGCGGAAAAATGGAGATAACAAAGCAAGCTATGGATATAGATAATGAAATTGTTAATGGCTTTATAAATCATTTAACGCCGGGCAAAGTAATAGACCTTCAACTTGGTAGCCTAGACCTGGTTAGAATAAAACCCACTGTTATCGGTATAGATTTAGGACGATATTTACTGATAAAACTCCCAAGTAAATTAAACCCCGCTGAATATACCGATGTACTTATACCGGGAAGCACTGCAATTGTGCGTTATATTCTTGACGGAGAACACGGTGAATGTATTGCTTTTTCAACGACCATACAACAGGTATCGATAACACCTAACCGATTAATTTTTTTAAACTATCCTCTGCGTATTGAAAATCGCCAACTTCGAACACATCAACGTGATAAAACTCATTTACCGGCTCAACTATCACCAAGTAAAGTTAATGATGAACTAACTGGTAATTGTATTAGTGGCTATATAATTGATATTTCCGCTCATGGTTGTCTCTTTTCATTTAGGCCTTCTGAAGGAAAAGGGGGAGTCAAAAAATGTCCTGTCTATATCGCAATAAAACTAGTGGGTGTTGAGCAACCATTAATTATAAGCGCCCATGTTAAAAACAATCGCAGAGAGAATGGCCATATCTTGGTTGGGATTATGTTTGATGAATTATCACTAATGAAAGTATCGACGCTACTTGAAGATATGGCTATTGATTTAGAGTGATATTGCACACTCGGCTAACAGTACCCGCTGTGAATACACTTGTTACTATTGCTGTATCCTTATGCAGCCTGTCAATAGAACCGATGAGTAGCAAAACAATAGATGCTCGAAAGGCTTCCTGAGCTTGATGGAGCATTTTGCGTTGATGTTTCATTGACTGATAATCGAATCGAAATAGATTTTAGTGTATTGAAAATGCAGTAGGCAGTATCAGGTTTGTTGAGAGTTGCTGATTATGGATCGCTTATTTGTCTGAATTCCTTTCAATATGAAAATAAAAAAGCCCCTAAAATAAAACCCAGTGTTGTTTAATGCCTAAGTTTTAAACTGGCTCAAGTGCTATCTCTAGTAATTTTATGGCGGCCTGTGGGTTTTCCTTACACTGCAGCAAAACAATCGCAAAAAATCGAGTTACAAAGCCTAAATATGGATAGAGCAGAAGCACTTAATCAAATCATCATATTCGGTGAATTTCGTGATACAGCATTCAAGGAACTTGTTAAGTTTGGCTTGGCCTTCGACAGCGATGCTGAAACCATTGAAGTTAGCAATCAAATATTAGCTGGGGTGTTGGCAATGTTTATAGCTGATACTATCACCTTAGATGATCTTGAAGAATGGGCGAGTTTTGTTGAATCTCGCGATGATATAAACTATTCAACAATAGAGGGCTATGTTTATGCTCTTGCAAACCCCGAGCTTATGGGCGGAGTTGATAAAAATAAAATTGCTAAAATGTTGCAGTTACTAATGGCTGCATAACAAGAGTACTAATTTCGGTGGCTAGTGCTGTGCTCGCGCCGCTCTTACTTACTCTCTGAAGTGTTAATTGCAGACACTTATATGAGAAAAAAACTACTCACCCAGTATGAAGCTCGATACTATTTCTCAACTTCAAATAGCTATATTAATCTTAATCTCTGGCGCTGTTTTCAGGCCATTAAGGATCAATCATGCCATTACAAAATAGAGTAACTCCTAAGGGTAAGTTAGCGATTGCCGATGCTCGCGGGGCCTTTCTCGGAAACAGGGGAATACTTCATGATGAGCACAGCAACATCATCGCACCTTGGAGGCATAAATCATGGGTGACGTGCCAGTTATCATTCAAAGGAGCTAAAAGAGCACTGTTTTCGGCGCATAATTACTCTGAGTTGTTTTTCTTAGATGAAGCGACTGCGTTTTCAGCAGGGCATCGTCCATGTGCTTACTGTCGTAGAAGCCGTTTTAATGAGTTTAAGCAATCTTGGCTAGAGGCTATTAGTAAAGACTTAACCCTTTCACTTTCTGTTACTGCCATTGATAAACAATTACATTTAGAGCGTGCGATTAGAGGAGGTGGGAAAGTGAGCTATACCACTGAGTTTGAAAATATTGCTCAAGGTACTTTTATAGAAAAAAAAGGTGAGGCTTATCTATTGTACAAAGGTGTTTTAAAGCGTTGGACGCATCACGGTTATGCGCAGAGTTTGCCTTTACCCACTGCAAAAGAGCAAGTAACAGTGTTAACGCCTTTTTCTATCGTGCAGCTGTATAAAAACGGCTTTGAGCCTCAAGTACACGAATCTGCATTAGTGGGCTAGAAAATAGCCATTGAGCTGGTAATGGCTTGCGGTGAGAAATGTAAAACAATGGTAATCAGACAATCAAGTGCTCTCTTTTATTGGCAACGCCATCCCATTGTTTAGCCTCAGCAGAGGCTTCTTTAACTTGTGTTATTATTGGCCAAACTTCAGCGAGTTGCGCGTTAAGCTCAAGGTACTGTTCCATCCCTTCGGGCAAATCATCTTCTTGAAAGATAGCGTCTGCGGTGCATTCAGGTACACATAGCTCGCAATCAATACAGATAATAGGATTGATGGCTAAAAAATTTGGACCTTCATGGAAAGCATCAACAGGGCAAACTGAGACGCAATCGGTGTATTTACATTTAATGCAGTTATCAGTGACAACAAAAGCCATATAATTCTTCGCAACTTTGATTTGATTTCTGTTAAACTTCCGCGCGAAGTATAACCCATAGTGCCGGGATCATACGGATTCAATTATGAATTTCAATGTTTTTCGATACTATCAAGTGCACCAAACAAGTGCGCTCAATTGATTTCATCAAACGATGAAAATCATCTGCTCAGTATACTGCATCATTTTAACGGCCAAGTAACATAAATCTGGAAAAACCATGATACGCCTCTCTAATATTAAACTCGATCTCGATCACTCTGAACAAGCACTCACACAAGCTATTTTGAATATGCTTAGTATCTCGGCTGAGGAATTAATTGACACAGTAGTGTTTCGCCGCGGTATCGACGCGCGTACTAAAAATCGCATTTACCTGCTTTACACCCTTGACGTGACCACTTCCAAAGATGCAGCACTGCTTGAAAAATTTGCTAATAACCAATCGATTAAAGCAACTCCTGATATGCGTTATAAGTATGTGGCTAAAGCACCTGAAGAGTTAGGCGATCGCCCGGTAGTTGTAGGTTTTGGACCTTGTGGTCTGTTCATTGGTTTAGTGTTGGCGCAGATGGGTTATAAACCGATTATTTTAGAGCGCGGTAAAGAAGTGCGTGAGCGCACGAAAGATACCTTTGGTTTCTGGCGTACTAAAAAATTAAATACAGAATCAAATGTACAATTTGGGGAAGGCGGCGCTGGTACTTTCTCTGACGGTAAATTGTGGACCCAGATTAAAGATAAAAAGCATTATGGCCGTAAAGTATTTAATGAGTTCGTAGAAGCCGGCGCACCTGAAGAAATTTTATACGTGAGTAAGCCGCATATTGGTACGTTTAAGCTGGTTAGCATGGTCGAGAAAATGCGCGCTAAAATCATTGCACTGGGTGGGGAAATTCGTTTCAGCGCACGTGTTGATGATCTACATATTGAGCACGGGCAAGTGCTAGGTTTGACCTTGGCAGACGGCTCTGAAATAAAATCTACGCACATTGCGATGGCGATAGGGCACAGTGCGCGCGATACTTTTCAGATGATCCACGATAAAGGTGTTTATATTGAAGCGAAGCCTTTCTCTGTTGGATTTAGAATCGAGCACAATCAATCGGTTATCGATAAAGCATTGTTTGGCGATTTTGCTGGGCATGCTATTTTAGGTGCTGCTGATTACAAATTAGTGCATCACTGTAAATCTGGTCGTTCTGTTTACAGTTTTTGTATGTGCCCAGGCGGCACAGTGGTTGCAGCAACATCTGAAGAACATGCAGTTGTTACCAACGGTATGAGCCAGTATTCACGTAATGAGCGCAACGCTAACAGTGCTATCGTGGTGGGTATTGATCCAAGTGATTATCCTGATCATCCTTTAGCGGGTATTGAGCTGCAACGCCAACTTGAAAAAGCGGCGTATGTACTTGGCGGCGAAAACTATGATGCACCAGCTCAGTTAGTCGGTGATTTCATGAAAGGTAATTCGTCACAAACGATTGGAGGGGTTGAACCTTCATATAAGCCGGGCGTTAAATTAACGGATATGACTCGCTTATTACCACAATATTGCATTGATGCGATGCGCGAAGCAATCCCTGAATTCAATAAAAAGATTCGTGGTTTTGCCATGGAAGACGCAACGCTGACAGGCGTTGAAACCCGTACATCATCGCCTATAAGCATTAAGCGCGGCGCTGATTACCAAAGTATTAATACTAAAGGTTTTTACCCAGCGGGTGAGGGTGCAGGCTATGCAGGCGGTATTATGTCATCGGCTATTGATGGTATTAAAGTGGCGGAAGCGATGGCACTTAGTATTAATGAGAGTGCTGCTAAATAACCACTGATGAATGTTGCTAGTAAAGATCTAGGGCCAAATTTGGGCCCTTTTTCATAGCAAATGACAGATATAGGGTTAGTTGAATTAAGTACTTTTTGTATATTTTGAAATGCTTTTTATTTTTAACAACAGTAGCTAAAGGAGCTTCTATTCGCTCATGTTAAACTTCAAAACCTAAGTTTTGAAGTTTAGTAGTAAGCACTTTTTACCTACTAGTAAAGCCATTTACCCATGTTTTCGACTACTAATTTTATGATTGTCGCCGGCATGTTCAAAAACGTAGGATGCATTAAAATCTTGCCTAAAGCTTCAGCTTGCAGCGCTGCGAACTTCCATTTGACACTAAAACACTAGAAAAACTTTCATCTGTAAGGCTATTTTTACTGATCATGGCAGCTGTTGTTTCAATTCCATAATAGCCAATTGCAGGGCTACTAATAAACAATGCGGGCTTATGTGTTAATTGTTTAAAGTAACTGATAAATTCTCGGATTGTTTCTAAGCGGCTTTCAAGTATTTTATGCATTTGCTCTTTAATCCATCGCTTATGCAATGAGTTCGCCTGCTAAATTGATAGCAGCGTCAAATGTTTCATTTAAGGTGATTTGGCTGAAGTTGTTGATCGCTTTAATATTAGAATCGGCGAATGCTGTATTTAGAAGATTTACCACAAAGTAAGCTAAGCAGTGTTTACAGCTCAAGTTTGCTGTTCGCTTAGTGTTGACTTAGTGGATATTAGATAGAATGTTTGGTCGCGAAGCACCGAGAGAATAGGTCTAGCCAAAATTTGGCAAATGTTAACCCGTTTAGACGCTTTGT
>JBALXS010000007.1:15960-85385 GCA_036960485.1 Oceanospirillaceae bacterium
GAGAGAATAGGTCTAGCCAAAATTTGGCAAATGTTAACCCGTTTAGACGCTTTGTTGTTTGCAAGTACATGCTTTGCAATATCTGCCAACACAGCAGCACCGTAAGGGTTTTTATCGAGCATCGCGAACAGGATCATGCCTGCGCCAACGCTGCTGAGAAATGCTAGTAAGCTAGTTTCTCTTCATAAAAAACATTCACTGTAGTTTACTCTGAGATTAAATCTTAGCGCGACTAGGGTGGTTGTTTTGAATGAATAAACCTCAATGTATAACCTCATCCATTTTTAAATGTTGTACTTAACTCGCTATTACGCTGTTTTCAAAGAGTGCAAACTAGCAATGCGCTGAATGATGGTTTTCTATCATAATCTAGTTATGTTAATTATTAAATCATTGTTAT
The DNA here is from genome assembly GCA_036960485.1 of Oceanospirillaceae bacterium. GTDB lineage: Bacteria > Pseudomonadota > Gammaproteobacteria > Pseudomonadales > Balneatricaceae > Rs1. Next base: position 16,361 of record JBALXS010000007.1, read on the forward strand.
AATTGGTTTTTATATATTATGTTCCATAAAATAATCTAACAGGTAAAAGCGATCAAGAACCGAAAAACTCCTTTTAATAGCAAAAATTAAATTGTTGACACTCTATCCTTGCTTAAGGTACTCTGTTTTAACATTCATTTGGCAGTGCTATAAACACTGCACAAATAACGGCAACGAAGCCTCATATAATTGTTATTTATCGATAGCAATTATATGAGGTTTTTTTTTGCCTAAAATAACAATAAAAACGGTAATCGAGTTTTATGCAACGCTCTTTAGTTGACTCTTAAAGATTATAGTCACAGAGACAATACGCAATGTTATTCGATAGTTTTTAAATATAAGGCTTTCGGTCCGATGACAACTTTGAACATAGGCCTACTATTTTCAACGACAGGTACTTACCAGGCAATAGGTAAAGATGCACTCAATGGCGTTTTATTGGGTATCAACCAAGTTAATCATAACGCATCTTTAGCCTTACAAATTGAGCCACATATTCAAAACCCTGGCGGCTCAATCGAGCAGTACTTAGCCATGACAGATGCTATGTTAAAGCATAGTAATATCCAGCATATTTTTGGCACAATCACATCAATAGCCCGGAAAGAAGTATTACCTATCGTTGAAAAGCACGATGCGATGTTGTGGTATTTGTGTCCGTACGAGGGGTTTGAATGCTCTGAAAATGTGATTTATTACGGTGCATGTCCCAATCAACATATAGTCCCTTTGTTTGAGTATGTATTACCTAAATACGGGAATAAAGCGCATTTGATCGGCACAAATTATATATGGGGGTGGGAAACTAACCGTATTGCCCGTGAGTTATTGATGGCTTGTGGCGGCGAAGTGTTAAGTGAAAAATATTATGCATTTGAAGAATTTGAGTTCAGCCGTCAAATTTCAGAAATACTGGAGAAAAAGCCAGATTTTATTCTCAATAATTTAGTCGGTTCATCTTCTTATGCATTTTTGCAAACGCTTGCTAAAGCAGCGTTGCAATATCCTGAATTGAGTAGAGGCAAGCTTCCAGTATTATCTTGTAATGTAACTGAGTGTGAGATCGATAAAATTGGTCAAGCAGCTCAAGGTATGTATACCACCGCTAGCTATTTTCAAGATGTTGATAGTAAAGAAAACCAGCAGCTACAGGACTTAGCCGCAAGCTACTTCGGTAACCCTATTAAAATTTCTAGTGAGTTTGCCGCCGGATATTCAAGTGTACTTATGTTGGCCGAAGCAGTTTGCGAAGAGCGCAGTAGCGAGCCTGAAATGGTCAAAGAGTATTTAGCTAATCACAGCTTTAATACCGCGTTAGGGCAGTTAACATTAGATCCTAAAACTAACCATTTCCCACTGACCCCTTATATTGCACGAGTGGATCAAGGGCAGCCGTTAGTGATAGATCAAAATGTAAAGCAAGTCATAGCTGATCCATATTTAGTCAATTTTAATGCCCATGAATTTGCCGTAAAGATTGCTCATGGTAGGCGTAAAATGTTGGGAAACAGCTTTTTGAAGGTGATTAAATGAAAACCAACATTACGCCGAATTTTAGAGGTTGGAATGCACTAATTCTCCATCGCAAGCATGTAGGGGAGTGTAAATTAGCGCAGCAGCTATCACGCTTAGGTATTAAATCTGAGTGCCGGGGAATAAATGCAGTAATGAATTTTCCGCAAGTGGATGTCATTTTTGTTGATGTTGACGAGGGAATTGATGAAATGTTTCCCTGGCTGGCAGGTGATGCCACGATACCTTTAATTGGTTTGTTAGGCTCCGAAGCGCCGGGAAGATTGGCGTGGGCTCTCTCACAGGGAATTAGCTCGCATATTTTAAAACCTATTTCGCACAGCGGCGTTTTTAGCGCATTAACGATTGCACAACATAATTACCAGTATCGGTTAAATAATTTGCAAGAAATAGCGAATTTGCAACAACGTATAAAACTACGCCCTGTGGTTTTACGCTGTATTTTACAGCTAATGGATTTGGCCAATATTGACGATAGCAGAGCGTTTATGGCGATGCGTGCAATTGCAATGCAAAAGCGAATCAGCATAGAAGAACTGTGCGTTAGTTATGTGGATGATAGTGCTAGTTTAATGCAATTGTACCAGTCGCATTTAAGAGGTGATCTTTATTCGAGGGTATTAAAGTGAATATACTCAAGCAATTACTAGAGTATAAATTAGCCACTTTAGCAGCAATCATTATAGTGTTAGTGGTGATTGTTTCAGTCTTTGCGCCGTTATTTGCACCTTTCCCTCCCGATGAGCAGTTTTTTGAAGGCCTTACTTTAGAAGGCGCTCCTTTGCCTCCTAATAGTGAGTTTTGGCTGGGTACTGATTTATTGGGTAGGGATTTACTTTCTCGACTAATTTACGGCTCGCAGACCTCGTTGATAATTGGGGTATTTGCCAATGGTATAGCAGTCTTTATTGGTGCAGTCGTTGGAGTAACTGCTGGTTTTTATCAAGGCTGGGTAGGTACTATTTTAATGCGTTTTACCGACTTGATGATGGCCTTTCCGGCATTATTATTAGCGATTGTGTTAGCAGCTATTTTTAAACCGAGTTTATGGATTGTGGTGATGGTGATTGCGATGGTCAATTGGGTGCAGATAGCCCGAGTCATCTACACAGAAACGCTAGCATTATCTGCCAGAGATTTTATCGAGGCTGAACGTGCCATTGGTGCATCTAAAAGCCGAATTTTATTTTGCCACTTATTACCCCACTTAGTACCAAGCCTTATGGTTTGGGGAACGTTAGGTGTGGCAACTACAGTATTACTTGAAGCAACACTGTCTTTTTTAGGTATAGGTGTACAGCCACCTCAGGCAAGCTGGGGCAATATCATCTTTGAAAATCAAACCTATTTCACTTCAGCTCCCTGGTTAGTGTTCATCCCGGGTGCGGCTATTATCCTATTGGCACTGTCGTTCAACTTAGTAGGTGATGCACTGCGCAATATCTTGGATCCAACCTTAAGAGGTAACCACTAATGTTTCATTACCTACTTAAACGTTTGCTGGGCTCTGCAATGATTTTGTTGGGTGTTAGTTTGGTTACGTTTATTTTGCTCTACGCAGTGCCCGCTGATCCAGCGCGCCAAATAGCAGGGCGCAGTGCCACTGTTGAAACGGTGAAAAACATTCGTGCTCAATTAGGTTTAGATCAGCCTTTTTATGTGCAATATCAAAAGTATTTGAATAACTTGCTGCACCTTGATCTGGGACGTTCGTATTTACAAAAGAGTGAGGTATCAACGCTCATAGCCGCTCGTTTACCTGCCAGTTTATTACTGATGGCCAGTGCCATTAGCTTGGAGCTGTTACTTGGCTTAACATTCGGCGTTATTGCTTCATTACGGCCCAATACAAAGCTTGATCAATCATTAATGTTGATCTCGTTTGTCGGAGCCTCTGCACCACAGTTTGTGGTTGGCATACTGCTGCTATATTTATTTGCAGTGAAATTAGCCTGGTTTCCTATCGGTGGTTACGGTACATGGCAGCATCTGGTGCTACCTACTTTGACGTTAGCGATTTTGGGTAGCGGTTGGTATTCAAGAATGATGCGTTCCAGCATGTTAGAAGTGCTTCATCAAGATTACGTACGTACCGCTAAAGCAAAGGGGCTTTCATCATGGCGGGTTATTTTTGTACATGTTATGCCAAATGCTCTCTTGCCTATCGTAGCGATGGTCGGTTTAGATATTGGCATTTTTATGAGCGGAATTGTGGTGGTCGAATCAGTATTTGGCTGGCCGGGAATAGGGCAATTAGCCTGGCAAGCTATTCAACGTGTTGATATTCCTATAATAATGGGAGTTACGCTTGTGTCAGCTTGTGCCATTGTCATCGGTAATATGATTGCAGATTTGATAGCACCATTGATAGACCCAAGAATTAGGCTGCGCTAAGTTTGTCAATGTGTCAGCAGTGATTTTTTACGTAGAAACTTTTTATAAGGCAGTTATAAAGCCTCTATAGAGAATGAGCGAATTTAGCTTTAGCTATGTTCAATCTTAATTGTGATGGATTTAGTGATAATCGTAATCTGTGATTATCCGAGTGCGCACTCATCTGAATTTGACACAGTTTAAAAAGCATTTGTTTACTGGCTGAAGCTAACAGTTCATGCCATTGGCGATGTTTTTATAGCAATGTATGAAGGCAGCTTAAGTAGTTGTCATTCAATTAATTTATACCTAAAAATTAAGCCGTTCTTGATGGGTGTTTTTTGGGTCGAATTTAACAAATTTGGAGAACGTGATGAAGAAACAATGTGTTGCGATATTGGCAAGTCTTAGCCTCTCTTTGGTGGCCAGTAGTGCTTATGCTACCCCGATAAAAGCGGGGGGCAAAATGATAGTCACCTATAAAGATGATGTGTCTACTTTAGATCCAGCCATCGGTTATGACTGGCAAAACTGGTCTATGATTAAAAGCTTGTTTGATGGCTTGATGGATTATGAAACAGGTACTACTGTGCTAAAAACAGATTTAGCAAAGAGTTATAAGATTTCAGATGATGGTCTTGTGTATACATTTGAGCTACGTGAAGGTGTTAAATTTCACAATGGCAGAGAAATGACTGCTGAAGATGTTAAGTATTCTATTGAGCGGACCATGAATCCAAAAACACAAAGCCCTGGTGCTGGTTTTTTTGCATCTATTGCAGGCTTTGATGAAATGTCATCTGCTAAAGAAACCACTGCTTCAGGTATCAAAGTGGTAGGTAAATACAGTATTAGTTTTACCTTATCACGCCCAGACGCCACTTTTTTACATGTTCTTGCGCTAAATTTCGCTTCAATTGTACCTAAAGAAGCGGTGGCAAAATATAAACAAGATTTTGGCAAACATCCAGTTGGAACCGGTGCATATTCTTTATCTGAATGGTCTTTAGGACAGAGGTTAGTGTTTACTCGTAATCAAAATTACCATGTTGCGGGCATCCCTTATATGAATGAAATTGAGTTTCAAGTTGGCCAAGATCCAAATGTCGCCTTATTGAGATTGGAGCGCGGAGAAGTGGATCTTGCCGGTGATGGCATCCCTCCTGCAAAATTTTTAGAGGTGAAAAATAGCCCGATGCTTTCCAAGCTCGTAGTCGAAGGTGGCCAGTTGCACACTGGATACATTACCTTAAACACTCGAATGAAGCCTTTTGATCAACTGGCTGTTCGTGAAGCGGTGAATATGGCAGTTAACAAAGCGCGTATTATTCGCATGATCAACGGTAGAGCAGTTGCTGCTAACCAGCCGCTACCACCTACGATGCCAGGGTATGATAAAAATTACCAAGGGTTTAAGTACGACCCGCAAGGCGCTATAGATAAGCTAGCGGCTGCAGGTTTCAAAGATGGGTTTAGCACTGAACTGTATGTGATGAATACTGATCCACAACCGCGCATAGCACAAGCTATTCAACAAGATTTGAAAAAAATAGGGGTAACAGTCAGCATAAAATCACTGGCACAGGCCAATGTGATTGCCGCGGGGGGTGAAGTAGATCAAGCGCCGATGATTTGGTCTGGTGGTATGGCTTGGATAGCTGATTTCCCAGACCCTTCAAACTTTTACGGTCCTATATTAGGCTGCGCTGGTGCGGTCCAAGGAGGCTGGAATTGGGCTTGGTATTGTAATGAAGCGTTAGATAAACGTGCCATTGCTGCTGATTCTATGACAGATGCATCTCAGGCTACCGCTAGGGAGCAAGTATGGCGCGAAATCTTTATTGAAGCGCAAAAAGATGCACCTTGGGTGCCTATTTTTAACGAGCAGCGTTTTACCATAAAAAGTGCTCGCTTAGGTGGAGATGATGCCATCTTTGTCGATCCAGTTCATATCCCTGTTAACTACGATCACGTGTACGATAAAGATGTGCAATAGTATAGTCAAAACTATCCATAGTGTGCATGGGCACTATGGATGGGACAATAGTATTGAACCTGTGCACGTAGCGAAACCTGGCCAAAGCTTCGAGTTTGAATGTATAGATTCAGCAGGCGGGCAGTTGTCTTTGAACTCCACGGCTGAGGATATTAATAATCTCGACTTCGCATTGATTAATCCAGTGACAGGCCCTGTATTTATTGAGGGAGCAGAACCTGGAGATGTGCTGAAAATAACCTTAAACGGCTTTAAACCTAGTGGTTTTGGTTGGACAGCTAATATTCCAGGGTTTGGTTTGTTGGCGGATCAATTCAAAGATCCAGCCTTAACCTTGTGGCAATATGATGCGCACACTATGGCGCCAGCGCTGTTTGGTGAACATGCCAAAGTTCCTTTAAAACCTTTTGCTGGCACCATTGGTCTCGCTCTAGCCGAAAGGGGGGTGCATTCAGTTGTGCCTCCAAGGCGGGTGGGTGGCAATATGGATATCCGCGATCTATCGACAGGTTCTGAACTCTATTTACCAGTAGAAGTAGCAGGTGCTTTGTTCAGTATTGGAGACACTCACGCAGCGCAAGGGGATGGTGAAGTTTGTGGCACTGCGATTGAGAGCCCTATGTCAGTGCAGCTCACTTTTGATTTAATCAAACAGCAACCGCTGCGCTTTCCGCGCTTTAGCACAGCGGGCCCTGTTACACGCCATTTAGATGCAAAAGGATATGATGTGACTACCGGTGTAGGCACTGATTTACTGCAAGGCGCTAGAGATGCCGTTTCACAAATGGTTGATCTGCTAAGTGCCAGGCATCATCTAGATCCCGTGCAAGCTTATATGCTGTGTTCTGTCTGCGGCGATTTGCGCATTAGTGAAATAGTTGATATGCCCAATTGGTTAGTCTCTTTTTACTTTCCAAGAGTAGTGTTTGAGTAAGCAATCAGCAGTATTAACTAAAAGGTGGCTTAGCGGCGATAAGGGTTAAAACTGTTGCCAGCTGCCACTATCTCAATGATTGACTAAATGCTATCAGTATTTAGCTCAGTCATTGAGATGTTGGTTCTATCACTTGTTCTACATGAACTGCAATTTGCAGTGTTTAAGAGAAACAATATGCCAGAATTCACTCCTCAGGATTTGCTGTTAGATGTACAAGACTTATCGATTGACGTACACCACAAAAAGCAATCGCAGCGGCTAATCAACAATTTTTCATTTCAATTACACCGCCGTGAAACCTTGTGTATCGCTGGTGAATCTGGCAGTGGGAAATCTTTATCTTCGCTGGCATTGATGGGTTTATTACCTAAGTCTGTGCATGTTAGTTCAGGGGTTGCACATTATGCAGGGATCGATTTGTTCAATCTTTCTAAGCATAACATGCAAGCTTTGCGTGGCAATAAAATAGCAATGATATTTCAAGAGCCTATGACGGCACTTAATCCAATTTTAACGATTGAAAAACAGTTATGTGAAGTATTATCAGCACATCAGTATATCTCGCGCCAAGCAGTATTAGCGAGGGTTTATCAAGTGATGGATGCGGTATATATCCCCAATGTTAAAGAGAGATTAAAGCAATACCCGCATGAATTATCAGGGGGAATGCGTCAGCGAGTAATGATCGCAATGGCACTGTTATGCAAGCCAGATATTCTAATAGCAGATGAGCCGACAACGGCTTTAGATGTAACAATACAAGCGCAAATCCTCAGTTTACTAAAAGAGTTACAACAAGATTTTGATACTGCAGTATTGATGATTACCCATGACATGGGGGTGGTTGCCGAAATTGCAGACAATGTGGTGGTACTCAAAAAAGGCTCTGCTGTTGAACATAGCAGTACTGTGCAATTATTTGAATCGCCAAAACATGCATATACCCAAAAGCTACTCGACGCAGTGCCTAGGCTTGGCAATGCACCTAAGTTAACACCGCCAGATAATTCAGCTCAATCCCCAATACTAGAAGTTAAAGATTTAACGGTGAGGTTTGATATTCGCGGAGGACTATTGCAGCGTGTTCAAAAGCGAGTGCATGCTGTTGAAAGCATCAGTTTTTCAGTAATGCCCGGACAAATATGTGGCGTGGTAGGTGAAAGTGGTTGCGGTAAATCAAGCACCGGCCGTGCGCTAATGAATTTAGTACCTTATAGCGGTAGTATTAAAATTGCAGGTAAAGATATACAAGGGTTAAATAGTATACAAACTAAACAAAGTAGAACTGATGCACAAATGATATTTCAAGACCCTTATGCCAGCTTAAACCCGCGTAAAACAGTGGGCGAGCTAGTGGCAGAACCTATCATCATCCACGCTTTAGATGCAGGCCAAGCCGTTGATGATCGAGTGGCAGAGCTCTTTAGTAAAGTAGGCTTAAGCCCTGACTTGATGAAACGATATCCACATGAATTCTCAGGAGGCCAGAGACAAAGAGTATGCATCGCTAGAGCTTTATCACTATCCCCTAAACTTATCATCGCCGATGAATCAGTTTCGGCGCTGGATGTATCAGTGCAAAAGCAGGTACTAGAATTATTACAAGATTTGCAGCGAGAGCAGGGTATGAGCTATGTATTCATCTCTCATGACATGGCAGTTGTCGAACAGATTTGCTCTAAAGTGGCGGTAATGAATCGTGGTCGCATTGTTGAAATAGGTCCGCGAGATGCTATTTTTAACAACCCGCAACACCCATATACGCAACAGCTACTATCAGCAGTTCCTATAGCTGACCCAAGGCGTCGTGGGCATTTTGAAAATGTCAAAAAAGGAGATATCCCGAATCCCTTAAAAACGGCTAACTATGTGCCTGAGCAAGTTGAATATAGGAAATTGGGAGTGGAACATCTGGTGCTGAGCACAGATGTCTATTAAGAAAATACTATACTCAGTTAGTAGGAAGTTTACATTTGATGGATAGAGCTAGCTAATTAAGCTCTTTGAGCAGATTAGGATCAAATCTTGCTTTTTAACTTAGAGAAAAAACAAAATCTGACCTTCTGCTTCGTAAATTATTCTAACCAGCTTCTGATTCATGCAGTACGATTTCGCGGTAACCAATTAGCCCTAAAACTTGTTCATTTTCAATAACAGGAGCGTGAGCAAGGCCGAATTTATCAAACATGCGGGCACAATAGCGGATATCCATTTGCGGGGGAACAGAGATAATAGGTTTAGCCATGATTTCATAAATATTAACTCGTTCTGGCGCTCTATCTTTGGCAAGTACATACTTGGCAATATCGGCCAATACAACAATGCCGTAAGAGTCGTGCTCGGTGCGTTTATTGACAATGATGACATCCGTTTTTTTATCACGCATCGTATTAATAGCGTCGCGAACAGTGTTCATACCATCAAGTACGACAAAGTTATCAGACATAATGTCCGCAGCTTTTATTAGTTTTGTTTTGCTCACAGTTCAGTCTCCACAGTTGGAATTAAATGATCAATTTGGTGCTTGAAACCCACAGCATCTTCAACATCTATTTGAATCGCCATACCGGTTCCAGGCTGTTCATCGAAATTGCCGATAATGTTGATTGTTTCAAGAATATGACGGCTCATATGTTCTTCAACAACAAACAACAGTACATCTCGCTGGCTCTCTAAGGTTAGGCCAAAAAAGGTGGTGGGCTGCTTTAAGCCTTCACCGCGCGCGTTGTTAATGATGGTTGCGCCGGTGGCTCCGGCTTTGCGTGCTGCTGCCATTATCTTGTCGGTCTTGTCGTCTTGGTTAAAGCAAATGATTAATTTAAAATGCATGTCTATTATCCATTAGGGTTATTTCTATGACGTTTATGCGCTTTCTTACTTAGCTTTTCGCTAATTTGTGCATATGCCATGACGGAGATGATCGGAAATAAGCTGGCGAAAGCGATCAAACCAAAACCATCGATTAAAGGGTTTCTACCTGGAACAGTTCCGGCAAGTCCTAATCCTAAAGCGGCCACTAAAGGCACTGTAACAGTGGAAGTTGTCACGCCGCCTGAATCATAGGCTAGGGGAATTATTAGTTTAGGGGCAATCAAGGTTTGGCCAACAACAATCAGATAACCTGCCATAATGTAATAATGGATAGGATCGCCGGCTACGATACGATAGCAACCTAAAGAGATACCAACTGCAACACCCAGTGCGACCGATAAGCGCAATCCCCAAACACCAATGGCGCCACCAGATACTTCGTTAGCTTTAATTGCCACTGCAATCAACGAAGGCTCTGCTATGGTGGTGGCAAAGCCAATGAGGAAGGCAAATAAATAAACCCAGTAATAATCTGCCCAGGTTAAGCTAACTCCTGCAATTGGGTTATCTCCTGCTAAAAATACCGGGTCGGTTAACTGCTGTGCCATGAGCTTTCCAATTGGGAAAAGCGCCCACTCAAGACCGATCAAAAACAGTGATAAACCGATTAAAACCCAGAAAAATCCAAGCACAACCTTACCCAAATTAGGGATAGGTTTGCGAATCACAGCAAACTGAAAGCCGAATAAAATGGCAACAATTGGTAATACATCGGTAAAGGTCGTTATTGTGGTTTGGTAGATTTGATAAAAAATATCACTGCTGGTCATAGTATTATCATCCCGTAGCCCATTACAAAAATCATCGGCGTTAAAGAGGCGAGGGCGATCAAACCAAAGCCATCTGTCATTGGGTTTCTGCCCTTAATTGAAGATGCAAGGCCCACGCCCAGCGCAGTAACTAGCGGCACAGTGATTGTTGAAGTGGTTACGCCACCAGAATCATAGGCGATACCAATAATTTCAGCGGGAGCGAAAGCCGTCATTATCACCACAAGAACATAGCCGCCGATAATAAACCATTGCACCGGCCAGCCTTTAATTATGCGCAATACGCCTAACAAGATTGCCAAGCCAACACTTAAGGCGACGCTATAGCGCAGGCCGTTAGCGTATTCTGACATCGCAGCATTTGATGAGCCGATCATATTGCCTTCAGCGGCTACTTTAGCGGCTTCTGCCGCCACAGCAATGAGGGCAGGTTCGGCCACAGTCGTACCAAAACCAAGTGCGAAAGCGAAAGTGAGCAACCAATAAACATTACCTTTGCGGGCAAAAGCATGCGCCATTGATTCGCCAATCGGAAAGAGCCCTTGCTCTAAACCATGGATAAAAAAAGTTAATCCTAGCAGTACAAAAACCACTCCAAGTACAAGTTGTGAAACATTAGGCAAAGGTTGTTGCAATACAACTAACTGGAAAAATAATACAACAACGATGATAGGTGCTAAATCCCGAATGCTGCCGATGAGTAAACTAAGTAATTTAAGTACAGTTTTGTGCAAAAAAGACCTCCTTGTTGAAATGCTGAAAAGTACTGATAATGATAGCATCTTAGCTGGGCTTAGTGATTGATTAATATCAAAGCAGCTTGAGGTATAAGTTTTTATTAGTACTTTTGAAAATGATAATCAAGTGTTCTAAAAGCGCCCTGCTATTGAGATATAGCGATCATAGTAGGATAATATTGTTTGTTGGTGGTTTAAGCGCTGCTAACAGTATCATTCGTCTACAAGTATAGGATGCTTTACTTTATTTTTATTAAGCATTTATGTTAGCTATTCTGTTAATATAGCTATCTTTATTAATCATTTCGAGAATATAAAATGAAAAAATACTTAGGGATTTTCCTGATCTCCATCTTTTTATTTGGCTGTAATACAAATGTAATTAAGCAAGATTTAGTCAGTAAGCTTGTTGCTGCGCCAGAGGTGAGGGGAGTGCAACTGAAATCATTTTCTGCAAAAGAACAGAGTGTTGTTTTTGATGTGTCGTTGTATAACCCGAATGTGTTCCCGCTGCCTATTTCAGGACTTAGTGGTGACTTCAAACTTAATAAGCTTTCGGTTGGTTCAATGGCAGCAAAATCAGACACCAGTCTTGCAGCAAAAAAAACGCAAACTGTAACGCTACCTATCCAGTTAAATACAGCTGCATTTTTAAATGCTGCCAAAACAGCCTTATCAACCCAGCAAGCTAACTATAGCTTTAATGGCGGTATTGAAACGTCTGCGGGTAAACTACCTTTTTCTAAAACGGGTGATGTATCGCTAAGCGCTATAATTTCGGCATTACTACCTTAAATACTCTAAAAGTATCTATCTGAGCTACTCTCTTCTTCTTGCGGATGAGTGGGATAGTTAAGTATTAGTTCCGTTTTCCGCTACAGTGCTATAAAGTGCTGCGTCAAACTAACCACCCAACGGAATTAGTATGAAAAAAGCCTATTCTTATAGTTCCACTTTTACACTTAACAAAGCGTACTTAAGTGAGTGCTATGAGCAATCCGTCGTGGTTGATGTGTCTATTTTGAAATACAAGCGAGCTATTATCTCACTGCTGTTTGGTGCCTGTTTGCTCGTGTTCCATCTAGTGAGTGATTACATTGCTTTTTTTGTAATATCACTTGGGGTGCTAGAAGTATTCAGCACTCACTATCGTAAAACTTGGTGGCTTTGGCGCCAAATGTTTGGTAAGTCGTACAATAGTGAAGTAACAGTGTTAGTCAATGAAGTAGGTATTAATAATAGCTCCAAACATGTTAATGAAACTGTTGAATGGCAGAGCATAACAGCGATTGATAAAACGAATTTAGGCTTCATTATCCACTATTCAAAAGGGACTAGCTATCTTTCAAAGAGCTGTTTAGACGAGCATGCTGTTGAATGTATTGATAGCCAAGCTAAAACGGTATTGGGGTGAAATTAGTTGTTTTAAACAAAGACTAGGGCGAATGTAATAATTTGTGATGCTGAGTTACTAGCAGTGTTCTATTGGTGGTTAATTCAACGGCTAACCATGCATATTTTAATTTGGCCAGTAACTCATTACTTTTACAAGAAAATAACTGCAGCAAAAACTGCTCTGTGCGCGGGTTGAGCATAAATCCATTGCCATACAAAAACGGCTGTGCGTAAATTTTGCTCTCAGATGCATCTAGCGGAATTCGCAACATAGATATTGCTCTAGCACGACAGCACTGTTCTAGATCTTCGAATTTACAATTATTGATGCTACTCACTTTGTTTAACAGCTGTGCAGTGGTGATATTAAAGCGTTGGCAGTAACTATGTAAAAATTGATAGTATTGTGGGCCAGACCCCCCTTCCATATAGACATAATAAGTGTCACCTTCAACCGCATCGATCGTTATCTGATGATAATCAAATTGTGCTCCTAGGAAGCTATTTAATCGCCTTGGATCAGCGCCAAACTCTGAATCATCTCCTGAATACTGTTGGCTAATGCCAGTCTTAGATACTTTATAGAGACTGCGCAGTGTGCTATCTAAAATGTATAGTTTTATAGCGCCCGTCTCTATATCAATAGATACATTAAACAACTTACTGCGATCAATTTCAGCAGGCAACGTTGTGATGCCAGCATAAGGGTAAATAAATGCCAAGTCGTACATTTAGAGATATCCATCCATGTTCAGTTATCAGCAGAAAACCTTAATGAGAGGTCGGTTTTACGTAATATGCTGAGAGTGTTTTCTAGCAGAAGGTAGCGCCAGCTAATATCAATTTCTAAATCAATAATATCATCTTAAAGCATATATTTGAATTGTAGTATTAATGGATAATCAATGCTTATGACTAAAATAGCCATGACTCTTCGAAGGCGATATGTGATGCGAATTTTAATTTGAAAGGATGGTAGGTATAAATATTATTTAAGCACAGAGTGCTTTAAGCACCCTGAAAAAATGTACACATAAGTGCTTGGTTGTATATTAAAGTGTTAAAAATATTATTTTTTGACATAAAATTGCTTGTTACTATTTTGTGCTATTACAAAGTAATAGAGCGAGTGTTTTTTTTAGGGTCTAATGCTTTTTGTAGATGCATTAGTTAAAAGCTATCTCGTATACATATCATCAGTGTTCTCTTTTAGAGTCAGTCTTCGGGGCTAACTGGTTTATCAAAGCACACATTAAGCTCTTAAAAAACCCTGCTATCATCGCGTTTTGAACGAGAATATCGATGATATAAGTCTTGACTTATTTTGTTTCATGTTTAGAAAAGGTTAAGGTTGAAGTTATTCATAGTATTGAGTATTTATTGTCCAAAATTTCAGCGTAGTGTGCTAGATTGTTTAAATTAGTTGAAAAATATAATAACAAGGAAATGGCTACATGATTAAAATTTGGGGTAAAAAGCTATGTTGTATTGGTGTAATGAGCGTTGCTCCAATCTTAGCGCATGGAGAAGATTTGCTTGATATCTATGAAATGGCCAAGCAAAACGATCCTGTAAATAGCGCTGGCATCTTTCAAAACGAAGCTTCTAAAGAAATCTATCAACAAGCTCGTGCCACGCTACTACCTACCGTTAAGTTTGATTACACTAAAACCAGAACGACGCAAGAAATTGTGAGTTCCGATAATACGGTTTATCAAAGTGGCTCAACTTCTTACCCGACGACCGAATATGGATTGTCAATTACTCAGTCAATTTATAGCTTTAGTAATTGGGCTTACTTTAAACAAGCTAAAGAAGATGTTAGGCGTTCTGCTGCTGAGTATGAAGATGTGCGTCAAGATTTATTAATGCGTGTAGCTCAAAGCTATTTTGCGGCGTTGAAGGAACGTGATAATTTTATCTCAACTAATGCTGAGGTCTCTTCATTAATTAAACACCATGAACTTGTTAAACAGCAGCATGAAGATGGGGTAGTGCGCATCACCGATTACTTAGATGCCGAAGCGCGATTAATGCAAGCGCAAGCACGGCAAGTTGAAGTGGTTAATGATCTGCGTGATGCGTTTCAAGGTTTACAAGAAATTACTGGAACATTACCTAAATCATTAGTGACCTTGGGTGATCAGCTTAAGCCGGCATATCCTAAGCCAAAGCAAGTTTCTGCTTGGGTTGAAAATGCCCGCCAGCAAAATCCGCTTATCTTAGCTAAGAAGAGCGCTCTTGCGGTGGCATTGCAGGAATCACGTCGCCAACGAGGCGCGCACTATCCGACATTGGATTTAGTGGCAAGTCAAAATAGTCGTACTACCACAGGTTCTTTATTTGGTGGGGGTAGCGAAGTAGAAACGCGTGACATTTTGCTAAAACTAAGTGTGCCTATTTACTCCGGCGGAGCAGTCTCTTCAAAAGTACGTGAAGCACTTAGATTACGCGATAAAGCGAAAGCAGAACTATTGCAGACGCAACGCGCAACTGAGCGTGAAGCACGCAGTGCTTTTAACGGTATTGTGGGAGCGGTGAGTAAGGTTAATGCTTTACAAAAATCAGTGGATGCTTATGAAATTGCTGCAGATGCTAAGCAAACAGCTTTTGACTCTGGGTTGGTTTCCAGTGTCAATGTATTAGATGCCACGCGAGATTTATATATCGCAAGAAGTGATTTTTCTGCTGCACAGTATGATTATTTGATCAATACGCTATCGCTTAAACGGGCTACAGGGACTTTATCAATTGACGATTTAGGGCAAGTTAATTCGATGTTAGAAGGTGAAGACATCTCTACCGATGTAGAATTAATGCTACGCAAGGCGAAAGTTGTTCTTTGAGGTTGAAAATTTGTAATAGTGTTCGATGCAATAAAAATCATAATTGTTAGCGTTTTTTAATGACATTAAAAATCATTTGGCATTTTAGGTCAGTGATAAAATAACAAGAGGAAGTATTTGTGGCTACGCAATTGTTAATATACGGGCAAGTTGAAGCAGTAAATAAACAAAGACATTTGGGTTGGTCGGTTAAAGCCGGCACTGATTATAACTTTGCTAAAGAGGTTAACTCTGTTCCTTTGATGGCTGTCGAATTTCCTAAAGCAGCGCAAGATTATGCCATCGTTTTTGCCGGTGATGATAAGGGCTTATTACCTGTTGTGGTAATGGGTGTGCGCCAAGACGAAAACTTGTATCTCAAAGAAACAGGTGAATGGCAGGTGGATTATATCCCAGCTTTTATTCGCCGTTTCCCTTTTGTGTTTGCCAATTCCGATGATGGCGATACTTTAACTTTATGTATCGATGAGAATTTTGAAGGCTGTAATGAGGAAGGACGCGGTGAGCGTTTGTTTGATTCAGAAGGTGAGCAAACTCAATACCTTTCGAGTGTGCTAGGTTTTTTACAAGACTATCAAGCGCATTACCAGCGTACGCAAATTTTTTGCAACAAATTAAGTGAATTAGATTTGTTCGAAGATATGGGAGCGAAGTTTACAGCCCCTGGTGGAGAAGAGCGTACATTAACTGGTTTTAAAGTGATTAATCGCGAAAAACTTAAAGGTTTATCAGCCGAAGTTTTACATGAATTGATGGGTAACGATAGTTTAGAATTGATTTATCTACACCTTCAGTCAATGTCGAACCTTAATAAAATGATTCAACAGATACCTAAGACAGATGCTGCTTTTGCAGTCACTGCTGAATCAGAAAGTGATGCTTCAACGCAGCACTGATAAGCAAATATAACAGAGCTATATCTATACAGCAGGATGCTGAAAAGTCAGTAACTGGCCAAGGATGGCTTGTAATAAATACAAAGATCAGACGATCTTTAAAGTGGGTTGAAAACATGGTTATTCATCAAGCAGCAAGAAAAAACACTAAGCCATTAAGATTAAATGGGCTAGTTAATAAGTTGCGTAATGCACCGCTTAATCGCTTGTTTGCTGCGATGAAGAAACCAGTGAAAGCTGAACTAAATGCGTTCCAGCTCGAACAGCTCGAACCCCGATTACTGTTGTCTGCAGATCCTTTTTCGGCATTAGCGCTGACGGCAGCTGCAGATGTAACGTTGCAAATTGTAGAAGTTGATGATCAACAAGTTATTCAGTTGATTAATAACAATGCAGTTTTGCCAGCTGATAGTGTTTTAGCCAGCGAAAGCTTAAGCAGCATAGCGGCCGGCAGCATTATTACGATTAATGGCTCTGACGATACAGATAAATTTACCGTTGACCAATCCTTTTTAGATCTCGGCGAGCGAGACTTTATGGTGCGCTTTGATGGCGGCACTGCAGGTGTGGGTGAAAGCGATAGCATTACAGTAGGTGTGGGTGTCTCTGGTGTTTCGTGGCAGTTAGAATCTGCAGGGCAAGGCAAGTTAGCAAGCCTTAATGCTGTAACAGGTACGGACATTAAAACTCATGATTTTGATCTGCTTGAGTTTAGCGGTATTGAAGCTATCAATGGCAGCGGCAGTGATTACCTTGATTTTTCTCTTTACTCCACGGCCGTTACCGTTGATTTAACCGCAGGTACTGCAACAGGATTAAGCAGTGTTAGCGGTATGAATACCGTTTTAGGATCGGCCCAAGCTGATACACTTAAAGGCGATAATAAAGCTAATCAATTTTCAGTGAGTTGGGGTGACAATATTGATGGTGTCACTAATACCAATAGCACTGATGAAGATAAGCTCTATTACGTTGAGAGAGACAATAGTGGTTTAGATATCCGCTTAAGTTTAGATGCTACAGACCCTGCTTTAGAGCTACTGAAATCAGGTGCATGGGATGGCACAGCGTTTACGGCCACAGATACATTAGCAACAACGATTACTAGTACAAATATTGATGTTATATCGCTGATAGGTGGTGGTGGCGATAACTATTATGACTTAAGTGCTACCAGCGCTAAAGTAGTACTTAACGGTGGAGCAGGTAATGACCACCTCATCGGTGGTGCACAAGCTGATATCTTAATCGGATTAACAGGTAATGATACGCTTGATGGCGGTGCAGGTTTCAACCTCTTAGAAGGTGGCTATGGCAATGACACACTGACATTAGGTTTAGGTATGGCTGATGGGGGGGATGGTATTGATAGTATCAATGCAAACACTCAAGCCAGTAATGTTATTGCTGTTGAAACATTTCGCAATAAAACAGTAGGGCAAAACTTTCTCGTCAGTGCTAACACTAGTGATAATACCGTTAGGGTTAATGCAACGGCTGATGATGACCATTTTAGTTTTAGATATGAAGATGCTGTGACTAAGAGCCGCATAGTTATCACTAACGGAAGCTATTCACAAACAGTAGACGCTTTGGGTGTATTAATTGTTAATACTGGTGCGGGTAGTGATACAGTAACCTTTAAGGACCTTGAATTTAGCAGCGTAACAATCAATTCTGAAGAGGCATTACTGCTTCACAATGAGTTAAGTTCAACGGGTGACATTAACATCAATGTAGTTAAAACCTTAGAAGTTGAAGATAATACAAATATCACAGCCGGTGGCGATCTTGATCTTTCGGTGAGCGCTACTGTTGATGTGGATTTGAGATCAGTGTTATTAGGAGCGCTAAATCCTTTTTCTGATGAGTTAAAAGCTGAGGCTAAGCTTATCATCGGCGCTGCAGCTCAACTAAAAGGCACTAACGTAACACTTCAGAGCCGCAGTAAAACCAATAAATATGTCGATTTCCAATTAGACAATGCTTTATTAAATGCCGCGCTTAATGGTTTTGCGTTTGCAGAGCTAGGCAAAACATGGGATCCCGCCACGGTTGATCCAGAAAACATAGAAGTCAATTTTAGCGCAGGCGATGAAGTCGAGGCGTTACAATCAACTAATAATGCCGATTTTAGTTTTTTTGAAAAAACAGCCACACAAAACGCAGGTGTTGAAATAAGCGCCACCAGCAACACAGAGCTTTGGCGTACTAATCTTGTCAATAAATACATTACTTTTACCGGCAATACGCTTAATAGCGGCGTTTATAAAGTAACCAAAGTCGAGGGTGCAAAATTATATTTTGAAGCTACGACCGAAGTTACCGTGCAAACGATTACTGATGTAGCCGTAAAAGAAGTGTTAGGCGCTAGTATTACACGTGTAAATGACGCAGCTGATTGGGATGACGACGGTTTTCTTGTAGGGCAAATTGTTAAAATTATCGGTAGCGGGTCGCTAAATGATGATTCAGAGCTAACAGTGCTGAGTATTAGTGGAGATAAAATTACTTTTGTACCCACTGAAAGCTTGATCGATGAAGCGATCACAGGGGATGATGTCACCGTTAAGCAAATGTATAAAAGTTTGGCTAAAGATGTTGAGAATGCCACTGCAACAGCGGCTGACGGCTCTTCATTGGAGCTTTCTGAAGGAGCAAAAGCTGAGCGCGCCAAACTACACTCAACCGATCAAGACGCGTTAATAGCGGGGTTGTTGCAGCAAAGTGGCATTTTGGACATATCAATGCCGTTCGAACATTTGCTGTCAACCTCAACCAGCTCAATTACTATTGACTCTAGCGCCGTAATTACCAGTACAGCAGATTTGTCTATCACTTCAAAATCCGTATCTTCAGCCGTTCTGAACACGCCTGGGGGAAGTATAGCGGGCGCCATTTTTGTTGACTCCAACAGTACCTCGTCGATCACTATAGCGAGTGATGTCTTGCTAGCTTCCAGTGGCAAAGTTGATATTATCTCCGATGTGCTCAACAACGTAGTAGCCAAGGTTGAGATAGGATCGGGTTTGATAGCTAAAGCTGTTAATAAATTGGCTAAAATACCTGCGCCAAGCTTAGCTTTTGCTTATGCAAAAGCGAAGTCAGATTCGAGTGTGACAATCGCAAAAGGCACTATTACAGCGGCAAATGAAGTTAGCATTAATAGTAATATCGTTAATGACTATCAAGTATCGGCAATTGGCAATGGTAAGTCAGGTGCTGGGGCTGCCGCTTTCGCATTAACCGACTTTACCTCAAACAGCGATGTTGATGTAAGTACAGATATTACAGCAGCATCTGCACAACTCGGTGCTAATAGCGCCAATCTCGAACATACAGTTCAAGTTAGCGCTACCGCTAAAGGTATGACTAAGGTACAAAAAGCGCTAATGGGTTATGCAACTAAGAAAATCCCTGCGCTGGCAGACCCTGTAAAGAAAGCAACGGGACCTGCCAAGCTAGAAATCGGTGCAGGTTTAGCGATTGTACAAAGTGACAATGCTGCTAGTTTGAAGTTTGCGGGAAAAATTAATGTAACAGATGCTTTGAATTTATCATCTTTCGCGCAGGATAACTATCGTGTCAGTGTTTTAGCGGGGGCTAAATCCGGAGCTAAGATCGCGCTTGCCGGTGCTGTGTCTTACGGTAATTTTGGTAATACTGCCAGTACGATAGTGGCAAATACTGCTGACATTAATGCTGGCGATGTGACAATAAGTTCTAAGGCAGAAATTCCCGATCAGGTAGATTTATTGGATGATTTAGAAAAATTTCAATCTTTTCAGTTACCGCCTTCTCCTGGTGATACGATTTCAACAGCCAGTCCTATCGAATTTTTAGATACCTTTGATACTTACCAAATTCAGCTTAAAGACGAACTTGATAATCTCACAGCGCTGTTACCTTATCTTAATAAAACTTTAGGTGTGCCTGATAAAATTGCTACTTCCTATGTTGCGGCAACATCTAAATCGGAAAGTGCGGCGGGCAAAAGTGTATCGGCCAGTGTAAATATTATTGATACAAATAATACTGCAACTACTGAAATTGGCGATGGCGCAGTGATTAATGCCAGCGGCAGCGCCATCATTAAAAGCGATGTTTTAATTGATACTATAAACGTCACGGGTATTCCCGACCTTAAAAGCGCACTTTTAGGCAGCACCAGTGGCGGTAAAGGTATTGGCGGATCGGTGCAGTGGTTTAATAGCACTTCTAAAGCGAATACTAAAATAGGTGCTAATGCCGTTGTTATCGCGCAAGGTGAATTGAGTGTCACCAGCCATAACCGTTATCGTATTACTGAAGTTGGCCAATCAAGTGGTAAGAGCTCAGATAAAGGTATCTCTGTTAATGTGATGTACAACGAGTACTTGGGTGAGTCTAAAGTTTCTATTGATGATAGTGCAACCCTCGTTGGGCAGACCATTACCGTTAGTGCAACTCAAGATACTGATGCCGTTGCCGTGGGTTTAGGTATTCAACGTGGTGGCAGTCAAGGTGCTGGTGCGAGCGTGGTCATCAATGATATGGACACTCAAACGATCGCAGCCGTCGCTGCAGATGTATCTGCAACAACGGCTAATCAACTTAATGTAACACCTGGCTTAAATTTGCAATTAACAGGAGCGGTGTTAAATCGTGATACAGGCGATTGGTTGGCGGATGGTTTTCGTGCTGGTCAATTAGTGGCAGTGACAATGGCTGATAACTCAGTACAGCAGATACGTATTGCTGATGTCAGCGATACAGCGTTAACGTTCGTACAAACACCTACTTTTGCGACCGCTATCACTAGTATCAGTGTTCAAGGTTCAATGCGAACAGATGAGACACCAGCGAATACTGCAGCGATTAATATTATTGCTAACAACGAAGTCGATTTTTTTGCATTGGCTGCGGCGGCCGCAATCACCGGTAGCAAGGCACCAGCATCGCCAGAACCTACTGACGATGGTAGTGGTGATACAGCGCCTACAGCGGATAGTGTCAAACAATCTACTGGTGTTGGCGTTGCCGGCAGCGTAGCAATTAATCTATTGAACAATACTGTGCTTACCAGCGTGACCAATACCGTGCTTAGTAGTTTAGGCGATATCAGTCTCAAGGCTGACAATGACGTGAGTGCTATCGCCATTACTGGCTCTGCATCAAAATCGACCGGTATTTCGTTGGCTGGATCATTCTCGCATAATGATATTACACAAAACATTCAAGCCAATATTGAAAATAGCCAAGTCAATGCACACGATTTAACTGTGCAAAGCGAAGGCAAGCTGCGGTTAATTAATATCAGCGCTGGCGGTTCCTTTACCTCAGGCACTAAAGCTAAAGCTGCGCTATATGGCTCAGTTAATATCAATGATATTAACTCAACAGTCACAGCACAAATAGTTGCGAGTGAAGTAACACTTACTGGTAGTTTAACCGTTGACGCCAAACTAACCTCTAGTCTTAATTCCTTCGCCGGTGGCGCCGCTGTAGGAGGAAAAGCGGCTATTGGTGCCGCGGTTGATATTTTAAATGTAGTGAGCAATGTAAATGCTGCTATTAAAAGTAATACCAGTGGGTCTACTCAAAGTGTGATCGAAGCAGTTGGCGATGTATCAGTTAATGCGACAACAGATCAAAATGTGATAGTGGGAACAGTGAGCCTGGCAGGTTCAAAAGAAAAGCTGGCAGCATCTGGTGCCATCACTATCCTAGATATCGCTGCAAATACTACCGCTTTGATCAGCAATTCACAGATCACCACTCAAGGTGATGCTGCACTAGAAGGCACTTTAAGTGTTAGTGCGACAGATACTTTAAATCTTATTGCATTTGCCGGTACGATCGCCGCATCACGTGGAGCTGCGCTAGGAGGAGCTTATAGTGGTAACCGTATTAAAAGTGATGCGCAAGCGCGCTTAGAAAGCGCGACCATTGATTTGAAAAAAGGTTCAGTGACAGTTGTTGGCAAAACAGATTTAAACCTCACATCAGTGGCTATTAGTGGTGCGGTGGTAGCAGGTTCTAAAGGTATAGGTGCAGCACTAAGTGGTGCCATCATTAATAATGATATCGATACCACAACTTATGCCACATTAAGCAATAGCAATATCGTAAACGCGCAAGATGTTAGTTTAAGTGCGACAGATGATTCGAGCATAAGTGCTGATGCAGGAGGGGTGGCATTGGCGGTGACAAAAGGGCCTGGAGGAAGTGTCGGTGTTAGCGTTGCAGTTAATGATGTGCAATCAAACATACGTTCAGGTGCGGCTAATTCAAGTATTAACGCCAGTGGCGATCTTAGTATTAGCTCAAAAACGATAGATAGTAGTATCGAGGTTTTTGCGCTCAGTGGTTCAGTCGCATTAAGTGGTGGCAGTGCAGCAATCGCGATCGCCGCGACAGTCGCTTCCAATGTTTTAGGCGGTAAAGTAGAAAGCTTTATTAGCGATGATCGCGTAGTTGGAGGCACAGGTGCGGCCAAAGGTAACATCAAAGCCGCTTCTATTAGCTTGACGAGTGTTGATGAGGCCAAGATAAACAGTTTTGCAATAGGTGCATCAATATCGGGCACAACAGGCACGGGCAGTGCAAGCATTGGTGTTTCGATTGCCGATAATACGCTTAGCCGTAGCGCACTTGCCAGCATCGATGGGACTGCGTCGATTGATATTAGCACAGGGACGCTTGGCGTAAGCGCGTCAAATAAAAACATCATAGAAGCGAAGGCAATTGCCGCCAGTGTCGCGGTTACCGCAAGCACTGGTAGCAGTTTTTCACTCAGTGGTGCAGGCGCTAAATCAAGTAACGTGGTGAATGGAGATACGCTAGCTTACATTAAAAACACGGATATTTTACAGGCAGGTGACGTTACACTCAGTGCGACTAACACTTCAAGTTTAGATGCACTCATTGTCGGCGTGAGCATTGCGGCGTCAGGTGGATCAGGTGCCGCGATTGGTGTGGCGATTGCTGAAAACAAAATTGGCAGCGATGCACAATCAACTAAAGTTCAATCTTACCTAGAAGATACTAAGGTTAATACAAGTAAAGCATTAACCTTAGCAAGCACCGCTAACATGGACATTAGCGCCGTTGTTGCAGCGGGTAGCGTCGCGATATCAGCAGGCAGTAGCGCAGGCTTAGTTGGTGCAGGTAGTGGTGTTAGTAGCACTAACGATATCTATACCGATGTAGCCAGTTATATCGATAATACCGGTAATACCAGCAACACCATCCAAGCATTAGGCCTTGCACTAACCAGTCTGAACGCATCGAAGATTGACACTACAGCGGGTTCAGTTTCTATAGGGGCACGCGTAGGCTCAGGCGGCAATGCAACTTTAGTTATTGGCGTAGCTCTTGCAAGTAATACTATTGATAATAATACTCGCGCTTATATCTTAGGTGTCTCTGAAGTTAATGTTAATAGCGCAAATGTGATAATTAGTGCAACCTCGAATAATACCATTACCTCAACTTCATTCGCAGCATCTTTAGCCGTTGCCATCGGTTCTGGCGGTAGTGCGAGTATTGCAGGTGCCGGCGCTGATGCAACCAATGTGATTAATGGGACAACAGCCGCTTATATTAAAAATAGCAGTTTGATTGGCGCTAGCCAGTTAACGTTACAAGCAAAAAATACTTCAAGAATTACCGCAGAGGTAATAGCAGTTGCAGCCGGTGGTGCTGGTGGTGCCGGTGGCGGGCTAGGTATCTCAATTGGAGCTGCGTTAGCGAACAATGACATAGGCACTTCAGCGGCGTTATTAACCGTTGCAGCTTACCTTGAAAATGCACAAGTTACTGTTGCTGGTTTATTGAATGTGCAAGCTGATAATGGCATGACCATTAACGCGACAGTGGTTGCCGGTGCGATGGCAGTAGCCGCAGGTTCTGGCCCTAGTGGCGCAGGTGCGGGCTCTGGGGTTGATACCACCAACAATATATATGCTAAAACACTGGCTTCTATCGATAACAGTAGTGATGCATTAACGCGTATAAAAGCGGGCACGATGGTAGTGCAAGCGACAGATCGCGCACAGATTACGGCAACCGCCGCTGCGGTGAGTGTTGCAATAGCAGCAGGCTCGGGCCCAGCACTTTCTATATCGGTAGGAGTATCTATAGCCGAAAACAATATAAACACGATTACCACGGCGCAAGTGATAGGAAAAGGTAGTGCTACTTCTCAAGCATTACCGCAAATCAGCGCGGGATCACTTGCAGTATTGGCCAAAGATACTTCGATCATTAAAGCAGATGTTGTCGGTGCATCAGTCAGTGCCAGTGTCAGCGGTTCTGGTTCATTGTCATTGAGCGTAGCAGCAGTATTGGCTGAGAATAACGTCAGTAATGCCGTGACGGCACGTATACAGTCTATTGATGTTGAAACGCGCAATGGTGGCGTTGAAGTTAACGCCAATGAAAATGCCACGGTTGAGTTATTAGCTGCTGCCGCATCTGTTTCTTTAGCGGGCGGTACAGCAGGCATTGCCTTAAGTGGCGCTGGTGTGAAAGGGACGAATACGGTTGGCAACCAAGTAAATGCTTATATAGATGATTCGAAAGTGATAACGCAACAACGATATGACTACGTAAGCAACAGCTTAACCGGAAATATCGATTCAGGTGATTTAGTTGAATTTGCTAATGGTGTTTATCAATACAATGGTGCAAATATCGACGTACGCCCTGATTATACCCTTGATGGTTATGCTTATGATGCACAAGGTAACCCAGTTGGCGCGAAGCATAGTGTGATAGAGCAAGGTGATAAAATTCGTTTCTCGACGGGTACCTATTTATATCAAGATGCCGGAAACCTTGCTCTGGCTACAGGCGTAGCTGAAGTTATAGCAGGCACGGGTGTAGGAACAGGCCCTGGTGCACGCTGGGTGAAGTTAGTTGACAATATTGACTTAGCGGCGCTTAAAAATAACTCACCTGAGCTTTGGTCTCTGGCTTATAGTTCTGCTAGTTATGTGCAGCAAGATATTAAAGTGAATGCGATTAACAGCGCTAAAATAGATTCATCTGTCGGCGCGGTTAGCGCGGCGGTTGCGGTGGGAGCAGTAGGCGTTGCAGGATCTATTGGTGTCACGCTTTCTGAAAATGTCATTGGCAACGGCTTGGCAAATGATAGTCAACAAACTAATGCACGCATTAGTAATTCTAGTATTCGCGCTTTAAACGATGTGCAAGTCATCGCTAATTCAGTGGCCACTATTGATAGCTATGTTTTAGGTTCAAGTATTTCTCTTGCAGGCGGCAAAGTAGCTATTGCACTGGCAGGTGCCGGTATTGATTTAGATAACGATATTCATGGACAAACCAAAGCTTACGTAGCAAACACTGATTTAATTGCTTTAAAAGATTTAAAGATTGATGCTAACGCCAATGGCCAAATTTTAAAAGCTAAAGGAGATGCGATAACAGTATCTGCAGCTATCGGTATTGGCGGTGCAGCGGCCATATCAGCCACCATTATTAACAATGACATTGCGATGGATGTAGATGCCTATCTACAACTAGATAATAATATAAAGTTAGGTAGCTCTATTTATCAAGTGATGGTGGAAGGTAATGTTGATATTACTAGCTTTGCAAATGCGGACTTTAAAAACGTCAAAGCAACTTCTGTAACATTTAGTGGTGGTTTAGTCGGTTTAAGTGGCGGTGGTGTAGATATTACTAACACTGTTAATAACCAGGTTAGTGCAACTGCATCAGGCAACGGAGCGCTGTTTAGCACCGCTAATTTTAATTTAAATGCGCATGAGACCACTGAACTTAGTATTGATGTCACAAACATCGCTGCCAGTGCCAGTATTGGTGGCGCATTAGGTGTCGCTTTAGTACGTAATGATGTGCGCAGTAAAATTAGCGCAAGGCTTAATGATCTAACGATTGATGCACAAAATATTGATGTGCTAGCTAAAGCTGAAAACAAAATTATTAAAACCAAGGCATTAGGTTTTTCAGCTGCTCTACTTGCAGCCAGTGCTAACCGTGCTGATATATCTTTAGAAACACAAGTTGCTGCCACGACTGATAGCGCTACTTTAAATGCACAACAAGTGATTAGCATTAATGCGGAATCGGTTAATTATGCTAGAGCCGATGCCAATGGTGGAGCAGCCGGTGGTATTGCTGTCGGTGCGATGATTGCTGATATAGAACACGGTAAAAATGGCCAGAATGAAGTTTTGGTTCAGCTTGGCGATAACACCAAAATTAACGCGACTCAGTTGCGCGTCAAAGCGTACGGCAGCGATGATATTTTAGCGCGTACAATTGCCGCCGCTGGTGGTTTAGTGGCAGGGGCGGGTGCACAAAGTAGCGTAACAAGTTATCAAAATGCATTGGCGAGTGTCGGTAAAGGCGTGAATATTGAGGTTGAAGATTTTGATATAAGCAGCGTTTTAGATCAAAACATAGATGCTAGTGCTGATGCCTTTAGTGTTGGTCTAGCGTCAGGCTCAGGAGCTGGTTTGGATTTGTCGATCAATTCCAGAGCAGATGTAGTGCTAGGTGCATCGACGCGTACTAGTAATCAAGCGACACAAGCTAGCGAGGTGCTTGCGCATCGCATAAATATTAACGCCGTTAATAATTTTAATAAAGATGAATATCCTAATGGCAAGAGTTTGCGAACCGGTTCGGCAAATTTAGTCGGTGCCAATGGATTGTACAGTACAACCACGTTGAACAATCACGCTAATATTTCACTGCTTGATAATATCAAACTGATCGGTGAAGGCAGCTATGATGATCAAGGGCTTATCAGTATAGAAGCTTATAACAATATTGAAACAATCGATAATATCACGATAGAAACAGTGAGCGGTTTAGGCAGTATTAATGCAGCCTTTAGTGTTATAACGGCTAACTCTACTTCCTCGGTTAATGTAAATGGCGCGATCATTGAAAACATTACAGGTAGTGTTTATATTACGGCCAAAACAGATTCTGAAAACCGTGGTAGCGCAGATATCCTAGCAGTTTCAGGTTTAGGTAGCGCAGCAAATGCTAATGCGATTGTTAAAACAAATGCCGATAACTTGGTGAATTTGTCCAATGCTAATATTAAAGTTGGTGATCTTTATGTCTACGCAGGAAAGAGCCGCCAAGGTGTACTTAATATATTAGAAAGCAGTGCTAATACCGAGATGACCTCAGTATCAGCGGGGCTTAATATTTCGGTGCCAAATCCAGATGCCGATATCAGAGAAATTAATAAGATTAATTTCGGTGAGAAACTAGATATAAAAGCGATGCAAGATGTAACAATTGAAGCGCGCGAAGGTATTGGTGGACCCGAACGGGCTATGGAATCAGGTTTAACCTTGTCTATTTCAGGCATACCTTACGGCTCAGATATAGATCGTGAAGGTAGTGTTATTTCTAACAACGATATTAACATTGCAAGCACTGCGCACGTTATTGCAGGTGTTAATAATAAAACTTTCTTACAAATACGCACGGCTGACGAAGTAGCAGGTATATTGAGCAACCATGTGGATGCACAAGGCGTTCTTGATATAGCATCGTTGAGCACGGCGCAAAAAAAGTTTTTATTCGGTGTAGAAAATAAAGATGGCGTTGTGGTAGTGCCTGAACTACCGGCCGACGTCGTGTACGTAATCGAAGCGCTTGGTATCGATCAAATAAAGTTTAAACTTAGCCAGGATACCGTGATCCATCATAACGGCGAGTACTTCCAGTATTTGCCGCGCGAGAGTACCGAAGTCGTTCTAGGTACAGAAGACTACTCTAATTCACGTTGGAAAGCTTTAGGTAGCAGCTTATCGCCAGCTCTACAGGATGCCTTTACGGTTTATGAGAGTACGGTTACCGAGAATTTATCAGGTGCTTTGGGTAACGAGTTTTATGTTGTTAAGCCCCGCGATTTAGATGCGCCGACACTGACTTTTACCAATCTAAGTACTATTTTACTTGAACAACAAGCACAAGTGCTTGATTGGATTACCAGCCATAGCACGAATGCAGAAGCAATTGCGCGTTATCAAATTCAACTGGCTGATATCAACTCGAAAATAGATAAACTAGGTTTGGTAGATTACGTTCACAGCCTGACAGCCGGTCAAATAGTGCAAGCTCCCGATCAAAAGTTTTACGCGAATTTAATCACAGAGCAGCTAGTCCTTGAGTCAGCGAATTACAGTGATGTATCCCATTGGCAAGAAGTCAGTAATCCAGGCGCTGGTAGCTTTTTGCATTACAGCGATACTGCTAGCGCTAGCAGTAAAGTTTATAACGAAGCACTTGATATTTTAATGATCGATTTGCCAAACGTGTATGCCTCACCGGGGTCAGTGTACATCCAAATTGATGGAAAAAGTGCTGAAACGCTGCGTGATAAAGCTAACCGTAGTAACTTAAAAGCACGCGCAGGAGCTACCATTCAAATAGTAAACACTGCGCCTTTCTCTTTGAGAGTTAATGATGTGGTGGTTAAAGACACGCAACGTGTTGAAGTGATCAACGGAGTATTAAAAACCTTTACACCAGGCGCTGTTCAGTTAAATTATAAAGATGTGAACTCTATCGCCATTAGAGGCGATAGCATTATCACAGGCGGCGCAGATACTGCTAACACGCCTGCGGTTGAAGTAAACGAAATTATTATTTTCCAAGATACTAAGGTTGCAAATACTAGTTTTAGTAACAATGGTGTCACCTTTGCATTGCCAAAAGTGCCCGCTAATATGTATATTCAAGGTAATGTCGTGAACGAAAACGGCGATGCCTATATTAACAACCGTGATGGCGCGATAGAAGTATCTAAGCAGATTCGTGCGCGCACCATCAATCTATTCGCAGCCGGTGATTTTACTCTTAATTCTGAAGCTTGGTACCACTCTAATAAAGATCCTCGCCAATACATCAACTTAGGTGATACTCGCAGTAAAGTTTACAACGTTGCTGGCACTGCAAAATCTTGGAATACCGGTATCGGTGCAACCTTAAGTGCGACGGTTTCCAGTGAGGGTGTTGATTTTTATAACGCGATTAATGCGGACAACTCGCAGATATTGTCGATGGGTAAGATCACCATTACAGCCAGACATCTAAATGTAAACGGCTTAATTCAAAGTGGTGTAAATACTATTGCTTTAACCATCGATGCTAATTTTTATGGTGGGCGCAATAATGTTGATTTATCTAATAAGAAAGGCCAATCGATAGCGGGTATTAGTTTTGCAAACCCTGGGAGCCCTGGCAACGTTAAAGTACCGGTTTCTGGATATTGGGATGCTGATCGTAAAGCGATTGTTGTTGAGGATATTTTAGCCAGCGGCGGCGAAGTTGTTATCGCAGGACAAGTGATTAGCACTGGTAATGGTCGTATAGTGGCAGCAAGCGGATTTGCAGCGGTTAAGGTCGTTAATAACTCGGCTTATAATTTAATACTTGATGGTATTGATACTCGCCAATATCGCGAGGGGAAAATCACCATTATTGATAGCCAAGAGCTGACCAAAGATGAGTATAGCTATAACAGCGGCACACCAACACGTGCACATTTTCAAGGTCAACTAGTTGCGCCAAATCCTACCACTGGTGCTATCGCGACGATTAATTATGTAGAAGACGTTAACTTTAGTGGTAGTACTGCAGCTTATGAAGTGAATGCTGGTAGCCGATATGTATGGACTGAAGGTCAGGCTAAGACGAAAACTGAAATTCGCCTCTACCAGAAGAAGAGCTTTAATTTGTTTGGCGGTGGAATCATTGATGATTTCCTAGTGAAAGATGCGAGTTACAAATGGAAAACGGTTGAATTTACCCAGTCAAAACCGCTACTTGAATCTGAGTCAGTTGTGATTGGCAGTACAACCTCACCTGACTATGAAGTTGAGTACATACAAACGGCAGGTGATACCAGTGTCAATTCACATGTGGTAAAAACTTGGACGACCGGTGGTGGTTGGTTACGTAAGAAAACCGTAAACACCAAAATCACGACTATCGAAGGCTTGAAGGATTACTACACCCATTCATTGAAAGCAGATTATAGTATTGGAATCAGTTTCTTAGGTGGCAATGCTAATGCAAATGTTGATATTACAAGTGTTGGTAATATCATTGTGGCAGGCGCGATAAAAATACCTGATCAAGGCCTGTTAAAATTGCACTCAACGGGTGGGTCTGTGATGATGGCAGATGGTGTTTATGCGTTGACTAAACAAGTGGATATTTTCGCTAGAAATGACATTAGTGTGTTGTTAGAAGGTAATTTAGCTAATCGAGGGCATACGCTAATTGCAGCTCTTGGTAGTATTAATTTAGGCGTTGTTGAGGATGATAATCCAGGCAGTGATCGTTTTGGTAAAGCTCAAACGAGCTCTAATGTTTTATATATAGATACTATATATGCAAGACAAGACGTAAATATCAACGCAGGTGGTGGTATTTATAAAAGCAATACCGGTGCAAACACCACTATTTCAGCGAATAATATCAATTTATTAGCATTAGGTGGGGGTGTTGGTCATTTAAATATTGATTCAGCAACATTCAACAATAAAGGTACTGTGACTGTTGATGCACAAGGTAATATTGCGCTGACAGAAGTAAACGGCAATTTGAATGTAAGTAGCATAGTAGGTGCTAAAACGGCCAGTACCGGCAGTGCGATTTATGGGGTGCAATTAAGTGCCACGAATGGCTCTATCTTAGATGCTAATTTGGACGAAGTTAGAACTTCAGGTATTGATACGAGTAATGCTCAAAAATTCTACGCAGAATCACTCATTGTCAATGAAGCCACTGACGATACCACACTGTATCATCAATACTGGCAAATACTGCGCGCCGATAATGTAGCTTACAACTCAGATGTTACTACTTATGCAAACTATACGAATATTTATAGTCATCTCAATGGTAAAGAATTAAATCAGGCACAAGTGGATATTGCGGCACTTAATGCCAGTTTTAATGCCAGCTCGGAGCACGATCCAGAATATGATAAATTAGCACTGTTAAAAGAAGAAAACTTGGCTTTGCCAGTGGCAACTAACAGTGAATTTAAAGTGTTAACTTTAGCAAAAATCGCGGCAAATAAGCCTATCTTTGATAGCATTTTATCGCCGGGTATTGTCGCTAAACTGTATCCTGGAACGCCGCTTATTGTAAGCGCAGGTGCTGGTAACCAGGAAGTTGCTAATATTGAATCTGTAGCCGCTGGTAGTACAGTGACATTAAACGCATATGCAGGACTTGGAAAAATAGGTAGCCGCGTTGTGATCAATATGGCTAATGGTGTGAATGGATTAAGTGTTGAGCATAAATCAATATTGACACAGGCAACCGGCAGTGATGTTGTTGCCAGTCAGTATAGCTTTTATCGCTATATAGGCGCTGCTAATGATATTTCACAGTTTGATATTAATTATAGCGATGGGCTTTGGCAAGCTGTCACCACAATTGATGCCGCTACAAGTATCGGCGCAGTCAATATAGCAACCGGGAACTACGTAGAAGTTGATCAAGATGGTGTGCCAGCTCTATTTAAGTATACCGGGGCTAACGCGAGTATCAATCTTGCGGGAACGAACTATGAAGCCGCAGGTGCACCTT
Organism: Oceanospirillaceae bacterium; assembly: GCA_036960485.1. GTDB lineage: Bacteria > Pseudomonadota > Gammaproteobacteria > Pseudomonadales > Balneatricaceae > Rs1. Next base: position 48,321 of record JBALXS010000007.1, read on the forward strand.
GGGATCGTGTGGTAGCACAAAGTGTTGCTCCGGCGGCAACTTTAGATTTAGTTACTAATGAAATTGTGATGCAGTTAGAAACAGTGACAATTCAACTGTGGGATGATCTTAACTTAGCAGGAGCAGGCAGCCTGACCGCAATAGCCAATCAAGGGATTGCAATAGAGCACAATGGTAACTTGATCATCGATCGGATTGAAGGCGGTAGTTGGGTGCGTTTGACCGCTGCTGGCAGTATTACTGACTCGGGTCAGTCAAGTGTCGCCGCTTTAAAAAGTGCTGGTGATATTGTGCTGGTTTCACGCTCTTCCATTCAAGCGGCAGATACAAGTGCATTTAGAATACAAGCGACTCAAGGCAGTGAGTTGAACTTGGATGCCGGTGGCGCAGTTAATATCTGGCAAGTAGAAGGAACTAGTACTATTGGTGGTGTTAGTTACCAAATCAAAGATTTGCGTATAGGTGATGTCGCGGCAACAGGTGATATAACCATCAGTGCAGGCCTCTTTTCAACTTTACCAATGGGCCAAACGCCTACCGGCAGCGCTTCAATTGTAGTTGAAAAAATAAGTACGACGACCGGAACAGTTGCCTTAAATGCGGCGGCCAATATCTTAGATGGTTATGACGATAGTACCAATGCCATTATAAATATTAGAGCGAAAGATTTAATTTTAGTTGCGGGTGCTGCGGTGGGTATACGCAATAGCGGTAAACTTAATTATGTTGATTTGAAATTAAGCGGTAGTGTTAGTGCTAAAGCTCAAGGCGATATCATGTTGAACTCAGTGGAGTCGCACCTTGTCGCAGGCTTTATAGAAACGGATACCACTGTTTATCTAAAGGCTAGCGAGTCCATTTTAGATAGCGAGCAAGATAACGATAATCAGCCATTAAGTTTAATCGGCAATGCTGATGTCAAAGCACATACAGTTGAGCTATTGGCACTCAAAGGTGGCATTGGCCAGTTTGGTAATCAATTAGAAATTGATACGAATGCAGCCAATGGCGGACAGCTTTCAAGTTACAGCAATAAAGATAGTTATATTCGTGAAACCACGGGTGATCTACGTATCGCCAGCTTAGTTGCAGATAGCGATAATAGTGGTAAAGGCGATGCTGATATTTATCTTACAGTAGACGCCAATATCGTAAATGCACTGCCTAGTGGACATAGTGTTATAGCTAGTGGTCTGCGTATAGTTAGCGGTGAAAACATCGGCCAAAATGGTGCATTGCGCACCTTAGTCGATAACCTTGAAGCGCATGCAATCGGTGGCAGTATTACATTACTTAATACTGGTCATTTAACGGTTGGTGGAGTGAGTGTTGAACTGGTTGGTGTCAGTGCGTTGCAAAATATAACCTTGAGTGCACAAAGCCCGTTGAGCGTGAATGAAAACATTATTGCTCAACAAGGCGATATCATACTCAACGCACTAGACGATGCGAGCGATGCAGGCGCAAATGCGGATGACTTAACCATCAATAGCGCCCTAGTTGAAGCGGTATTGGGTAGCTTAACCTTGAACGCCGGCGATGCATTAACCTTAGAACAAGGCGGCACGCTTAAAGCGGCAATCACCCTAACCTTGAATACCGATATAGGTAATAGCGACACTAGTGCAGGCACGGTAACACTGCACGGCACCCTTGAAGCCGCTAATACTGTCGTTAATACAGGTAGCGGCAATGATAGCTTGTTGTTTAATGTGCAGCAGATGTTAGGTGATGTGCAAGTGAATGCGGGCGCTGGTCTAGATACTATTACCGTTAACGAACTAGTGAGTCGTAGCAGTGCTGATTACTTTGAACTGGATGGTCAAGGTGGCACTGATACTTATATTATTAATCGCACAGGCCAAAACTTAGCCGGTGTCGGCGCTGATTATATTATCAATGTACGCGATAGCGGCACTCAAGCAGATGGCGCAGATACGTTAACTATTAACGGCACCGATCTGGCAGATACCTTGTTATTGCGCAAAGGCTTTGTTGCAGCACTGCATGATGACAATAGCGGTACGGGTGACTACCAAAGCGGCGCTGAGCGCATTAATTATGATCGTAATATCAATGGCCGTTTAATCTTAAATGGCCATGAGGGCAATGATGCTTTCTTTAGTGATGATAACAGCAGTATCACCACGTTAGATGGTGGTGCAGGGGATGATAGCTTCCAAATAGGCCAGTTATATGGCTTAGATCGCCAAGCAGCGTTGGGCACAGTCGCCTTAGGTGATGAGATTGAAACCACTGAAACAACCTTGGGATTCTTAAGCAAAGGTAATAGCTTACCGATGGTAGTGTACGGCGGCGATGGTGAAGACACCGTGAAGGTTTACAGTAATAAAGCGCTGACCAAACTGTATGGTGAATACGGCGATGACAGCTTTGTAGTACGCGCCTTCTTGAAAAAAGGCACAACACAAGCTGCTGGTGGCGGAGATGTTGAACTATTTGGTGGCGATGGTGCTGATAATATTCAATACAGCATTAATTCGCCGTTGAAGATAGATGGAGGTGCGGGAACTGATAGCGTTATCGTGCTGGGTACTGAGGGAGATGATAGCTTCATGGTCACCAAAGACGGTATCTTTGGTGCCGGCTTGAACGTATCTTTCACCGGCGTAGAGCTGGCTGAGGTTGATGGGCTTGAAGGCGATGATACCTTCTATATTTTGAGTACTAGTGACAGCGTAGTGACGACGATTATTGGTGGTTTAGGCGCTGATACTTTCAATGTGGCGGGCGATGTTACCACGCCGATCGTATCTTATTCAGTGGAAGGACGTAGCAGTTTTATCAATCACAGTGTCGTCAGTGATGATGGCAGCTATAACGGTATCTTTGTTGACGGCGTTTCGTTAAGTGTTGCCAATAAAGGCAGTGGTGCCGTACAGGTTGATACTGACAATGGCGTATTAGTCAGCGAGGAGGGAGGATCTGATAGTTATGAATTATCACTTAACCTGCCTACGTCAAGTTTTGCCGCTTATGTGACAATATCTGCAGCACGTGCATCCACCAGTGATAAAACGCGCAGTGGCGCATCAGCTAACAGTATTCTCGTATCGACTGATAACATCAATTTCTATGAATCGTTAGTAGTTACCAGAAATACAGGTAATTGGACTGATACTGCAACTATTTATGTTAAAGCGGTTGATGATACGGCGACTGAAGGTTTACGTGATTATGTGATTAGCCATAGCGTACGCAGTGTTGACGCGGCTGTTGATGGTATACAAGTAGATAATGTGGCAGTACAAGTGCTTGATAATGATCAGGCGGATATTATTGTCAACCGAGTCGATGCTGTCACGGGCTATGCGACATTGGCTGAAGGTGGAACAGGCCAGCAATATGAAGTGCGCTTGGCAACTCAGCCTAAAGTGGGCGAAATAGTGACGGTTAGTTTAGCGCAAATCACCAAAGCAGGTGTTGCCAATCAGTTGTCGTTAAGTACTAATACGTTGACGTTTAGCCATACTAACTGGGACACCACGCAGCAATTTACATTGACAGCGTTTGATGATGCCATAATAGAAGATAAGTACCTTGCTAACGTAACCTTAAGCACCGTGGGTGTTTTAGCCAGCGGTGCGAGTTATCTTAATGTGGTTGATACTACGATTAACGTTAATGTGCTCGATAATGACACGGGAGCAGTGATTGTTACGCAAACAAATGGTTCTACTTTAGTGACTGATACGCAAAGCGATAGTTACTCATTAGTGTTGAGTAAGCAACCGACAGCAACAGTAACTATTCGTTTATTAAATGATGGTCAAACACGCTTTAGCAGTTTAGATACACGTTTTAATGAGGCTGATAATACGGTCACTTTTGATGCCAGTAATTGGTCTACTAAGATTGACATAGTGGTTGCTGCGAACCCTGCTTATATAGTTAATGTGACGCAACAGCCGACGCAAAACCCACCATTACAACCACATACTTTGAACAATATACGTGGACAGCTAATTATCGAAGGCGGTGTGCCTGCCGATAAACAGCGTACCTTGAGTTTAGCGGTGATGCTACCAAGCGAAATTGATGGTGCGCTACCTATCTTAGAGCTGCAAGTAGATGAAAGTCTGAAAACGGATACATTGAACATCTTTAACGATGGCAGTGTACGCAGTGTTAATCCTAGTGACAGTGATTTTGCGCAATACGCAGGGATCTTAAGTGAGACCAGTTTGACCGGTTTAGGCATGGGTCAAGGTATCTTCTATAACGAGGTTGAAGTACTAGACACTTTCCTTGGCCGCGGCAATGACCATTTCACTATCACCAGTACAGCGAGTGATACGATCACTCAAGTGCACGGTGGTGGCGGTGATGACTTTATTCAGGTCACTGGCAGTAATGCTTATAGTGATGCAGGCGCAGGCGTGATGGGCGCGCTAATTTTGTTCGGAGATTCTGAGCAAGATGGCAGCACTTATAACGCTACTTCAGATGCTAAAACTAATAAAGCGCGTGAATTTAGTAATCCAGGCAACGATACTATTGATGCATCAGGTGCAGGTGGTTCAGTTACTATTTACGGTGGTCAAGGAAATGACAACCTAACCGGTGGCGAGTTTGGTGATCAAATAGCCGGCGGCAGCGGTGACGATCAACTTTATGGATTGGGTGGTAACGATCATCTCTACGGTGATAGCGGCTTTAACACAGATGTTACAACGCGTTTAAATTTAGCCAGCCAAGTGTTGACGCTGGTGAATATCGAAAGTGCTGCCAACGATAACCTAGATACATCCGATCGCTTACAGATAGGATCAGATCATATAGAAGGTGGCCAAGGTAATGATTTTATCTTTGGTGATCGTGGTGAAGTAGTACAAGCAAGTGGCACTAAACGAGTAACAAGCACAGGTGACGTGCAAAGCGCACAAACCTTATACCATTCAATTGGCGCGGCAGATACCTTAATTGGCGACGAAGGCAATGATCGAATATTCGGTGGTTTTGGCGCCGATAATATTGCAGCGGGTAGTGGTAACGACAGTGTTATTGGTGACAACGGGCGCATTATCTTACTCAATAGCGTACGCAGCCAATTATTTAGTACTGATACCTCTAACGCGACTGGTGATAACGATATCATTACGTTAGGCGCCGGTGAAGATCAAGCGATTGCAGGTATTGGCAGCGATACGGTAACTAATCTTAGCGGTGAAACGGTTGTCCTAGGTGATAATGGTATTATCACTAGCGATGCTAGTGGTCGTTATATTAAAATCACTACAGGTGCTATCAATTTAGGAGGTAACGATTTACTCACCGGGGGTATCGATCGAGATATTCTGTTTGGTGGTGTTGGTGCTGATACCTTAGATGGTGCGGCAGGTGATGATATTCTTGGTGGTGACGGCTCGCAAGTGACGCGCAGAAGTACCACGATACAGTTTGAAGCGATCGATCTATTCACTGGTGGTGATGACATACTACTCGGTGGAGCAGGGCTTGACCGCATGATAGGAGGTTTCGGTAGTGATGGCTTTGAAGCAAATTTCCGTGAAGATGTATTGGTAGGCGAATATGCTCGTTTTACCTTTTCAACAGTTTCGGGTAACGAGTTAGCAACTTCAGTAATATCTTTAGCTCAAGGCGGTTTAGATCTTATTCGTCAAACGCAGACCGGTGTATTTAATAGCTTTGCACAGCAAGTGTTTGCACAATCAGATTTAGGTGCTGTCGCACAAAGCCGTACGGCTGTGGCTACAGGCTTATCAGCTGATGCTCAACAAGCATTAGGGAGATTGGGCGATGCGCCACGCCAAAGCTCATCATCGCCTTTAGGGGGAGTTGATTACATCTTACCGCAAGAGCCAACTGCAGCAGGTGGTGAAACTGTTACAGGGGAAGCAGTGCCAGAAGATGGGGAAGGAGAATACGATGAGGATGGTTTCTTAATACCGTCAGGCGAAGGCGAAACTGATGTGCCCGTTAATGCAGAGGGAACACCTGTGGATGAAAACGGATTGCCTATTGAAGCAGAGGAATGCGTGATCAATGCTGATGGAGTTGAAGAGTGCAGCGTACCAGAGCAAGCGCCTATTGAAGAAGCGGAGGCAGGCGCAGAGGTAGAAGCTCAAGAAGAAGCCAGTTTAGATCCATCTTCTACATTGGAGAATACTAGCGCTATCGATGTTCATGCAGCTCTGGCAAGTTTTACTGGCTGGGCGGTAATGCGTGCTAACCCTAAAGTTCAAGCATCGCGTCAGTCACAAGGCTGATTTAAGGCTAACCTAAAGGGGATCTTATATTAATAGCACTTCATTAATTGCATAAATTACATTAGTATCCATGATTAAAGGCAAAATACACATACAGTATTTTGCCTTTATTTTTTGTTGATTAGGAAAGCAATAGTCGTTTATGAATGAAGCAGTCAGTAGTCAAAATCAAGCAACACTAACGCAACAAACCTCTGGAACCAGCATTAGTTACTATCAAGATTGGCTAAAAGGTCAGCAACAACTGATTGGTGGTTTACAAGCAGCCTTATTGATGATTCCTGAATCATCCACGCAAGGCTTGGTGGTGGTGGCAGATCTTAAAACAGATTCTAGGTACCATGCTGATTTGTTGCAGCTCACTCAACAACAACAGCAATACTTACAACCTGAAGTGGTTAGTTTATCCAGCGAAGGCCAAGCAGAGGTGTTCGCGCTATTATATCCACTGCGCCAGCAAGAGCGTTTGATCGCAGTAGTCATAATGGCTGTAAAAGCGCAGGTGCAAGAAGATTTGACCCACGCAGTCGCTGTTTTACAGTGGAGTGTGGCAGGTCTTGAAGTTGTTGATTATCAACATCGTTTCGAGCATTTACAACATGAAAACACAGGTGTAGCACAACGCGTAGATGTACTTGCAAGAGTGCTCGCTGAGGCTGACTATGCCAGCGCTGCCGTAAGGTTAGTGACAGAATTGGCCGTATTATTTAATTGCGACCGCGTTAGCCTTGGCGAATATAAGAAAAACCGTTCACGCTTGAAGCACCTCTCCCACAGTACACAATTTGGCAAACGTATGAATCTAGTCCGCTGCATCGAGCAAGTCATGGATGAAGCGATTGATCAAAATCAGCTGCTACGTTTTCCCGCTTTAACTGAGAGTGACGAAGTTAAGGGTGGAGTTAATGGCAAAGCTGTTAATGGAGAAACCAAGGGCGGAGTTAAGATCTCAGGAGAGGTGCTGTTAGCGCATCAGCGACTATCAGAGCAACAAGGTGATGCCTGCATTCTTTCCATCCCAATTTATGTCGCTGGAAAGGCTAGTGCTGCTATTGTGCTAGAAGGTAATCCTGATGTTCCGTTTAACAAACAGCAAGCGCAGCTGTGCCAAAGTATCGCCAGTCTAGTGATGCCTGCGTTAGAAGATAAACGTTTGAATGACCGTGCCTTATGGCGCAAATGCCTAGAGAGTACAAATCAGCAACTTGGGCGTATTTTAGGAGCAGGGTATCTAGGGCGAAAACTATTCATTATTGGGTTGTTAGGCTTGGGCTATTTTCTTAGCACCGCGACAGGTGAGTATCGCCTATCAGCGCAAGCAAAACTATATAGCGCTACCCAAAGGGCAGTCGTGGCACCGTTTGATGGTTACATACAAGCGGCAAGCGCGCGAGCTGGCGATAAAGTAACGGCCCAGCAAGTGCTAATCAATCTTGATGATCGCGATTTACGTTTAGAGCGGCTTAAATGGCTGAGTGAAGAAGCAAAATTAAAACGCCAGTATCAAGAAGCGCTTTCATCGCGTGATCGCTCAAAAATCAATATTATTAATGCGCAGTCAGGCCAAGTTGAGGCGCAGTTGGCTCTAGTGAATAGCCAGCTAGAAAGGGCCAAGCTGATCGCACCGTTTGCAGGTTTAGTCATCAGTGGTGATCTGAGCCAGCGCTTAGGTAGTGCAGTATCTAAAGGGGAAGAGCTGTTGGCAGTAGCGCCAAGTAATCAATATCGCATTCGTTTATTAGTGCAGGAAAATCGCATTGCTGATTTACAGTCTGATCAACAAGGTACTTTGTATTTATCAGCATTACCTGAAACTCCCTTTGCTTTTAACTTAAGTAAAATCACCCCGTTGATCGAAACCAAAGACGGCGCGAGTTATTTCATTGCAGAAGGCGAATTACAAACCAACCATCAACAATTACAACCGGGTATGGAAGGCATCGGTAAAGTACTCATTGATGAGCGCAAGTTAGTCGATATTTGGTCCCGTGAAGCGCAGGCTTGGTTGCGTTTAAAAACTTGGTCTTGGTGGGGCTAGCTCGTGTCAGCATCGCTGTTTAGTTCATCGTGGTATAAAGTGGCCGATCTCAAGGTACGCTTGCGCAAACATGCCAGCATTCACCGCCATGTTTATCGCGGTAAGGTTTGGTTTGTGCTGCAAGATCATGCCACCGGCCAGTTTCAGCGCTTTACCCCACAAGCTTATCAAGTGATTGGTTTGTTAGATGGTCGAAAAACACTGCAGCAGGTTTGGGATGCTGCTTGTGCCCGTTTAGGTGATGGTTTACCTAGCCAAGATGAAGTCATTCAATTGATCGCTCAGCTCAATAAAGCCAATGTAATTCAAACTGACGCCATGCCTGATATTGAACAATTGCAACGTCGTCGTCGCGAGCAAGATCACGGCAAGTTCATGCAAAAGTTAAAATCGCCGCTAAGTATTCGTATCCCATTATTAGACCCTGAAGCATTCTTAGATATGACAATGCCGCTGGTGCGATTCATTTATTCACGTTTTGGCGCCATGCTGTGGCTATGTGTGGTCATGATCGGTTTAAGCTTGGCGATACTTAATTGGTCAGCGTTAACCGATAACTTAAGCGATCGCTTACTGGCCCTTGAAAACTTATTTTTGATCGCGCTCGTTTACCCTTTAGTTAAAACTTTTCATGAGCTAGGCCATGCCTATGCCGTGAAACGTTGGGGTGGCGAGGTGCATGAAATGGGCGTTATGCTGCTGGTATTGTTTCCAGTGCCTTATGTAGATGCATCAGCAGCCTCGGCATTTCGTAATAAGTATCAGCGAATGTTGGTGGGCGCGGTGGGAATTCTTGCAGAGCTTTTATTAGCAGCATTGGCAATGATTGTATGGGTATTAGTTGAGCCTGGTATTGTGCGCGCCATGGCGTTTAACGTGATGTTAATAGGTGGCTTTTCAACTCTTTTATTCAATGGGAACCCTTTATTACGCTTCGATGCATATTATGTTTTAGCTGATTATTTAGAAATTCCCAATTTAGGATCGCGCGGTAATAATCAAGTTGCCTACTGGGCAAAGCGGTATCTATTTGGCATCAGTGGTTTAAAAACCTCCGCTCAAAGCCGATCAGAAGCTGCTTGGTTAGTGGGCTATGCCTGTAGCGCTTATGTTTATCGCTTGTTCGTGATGGTGGCTATTTCGCTATTTGTGGCCTCACAATACTTTTTTGTGGGGATATTACTTGCTTGCTGGTCGGTGTGGACCAGTCTGTTTTTACCGATAATTAAAATGGTGGGTAAACCTATGTCTGACCCTCAGTTACGGCGCAAGCGCACTCGTGTTATCGGCGTGTCTAGTGGCTTTATTGTGCTGTTTATAGGGCTACTTTTTTGGTTGCCTGTGCCTTATAAAACGTATACGCAAGGGGTGTTGTACCTGCCGCAAAATGCTTACGTATACGCTTTAGAAACCGGCTTCATTGAGCGCGTAATAGCCCCATATGGAAAAGCAGTGGTGGCGGGCGAGCTGTTAATGCAGCTACGTGCACCAGACCTTGAAGCGCGGGTAAAAGTGCTAGCTGCACAATTAAATGAAGCAAAAGTGCGCTATAAAGCCAGTGTTGAAAATCGCAACAGCGCCGATATATTACTCCAAGAATCTAAGTTCATTGAGCAAGAATATCGCCGCGCCAAGGAGCGATTAGCAGGATTACAAATACGCAGCCGCATAGCTGGTGAATTTATGCAGCCACGCATGGAAGGGTCACTGGGACGCTATGTTAACCGCGGTGAAGTTTTAGGCTATGTGGTCAATTATGCCAGCTTACCGCTGGCGGTAATGATCTCAGAAGATAATATCGATCAAGTGCGCAACCAAACGCGTAAGGTAGAATTACGTTTTTCTTCTGCGCCCAAAGAAGCCTATCAAGCACGTATTTTGCGACAAACGCCAGCATCCACTCAACAACTACCGAGTGTTACATTAAGTACTGATGGCGGTGGACGCATTGCATTAAGCCCCAACAGAGATTACGCGTTACAAAGCTTTAAGAGTTATTTTCGGATTGAGTTGACGGCGCCACAAAATTTAAAACAGCGCTTTGATGAGCGCGTGTATGTGTTATTCGAGCATGATCCAGAGCCGATTATCTGGCGCTGGTATCGTGCAACACGCCGTCTATTATTAAGGCAGTTTGATGTATAAACGGCCATTAAAACGCCCTAGCGATCAGTTGGAACGTCCTCAACAGGATTTAGAACGTCAAAAACTGATGGTGCGCTGGTGGCGTACCTTAAGTGGCTGGTTTAGTCGCCCTTTACGGGCATCGCGCTGGTTTTATACACCGCTATTATGGGCTATCAAGCGTAAAGCTCTCAGCTACGAAGCGCTCAGTGATAGCCAATTAGATGCAGAAATCATGCAACTGCGCGCTCAGTTACGCCGTTCAGGGCTCACCAATCGCTTATTAGTGAAAAGCTTCGCATTGATCCGTGAGGTAGCGGGGCGCACTTTGAATATGCGCCATTTCGATGTGCAATTGCTCGGTGGCCTCGCTATGTTACATGGCAATATTGCACAAATGTACACCGGCGAAGGCAAAACACTAACCGCCACGTTACCGGTAGCCGCCGCTGCAATGGCAGGAATACCTGTACATGTAGTGACCGTGAATGATTACCTCACTGAGCGCGACGCGCAACTAATGATACCGGTTTACCAGCGCTTAGGGCTCAGTGTTGGGGTAGTAATACAGGGCTTAGAAGTAACACAACGTCGCCAGCAATATGACAGCGACATAGTGTATTGCACCAGCAATGAACTGGCGTTCGATTACCTCAAAGATAGCATCGAACTGCAAAGCAGAGATCACCCGCTACATCTACATGCTCTGTCGATTCAAGGTGAACGCCAACGTTTAAGCAAAGTAATGTTGCGCGGGTTGCACTTTGCGGTGGTTGATGAAGCCGATAGTGTGTTGCTCGATGAAGCGCGCACTCCGCTAGTTATTTCAGGCGAAGAAGTTCCTCAAGCGCAGCAACAAGCAGTTTATCATCAAGCTATGTTATTGATTGATGAACTGACATTAGAGCGTGACTATAAAATATTAAAACAGCAGCGCCAAATCGAATTCACTGCGCGCGGAGAAGAGCAAGGTTTAGAGATTACTCAAGACTTAGGGCCGTTTTGGCAGGGGCGAATACGCCGTTTAGAACTGCTACGCCAAGCGCTAAGTGCACGCCATTTGTTTGAACGCGACAAGCACTATCTAGTAGCAGAAGAGAAAGTGGTAATTATTGATGAACATACCGGCCGCTTAATGCCTGACCGTACTTGGGAGCGAGGCTTACATCAGCTAATTGAAATTAAAGAAGATTGCCCGCTTAGTGCACCACGAGAGACCTTAGCTAGTATTAGTTTTCAAAACTTTTTTCGCCACTTTCATCACCTATCCGGTATGACAGGCACTGCTGAAGAAGTGGCCGGAGAACTATGGCGCGTTTACGCTCTACCAGTGGTGAGCATTGCCACTAATAAACCCAATAAGCGCCACCGACAGAGCCAACAAGTATATGCTGATGATCGGCAAAAATGGCAAGCGGTGTGTGATAAAACGCGTATTTTACAGGGGCAAGGTAGGCCCGTATTAATCGGCACACAATCATTACTCGCCTCTGAACAATTGAGTAACATTTTAACTGAGCAAGGTGTAGATCATCAGATATTAAATGCTAAGCAAGATGCACAAGAAGCGGATATTGTAGCACATGCTGGAGATAAGGGGCGCGTTACAATAGCTACTAGCATGGCGGGAAGAGGCACCGATATTAAGCTTGCAGACAGCGTTGAAGCCGCTGGAGGATTACATGTAATGATCACTGGATTACACGACTCTTCACGTATCGATCGTCAATTACAAGGGCGTTGTGCCCGCCAAGGAGATCAAGGTAGCTATGATGTGTTATTGTCATTAGAAGATGCAATATTAACACCGCTCACCCAACGTATTACAAAAATAGTGTTTATTTTACCAATACCTACATGGATAGCCCTGCGTTTGGCGTTATGGCTTATTCGTCGCTGTCAGCAGCGCCTTGAAGCTGAACATGTAAGATTGCGTAAAGAATTATTGAAAACCGATGAGCGACAACGTGAACTGTTATCTTTTGCTCATTATCGTTTATAAGGAATTTTTATGTTGTATATCTCTCGCGCTATCGTCCCTTTATTGGTTGTGGGCATATTACCTTTTAGCCACCTGACACAGGCAGCTGAAATAGGATTGCCAGCTATTAATGAGGCACAGCAAAGCTGCTTACTTGAACCGAGTATTGAGGTTGAACTAAGCAGTGAAGTACAAGGTGTGGTGCGTCAAATGAGTGTAACACGCGGTGACAAAGTAAAAAAAGGCGATGTTCTTATGATCTTAAATAGTGAGGTTGAAGAAGCAGTGCTTGCCACCGCAAGAGCGAAGGTCAACTTCGCCGCGCGCAAAGTAAAGCGTAATCAGAAGTTGTTTAATAAAAAGCTATTATCGGCCCATGAAAAAGACGAAATGCTCACGGAGTTGCGCTTAGCGCAATCCCAAGCAAAAGAAGCAAAAGTACACTTAAAACAGCGCCAAACCAGTAGTCCTATCGATGGGGTAATCGTAGAAAAGCTTAAAGAGCTTGGCGAGTATGTTGACGAAAGCCCGTTTTTACGAATCGTCACCTTAAATCCATTACGTGCTGAAGTAGTACTTCAAGCCGAGGTTTACGCACAGATCAGTAAAGGTATGAAAGTCGCTATTTATCCTGAAAGCGATGATCAACAAGCCTATCACGGTGAAATCGATATCATTGATCCGGTCATCGATGTAGGCAGTAACACCTTCGCGGTTAGCGTTGTACTAGAAAACAATGAACGAACGCTGCTTGCTGGATTACGTTGTCGTGTTGAGTTTTGAGATGGTAAGGTTTTGTCAATTAATCAAAGTGTTGATGAAACAAAACAGTCGTAATATCTATTAGCGTTACTCAAAGGGCTTGCTGTTAGCCCTTTAAAAACCTCTGCTCTTACAGCCAGAACTATTTTTCTCTTCATTTGATGATAATGCTTTGTTGTATCAATTCATATAAAAGCTACTAGTTCAAAAGGCTTTTATTTAGCAAAAATATCATATCCAGAGGATGTAGTTCGCTAACTACTTGAATATATGTTTTTCAGCAATTGATAGTATGGACGCCCTGAAGTTTGAAAAGTAGCTATTGATATACATCTAAATTAATTTACTTCAATATTCTTTTCATAAATTGGGGGGTCCTTTCTATATTTTCCTTTCTATATTTTCATCCTTGCTATTTTTTCTCTATTCTTTTATATCCCTTCCATTTTCGTTGCTCATCGTTTAATTCTTAAATCTGCTTAATATTCAATCACAGTGAGAGCATTGCTCAGCGAATAGCACTGATAGGGTACAGATTTATTTCACAAGATAGCGTGCTTAGTTACCCGTCTTGAATGCTAGTTAGAAAATCAATCAGAGCAAGTATTCCTGATGAGGAAATATTATGACTCGCGTCCAATTGCAGCAAGCCTGTTGCCCAAATACATTTTATTATCGCTTTTTCACAGCTTCGTGAGCTGGGGTTTTGTGGGTTGGGTTTTTAGGAATTTGCTGGTGTGATATAGCAGTAAGTTGTATTTGTGAAGCGAGAATAATATTCAAATCTGCTTAGAATTTAACATGATTAGCAACACGAAAATCATAAATAAAAGCTAGAAAATATAAAAGGTGAATATTATGGCACTGATTAATGGCCAATTTAAACACGATAGTTCGTTTGAAAAAGCGGCTTTAAATGCTGTGAATATTACTTTTTCGTTACCAATATTTTCCTATACTGAAGATAAAGGTGATATTGAACGCACACAAGAATCAAAAACTTTATCTTTTAATCAAATGTTTAGTGCTGAAACTTATAGTATTTTGTTACCAGGGGAGTATATCGTTGGTGACAATGCTAATACTTACTACGCATGGTTAATTAATATTTTAGAAACAGAGCAAAATGATTCTAAGTTGCTAGAAATTGATATCCCTTATCAAATCACCGGGCACAATGAAGTATTGATAACTGCAAGTAAAATCACCGCCATTGCCAGCTTTGAAGATTTTGGTGCTAAAGATATCAGCAGTATGATCACAATACGCGACGGTGCTTCACCAGAGTTTAAACCGGGTTTTGCGCAGTTACTTGCAAGTAAGGTATTTTTTATGAATGCCAGCGCTTATTCAGCCTTAAAAAGCGAGATTGCCAGTATCACCGAGATCGAAGACGAGAGTCGTATTTCCATACTTGTGCGCCTTATTGCTGAATTTAGTGATAACGATATTGTGTTGCTTGATCCAAAAAATAAAGCCCTACAAAAATCAATTGAAGCGCTTAAATGGCCCAGCAAGTTAGCAAGATTTGATCTTGTGCTCGCAGCTATTCGCCAACGCTTTGCTGATTTGATCGATTTTACGATTGATATTGGCGCCACAACACCGGTCAGTATTGCAGGGTCCATTACCATTGAAACTGATAACACCCCTGTCATAAATGCTGATTTAGCCTTTTACCACTTAACGATCGAAACTCAGTTTAAAAGGGTGGGTAGTCGTAATCCACATGAGAGCTGGAAAATTAATTTACAAGATATTGATTCATCTAAAGCAGTACCACAGCCTCTGCCTTTCACTTTAGATTCTGAGTATTCGTTAATTGCCGAGACAATAACGGGAAAAGTGATTGTTAGGATGGATGGTTATGAAGGTAAAAACCTTTGGACTAAAAGCTACGATGCCTTTGACAAAGAGCTGGCCGATATCAATATATCCATCTTGCAACACTTACCCGGTGGGGTTGAAAGTACGGATAATCAAACACCTGTAAACGCGGTTGCGAAGCTGCGTGGAAAAGTGGTTGCCAGTGATTATAATCGCCCAGTGCACGGTTTGACGGTAGTGATACAAGCGCGAGTAGCTGCTCAAGATCTTTGGAAAACGGTGGCTGCAGGTGAAACAGGAAAAACAGGTGATTTTTCTGTTATTTATCCTCAGGGAGTTTTTGTTGAAGCTCAGGCTTTGTTGTCTTTAGCGCCTGATTCAGCGGTTGATTTGAAAATCACGCCGCTTAGTGCTCAACCAGCTATTGAGCCTGAACCTGTTGGAATGCATAACAGCATAGCGAATGAGTTTATCTATCTGCTAGTGACGGGCAGTGAACTACCTGACATGGAAGACTGTAGCTGCACATCTGAGTCTTCGCGCCTTCCTGATCACACTGATTTGGTGGGATCAAAAGAGTATTCACAAGACTTAGGCCCTGGATGTATTAATGTAAACACACCGAATCGATCCTTAAGGGAATATACCTATAACGGTATTGTGCGCATGACAGATCCAAAAATCGCAAAATATACTTTGGAAAAAGTGGCGGTATACGGATCAAAAACTAACCGTAAAAATTATCGCTTATCAGCAGGGGATAGTGACACAGTTCGCGATAAAGTCGATCTATCCAACCCTATTCAATGGCAAGATGTGCCAGGTACTGAAGATGAGCTGAGTTTTTATCAGCCGGTAACCGTGGCTACTGGGCATATCCTCACCTATAAAATGACTATGAAAGCGGATGGCTATTCTCTGGGAGATTGTGTTTTCTCTTTACCATTGGCGCCGGGGCAAAAAAAGCAAATTGTATCTTATAACATGTCTAATGTATTAGAAGCACAAGAATCTCAAGTGATAGGGCAAAGTGAAAGTTTATCAGCCAGTTTGTTAAGTGATAGAAACATCACCAATCAGCTCAGTGGGCAGCTTAACGAAAACTTAAATGGTCAGAGCTTCGCTAAAACCGGCGGAGTTAGTGCTGGTTTGGGCCTTGCGGGTCTTGGGGCGATAGCAGGCGTGCTGGGAGTGTCGGGTGGATTTGCCAATTCAAGTTCCTCTGCATCTCAAAGTGGTAATCGTGTTATTGCCCAAAACTTCGGTGAAACACTGCGCCAAAATTTGATGCAAAATGTTGAAAGCTATCGTGAGCTAAACGCCTCTGTCGTCACAACAGTAAAAGAGAATCAGCAGTACAGCGTAACAACTGAAGCAGTTGCCAATCACAATCACTGCCATTCGTTAACTATGCTATATTTTGAAGTGTTGCGCCATTATGCGGTGTATCAATCACTAGTGGATGTTAAAGAGTGCGTGTTCGTGCCTTTTTTACTGACTGAGTTTACGCAGGAAAACTCATCAAAATGGAAGGATATTTTAAGCGCTAATTTGCGTCCTATACCCTCTAATACCCATTTACCAGCAGGTGCTGGCAAAGCGCATCCGTTATTACCTGCCTTTGATGCCAATGAACGGATGAAAACGAATTACACGCGCGTTGATTTTCCCGCAGGTCCACATGCAAATGAAACGATGAGGTCGATCGATGGTGAAATAAAACTGCGCGTAAACCTGCCTCGTCCAAGAACCAGTTATGATCGCATTTTATCAATACCTATCGTTGTTGAGTCGCGAAAGGAGAGTAGCTTTGATGTGATAGGCGCAGTGAAAGGCGCTATTGTGGGTGCGCTCGCAGGTCCTGTTGGGGCTATTGTTGGTGGATTTTTGGGAGGCAGTAGTAGTAAAGAAGTAGACGTTTTAGTCAAAAAAAATATCTTTGATGCTTTCATGACACTTGATGGAAACTATGCATCAGTGCCCCCCGCTCAAGCAATTCGTATTGTTAAAATATCACAGAGCCTCACTTATGAGATTGATGGAAGCCCAGTGACAATGAACTTCTTCCCAAATGAAGAAGATAAAGAACAATGGCAAGCCTATTTCAATATCATCAACCCACGCATTGGCGATAAATACACAGATGTTTATGATCTGCTTGATAGCCTATTCTCAGGGCGGTTAATTTCTGAATGGGATGATATATTTTATAAAGACATTGCCCCTTATGTGGTGTCTGAATTGGTTAATTCGATAGAGGTAGCTGACGCTCCTTTTACGTTAGATTTAACGCAAATGAACAAATATACCAGAGGCGATCAAATATTACGCCTCAGAGCTTCAGGTAGTGCAGTAGATCAAGCGTCGACCCGCAGTCGCTTTACTCACCTAAAACTGGTGTCAACAAATGCCAATGTTAATGCGCTAAATTTTGCTACCGCGATTGTCGGGCGTATTCGATTAAGCTATACAACTGATTATTTTAGTGGCCCTATTATCAACCTATATAAAGGGGATGATCTGTTTGATGGTGTTGATATCAACGCTCCATTAACGTCCCGCGATAAGCGTAACCCTCGAAAGGAGGACCAATATTTAGCCGCTGAGCTTTTCGAACATTTAAATTCGAATTTGGAATATTACAATCGAATATTATTGATAAACCTTGATGCCCAAAGGCGTCATATGTTGCTGGATGGGTTTCATATTGAAACTTATGACAAGGCGGGCCAGTCCATTGGGTTTCGCAGTATTGCCTCGGTTGTCAAAAATGAGTTGATAACTATCACAGGTAACTCTCTGGTTTTCCCGGTTGCAGAAGGCTTTAAAGTCAATCAGCACCCTAGTACCCGCGCTAACGCTGGCGCACAGGTAATCCAAGAGTCTTCCTTGCTCGATCACTATCGACCAGCAATAGAGCCTGAGCCTTACCGCCTGAGCGTCCCTACAAGAGGTGTGTATATGGAGGCGGTGATGGGCCAATGTGATGCTTGTGAACCGGTTAAAAAAGAAACGTCACAAGATTGGGATAAATTTCGCACAGAAGAACCTACTGCAATCGGCCCTGTCGCGACGCCAACCCCTGTGCGTACCGATTGGAAAACAGCTTGGGCACAATTTGCAGCACCCCAAGCAGTACTTCAAAGCGCTCCTAGTTCACCAGCAGCCGGAGCTGGCCTTGCTGGCTTATCCAGCGCATTGACTGAGTCAGAATCTTTTCGGGATGTAACCGGTTTGGCAGCTAACCAAGCGAATGTGATAAAAACGTATGAATCCAATCAAGAAAGTGCTCGCGCATTTGCCGAGATGGCCAAAGAAATGGCGATACAAGAACACAATACTGAAAATGCTGACAAAATCAGTAAAAAAATTGATGAAGTAGCAGATGAAGCAAAACGAGAAGAGCTCAAAGAAAAGCATGTAGGCAAAATGATTGATGGCGGTGCTAGTGAAGCAGATAGCAGCCAAAGTGAACCCGGTGGCAAAAATTCATTAGTTGGCGCGGCTGCCAAAGCGATAGAAGATGGGCGTGCAGTGGAAGGGGTGAGAACAGATCCCGATGGCACGGTCGAGAAGGTGAAAATTGATGGCGCTACAGCGCAGGCTGATGCTCCTACACCAATGGAAGCTATTTATTACAATGTACCGCTTATCGCGCAACCCAATAAAACAGCATGTTGGGCCGCTAGCATGGCGATGTTAGAAAGTTATCGTTTGAGTGAAGCGCAACAAAGCTCGGTGATTTATAGTGCCAATCAATTAGCGGATGATTATGGTTATTCGTTAGAGCAATCTTATGGATGGGATCGCCTAGGAGATGTTAAAGAAGGTTTAGGCTTGGAAACTATTGAAATATCAGGAAACGTACACCCAAGCCCTGAGCAATGGCGAGAAATGCTCATTGAATACGGGCCGTTATACGTCACCATCGAAGGCATACCTAGCCATGCCATAGTAGTGAATGGGATAAGCGGTGATGCCACCTTAAGCGGTACTAACATTGATTTTCTAAACCCTACAAATACCACAATCGATTTTGATAATCATGACACTATCTTTACCCCTGCTAATAACGGGCTTAAAGCTACGTTATCTGTTGAAGAACTCAACCAAGCATTTAATGGAGGAGAACTAAGTAAACTCAAATTTTACGAAAATTGGCGAATTCTTTATCACCCTGATTTAGCTAAGCAAGCACCGGATACACCTGACACGACAGGCCAAGCTAGTCGGTGTGAAAACCTACCATCGCTGATTGAATTAAGAACGCAGGCGATAGCTGTTGCCAGCGCAGAAGCTTTGCATTGGACTGTTAATAATCTTAAAGAAAACAGTTCAGCAGCTTTAGCACGGTTACAAGATTTTCATTTGGCGGCAGTTGATCGCACATCCAGAGATATTAGAAGATCAAATACGCGGGCGCGAACGATTGCAAATACTAGAGGTAACAATGCAGCGGGAAATCATCAGAAAAGGCCAGCAAAAGAATTCCCTTGGAGCGCCGTGTTTATATCATGGTGTTATGTAAAAGCGTATAGCAACTTGAATCCAGGCGTTGTTGGGTGGAGTTTACGAGATTATGCAAAATGTCTTAGAGAAAACAATTTGTTTAATGCGGATCGCGGCCATTTTAGATATGTGCAAAGTGCACTGGCTTTTCGTACTGATGGCCAAGGGGTATATGTTAAAGAAAATCATCGTACTGCAGCGGTAGAAGTGGGTGATTGGATTTACACTTCACGCAGCGGCGGAACACATGTTGACATCGTTTTAGCAATATTTAGCACCCAAGACAGCAATGATGCTCTGATTCAATGGGCTTTAGCTGCAGGGGGTAATATAACTAATACAGCTGGATTTAGAGTGTATTCGCTAGATACATCAGGTTTACTTGCATCCAAGCATCGTCCTATAGATCGCCCAGACGATATCAGCTTAAACTCACAGACAGGTTTAAACTTAGCTCAAATAAATAGTTGGGCAGGTGTGACTAATTTAATAAGGGGATTAATTCGCTTGGTTTAATATTACAAAATATTTTTGATCTCAATAAGGTCGTTTAATATTATCTGAAGCTTGTTAGTCCTAACAAAAGGAGCGTACTGCTCGTTTTGTTAAAATTCACCTTCAAAAAAACTAGCAGGCAGCTTGCACGCGGTTTATTTGGTTGCTGACATCAGCCAAATTACCCATTTTAATCCAAATTTTCGCGCCGTTATTCGTTGCGGTTAAATCCAAATCATCACCTAAAGGTAAGCGCATCCAGCTATGTTTTTGTAATAAATCATGAGGTGTTTGTAATTCACCTGACAATACTAAAACTTCAACACCTTCAGAAGCTTGCATGCTAAGTTTGGCATTGGCTGCAAAATCAAAGATAGCCACTTCTTCATATTCATCTTTATATAAAGGGATCATAGATATACCTTCATCTACACGAAGGGTGGCCTGCATATCATCAATGTGTAAGCGAACATGAGTTCTATCTTGCGGTTGAAACTGCCACAGTTTTACAAATATTGTACAGCCCTCATCTGAGCGTGGCGTATGCTTTGATTGCGGAGGATTGCGAATGTAAGACCCTGCAGGGAAATCGCCGTGTTCATCTTGAAAGACCCCCTCAAGCACTATAAATTCTTCGCCGCCGCTATGTACATGCGCAGAAAAATGACTACCTTTAGCGAAGCGTACGATGCTAGTTGCTCTAGCAACTTCACCGCCCACTCGATCTAATGGTCTTCTCTCAACACCTGCCATGGGCGACATTAACCAATCTAATGATGCGCTATGAACGACTACCCTTTGGTTAAAATCAGCTAAAATTTCCACTGTGAATTCCTATATAAAAAATATTAAAGAGCAGGGCGAATCTCCCACACACGATGATCTATTAATCAACTCGCCCTTTATTACTATTTTAGGCTTGGTCGCTGCGCAATTTTGGCACGCCAGTCGCTTAAATGAATGTAGTTATTGGGTATGTTTATCTTAGCAAAATCTGCAAATACAAGGCCTGTAAACAATGTAATATCAGCTGTTGTGAAAGCATCTCCCGCTACGTAAGCATTGTTACTTAAAACACTATTGAAATACTTCAAGCCAGCCAGTGCTTTTTCGCCTTGTTTCTCACCCCATTCTTTATTTTGATATGTTTCAAGCGCAGCGCCTAAACCTTCCGTGGCATGATGAAAGTAACTGGCTACAGCATCAAGTACCATGGCTTGAGCTCTAGATTGCATCATGCTAATAACGGCCCGCTCTTTAGCTGAAGTGCCTGTCAAGGATATGCCTGTGAAAGCAGTGTCAATATATTCAATAATAGCATTACATTCAGCAATATAAGTACCGTCATCTAGCTCTAAAACAGGAACGGTTCCCATTGGATTTTTTGCCAAAAAAGCTGCGCTTCTATGTTCACCATCCATGACGTCAACAGGAATAAAGGTAATATTATTCGTTGCATTTTTTTCAGCTAGTGCTATGCGCACCCGAAGTGGGTTAGGGAAACCTTCTACATCATATATCTTCATTTTGTATCTCCAGTTTTTACTCTTTCGCTTAAAAAAATATACTATTTAACGGGCAGAGTAATATTTTGTGTAGCCATTTATGCGGGGTCTTTCATGAAATCTATCTATCTACTGGTAGGTATATTGGTGTGTTTAGTTTTCATTGTCAAATAATAGTTACGATCATATATGCGTAAATTCGCATGTTTTTTAGTATGAATGATATATCTATTTGATTTTAATTGTTTTTATTAAAAAATTGTTTTTTACTTAATTATTATTTAAAATCTACCTATCAATCGGTAGTTTTCTAGCTAAGCAGTTAATTTGATAGACAGCTTGATAAATAGGCAGATACACAAGTGATTAAGTGAGAAGTTTTAATGAGCAAAAAACGCACCATTATAGTGGGTGGTGGATTAGCTGGCTTATATGCAGCATTTCAGCTAGAAAAGTTGAATATTCCCTATATAATTTTTGAAGCAAAAGACGTTTTTGGTGGCCGCATTTATAGCGAAAAACTAGCTATAAATGCGCAGCACAAAAGTGAAGTGCCATTGTTTCACGATTTAGGGCCAACATGGATTTTTGAACATCACCGCAACATGCAAACATTAGCGATTAGTACAGGTCAACATTTATTCAAGCAGCATATAGCAGGTGCCGTTGTTTATCATGGGGATGCAAGTTCTAAACCGCAAGTAATTGAAAATGGGCAAGGGTTGCTATTACATCGCTTAGAAGGCGGTTTATATAAACTTATTTTAGCTCTGCAAGCCCAGTTATCAACAAACAATTATCAACTTAACAGCCAAGTAGATAGCTTAAAGAAAGAGAACGGCACTTGGTTATTGAGGGTTAAGAATACAAAAGATGAAACGGTTGCTCTGCATGAAACAGGTAATTTGATTATAGCGATGCCGCCTAGGTTAATTAACCAGTATTTAACGCCGAAAAACTGGGCCAGTGAAGCATTGATAAAAGGGTTAGCATCTGTGCCAACTTGGATGGCAGATCAAGCCAAGTTTGTAGCCACTTATAAGCGTCCGTTTTGGCGAGAAGAGGGTTTATCTGGGCAGGCATTTAGCCGAGTAGGGCCTATGGTGGAAATTCACGATGCATCGGCAAAAGCGCAAGATGGTTTTGCTTTATTTGGTTTTATTGGGTTATCCTCCCAAGCATTAAAAAATGCTTCTATAGAGCAGGTAAAAGCGCAGTGCGTTGATCAGCTTGCGTTATTATTTGGTGATCAAGCGCGCCAGTTTTCGCAGTGCTATTTAAAAAGTTGGGGCAATGATCAATATGTCGCTACTAATGCAGATAGAGCACAAGCCCCTGAACACCCTTATTTTAATATGAAGCGGTTTGAGCAAGAGTTATCATCATTAAGTTTATATTTAGCAGGTAGCGAAGTGTCTACAAGTGAAGCGGGCTACCTTGAAGGCGCTATTTATGCCGCTGACACCGCTGTTAGTTTGTTGAAAAGAGATATGAATATAGCCAATTAATACACTAACCAAATAACATACTAAAGAGAAACATTTGATGAGCGAATCATATGCCTTGTATCACAAACCTTATTGCCCTTACTGTCGTAAAGTAATATCGGCAATGAAGGCGATGCACATAAATATTGAATTACGTGATGTTGAAAAAAAAGCTGCTTTTAATAAAGAGCTATTTCAAAAAGGCGGAAAGAAGCAAGTGCCCTGTTTAAAAATCACTAAAAAGAAGCAACAATCCTGGATGTATGAATCTGCAGATATCATTGATCATTTGCATAAGATGGCTGACTTATGAATAAAAAATCTCAAATACTAACACTCGCTGAAAACAAAGTAAGAGCAGGTGGTTATGGTAACTTTAGCTTTAGAGAGTTGGCAGACGAAATTGGAATTAAAAGCTCAAGCGTTCATTATTATTTTCGGACCAAAGGTGATTTAGGAGCACAATTAGCGCATCAATATACTAATGTGTTCTTAGCGTCATTGGACGATGAAAAAGCCAGCTTACAAAATACTAGTTGTATTGATTTATATATTAATATGTTTAAAGGAGCGTTAGAAAAAGATAATCAAATGTGCTTATGTGGTTTATTAGGTGCACAGTCAGATTCTTTGCCAGAGCAAGTAAAGCTGGAAATTAAACGATTTTTTGAATTGAACATACACTGGCTACAACAAGTATTTATTGAAGAAAAAAGTATGACTATCGAAGCCGCTAAAGTTAAAGCAATTCAATTATTAGCGTTATTAGAAGGGATGATGATTTTAGCGAAAGTACTGAATGATAGTAGTGTCTTTGACAGCCTTACTGCTGAAAACTCAACCGCGTCGGATTTGAATCTATAAAATATTGTAATGTGGGGATTTTGGTTTTAATACTCAGTTATCTGTTCAAGTGCAGGGCAATAGCGATAAAGCTAAACTAACCGATGACTAGCGCTATGCTAGAAACCGGTTAAGCACTCACTGATATTTAAAAGATCAGTTAGCGATAATTTCGTTGATTGTTGTTAAAGCACCACGGTGATCTTTATAATCCAACGGTATAACATACACTGCACCTTGGTGCTCTAACACCATTGTTGGAAAACCGTTGATAGGTAAGTTATGCGCAAAGTTTAACTCTTCAATGAAAGCTTGCTCTAACTTCTGGCTTTTGAGGTCTGCTTCAAACTTTGCAGCATCAAGGCCGAGCTCAGCAGCTAATACAATATGTGTTTTATTGTCGGATGGGTTCTTCGCTTTTAGATAATAAGCCTCTTGTATGGCCAATATCATTTGCTCTTCAGCGTTTTGCCAGCGCGCGGCAATGACAGCTCGGCATGCAGGATAAGTTGAGCGGCGTGGGGAGTTTTTTTGCCAAAAATCGTGATTAAAAAGCGTACCAAGTAATCCTTCAATGTTTTTCCAGTAACCAGCAATGGCTTGTTGTTGGGCTAATGGCATAACCTCGTCACTGTCTGGCGCTAAGCCACCTACCACATTTTTCACGACAACAGAGTTGGGTAAAGCTGCCTGTAAAAGCTGCCATTGAGGGCGGTGGCCCCAGCACCAGCTGCACATTGGGTCATGTACATAAAACAAAGTAGATGATGTCATTAATTGCTCCTAGCCAAGCGATATAGATACAAAAGAGAGTTTTAGTTATTTGATTTGAGGAGAATAGTACTACATTAGTCATGGTTAGTTCCACAGGCGTTATACTAAAGAGTGATGGATAGGGGGAGTTGATTTATAAGATTGAATTTATGTTTATTTTAATTTCCTACTGTTTACTTTATCAGTCTATAATCGCCGCTTTGTATTAAAACTGTTGTATGATGGATAACGTATTGATTAGTCAGGTAGTATTACCCATATGTTTAGCGCTTATGATGTTTAGTATGGGCCTCTCGCTAGCGATCTCGGATTTCAAGCAAGTTTTGATTTTTCCAAAGGCAGTCATCATTGGCGTTTCTTTGCAGCTAATAGCATTGCCATTAATTGCTTGGGGAATCATTATTAGCACTGGGGAATTTACTAGTTTGCAATATAGCAGCGCTGTTGGGCTAATAATTATAGCCGCTTGTCCCAGTGGAGCTACCTCTAACATTATTGCTCATCTCAGCGGTGGTAATGCCGCTTTATCTGTCACTCTAACAGCTATTATCAGTATTATTACACCTTTCATTTTACCTATCAGTTTAAGTTGGCAGCTAGGCTTATTATCCAGTTCTGAAACTATGATTGAACTACCAGTTTTTAAGACTTGGATGCAATTGATTATCGTCACATTACTACCTATCGCAATAGGTATGTTGTTACACAAGCATAATCATACATGGACTATTAAGTACCAATCAGTCGTTTCAAACATATCAGCATTGTTATTATTTAGTCTCATCGCACTGTTAGTGTTTCAGCAATGGACTCAATTGCAGCAACAGGCATGGCAAGTATTCTATATCTGTATTTTACTGTGTGTATTGGCTTTAGTTGCGTGCAACTTCGTGACCTGGTTGTTTAAGTTTGACACTAAAACCCAACAGACTTTAGCGATAGAAGTTAGCATTCAAAACGCAGGCACTGGAATTTTCATTGCACTAGCTATACTACATCAACCAGAATTAGCAATACTGCCTTTGAGCTACGGATTACTAATGAACATACCTGCATTAATGTTCATTACACAAGGCTTTTATCAGCGCCAACAAACAACTTAAAACGCGTGATTACTCACAAATATAGTGTACGTCATCAATACTACAAAGATCGAAACAGAGAGTACTTGATAGATGGGTGTCATTAGCTATGCGAAAGTCTATTTTAGCGTTCAATAATACTAATGGATTGGGCCTCAAAATACGCCATCACTTGCTGTTGGTAGTCTTGCATAGTATTTAATAACCAGTATTCAAATGCCTGTTCAGCTTTGGTGCGCGTATTCTCCTTAGGTGTATGTATCCAGTAAGCGTCATCACTTTTAACGCCTATTTTAAAAGGCGGTATTAAGCGCTCTTGAGACATTGCGTTAAAAGCTAATATGCTATCCCCAATGGTTATTCCTCCCCCTGAAAGCGCTGCATATAAACACAAAGTAGTTTCATTATAAGTGGTTTGTGGATCGAGTTTTTTGGGGGCTGCCTGTTGTGAATAATGAAACCAATCCAGCCAAGGATGATAGTTCCTATCGATCAAAAAGTGTGCTTTGTTTAAATTGTTATTCGGGCATATATGCGTCTGCGAATATTGTGGTGTACACAGTGGAATATCAATCCAATGGCAAAGTAGCTGCTGTTTAAAAAACTCGGAGTGCTGTTTGTCGCCGTAAAAAATACGGAAGTTAAAATTTTCTTCTAACTGTAGCTGATCATTTTGATCAGCGGTTATTTCAACGGATATGCCAGGGTGCTTTAACAGGAACTGACCAACACGTTCTGCTAACCAAGAAGAAGCAAAGTCTCGTTCAACTAATATTTTTATTTTTGTATCCTCCTTAGAGCGCGAGCTGATTCTTTCAGTAGTTGCGGCGATAAGGTCAAATGCTTGGCGTAAACCACTAAACAGCTCTATCCCTGTGGTTGTTAATTCGATTGAATTATTAGTGCGAGTGAGTAGTTGGCAGTGTAAATTTTCTTCTAACAATCTCACTTGTTTGCTAATAGCAGGGCGCGTAACAATGAGTTCTTGGGCGGCTTTGGTGAAACTCTTATGGCGCGCTACAGCTTCAAAAGCACGTAAAGCAGTTAGCGATTGTCGTTTGCGCATAGTATCGAATCCTTCTGAAAGTGCAGATATTTAGGTATTTACTACCGAGCTGTTTAACTATTTTTTATCTATTCAGATCTGTTAAAAGCACCATAGAGTAACTTAAAGTTACGCTGGTGGATATTTTTTCGTTTCCCAAGTGGATATTTTTAGCGTTAGTATCTAGGCAAAATTAGCTTTAAGGAAACCCAAATGTCAAACCCTGTTAAATTATCAGCACAAGGTCCTGCGGGCTGGATGCAAACCCCCAACCTCGATTTAGAAACGGCTACTTTGATTGATGGGCAGCCTAAGGGCGCTGATCATGTGTATTACGAAAATCCTGAGCATAAGTTAAAAGCGGGGATTTGGCGCTCTAGCCCTTATACAGAATATTACGAAGCCTACCCATGTGATGAGTTTATGTATGTGCTGGAAGGCAGTGTCACACTCGAGAACGATACTTTTAGTGAAACCTATGCTAAAGGGGATGCTTTTTTATTACCTAAAGGGTTTAAGGGCTACTGGAAGCAAACAGAAGAGATGCTCAAATATTATGCAATCATTGGCTGAAATAGATTGATGCAGCCTAATAATGACTAAGCAAACGACTAAAACCTTTCGATTACACACTCTAGCAGAAGGCTTAAAAATGCAAAAAAACTACATGGCGGCAGGGATCTTTGATTACATTATCATTGGCGCCGGATCAGCAGGGTGTGTGTTAGCAAAGCGCTTAGGTGAAGAAAGTAGTTTAAAAATATTAGTGCTAGAAGCTGGCGGTGATGACAATTCTATTTTTGTCAGCATGCCGACTGCCTTATCCATTCCAATGAACTCTAAGCGCTTTAATTGGGGGATGAGTACTGAGCCAGAACCTGGCCTAAATGGCCGGGTAATGAATTTGCCAAGGGGTAAAGGCATAGGTGGCTCTTCCTCGATTAATGGTATGTGCTATGTCAGAGGTAACCCTATTGATTATGAGCTATGGAGCGCATTAGGAGCCACAGGCTGGCATTGGTCAAATGTATTACCTTATTTTCAAAGGGCTGAGAATGTTAATGGCGGAGGGGCATTAAGAGGGAAAAAAGGTCCTTTGAAAGTTACTAGAGGATCGGAGAGAAATCCGCTCTATCACGCGTTTATCAATGCCGGGGGGCAAGCTGGATATGCTTTAAGCAGTAACATGAATCAGCGACAGCACGAAGGATTCGGGCCGATGGAAATGACGGTCGGCAATGGTAAACGCTGTAGCACTGCGGTGGCATATTTAAGGCCAGCACAGAAAAAGGGCAATGTAACCGTGCTTAACAAGGCACTGGTAGAGCGTGTTGTGTTTGAAGATAAGCGCGCTGTAGGGGTGCGTTTTCAAAAGGCGGGTAAATATTATCAAGCACTGGTAAGTAAAGAAATTATTCTCAGTGCAGGGGCGATTATGTCACCGGTGATATTAAAACGTTCAGGCATAGGCCCTGTATTAGAATTATTAGATCTACAGATACCCATTGTTAAAGATGCACCGCAAGTTGGTGAGAACTTAATGGACCATTTGGAAATTTATTTACAACAGCAATGTAAACAACCCGTGTCTTTATATAATTCGATGAACCCATTATCCAAAGCCTGGATAGGTGCTCGTTGGTTAATCAATCGTAGTGGTTTAGGTGCCACTAATCATTTTGAAAGCGGTGCACATATTCGCAGTAAAGCAGGGGTGGTATATCCCGACATTCAGTTCCACTTTCTACCGTTAGCCATTTCCTATGATGGCAAAAGCATGGCCAATACACACGGATACCAAGTGCATGTTGGTACTAAGCGCGCGCATAGCCGAGGCTGGGTTAGATTACGAGATAACGACCCACACAGTTTGCCTAAAGTCTGTTTCAACTATTTAACTGACGAGCGAGATTGGCAAGATATGCGTACTTGTATTGGTCTGACGCGTGAGATTTTTTCCCAAGCCGCTTTTGATCCTTTTCGCGCACAGGAGTTAGCACCCGGCAAACAGTGCCAAAGCGATGCGCAAATCGATGAATTCATTAAACAAAATGTAGAAAGCGCCTATCACCCTTGTGGCACCTGCCGAATGGGCAGTGATGAGCAAGCGGTAGTTGATCCTGAATGTAAAGTACAAGGTGTAACGGGTCTGCGTGTGGTTGATGCATCGATAATGCCGCAGGCAACCGCAGGAGATTTGAACGCACCTACAATTATGCTGGCAGAGCGAGCTGCGGATATGATTTTAGGTAAAACGTTGATGTGTATTGAGGATGCGCCAATTCTTGGGGATGAGAATTGGCAGAATTGCCAGCGTTCAAACGACATTAAATACAACTATGCAAATGATCGAGAAAACTTAAAACAGGCAATACTTGCCAGTCGATAAATAGTGCCCATCCAGAAACGGATGTCTACTGCGAACGCCTCACTAACTCAATCTACTCACGACTAGATCTAGTTGTTTGGAGTAACCAAACGCCCATCTCTAGTCGTACGTATCTTGAATCATTGAGACGCTCTCGTGACGACCCCGTTTCAGGATGAGCACTAACTAGTACAAAAATAACAATAACTGAGGAATTTAATTGTGAAGAAGATATTAAGCTGTATAGCGATTGCCGCCGCACTGAGTTTGCCCATCAGCCTGTTATCCAGTGCCTCATACGCTGCTGTTCCCGAATCTCAAGATCCTATAAAGATAGCGGTAAATGAATGGACTGGTCAGCACTTGTCAGCCAATATCGCCGCCGCTATTTTACGTAAAATGGGTTATACCGTTGAGTTAGTTACCGCCGGTGGTTTGCCGCAGTTTATCGCCCTGGCCCAAGGGGAATTACACGCTAATCCAGAAGTGTGGGATAACAGCATTACGCAGGCTTATACAAAAGCGGTAGATTCTGGCGATATCGTGATTTTAGGTGAGTTAGGCTTAGATCCAAAAGAAGGCTGGATATACCCAGCTTACATGGAAGAGAAATGCCCAGGTTTACCAAGCTATAAAGCGCTTTATGATTGCGCGCAAGCATTTGCAACTGCTGAAACCTTTCCCAATGGTCGCTTAATAACGTACCCAGCTGATTGGGGTACACGTTCTAAAGATGTTGTTGCAGGAACTGGATTACCGTTTACACCGGTCGCTGGAGGTAGTGAGGGGGCGATGATAGCGGAGCTTAAAAGCGCGTTTGCCGCAAAAGAGCCAATTTTAATGATGTTTTGGCAGCCGCATTGGATGTTCACCGAGATAGATCCTAAATGGGTTGAATGGAACTCAATTGAAGGGGAGTGTGTTGAAGAAGATCAAAGTAAAGACACTGCCTGTGGTTTCAATCAAGCCAAAGTAAGTAAAATCGTTTCTAGTCTATTGCCGCAAAAATGGCCTGCCGCTGCAGCATTTTTAAAGCGTTTTACATTGAGTAATGCTGAGCAAAATAGCATGATTTTAGCGGTTGACCAAAAAGGTGAAAAGTTATCAAGTGTGGTAAACCAATGGATGCTTAAAAACCAAGCTGTCTGGAAGACGTGGATCAAGTAATACTGTGAGTAAGTAGATAATTTGCGTAGCCTGAGTTAACCGTGTTCAAGCTTGTAACCTCAAGTGATTAAATTCTTGGCGTTGCTAAAACATATTAACTTAAGGCTTGCGCTTTTTTATCAACGTGAAATTTAGCAAATTCTAAGGCTCATTCAAAAAAGGAATCTACCATGTCATCCGCTTCAGTCCTCGCCACTGAAAATGAAAAACAGCTATTTAAGGTAGCTCCCAGTACTGCTGAAACGGCGATTAAGTTGTCGTGCAAAAACTTGTGGAAAGTATATGGCGATAAGCCAAAGCAGTTTTTTGAAGATAGCGGTCGCACTGAGAATGTAACGCAGTTAACTGCAAAAATCACCGCAAAAAATCATTTGCCAGCGGCCATCGATGTAAGTTTTGATGTACATGTTGGTGAGATATTTGTCATCATGGGATTGTCGGGATCTGGAAAGTCAACTGTCATCAGATGCTTATCACGCTTAGTAGATGCAGATTCTGGTCAAGTATTGCTTGATGGTGAAGATTTGTTAGCGAAATCTGCTAAGGAATTAATCGAGATACGCCGCCACAAAATGGGTATGGTATTTCAAAATTTTGGGCTTTTACCCAATTTAACAGTGCTCGATAATATTTGCTTTCCTTTAAAGTTACAGAAAATACCGCTTAAAGAAAGATTGGCTAAAGCACAAAATGTCATTGATTTAGTGGGCCTAAAAGGACGAGAAAATAGTTATCCTAAGCAGTTGTCCGGCGGGCAACAACAGCGTGTAGGCATAGCAAGGTCGTTAATAGTAGAGCCCGATGTTTGGTTTTTAGATGAGCCATTTAGCGCCTTAGATCCTTTAATACGTAAACAGATGCAAGATGAGTTTTTACGTATTCAAAAAACATTACATAAATCCATCGTATTTATCACCCACGATTTTTTAGAAGCGTTGCGCATTGCTGATCGCATTGCCATTATGCGCGATGGAAAAATCGTTCAAATAGACACACCACAAGCGCTTATTTTAAATCCAGTCGATGAGTATGTTGCCAAGTTTACACAAGAAGTACCGCGTATAAAAATTCTTCAAGCGCACCAATGTATGCAAGCTATCGATACGCAAGATTTGCCAGCGAATCCATCGCTAGAAGCAGTGGCTGCAAACATGCCCTTAGAAGCATTAATAGCTAAATTCAGCACGTATGTAAGCGCCTTTACAGTAGTAGATCAACACTTTAAAGCTATCGGTATAGTAACACCCCGCTCAATTATACAAGCATTGGCTGATACGCAGACCCAAACACCGGCACATCAGTTTGCAAGTGAAACTGTCACGGCGGAGCTTTAGCATGGCTGAATCGGCAATAACCATCGATAATCAAGATCACCAGAATAAACAAAAAAAATCGAATAAAGGATTTAAAGCCAACAAGTTAAATGTTTACTTTAAATTGAACTGGTTTTGGTTATTGAGCTTAGTTGTTATTAGTTTATTACTCAGCTCGCAATTTAGTTGGATCAAGGATTACCCACAACATTGGCAATTACCTTTTGTAAGTGCCTTGAATTTAGCCATGAATTGGTTTGTTGAACACACCGAGCATGGCTTTAAAGCCGCAGCGGCACTGCTAATTCACCCGATGCAATGGATAAGACAGTTGTTGCAGTGGTTGCCTTGGTTGTTAGTGATCAATTGTGTTGGGTTTATCGCTTATAAAGCATCGGGGTTTAAGCTTGCCCTATTTACTATTGCCAGTTTGCTATACGTCGTCGCTATTGGTTTATGGGAAGCCAGCATGAACTCCCTCGCATTAGTATTGATTTCGGTGCCGATGGCGGTGCTTTTAGGATTTTTTCTAGGGGTGATAGGGTTTGCATCACCGCGATTTGAGAAAATACTCTTGCCGTTGTTAGATATCGCCCAAACTATTCCTGCGTTTGCTTATCTTTTACCTATATTATTATTATTTGGTTTTGGCCCAGTTGTCGGCTTAATCGCCAGTGTTTTATTTGCATTTGCACCGATGGTTCGTAATACCTTAGTGGGATTAAAAGCCGTTGATCAGCAGGTCATTGAAGCGGGGCTAATGTCTGGTGCAACGCCTGTGCAGCTTTTTTGTTTAGTCAGATACCCTTCGGCGCTTAAGCAAATTTTACTAGGCGTTAACCAAACAACTATGGCTTCTCTTAGCATGGTTATCATCGCTTCTATTATTGGTGGCACTGCAGATATTGGTTGGGAAGTGCTATCAACCATGCGCAAGGCGCAGTTTGGAGAAAGCTTAGTGGCAGGCTTAGTCATTGTATTATTGGCAATGATTTTAGATCGAATTACCGCAGGTTTCGCGTATAAGCAGTTGTCTTCTCACACTATGTCTAAAGAAACCGCAAGGTTGGCAAAGCACACTAGCTTCATAGTATTTTGTTGCTCTATCAGTGTTTGCATCTTTATTGTTTGGCTAGCACCAATGTTTAGCCAATGGCCTGAAATGTGGATTGCTGATTTAGCAACGCCCTTGAACAATGCTATTAATTGGTTCATTAGTACTTTTAGAGGAGAGATGACTAGCTTCAAAAATAACAGTTTGTTTTTTATCATGTTGCCTTTGAAAATTGGTCTTGATCAAGCGATTAGCCCTTTTACTTGGGGGTTCGCGCTACAGCCTTGGCACAGTGCACTATATGTATTAACAATAATGCTGGCCAGTAGCTACTTTTGGTATTTAGGAAAAACAAAGCCCGCGATTTGCCTAGTGACATGCGCAATGGTCTTTTATATCGGTTTAATTGATTTCCCCTGGATCGCATTTATAGCGCTTATTTCATATTTAGGCTTTAAATTAGGAGGTTATCGTTTAGCACTAGGGAGCTTTTTGGGGTTAGCTTTTTTAGCAGTATCAGGCAGTTGGGATAAGGCAATGCTATCTATTTACCTTTGCGTTGTAGCGGTTTCGCTATCTGTTTTATTAGGCACAACTTTAGGTACGCTCGCAGCAATTTATCGGCCATTTTCGCACTTTATGCGACCTATCAATGATGCATTGCAAACATTGCCTCCCTTTGTTTTGCTTATCCCGATTGTCATGTTGTTCAAAATTGGCGAGTTTACCGCGCTACTGGCGATTGTTTCTTACGCTTACGTACCCGCGTTTCGCTATACAGAATATGGTTTGCGCAGCGTCTCTCCACAGGTGATTGAAGCGGCGACAGCGATAGGTACAACGCCGCTGCAAATGCTTTTCCAAGTCAAGCTGCCATTAGCACTACCTAACATCATGTTAGGGCTTAACCAATCGATTATGTATGGCATTGCGATGTTAGTGATAGCAGCTTTAGTGGGTACTAATGGGCTGGGTCAGCAAGTGTATATCGGGCTGAGTAAAGGCGATTTTGGAATTGGTATGGTTGCAGGCATAGGTATGGCGATTATTGCCATCATAGCGGACAGATTTTGCCAAGCTTGGCAGCGCCTGCAAATTAGTAAAATAGGTTAGGTGTTAATGAAAATTTTTATAATAACCGGATGTAAAATAATAGCCTAGATAATATATTTAAAGTGATTTTTAGATAAATTAGCTAGGTTATATTAGCTAGATGATATTAGATAGGAGAGGCAAGTAGCATGAAATTGATCCACTGTGATGAACATCAGCAACATGCTGGTGCAAAAGAAATGCGCTATGACAAAATGATTCCAATGTCAGATACACCAGAGCGTATTGATTTGATTTTACAGGCCCTGCAAAAAGCAGGCTTCAACGATTTAATCAAAGCACAGCAATATGATTTAACCGCTGTTTATAAAATACATGATGCGGATTTTGTGAATTTTTTAGAAAGCGCTTACCCATTATGGAAAGCCGAGTTTGGGCCAGATAGCTTTGCAACCGCCTACACCTTTGGTATGCGAGGCATGGCGCAACATCCCAATGCTTGTGTGCACTCAATGCTGGCTTACTACACTTTTGATGTTTGTGTGCCATTTGTAGAGGGAACTTATAAAGCTATTCGCAGTGCTGTAAATGTTGCATTAACCGGGGTTGATTTAATTCTGGCAGGAGAGAAAAGCGTATTCTCTTTGTGCCGCCCACCTGGGCATCATGCTTCTCAAGATTTAGCCGGAGGATATTGCTATCTAAATAACGTTGCCATAGCAGCACAAGCGTATCTTGATGCTGGCAAAAGTAAGGTGGCTATTTTAGATGTAGATTATCATCACGGAAATGGCACCCAACGGGTATTTTACGAACGCGATGATGTGTTCTTTGTATCATTACATGCAAGCCCAAAAGCAGAATATCCATTTTTAATGGGCTATCCACAAGAAACAGGCGCAGCTGCAGGGGAGGGTTTTAACCTGAATCTCGCAATGGATAAAGGTACCGAGTTTGCTGAATATGCAGTGCAGTTAGAGTTCGCACTTGCAAAAATTGCTGAGTATCAACCAGATATATTATTGATTTCACTAGGGGTTGATACTTATATTGACGATCCCGTCGGCGGTTTTAAATTACGCACTGAAGATTATTTAAAGATGGGAGCATTAATAGCACAATGTAGTTTACCGACTCATTTTGTGATGGAAGGCGGCTATGCTTTTGCGGCACTCGGTCATAATGTTACGAATGTAATTAGCGGATTTAGTGAGGCGCATTAATAGGCGGTGGTTTTATTCTCAGCGGAGTATTAATTAATGCTTTGGGATTATATTGATGTAAAGATAAAAAAGAGGGTTTAAGAATCAATGGATGCTCCTATTGATTGTGAGTTTGAGCTGGCCATGTCTTTGGTTATACGCTGGCGAAATGGCTAATGAGTTGTGTTGGAACCTTGTTATCACCGCTATCTTAAATGAGGTATCTGCTCCCTCTCTAGGATAAAAAATACGCATAGAATTGGTAATGCAAAAAGTAACTACGAAGTTGCTGAACTCAAAAGTAGTGGCGCTGATTAGTAGAAACTGTAGCTGCCTAATAAGGGGATTTAAAGCGGCTAAAACTGGAATAGAGCCTTTGAAATTATTGGTTGCTGTTGGAAATAAAGCTGAAGCAATGGGATGTTTATATGTGACACTGGGCGATGTCTTAGCTTCTGCTCTTGATTATGCTCAAAAAAATAACATAGAACTAATTCAATCTAGCAGGCTAGCAGCACTTTTTGGTGGCAAGGCTAAGATTGACTGAAGATGACCTTGTGATCATAGCTACATCCGTGTTGCTTTGATCTGCGTTTTAGAGTAGGTAAATACGTTGTTTGCGTAATGCGTGGCTGTTCTTTTACAATAGATTTTTATCGAAAATCAAACAGCTCTCGATGGAATGAACCTCTAGGTAATTTTGCTTTATAGAACGTTTGTTCACATTTTTCTCCAAGTGACAGTGGACCGCAGTACCAAACGCTACACTCGCAAATGTCCTTCACAACTGCCAGTACATCTTTGGGGGTTAGCCAAGAACTATTATTGGTATTAATTAAATGTAAAGTTACATTTGCTTGGTGCGCGCGTTCCTTTAACTGAGTAAGCAAACTGTCATTGGGTGAATTGTAAGTGTAAAAAAGATCAACATGTTTATTGTGCTTGAGGTCTTCTAAGGCAGCCATAAATGGCGCGATTCCAATACCGCCTGCGACCCAAATTTGCTGCTTAGCTTGATCGTCAAAATCAAAACAGCCATAAGGGCCTTCCAACTCTACAGTTTGCCCTAATTCTAAGCTACCTGTAAGAGTGTTTGTATAATCACCATTTGCTTGAATTAAAAAATGCATAAGGCCTTCTTTAATGTTTTTGGATGCTAGGCTAAATGGATGGGCTCGCTCGTCTTTATCAAAGCCAACAAAAGCAAATTGCCCAGAACGATATGATTGTATACTGCTAGTTGAGCGCATCGTTACTTTTACCCCATTTTGATAAGGGGCTATCTCTTCTATAACCGCGTGGCTTCGGTTAGCTTTGCCGTTTAAATCAAAAATAGTTAATAAACTTGCAATGCTTGCCAATGGCACTGTGGTTGCAAGTACTAGACCTGGAAGCGATAACCACAGCTGAGAATCTAAAAAAATCAACATATGTATAACTAATAACAAATAAATGTAAGGAATGAATTTGTGGCTATACTGAAAGAAACGATGAGGGAAGTATTTAAGCCATGCTATAAGCACAAAAGCAGACGTAAGATAGAAAGCCCACTCTCCGATAAATTGTGCAGGGTCACCCATGAATTCAATTAATTTCCAAAAAGGATATTTTTCATCAGTGGTTATAATATAGCCTTGCTCCATTGCGATGTCGTCACTTAGAAAACTTAACCAATGCATGAATGCAGAAATAGTTGTGATGATCCCAAGGTACTTGTGTAACCGGTATTGCTGATCTAGCCCGCGTAGCCATTTCTCCATCGGCCAATGCTTGACCGAGAGAATTACGGTTAAAGACATTAAGATCATGGTCACTATACCGCTATAATTGATCAAAAAACTTCTTATCTGCCAAAAGATGGGCCATTTTGAAGTGGCCAATTGCAAAGTAATCGATCCAAAAGGCAGAGCTAACGCTACAACAAGGAGCAAAAGGCTGAGGTATAAATTTCTATTCATATTATTCACTATTAGAGGACGGCCAGTCATCATTATCTAAAGCATTAAAATAATACCGAAAATAGCTTAGTTATATCTATGATAAAGGCTGCATCATTTTTAATATTTACCAATCTGATCAAGACTGAATGTTTCTTAATCATAATTCCCTGGATGTAAAAAAAATGTGTTTATAGCTTTTGGGAAGCTCTGTATAGCCTATAAAAATCATACTGAAGAATCACTAT
>JBALXS010000146.1:0-10491 GCA_036960485.1 Oceanospirillaceae bacterium
GCGGCTAACAAGCGCTTCATGGCATATTCGGGAGAGCTCTGTAAATAATAATGCTGGGCGTCATCACTGGGAAAATGTCGATATTCAACAGTCATAGCATCGATGAAAGGGTCGCACACTGCAGCAGACGAGAGCACCGGTGTATCTACTTCCAAGACAGATCGCTGGCTAAAAAAAGTTCTAATATTGGCCAAAATTGCAGCGCGCTGCTTAAGGGTTTCAATTGTAGCGTTGGGCCGCCAATGTTCTGTATTCACAGCAAATTTACTTTCTAATAGATTAAAAAAAACAAGACCTTAACGGGTCTTGTTTTTAAGTGTTTACGGCTAAAGTATCAATAACTAGCTTAGTTCTACTTCTAAGCTGAGATTAAACTTACCTTATTTACTAATTATTTAGCTGCGCGGCTTACATACTCACCAGTACGAGTATCTATCTTAAGCATTTCGCCTTGCTCAATAAATAATGGTACACGTACAACCGCGCCAGTACTTAATGTCGCAGGCTTAGACCCACCTTGTGCTGTATCACCTTTTAGGCCAGGGTCTGTTT
This sequence comes from Oceanospirillaceae bacterium, assembly GCA_036960485.1. Lineage (GTDB taxonomy): Bacteria > Pseudomonadota > Gammaproteobacteria > Pseudomonadales > Balneatricaceae > Rs1. The sequence continues at coordinate 553 of JBALXS010000146.1, forward strand.
CAGTAACATCCAACTCTACAAAGTTTGGAGGAGTAACCACAATTGCTCGATCATTCCATAATGTAATAATGCATGTAGTGTTATCTTTCAGCCACTTAGAGCTATCACCAACGGCGCTTGCTTCAACAGCATACTGTTCAAAAGTAACAGGCACCATAAAGTGGAACATTTCTCCGTCGCTGTATAAATATTCCATATCTCTTTCAACTACATCAGCAGCTTCCAAAGATTCGTTGGACTTAAAAGTACGCTCCCAAACACGGGCGGTTAACAAGTTGCGCATTTTTACACGAGTAAAAGCTTGTCCTTTTCCTGGCTTGACAAATTCAACTTGCTGCATAGAACAAGGATCACCGTCGATCATTACTTTTAAACCGTTTTTAAGCTGATTCGCTGAATATGACATTGATTTTCTCTACTTCAAAAATAATTGGGAAATATATGCCCAGCATTCTACTACAAAGAGAAATATATTTGTGGTTATTTGACAGTTATTCCAGTTGAAAGCACAATGCAGGCATAAATATTCTGCTCTACTACATTTTACTTTTTTTGGTTTGCTGTTTGATAATAGCTCTGCAAAGATAATCACCCATACTTATTGAAGACTTCTTAGTGATAATTAGCGAAAACAACATAACCACCGTTCAACTTAATTCAACTGCAGATTGGCAACACCAATTAAGCCATTGTATCAGTGACTTTAAAAGTTTATGCGCATACCTACAGCTAGAACCTGAGCAGCTCCCCTTCTCTGATCTTGCCGATCAGCAGTTTGCCTTAAAAGTGCCATTACCTTATGCCCAGCGCATGCAAAAAGGTAATATTCACGATCCGCTATTACGACAAGTGTTACCTGACCCACGTGAATTAGAGCATATTGCAGGGTTCAGTACTGACCCTTTACAAGAAGCAGCAGCGAATCAAATAACAGGCCTAATTCACAAATATAAAAATAGAGTACTAATCACCTTAAGCGGCGCTTGTGCCATCAATTGTCGATATTGCTTTCGGCGCCACTTCCCTTACACCAAAAATAAAGTTGGCTCTAGCCAATGGCAAAAAATTCTTGATTATATTAAAGCTGACCCGAGCATTGAAGAAGTGATTTTTTCAGGCGGTGACCCCTTAGCAACTTCAGACAAGAGGCTCAACAGTTTTATCAACGATTTATCTGCAATCAAGCAACTACAACGTTTACGTATTCACAGTAGATTACCGGTAGTTATTCCACAGCGAATTACGACTGACCTTTGTGAAATGTTGCGTAATACACACTTGCAAACCGTTTTAGTTATCCATGCCAACCATGCCAATGAATTTGATGACACAGTGAAGCAAGCGCTAGCAAAACTGCGAGCTGCTGATGTTACTGTGTTAAACCAAGCGGTATTACTTAAAGGAATAAATGACAGTGTTGCGTTGCAAAAAGCACTGCACACTGCTTCTTTTAAAGCCGGAGCTCTGCCATATTATTTGTTTGTGTTAGATCCCGTTCAAGGGGCTGCACACTTTGACATAAGCGATACACAAGCTCAGCAACTTGTGATTGAATTGCAACGAGAACTACCGGGTTATTTAGTACCTAAACTCGCGAGGGAAATTCCCGGAAAACCTAATAAAACACTATTAGCAGTAGTTAGTTAAAAGTAATTAAAGGGATTATCAATAATCGGTAAAAGCCCTTCTGTTCACAGCTTAATCTATGACATATAATATAAGCATAATTACAATTTTATATCACAAGGAAGCAACATGAAGATTTGGAAATATACTCTACTGTCAATATTAGCTGTCACGGTGGTAGGTTGCGCGCAAAAAAAAGAAAAAGTAGCGGTCGCTGTCATTAGCCCACCACTGATCATTGCGGATGCTCTTCCTGTCGTGTCATCTTCAAAACGCTCAATTGGGGTTAGAATAAATTTTGAGAACATCGCTCAAGCAGATTACAACTACGCTAGATTTAAGCTAACCGCTTATAACAGTAAAGGTAGCAGTGTTAAGCCTAAAAAAGGGGTACGTGACAGTGCTTATGTTCGTCTTGCTGGGCCAATTATACCAGGGCAAACTAAAAGTACGATTTGGACCAATACTTGGGCAAATAAAGACGTGCAGTGCATAAGCCTGGATGAAGTAGAGTTGATTTTCATGGACGGTAGCATTGAAACAGCCAGTGGCAATCGTTTACTTAACAACCAAGCCAGTCAAAACTGTATTTAATTATTGATAATAATTGCTCGGATTAACCAAAGAGCATGATAACAATAGTTCTATCATGGTATTACAATATTGCCTGTCACTAAGAAAGCGTATTGCAGAGCAATTTAACCACAATAAGGCTTAGCTAAAACTAAACCTTATTGCTGAATTATTTAGTTTTTTCGCGGCGGTGGCTGCATAGGAAAATGCGCTAGATTACCTTTTACTTCTGTTAGTTTGGCCACGCCAGATCTTTCAACTTCGTCAATACGCAAAATAGACTGAGATGGAATAAAAGAGCTGATCACCTCGTTAAATAACTGCTTAACCTTTTCTTCCCCGGGATCAACCAGTAACTCTGAGCGCTGCCCAAAGATAAAACCTTCCAGTTGAATAAACCCCCAAATGTCACTTTGGTAAACATGACTCACAAAAACTTCTACGACTTTATCTTGATTGATAAAAGTTACACGGTAGATAGCATCATCTTTTGCCATAACACACTCTCAACAGTTAATAGATACCCCTTCAATTGGGGCCAGCACTATTTATTACAAGTATAGCGCTAGCTAATGCAATATATTTTAGCCGGCAAAATAGCTATAAATCATCAAGCGAAGTATAATCTGCTCAATTAATGATTGAATTTCAATATTCAAACAACAGAGTGTTAAAATGAGCTTTAGTCAACATCCGCTATTGCTGATATTGGTATTATTTAGCATGCATGGTTAGTAATCAATAAATTCAGATATCGCCGGCTCACACACCTCAAATTTAAGTAGGTGCAATGAATTTCTGGCGATAACAATAAGTTTAATACAGTTTATTAGCACACTGCTAATAGCAACAAGATAGAGCAAGGTGCACGATGGCGAAAAAGTTATTTATCAAAACCCACGGTTGTCAAATGAATGAATATGATTCTTCACGCATGGCCGATTTACTAGGCGAAAGCCACGAATTAGAATTAACTGACCGACCTGAAGACGCCGATGTATTATTGTTAAACACTTGTTCTATTAGAGAAAAAGCGCAAGAAAAAGTTTTTCATCAGCTGGGAAGATGGCGTAAACTTAAAGATAAAAATCCTAACATAAAGATTGGTGTCGGCGGCTGCGTTGCTAGCCAAGAAGGCGAAAAAGTACTTAAACGCGCGCCTTTTGTCGATATGGTTTTTGGTCCGCAAACCTTACATCGCCTACCTGAGATGATCGATTTAACCGACCAAGGACAAATAGGCGTTGTCGATGTTAGCTTTCCCGAGATAGAGAAGTTCGATGTATTACCTACCCCTATTGCAACCGGCGCTGAAGCTTTTGTCTCTGTAATGGAAGGCTGCAGTAAATACTGTACTTTTTGTGTTGTGCCTTATACTCGCGGAGAAGAAGTTAGCCGCCCACTCGATAGCGTGATGGCAGAATGTATTGAACTTGCCGAGCAAGGCGTACGCGAAGTTAACTTGCTAGGGCAAAACGTAAATGCCTATCAAGGCGAATTAGACGATGGCGAAACTGCTGATTTAGCTGAGCTAATACGCACAGTCGCTGCCATTGATGGTATTGATCGTATTCGTTTTACAACGTCTCACCCTGTTGAATTTACCGACTCATTAATTGACGTATATGCACAAGTACCTGAGCTAGTGAGCCACCTTCACTTACCAGTACAATCAGGCTCAGACAGCATTTTAATGGCAATGAAACGTGGCCATACTGTGCTTGAATACAAATCTAAACTGCGTCGCATTAAAAAAATTCGTCCAGATATCTGCTTCTCATCAGATTTCATTATAGGTTTCCCTGGAGAAACTGAATTTGATTTCGAGCAAACAATGAAGCTCATCGATCAAATCGGCTTTGATATATCTTACAGCTTTATCTATAGCCGCAGACCTGGCACGCCAGCATCTGACATCCCTGACTCTGTCACTGATGAAACTAAAAAAGAGCGCCTAGGTGTATTACAAGACCGCATAACGCAAAATGCACAGTTGATTAGCCGTCAAATGGTCGGTTCTAAACAGAGAATTTTGGTAAACAGTTATTCTAAAAAGGATCCCGGCATGCTTTCAGGGCGTACTGAGAATAATAGAGTGGTTAACTTTCGCTGTGACGACCCAAGCTTGATTGGCAAATTTGCCGATATTGAAGTAATACAAGCTTATACCAATTCATTGATTGGCAAACTTCTGAGCTCTGAATTAGATGGCTTTCAACCCTTAGCGGCTAACGCATAAATAATTGTAAATTATTAATACTGATATTTATTTTGAATTGAGAATTGCAATTTTTAGTTTAGATGTTTAATTTAAACTAAACATAACATTGATTTCGCTACAGATCACATACATTACAGCAATGACCTTGCTGTAATGATCAGTCATAATCAGCGTTCCACCTATGCTATAATTTAGCCATACATTTGGATAAAGGAGACACCTATTGAATAGTAGTGAATCATTAAGTTTCACTTTGTCCCACAGCGATACAGCAGCTCTTGCTAGTCTTTGTGGCCAGTACAACGAACATCTTAAGCTTATAGAAAAACGCCTTAACGTGGTTATTAATAATCGCGCTATTGATTTTCAAGTAACGGGCGAGCCTATTTTAGCCGCTAAAGTGGTTGAGTTATTAAAGCAGCTGTATAGCGAAGCATGCACAGGAAAACAGCTCGACCTAGAGCAAATTCACTTATGCTTACAACAATCTGGCATAGAGCAAGATAACAGCGTTGTTGAAGGTTCAGCAGATGCTGGCATTGTTATCAGAACGCGTAAAATAGTGGTTAAACCACGTGGCCCTAATCAGCAAAAATATGTACGTTGCATTTTATCTCACGATATAAACTTTGGTATAGGCCCAGCTGGCACCGGGAAAACTTATCTTGCGGTTGCTTGTGCAGTAGAAGCATTAGAGCGTAACGAAATTGAGCGTATCTTACTGGTTCGCCCAGCCGTTGAAGCAGGCGAAAAGCTTGGCTTTTTACCCGGTGATTTAGCACAAAAAGTGGACCCTTATCTTCGCCCTCTCTATGATGCTTTATTTGAAATGCTCGGCTCTGAACGCGTCACTAAACTAATCGAAAAACAAGTAATTGAAGTAGCGCCATTGGCTTATATGCGCGGGCGAACTTTAAACAACTCTTTTGTAATTCTTGATGAGAGCCAAAACACTACCCGCGAACAAATGAAAATGTTCCTAACGCGCATTGGTTTTGGAACAACAGCCGTTATCACTGGTGACATCACGCAAGTTGATTTACCTAAAGGCACGCCTTCAGGGTTACGCCATGCAGCAGAAGTACTAGATGGCGTTGAAGGAATCGGCTTTAACTATTTCTCTTCTAAAGATGTTGTTAGACATTATTTAGTACAGCATATTGTTGAAGCTTATGATCGTTACGACTTAAAAACTTCTAACCCTCCTCACAAATTAGCCGTAAATAGATGACAACTGATTTAGAAGTACAATACGCAATTGATAGCGACAGCCTCCCTACTCAAGCGCAGATACAAACTTGGGTAGATATTACCCTAACCCAATACACTCAGCACTTTTCAATGTGTATACGCATTGTTGACGAAGCTGAAAGCCAAACTTTGAACAGCGATTATCGGGGAAAACACAAACCGACTAATGTCCTTTCTTTTCCGTTTGAAATGCCAGAATGCGTCGAAGCCGAAACGGAAATTTTAGGTGATTTAGTCGTTTGTGCGGTGGTGGTTTCACAAGAAGCGTTGGCACAAAATAAGCAATTATTAGATCATTGGGCACATATGATTATTCACGGGACCTTGCATCTTTTGGGGTTCGACCACATAAAGGAAGAAGAAGCCTTAGAAATGGAACAATTAGAGCGAGATATACTCACAAAGTTATCCATTTCAGACCCTTATAAAGAATATTAACTACACAGTCTTAAGCTTGGAGCTCAAGAACCAATGAACGAAGATCGACCGGAAAAATCACGAAGTATCTTTGGGCGTATCGCCCAAGCATTATCGTTTGATCCAAAAACAAAACAGGAAGTATTAGATGTTATTCAAGAAGCTGCCGAGGATAATTTACTAGATCCAGAAGCACTAGCCATTATCCAAGGAGCCATGCAGGTAGCTGAGCTTCAAGTGCGAGACATCATGGTTCCTCGCTCAAAAATGGTCATTGTAGAAGCAGACCAAACCCTTAAGGAATTACTTCCTACTATAATTTCTAGTGCTCATTCAAGGTTTCCTGTGGTCGGTAAAAATCCGGATGAAATCATCGGTGTCATTCTAGCCAAAGATTTACTTCCTATGTTATTGGAAGACGATACAGAGTTCACTGTCCAAGATAAATTACGCAAAGTTGCTTTCATCCCTGAAAGCAAAAGACTCAATATTCTATTAAAAGAATTTCGCGCCACTCGCAGCCACTTGGCAATCGTTGTGGATGAATACGGTGGGATTGCTGGGTTAATCACCATTGAGGATGTTCTGGAACAGATCGTGGGCGACATAGAAGATGAACACGATCAAATAGATGATGAGGGCAATATCAGACCGTTTGATGACAATGCTTTTTTAGTCAAGGCGCTCACTGAACTTGAAGATTTTGATGAATACTTCAACACTAAATTCGACAATTACGAATTCGATACCGTGGGTGGCATAGTCACCCAACGTTTCGGGCATTTACCGCAAAAAGACGAGGAGATCGTCATTGACGATTTCAAGTTTAAAGTACTCTCTTCTGAAAATCGCCGGATTAGATTATTACAAGTACAAAGAGTTACTGATTAATCTATGGGAAAACAGGCATTACTTGCGCTGCTAGGCGGCGCTAGTACCACTTTAGCATTTGCACCATTTGACCTTTGGATATTTGCACTTATAACACCTGGCTTACTCTACCTATTATTAAACAACCAAAGTGTTAAGAAAGCAGCGGGCTTAGGCTGGCTGTTTGGTTTAGGTTTTTTTGGTAGCGGTGTCTCTTGGGTATATGTAAGTATTCACACTTACGGCAATACCAGCGCTATTCCCGCCGCTTTACTTACCTTTGCCTTTTGTGCCGCGCTAGCACTACTGTTTTTAATACAAGCCTGGTGCTATCAAAAATATTTCAGCCAACGCTACACCGCACTGAGCTTTAGCATCATATGGCTGCTATTTGAATGGCTGCGTAGTTGGTTATTTACCGGTTTTCCGTGGCTTTACCTAGGTTATGCGGCAACTGATACTCCTTTATCACCACTGGCTTCTATAGGGGGCATATGGCTGCTATCTTTAGTCGTTGTTGCCTTCAGTGTCTCTTTTGCTAAATACTTGCACAGCCGTAATAAGCAGTATTGCTTGATTAGCGTAGCCATCTTAAGCAGCGCCTTAGTTATTAGCTATACGTTACCTAGTAATTGGACTGTCCTTTCAGGTGATCCGATTAAAATCAGCATAGTACAACCTAACATCCCCCAAGAAACCAAGTGGAAAAGTGATCAATTAGCTCAAATACTAGATAAGTATTATAAGATCACTCGGCCTTTATTGGGCGATAGTGTGATCATCTGGCCTGAAACCGCCATACCAAGCTTGTACGATAATATAGATCCGTATTTCTCGCCTTTAATTGATCAACAAATACAGGCCGGAGGCTCTTTAATTAGCGGCGTTCCAATGAAAGTAACAGATCCTGAACACCTTTTAGGTAGGCGTATTCATAATTCAATTTTAAATTTAACGAATAAAACCAGTTATCATAAACAACGCCTAGTCCCATTCGGTGAATACATCCCATGGCAAAACGAGTTTAGAGATTTATTCAACTTTTTAAACATTCCAGATTTCACTTTCAGCGTACCAAAAGAAAACCCGCAATCTTTAATGTCTGTAGGTAAATACCACTACAGTACAGCCATCTGCTACGAGATAGCTTATCCTGAACTGGTGCGCCAATATAGTAAAACGGCTGATTTGATTTTAACGTTATCCAATGACACTTGGTTTAGCCATTCAATAGGTCCTGACCAACACTTCCAAATTGCGAGAATGCGAGCTATTGAAAATGGACGATGGTTAGTGCGTAGCTCTAATAATGGTATTAGCGCAATTGTTAACCCACAAGGGGAAGTTGTTAAAGTTGCTGAGCGCTATACTCAAGCAGTTTTAACAGGAGAAGTACTGCCAATGCAAGGCCTCACTCCTTATCAAAGACTTGGGCAATGGCCTTTTATTGGCAGTTATTTATTAATTCTCATGGGCTTAGGTTGGCGCAATACTAGCTATAGAAAGCTTTTTTGCAAATCAGCGGATAGTTAAATAACACTAGCTCTTTAACCACACATCTTCGCACCAATGCCAAATTGAATCCCAATGATAGCGTTCGTCAAGGCCTACTTTTGGCACCCAAACACTGATATAACCTGTTTCAGCAATATAGTAGTAGCCATCTAAGTATTCACAAATAGGAATTAATTCACGAGGCATACCACGATCCCAAGCTACTGCTGCTGTCTCAGGCAAGTGACTTGATGCAAAATCATCCGTTGCAGTAACAGGTTGTATAGAACCGTATGCGACATCACTTACATTAAGTAGAAAGTCTTTTAAATCAGCCGGTAAATGCAATAACAGCTGCTCTTGAATGATCACCAAATCATCCTCAGTTGGCAATTCAATAGAACCGAATCTATCTTGATTTTTCTCTCTTAATTCTTCAACGATTTCGTTCATTTATATTCCAAAAATTACAATAATTCGAACCTGCTTGGTGGACGATCAGCTTTAACTTCTTTAGCTGTTGTCGCTTCAACTGGATGAGCCTGAGGTGTATCTATAGGTTTAGCTTTATCTGAATCCCCTAGTTTAAGCCGTAAGCGTAAATTATTTACAGAATCAGCATTTCTTAAAGCTTCATCACTACTAATGCGTCCCGCTTTAACTAACTCGTACAGGGATGAATCGAAAGTTTTCATTCCCAAACTCGCAGATTTTCCCATTATTTCTTTAACGCCTTCAATATCACCTTTAGCAATAAGGTCGCGTATCGTAGAGGTATTAATTAAAATTTCAATCGCTGCTGTACGCTTACCATCTAAAGTTTTAACTAAACGCTGGGAAACAATCGCTCTTATATTTAAAGCTAGATCCGTCAATACTTGTTGCTGGCGATCTTCTGGGAAGAAATTAATAATCCGATCTAACGCTTGGTTAGCGTTATTAGCATGTAAAGTGGAAATGGCTAAATGACCTGTTTCAGAGAAAGCTAAACAATGCTCCATTGTTTCGCGATCACGGATTTCTCCAATTAAGATCACATCCGGCGCTTGGCGCAAAGTGTTAATCAGCGCACTGTGAAAACTACGCGTATCAACCCCTACTTCGCGCTGGTTTACTATCGATTTTTTATGTTTATGAATAAATTCTATTGGATCTTCGATGGTGATGATATGACCACCAGAGTTCGCGTTTCTGTGATCAATTAAAGCTGCCAATGAAGTAGATTTACCAGAGCCAGTTGCGCCAACAAAAAGAATTAAACCGCGTTTATTCATTACTACTTCTTTAAGACTTTCAGGCAAGCCTAAATCACTTAACGCTGGAATATTCCCTTTGATATTGCGTGCAACTATAGCAAACTGATTGCGCTGCTTAAAAATATTGACTCGAAAGCGCCCTACTTGCGCAATAGAAATAGCGATATTCATTTCCAACTCTTGCTCAAATACTTCCCACTGTTTGTCATCCATAAGTTCACGAGCAACTAT
>JBALXS010000147.1:0-10257 GCA_036960485.1 Oceanospirillaceae bacterium
AATTGTTCCATAGTCGATTGACATACAATGTCGCCCCGCATGAAAATACTAACACTGAAGTGATACCTGAGTTTGATGAGCTAGAAAGAAGATTGATTTCTTCGTGTGATTGGTATGTTAGCTATGTTTCCAAGCTTGAAAACGAGGAGGAGAAATTTCCATTTACTTTCGCTGACGGCAAGCATGGAATGATGACATCAGCAGAAATACTATTTCATATTGTAAATCATGCATCGTACCATAGGGGAAGTATCGCCCACGCTCTTGACTTGGCATCGGTAGCACATCCTATTGACGGATACGGAATCTACATACATGAGAAAGAGCCTGAACGTAGAAAAACCTAACAAGAACAGAATGTTAGCATCCTTCGGCTGCTGGGACGGCTTACACCCCACTCGTTCCTCGCTCTGTTTCAGCCGCCCCATATGTTGGCGTTATATCCTAAGGAGCCTCAATGAAGATTGCCGTATTATCTGACATTCATAGTAACGTTTTCGCACTTGATGCTGTCATTAAGGATCTAAAGCGGCATTCTGTAGATTTGAAAGCAAACCTTGGTGATATTCTTTACGGCCCAATTGCCCCTAAGTCTACCTTTGAACTCTTAATGGAACATGATTTTATTACAATCTCAGGTAATCAAGATCGTCAAATTTACGAATCTACGGATGAAGAAATAAAATCAAATCCAACCATGCAATTTATTTTGGATGATTTAGGCTCCAAACCATTAGAGTGGATGAAATCATTACCTTTTGATAAACAAGTAAATGAAGATGTTTATTTTTGCCATGGTACTCCAAAAAATGACTTAGTTTATTTGTTGGAAGATGTGAGTAGAGGTTATGCTTTACTGCGTTCAGATAACGAAATATTAGATTTACTCGCGGGTCAAAAATCTAAGCTAATATGCTGTGGGCATACTCACACGCCTAGGGCTGTATACTTGAGTAGTGGTCAACTTATTATTAATCCTGGAAGTGTTGGTCTACAAGCATACACAGATGAAGAGCCTGTGGTTCACTCTATGGAAAACTTTACTCATCACGCATCATATTCAATAGTTGAAAAGGTTGAATCTAAATGGGTTGTTCAGAATATCAAGGTTCCTTATGATTATCAGCGTGCTGTAAATGAAAGTAAAAAAAGAAACCGTAGTGATTGGGTTCATTTTTTGTCAACAGGAAGGCGGATATAACAAGTTTGTCAACAAGGGAAAATCTTAGCTACGCTTTTTGTGCCGCTGCGCGTCAGTATCACATCCACAAAAATTAGCCTGTTACAAAGGCGTTAAGAGGCTAAAAAACTGTGCAACAATCGCAGGTCATGGAAGCTCAAATAATAGTATGAGACACCCACACAGTTAATTGCATTAAAAACACCTATATTCAATTAATCAGCAGCCGTTCAAATTAACAGTTTGGCGTTACATTGTTTTATCAAGTTCAATGTGTCGCCGAACTAACAAGTTTAGCCACAGCGAATTGTCTCCGCTACTTCGTAGTTCCGCCAAAAGTCTATACAGGACGAAAGATGGCTCTAAAAATAATTCCTGCTTCCATTGAGATACTAGATGATTATGAATCGTATATATTGGAATGTTTTGAATCAGGCATAGGACATTACGAGAACGACATAAAAGATGCCGCAACGGGTAGAAACCCGCCGGAAGGTTGGGGACCATACGAAACGTACTTTGCAGTTGATGAACGTAGAATTCTTGGTGCTATCAGGTTACGGTTGAGTGACAACGACTTTATAAGAAAGTATATCGGGCACATAGGTTATGAGACTCGGCCTTCTGAAAGGCGAAAAGGTGTTGCCAAGGTACTTTTAAAGTTTATTGTTCATAACAAATGGAAAGCAAAAGCATTAATTACATGTGATTTCGACAATGAGACTTCGGTAAGAGTTATCAATTCAATAGTGCATGAGGCAGTTGGGAATAATGAAGAACCCCAGCATAAAAATCCAAAGAAACTCAAGTTTTATGTCGAACCTAGTGCATAACAAACGCCAGCACAATCAAGCACCCCGTGCTTTGTACTCGCAACAAGTTGCTCGCCTGTGTGGTGTCTAACTGCACGCATCTATCAAGGAGGAGTTCATTGATATATTTTTCTGCTGTATTGATACCAACATTACTTCAGTGTCTGTTTGTATTCCTTGTAATTGAGATGAATACAGGCAATGGATCATGGTTGGGGCTTGGTGCACTATTAATTGGAATTTTTGCTATTCCTGCTACTAGTATTGTTAATTTTATTTATGCTAAATCTAATAAAAATATTAAGGCCTCAATAGTTATTGCTAAGTGTTTTTTAATATCATTTTTAATGCCAATTATAATATTATTGATGATGGTTTTTTAGACGTTTTTGGTGGTCGTCTACAGCTAACAAACACTTTAAACGAAACAAAAACAGATGGCTACGTTCCACATTATAGCCAACTGTTTTTTCCTTCGTGTTTCTTTTCATCAAAACCAGCCCTTGAGCGGTGAAAATATCACAGTTTATAGATCTTGGTGCTAAGCTTCTTTCATTCCTCCTCAAATGTATAACCAAGCTATTTATCACTATATACCATTGTGCAGTCGTTAAAATGATCTATAAAGTTAAGATTGTTAACTATTGATACGAGGTATTAATAAAATCAAATACATTAATGATAAATGCATTTAATAAATTTATCGGTTATCTAAGCATTAATATAAATATAAACTTGTTTTGTTAACAGAAAATAGAAATAACAGGCTATGAGCTCAATTATTAGTCAATAAAATGGCTTTTATCTATATATTGTCGACAGATTGCTGTTGTGCAGTTGACCCTATAAAGGAAACGGAGTATCTTTGCTTTACTAAAGATTGTCGACAATATCTAATTAACGGTTGAGGTAAAAGTGAGCAAACAAGTAGCGGTTAAACCTCAAGAGTCTGTAGAAAGTAATGGCTCTAAAGTCAAAAATTTTAATACCGATAAAACCTTAGCTACTAATGTGATGGATATACTTATCACAGCAATCGTTAAAGGTGATATGCCACCTGGCACTAAAATTAGTGAGCCAGAACTAGCGCGTACTTATGGCATTAGCCGAGGGCCGTTGCGAGAAGCAATTAGGCGCTTAGAAGGTTTGCGCTTAGTAGAGCTAAAGCCAAATGTTGGTGCCCGTGTAGTTAAGCTTAGTGTCAAAGAACTGATAGAAATTTATCGTGTGCGTGAAGCCCTAGAAGGTATGGCGTCGCGCTTAGCAGCCGAGCACATGAGCCAGGAAGAAATTGATGACCTGCGCAATTTATTAGATCGTCATGAAGAGTCTATTGAGCAATTAGATGGGCTTTCGTATTTTCAAAAAGAAGGGGATTTAGACTTTCACTTTCGAATTGTAAAAGGCAGTAAAAACGAGAAAATGCTAGAGCTACTAGGCGGTGATTTATACCACTTAGTACGCATGTATCGTTATCAATTTAGTGTGTCAAATTCACGGCCGAAAAGAGCCTTAAAAGAACACCGTCAAATTGTGGACGCCATTGAAGCGCGAGATCCAGAGCTCGCTGAAATTTTGATGAGACGTCACATTAGCGCCGCTAGGCTCAATATTGAAGAACGGTTGCTAACTTAATTCAAGTTACATATTAATAACCTTATTATAAAAAACTCATCTTTAGAGGTACACGGCTGTTTATAAAACCAGTCCGTTCATCTAAAAAACGACTTATTACTCAAACAAATAGAGGCAATAAAAAATGGCAACATTAACTGCGGGTGCACGTTTTCGCAAAGCCCTTTCTGAAAACTCCCCACTGCAAATAGTAGGTACAGTAAACGCATATCACGCAATGATGGCAGAGCGAGTAGGCCACCGTGCGGTATATCTTTCAGGAGGCGGTGTTGCTAATGCTTCTTATGGATTACCCGATTTAGGCATGACATCCATGAACGATGTGCTGGAAGACGTGCGCCGCATCAGCAGTGCAGTAGAAACGCCTTTATTAGTCGATATAGATACAGGCTGGGGTGGGGCATTTAATATTGGGCGCGCTGTGAAAGAAATGCAAAAAGCTGGCGCCGCTGCTGTGCATTTGGAAGATCAGATAGCGCAAAAAAGATGTGGTCATCGTCCCAATAAAGAAATCGTTTCATTAAATGAAATGGTCGATCGTGTTAAAGCGGCAGTTGATGCGAAAACAGATGATGATTTCTTCATTATCGCCCGTACTGATGCATTTCAAATGGAAGGGCTTAACGCCGCCGTTGATCGTGCACAAGCTTGCTTAGAAGCCGGTGCTGATGGCATTTTTGCAGAAGCGGTACATACGCTTGATGATTACGCAGCTTTCTCTAAAGGTATTAATGGCGGGCATTTGCTGGCTAACATTACTGAATTTGGCGCTACTCCATTGTTTAATAAACAAGAGCTGGCTGAAAACGGTGCCACTATGGTGCTTTATCCTTTGTCAGCTTTTCGTGCAGCGAATAAAGCGGCTTTGAATGTATATGAAACATTGCTCAATGATGGTGATCAAAAAGCGGTAGTTGATACTATGCAAACGCGCATGGAATTATACGATTTTCTTAACTATCACGATTTTGAACAAAAATTAGATGCACTTTTTGCTGAAGGCAAAAATAAGTAACATATAAATCGCATGTTAGCAGGGTACATCTAAAGTCATTTGCTTGAAGTGCTCTGCCTAGCAATAAAATAATAAGAATGTTCTAAAGCGCTCAATACTGAATTTAACTAGCTCACTGATGAAAAGATGAGCAATGGTGTTGGAAGAAACTAGGGCAGTGATTGTAGGTTCAATTATCTACAATAAATAGATGAAAGGAAAATAACATGGCTGAAGTAAAAAAATTATCAGGTGCGGGTTTACGTGGTCAATCAGCAGGTGAAACAGCATTGTGTACTGTTGGCAAAACAGGCGCAGGTTTAACCTATCGCGGTTACGATATGGCTGAACTGGCTGATAAAGCGCAGTTTGAAGAAGTCGCTTATTTATTAGTTAATGGCAAGTTGCCAAACTCAGCAGAGCTTAGTGCTTATGTGCAGCGCTTAAAAAGCATGCGCACCTTGCCTGCAGCGCTTAAAACCGTGTTAGAGAATATACCTAAAGATGCACATCCAATGGATGTGATGCGCACTGGTTGTTCTATGTTAGGTAACTTGGAAACGGAACTCGATTTTGCTGATCAAACAGGGCATATAGAGCGCATGTTAGCTGTATTCCCTTCAATAATTTGCTACTGGTATAAG
Source organism: Oceanospirillaceae bacterium (assembly GCA_036960485.1). Taxonomy (GTDB): domain Bacteria; phylum Pseudomonadota; class Gammaproteobacteria; order Pseudomonadales; family Balneatricaceae; genus Rs1. The sequence goes on from JBALXS010000147.1 coordinate 5,266, forward strand.
TTTTCGCACGAAGGCGTGAGAATTGATACTAACGTGCCAGATATTGACTCTATTGGCGGGCATTTTCTAGCGCTACTGCACGATAAAAAGCCGAGTGCACTGCACGAACAGGTAATGAATGCTTCACTAATTCTATACGCTGAGCACGAATTTAATGCATCGACCTTCACTGCCAGAGTTTGCGCATCAACACTCTCTGATATTCACTCATGTGTAACAGCGGCAATCGGTTCACTGCGCGGCCCATTGCACGGCGGTGCTAATGAAGCGGCGATGGAATTGATTGAGAGTATGACCGATGCCGAGCAAGCTGAAGAACAAATCATGCAAATGCTGGCACGTAAAGATAAGATTATGGGCTTTGGGCATGCCGTTTACAGCACCAGTGATCCGCGCAATGCAATCATTAAGCAATGGTCAAAGAAGCTATCTGAAGAATTAGACGATCCGAGTTTGTACAGCATTTCAGAGCGCGTAGAAGCGGTAATGTGGCGCGAGAAGAAATTATTTTGTAATGCGGATTTCTTCCATGCTTCTGCTTACAATTTTATGGGTATTCCAACGAAACTGTTTACCCCTATTTTTGTTTGTTCACGGGTATCAGGCTGGACGGCGCATGTGATGGAACAGCGCTCAAACAACCGAATTATTCGACCTTCTGCTGATTATACTGGGCCTGAGTCTGCTGCATGGGTTGCTTTAAAAGATCGTGTTTAATTAAAAGAAATCTACAGTGATAGTAATTTTTAATTGAAGAGTCTGCTTTAACACTCTGTTTTAAAGATAAATTTAAGGCTCAGGTTTAAACGCATATCACTGTAATGTTCTACTTATAAAGGTACTTCACTATAGATCAATATCTTGCATTGAACTTAAAGATACTGATAACAAATGTGAAGTGTAACGATAAGAGGTAAGCGCAAGTGATTGAAGTTATTTTAACTTCTAATTTGCTGCGAGCTATACCTCATGATTAATATTGGATGACACCATGAACAGTTTGAACCGTAAACCACTAGCGGGCACTACACTCGATTACTATGACACTCGCGCCGCGATTGAAGCGATTGAAGCGGGCTCTTTCAAAAGATTACCTTATACCTCAAGAGTACTGGCTGAAAACTTAGTACGTCGATGCGATCCAGCAACGCTAACCGCTTCTCTTAAGCAAATTATTGAAGGGAAAAGCGATTTAGATTTTCCTTGGTATCCAGCCAGAGTCGTTTGTCATGATATTTTAGGACAAACAGCCTTAGTTGATTTAGCGGGCTTGCGTGATGCTATTGCCGAGAAAGGTGGCGATCCTTCCAAAGTAAATCCAATAGTCCCTACACAATTAGTGGTTGATCACTCTTTAGCTGTAGAGCACGGTGGATTTGAAACAGATGCTTTTGATAAGAACCGCGCCATTGAAGATCGCCGTAATGATGATCGCTTTCATTTCATAAACTGGACCAAAGATGCCTTTGATAATGTTGATGTTATACCTCCAGGTAACGGCATTTTACATCAAATAAATTTAGAGCGTATGTCGCCTGTTGTGCAAGTACGTGATGGTGTCGCTTTTCCAGATACATTGGTGGGTACCGATAGTCACACGCCAATGGTTGATGCTCTGGGTGTCATTGCTATTGGTGTAGGTGGCTTGGAAGCTGAAAGCGTCATGCTGGGGCGTGCATCTTATATGCGCTTACCACAAATTATTGGTGTTGAGTTAACAGGTGCTCCACAAGCGGGAATTACCGCCACAGATATCGTATTAACACTGACTAAATTTTTGCGTGAACAAAAAGTGGTTTCTTCTTATTTAGAGTTTTACGGCGCAGGCGCTAGCAAGCTAACGTTGGCTGATAGAGCAACGATTTCTAACATGACACCTGAATTCGGTGCATCGGCTGCAATGTTTTATATCGATGAAAATACTATCGATTATTTGCGCTTAACCGGGCGTGATGACAAGCAAGTTGAACTCGTTGAGCAATACGCAAAAGAGACTGGCTTGTGGGCTGATACATTAACTGAAGTGCATTATGAGCGTGTGTTGACCTTTAATTTATCTAGCGTAGTGCGCAATATTGCAGGGCCTTCTAATCCGCATAATTTAGTACCGTTAAGTGATTTAGCGGCGCGCGGCATTAGCGGTAAAGTTGAAAACGAAGAAGGTAAAATGCCAGATGGCGCAGTGATCATTGCAGCCATTACCAGTTGTACAAATACCAGTAACCCTCGCAATATGATCGCGGCAGGTTTGCTAGCCCGTAACGCTAATGCGAAAGGTTTAACACGTAAGCCTTGGGTGAAAACATCTTTAGCACCTGGCTCTAAAGCAGTGCAATTGTATTTGCAAGAAGCCAAGTTATTACCTGAGCTTGAACAGCTTGGTTTTGGCATTGTAGCCTTTGCCTGTACTTCTTGTAATGGAATGAGCGGCGCGTTGGATCCAAAAATAAAGCAAGAAATATTAGATAGAGATTTATATTCAACGGCAGTGCTTTCAGGTAACCGTAACTTTGATGGGCGTATTCATCCCCATGCTAATGAAGCATTTTTAGCATCGCCACCGTTAGTTGTCGCTTATGCAATTGCAGGCACAATTCGTTTTGATATTGAAAAAGATGTATTGGGGCTAGATGCAGATGGCAGTGCTATCACCTTAAAAGATTTGTGGCCAAGTGATGCTGAAATTGATGCAGTGCTCAAGCAAAGCGTAAAGCCTGAGCAATTTCGTGAAGTTTACATCCCGATGTTTGATATCTCTGATAAGCAGAAAAAACAGGTAGATCCACAGTACGGTTGGCGTGAAATGAGCACCTATATTAGACGTCCTCCTTATTGGGATGGCGCGCTAGCGGGTGAGCGTACAATGAAAGGTATGCGTCCACTTGCAGTACTGGGCGATAACATCACCACCGATCATCTGTCCCCCTCTAATGCTATTCAGCTTGAAAGTGCAGCCGGTGCATATTTAGATAAAATGGGCTTGCCAGAAGTTGATTTTAACTCATATGCAACCCACCGTGGGGATCACTTAACGGCGCAACGCGCTACCTTTGCGAACCCTAAACTGTTTAATGAAATGGTGCGCGAAAACGGTAAAGTGGTACAAGGCTCACTTGCAAGGGTTGAACCTGAAGGCAAAGTTAGCCGTATGTGGGAAGCGATTGAAGTTTATATGGAACGCAAGCAGCCATTAATCATTATTGCAGGCGCTGATTATGGGCAAGGCTCTTCACGAGACTGGGCGGCAAAAGGGGTACGTTTAGCAGGTGTTGAAGTAATTGTTGCTGAAGGTTTTGAGCGTATTCACCGTACTAATTTAGTAGGTATGGGTGTGTTGCCTTTAGAGTTTAAAGCAGGCGCTGATAGACATACCTTTAATATTGATGGCACTGAAACGTTTGATGTAACAGGGGAGCGTACACCAGGTGCCGTGTTAACACTGATAATTACTCGTCAAAACGGTGAGCAAGTTGAAGCACAAGTGACTTGTCGCTTAGATACTGCTGAAGAAGTTTCAATTTATGAAGCGGGTGGTGTGTTACAGCGTTTTGCACAAGATTTCTTGGAAACAACTGTTTAATAACCTGTCATGCAAAAAGCGTAGCTCAAGATTAATCTTTGAGCTACAGCGCTTATGTACTATAAAAACAGCGGCTGGTTTAGTGTTTTTACGTAGAACTCAGTATCTATTTCAGCCTTACGTAGGCTCATTTAACTGATCCAAAAAACGCGGTACAGCAAAGACAGAATTTTGCATATTTTAAAATGGGAAGATATAAATGACTCATGTAGCACAAATTAAAATCCCCGCGACATACATGCGCGGCGGCACCAGTAAAGGGGTGTTCTTTTCACTACAAGATTTGCCTGCAGTGGCGCAAACCGCCGGCCCCGCACGAGATGCTTTATTATTAAGAGTGATCGGCAGCCCAGATCCATACGGTAAGCAAACCGATGGTATGGGTGGAGCGACTTCTAGCACCAGTAAAACCGTTATCGTGGCGAAAAGTAGTGTAGCTGAGCATGATGTTGATTATATGTTCGGCCAAGTGGCGATAGACAGAGCGTTTGTCGATTGGAGCGGTAATTGCGGTAACTTAACCGCTGCGGTAGGTGCTTTTGCAATTTCAAATGGTTTGGTTGATGCCTCGCTAATTCCTGAAAACGGTTTGGCAACGGTACGTATTTGGCAGGCAAATATTAGTAAAACGATTATTGTGCAAGTGCCGATGACTGATGGGCAAGTGCAAGAAACCGGAGATTTTGAGCTAGATGGTGTGACCTTTGCCGCTGCAAAAATTCAAGTAGAATTTTTAGATCCAGCCGGTGGAGAGGGGGCGATGTTTCCAACCGGTAACATTACCGATCAGTTAGAAGTGCCTAATGTTGGTACTTTTACGGTGACTTTGATCAACGCGGGTATCCCTACTATTTTTGTAGATGCAAAAGCCATTGGTTATAGCGGTGCAGAATTGCAAGATGATATAAATAACGATGAAAAAGCGTTAGCAATGTTTGAAGCCATCCGTAGTCACGGCGCGGTTAAAATGGGCTTGATAGCTGATCTTAGTGAAGCAAAAGCGCGCCAGCACACGCCAAAGGTTGCCTTTGTAGCACCAGCCGCTGATTATGTGACTTCCAGTGGTAAGCAAATTCAGGCATCGCAAATTGATTTGTCAGTGCGTGCTTTATCGATGGGTAAATTACATCATGCGATGATGGGTACCGCTGCGGTGGCCATTGGTGTGGCAGCGGCTGTGCCTGGCACTTTGGTTAATATGGCAGCGGGTGGCGGTGCATGTGACGAAGTAAACTTCGGTCATCCATCAGGTACTTTACTGGTTGGCGCTAAAGCCAGCGTTGAAAACGGACAGTGGGGTGCCGATAAGGCTGTTATGAGCCGCAGTGCAAGAGTGTTGATGGAAGGTTGGGTGCGTGTTCCCGGTGATAGTTTTTAGCATGGATTGATTTTAAAGAGCTTTAATTGGTGAT
>JBALXS010000148.1:0-10216 GCA_036960485.1 Oceanospirillaceae bacterium
ACCCTTTAGTATGGGTTACGTTAGTTGATTGATTCAAAACAATTAATAAACACCTTTCGAAAAAAAATTAAATATCTGTGTTGATGAAATCGTGATTTTAGGTTGTGATTTGCATCGAAGTTTACCCTATCTGCGATGCTAAAGTCGAAGTAGGTGTTGGCTTAATGAGAGGTCGGTTAGTAGGTTCTTGTACTGAGAGTCCACGTGAGCATATCTATACTTTCGATCATAAAACTAAATCTGGTAGATCCTGTTATTCTTAATATAGAAACTGGGCGAGTTAATCCATAAGAAATGCTGATGATTTATACTAATTGAAGTTTTCTAAAGCATTATTATTTAATTGTTTTGGTATAATGTGATTTAGAGAAATAATGGCTTTATTTAGAAGATAAAGACTTTTAGTAGTGTTTTTCACGATGTAGTGCTACATGAGCCATATTCATATTGCAGTGCTTTTTGACTAGCAGAGGCAAAGCAATAATCGAAATTTACAGTTTGAAGATCAACTAAAATTACCCTTGAGTTTCTTTTTGAGTAACTCGATCAACTCTGGATCTTTGTATTGATAGATGTCAGGGATCTCTAAATTGGTAATCTTAGCCATTGAGTTACCATCAGTGTTTTCGTTGATCCTATCTATATGCATCTGCTCAAAAACAAATATAGTGTCGGCCCAAGCTAGCAGTTGCTCAGTGCAAAGGGTGCTATTGTTTCTAGCACATTCTTTTTTACTCACACCTGCTGATCTGAATTCAACTTGTGGATAGAGTGTTGTGAACAAGTGCTCTGCTGTCAAAGAGCGCTGAATGTTTGCAGTGCAAATGAAGAGTACTTTTGTCGGGTTGGTTTTAATATTTAGTTTTTGGAATACCTCATCGGTAGTAATGACACCATTAGCTGCAAAAGATGCAAGCTTAGCTGCCTCTTCGGTTTCTTCTAAACCAGATATAGATACGTTTGCAGAGATGTTCAGCAGAAACTCTTTGGAGGGAAGGTTTGTATCTTCCAAGCACTTTACACTGCAAACACCACCTATTGGGCTGTTGCCCGCGCTTTAATCATCGTTCTAATCTTTAGCTAGCAAATCATAGTTATTTAGCTCGAAGTGCCGATGCATAAAATCGCGCAAACATTTTGCTCTTGCATTGAGTAATTTACCACTTGGCCAGACACTGTAAAGTTCACGATTAGGTCCTTGCCAGGTTTTTAAAAGGTGCACTAAAACGCCCTGTTCAAGTAAATGAAATACTTCACTACTCGGCAATAATGCGATACCAATGTCATCACACACCCATTGCGTGACTAGCTTCACATCGTCAGTTATGGCTGAAAACCGCGGGTGAAGTATTCGTTTCTTGTTATTATTAACCTGCGACATCGCCCAGTTCGATAGCGTGTGGGTACCGATTAGGCGATGATCTAGGAGCGCTTCTAAGCTGTCTGGAGTACCGTTTAATGTCAAGTAGCTAGGTGATGCGACTAGCACTGTACGCAGTGACCCCAAACGTTTTTGATAGAGTGACGAAGATTCTTGAGGGCCAATTCTCAGCGCAATATCTGCCCCTGAAGCCAACATGTCCTGCATATTATTATTTAAATTCAACTCCAGAGTGATTTCAGGATAGTTTTTAATAAATTCAGACCACATAGGTTGCAGTAAGCCAGTTGATATGTTGTTCGGTGCTAATACTTTCAGTGGCCCAGATAAGCTATTCATCTGCGTACTAAGTTTGAGTTGAGTACGTTCTAACGCTTCAACCAAACCGGCATAAGCTTGATAATAATTCTCTCCCTCTTGAGTTAATACAAACTGTCGAGCGGATCGGTGGATCAACTGGCAGGCAATTTTCTCTTCGAGTCGCTTTAAACGTCGGGTTACTGTAGCTGCCGGAAGCTTTAGTTTAAGGGCAGCGGCGGCTAAACTTTGCTGTTGCACTATGTGCACAAATAATAATATATCGTCAAACATAATTCCACTTTTGCAATTATCAATTGATTTTATCGCTATTTATTCCATTAATAATAATATCTATGATGCATTTCCTCAACACTTACTAAGGAAATATCAATGACAAATCTATTCATTAGCGCAGGCTTAGAAATCAGTTCAGACAAACCCGCCAGCTATATTGCAAACGCACTTGTTGCGCTACAGGAAATGACTATTAAAGAGCCGGGCTGCATTTACTTTGGCGTCTTACAGCACAGAGATAACCCCGCTCTTTTTACTCTACAAGAGCAGTGGGTCAATGAGGCCGCTCTGACTAATCATTTTAATCAAAATCATACTAAGGCCTATTTAGAACAGCAGCTTACTAAGGTTCTCTATATAGAGAAACTAGTGAAGCTAATATGATGCAGCGGCTTGTTTTTTCACTCTTAATGTCACTGCTACTGTCGAGTTTAATGACAGCATGGGTCACTTGGTTAAACTTGGGATGGTCTGTATTGTTTTACCAACAGTGGTTACATGCTTTTATGCTCGCTTGGCCCGCGGCGGCATTAATATCATTATTCTGTGCTCCAACCACCTACAGAGTATCGATTGTGTTGAGTGATAAAATCCAAAAAAAACTTATAAGTAAGAGATTAATATGAATATTCAACGTTTCAATCACGAACAACTGGGAGAGGCTTTAGGCCCTTACTCTCAAGCTGTAGTGCACAATAGCACTCTCTACACTAGCGGCTTAACGGCCTTTGGCAGTACTGCACAAAATGAAAGCATATCGGAGCAAACACGTTTAATATTCCTCCAGCTCTCGATTATCTGCCAGGCGTTTAATGTCACTTTGGAAAACCTCATCAAAGTCACCCTGTTTGTTAGTGATATGAGTGATATTGTCGCTTTGAGATCGACCTTATTTGAGGTCTATGGCAAATATCTACCCGCCAGTTCACTCATAAAAGTAGACGCTCTTTTTTCAGAAGATCTAAAAATCGAAATTGAAGCGATCATTGCACTATAGACTTTATGCACGCAGCAATTTAGGTTTTAGAATTCCATCTGGAAATCTGCTTCCCAATTGCTGCAAACCACTTCCACTCACCTATCTACAGCATTTTATTGGCTGTTAACGAATCACAAAGAAAAGAGATTAAAAAAAGAGATTAAAAAAAGAGATTAAAAAAAGAGAATAAAAAGGACAGGCAGTTTATAAATATCAAAATTAGCTTTACGAGCAATATGCTCATTCAGGCAGCGCATGAACCAACTAATATCCTCCAATCGCTGGCGCCATTTATCAACGATCTCAGCGATCAAAACATGATGTTCTTTAGAGAGTTTTTCGCCAGCAAGGTAGCGCTTAATAATATCTGGGCCAGTATATATTTTTCGCCATCGCTCAATAATGTCTAAATCAGTTAACTCATCAACTTGTTGTTTATTAATATATAAAACAAGATGGTAGTGATTAGACATGATTGCATAAGCGCAGATATCAATACAAAACACAGCGTCTAACTCAGCCAATCGTTCAATAATCCAAGGACGGCGGTGCGCATAATCTCGTTGTGTATCATTATCAAAGCCACACAGAAAAGCTTTTCTGACAACGCGTGATATACAGTGATAATAAGGGGTGTCTTGGCAGCGAATCTGCTGGGATCGAGCGCGAGTCATAGAGCCTCCTCATCAGGAAATTTTTGGAATTACCAAGATAATAACTCCTAGCTCAGTGATAGTAGGCTATATTGCTTTTTTAGGAAGTCGCGCTATCTTCTTTGTAAGCTCACACTTGAATAAGCTACAGGGCATATATGGACACCCTTTTTGTTTTAATACAATAGTTTAACTTTTTTCAGTGGTATAGTTGTATTAAACGAGGGAGTTACAAGATTAAGTTTGGTTTCAGTTACAGTCATTATTTATGTAATAGCGGTGACTCGAAAGTCTGTAAAAATCAGGCCAGTAAATATAGAATAATAAGCACTATTTTGAAGAACAAGTTTTTTAACTTTATTTAAACTACTAAAAACAATCTACCAAGGAATGTTATTTTTGCACACACTTATTGAGCTACGTAGTGGCAAACTATTAGGTACTAAACACTTAGCCCTGAGCGATAATTTGACTCAATTTCCGCTTGAAATACTTTCTTTAGCAGACAGTCTAGAAATCTTAGATTTATCGAACAACCAATTATCAAGTTTACCTAAAGAGATAGCACAACTTAAAAAGTTAAAAATTCTATTTGCTTCAAATAATCAATTTACGACTTTGCCAGAAGCACTTGGGGCATGCACAAATTTACAGATGATTGGCTTTAAATCAAATCAGATTAACTATGTACCAGCAGATTCTTTGCCATTAAAATTACGTTGGTTAATATTAACTGGTAATCAAATTGAAGTACTGCCTGACACTTTAGGTGAGCGCAAACTACTACAAAAACTGACGTTGGCTGGTAATCAGTTGACTTCACTGCCCGAAAATTTAAATCAATTACACAATCTTGAATTAGTCCGTATATCCGCTAATAATTTAAAACAATGTCCGGATCAGCTATTAAGTTTACCAAAGTTAGCGTGGCTCGCCTTTGCTGGAAACCCATTTAGCCAATCACCAACTGACGATCAAACGGTACCTAATCTTTGCTCTACTGATCTCAATATTGGTGAGGTACTTGGGCAAGGTGCTTCTGGTATCATTTCAAAAGCGCAATGGAACAATCAACCAACCGATTTTCCGAACGAAATCGCCGTTAAAGTATTTAAAGGTGATATTACTAGCGATGGGTACCCCGAAGATGAATTACAGGCTTGTCTCAAGGTTGGTAATCACCCAAACTTAATCCAGTCACTAGCACAAGTTAACGAACCTGATTTTCTTGCGTTAATCATGAATCTCATCCCCAATACTTATAAAAACCTCGGATTACCTCCTTGTTTTGAAAGCTGTACCCGAGATAATTTTAGCGAAGGGTTTTATCTCTCTATTGAAAAAATTCAAAAAATTGTCAGCCAAATGATGAATGTATTTGAGCACCTACACGAGCACAAAGTTTGCCATGGTGATTTATATGCACACAACACGCTCATTGATGAAGACGCTAATTTGATTTTTGGTGATTTTGGTGCTGCTTCAAGATATCACATGCTCAATATGGAGCAACAAAGTAAAGTAAAAAGAATTGAGCAAAGAGCATTAAGTTATTTCATTGCTGACCTGCTAAGTATTTGTATTAATGAAGATAAGAAGAGTGTTAGCTATAAAAACCTAGCTCAGAAAATCATACACTAATTAACAAAAGGTAAACCCCCGGTTCTGCCGGGAGGCTCAAATGATATATGTGTTCTGGCAGCATGAATCAATTGCTTTCGTAAACAGTGATCGCCGCGGTATGTCCTCTAATGTTTTCTTAAGTTGATTATTTATGCTAATAGCTAAAAATTAGATATTTTGCAGTAACTCGGCACCTTTAGCGGCACACTCCTAAAACCAGCTATCTTTGACTTTACCATATTGGAAAAAGCCCCATTGCCCTACTCGTCTCAAAGGCGCAAAGGGAAATTTAGGTAAGGCCTTTTGATACAAAGGTAGATTGGGTGTATCTTTACCTGCTACTTTTTCTGCGAGTCGTTTCCCTGCTTGTACAGAAAATGATACACCGCTACCGCAATAACCCATCGAATAGAAAACATTGTTCTGCTCATTTTGATAGATGTGGGGTAGGTCATCAAGGGACATGCTTAGCCAGCCAGACCAAGAATAATCATACTTAATATCTGCCAGCGCCGGGAAGTTAGTTTTTAATACCGCGAGTAAGCGTTGAGAGAAGTAGGGATCTTGTGATCCTTTGCCAGTGATAGCACCGCGGCCACCAAACAGGATTCTATTATCAGGTAATTTACGGTAATAATATTTTAATGCCCGTGTATCCATGATCACATTACTGGTTAAAAAATTACAGGCTGCCAGCTGGCTAGCTGATAACGGCTCGGTCACAATCACTTGGGATAAAACAGGTAAGGTTCTATTTTTGACTAAAGGGTGTAAACCTTGAGGTGTATAACCATTGGTGGCAATAATCACTTTCTTTGCCTTCACAATGCCATTTGGAGTGTATAATTTTTGTCTTGCTTGCTCACCTTGCCCTTCTTCTAGCCAGTTTTCTACTGGAGTAGCACAATGAATTTTTACCCCTTCTTGGCGAACTAAGCGTTGGTAACCCCAAGCTAATTTTAATGGATTGATACCAAATCCATCTTGGTAGCGTATAGCACCATAAGCATTTTGATCCGCCATATATTGCTGATGTAATTCTTGTCTTGATAATATTTGTACATCATAACCAAACATTTCCTGCTGTAGCTTTGCTGCAGATACTAGCTCGTCAAGCATGCTAGGTTTATGTGCTACTCGGATGTAACCCGCATCTTGCTGGTCACAAGATATGCCTTCATCTATCAGGCTTTTAACAGTATCTACGCCTGCGCACATTTCATTATAAATGCCGCGCATTACTTCCTCACCCCACTGTTTTTTCATCGCAGCGTAAGGTTTTCTCCCTGAGGACTTTAAAATAAAACCACCATTACGACCGCTAGCTCCCCACGCGCTTTGGTTTGCTTCCAACACAGTGGCTTTAATACCATGTTCGCGTGCCAAATGCAGTGCACAGGACAAGCCAGTATAACCGGCACCTATAATAACGACGTCTACCTCAATATCTTGGTTTAGTTGACCATCATGTTCAGGTGGATTACCAGCAACATCAGCCCAGTAACTAGCAGGATACTTTTCATCGCAACCTGGCGACTTATCGTGCAGGGGATCATACATTTAATTGTCCTTATAAATTTTCAGCTAAAGTTAACCAATCACCATCACAGACATTTAAGGCGTGAGCCACTTCGGCTGTGATTAATGCATACTGTGCGGTGAAATTTACGTTTATTTGTGCTGCCCTAAACTCAGACAGTTTGTGATTACATGCTAGATATAGTGTCTGGCTACTTTCTATATCAGTTATTTTTACTTGTTTAGTTTCACTTGTTATCAGTGTTTTAACTTCTTTAAGAGGGCAGGTAACGGCGGGGCCTGCATCATTAACTCCTATATAGTCACCGTATTTAAAACCTTCTTTTTCTAATAGAGCCAGTGCAGGTAAAGTATCTGGGTGTACCTGATTAATAGCATCTTGCGCGCTTTGAGACATTAATCTGGTGTATAAGGGATACTTAGGCATGAGTTCACTAGCAAAGCGCATATCTCCTATGCCGATATAGTGGTTTGAGGTCGCAAAGCTGATGTTACAAAAGTGTTGTTCAAACCAAGACCAAAAAGGCGACTGGTTATGCTGGTCAGCATAGCCACGCATCTCTGCCATAATTTTCTTTGAGAACCGTTGCTGATGAGCCCCCATAAATAAAAATCGAAAGCGTGACAAGGTACGGCCATTACGATTAATACGGTAGTTATCTTTGAGATACAAAGAGCAGATTTCTGTGCTTGCCATTAAATCCGTGCACAAGGTTAATGTTTGATGCGTTTTACTCAGCTCAAGAAAGCCAGAGTGCTGCACGCAGGACTCGATTCGATGATGATACAAGGGCGTTGTTTGCCCAACAGATGCTTCAATGGCGCTAGTACCGACCACTTCACCACTGGCCAAATCTTGCATCACAAACAGATAACCCTGATGTCCTGGGGTTGTGATTTGGGCATTAAAAGAACGTAACGAATGTTTAATTCGCTCTTTGAGAGTTTGAGGGTCATCGGGAAAGGAAGTTAATCCGTTACCTGAATGTATAGCTATTTGATGTAAGGCATCAAAGTCATCTAGTGAAATAGGACGAATAATTATCATGAGGCCTCTTCATATGACAGTTTTTTCACTGTAAGTAACACACATACTAGCGTAGCAAGCATTAATGTTTAATTGTGTTTACTATTATTATGTAAAATGTTGTCATATATAAGCAGCAAATTTAACAATTTTAATGTCTTTTTTTTACAAAATGCTAAATTATAATAAAGATATAGGGTGTCGCAATGATCACGCAAGCAGAAGAAAAGCTTCTCAAGGTTTTAAAAAAGAATGTTAGAGCAAGTATTTCGGACCTTGCCCGCGAGCTAAAAATATCACGTGCGACAGTTCAAGTACGCATTGAAAAACTAGAGCGAACGGGGGTTATTAAAAGTTATACTTTAGAGCTGGGTGAAAGCTATTTGAATAGCTTTATTGCCGCCCATATCTCCATTGCCACCCAACAAGACAAAGCATTAAAAGTTAGAGACGATTTATTAAAAACTCACAATATTACTGAAGTTCATTCTATTAGCGGAGAGTATGATCTTATCGGCGTAATCAAAACTAAATCTTTAGAAGAACTCGATCAAACTCTATCAGAAATTGCCTCTATCGATGGTGTGTTACGTACTAAGTCTTCGGTAATAATGGCAACTAGATATGCTGACTAACTTCTCTTGCGGTTAGCCCATCGCAAAAAAGCTTTTAACCTGTCGAACTCCAGCAATTCTCAGTACTAAATCAGGTTGTGTCGCAAAGTTTACATATAACGCAAATAGCTTAAGGATTGCAGAGGACATCCATAAAGATTGATCAACTAAAAGTGCAAGTGGCGGATATAGCCAAAAAGAAATAGCGGTATTTCACAGCCTTTACTATTCGCGTATAAGCCGCATAATTCAGCTCAAAAAGGCAAAAGAAAAAACCTGACCCATGACCCCGGTACGAACAATTGCTCAGTACACAGAGTACTATGGTTCCTAGCGCATTCCTTTTTACTCACACCCGCTGATCTGATTTCAACCTGTGGATACAGTGATTTGAATAAGTGTTCTGCTGTCAAAGAACGTTGGATGTTCGCAGTGCATACGAAGAGTACTTTTGAAACTCCTGTTTTGATGTTGAGTTTTTCGAAAGCCTCACGCGTTGTGATAATCCCGTTCGCTGCTAAAGAAGCTAATCTAGCCATTTCATCAGTTACCTCTAAACCTGAGGGTGATGAACTGTATGGATATCCTCTAAAAAATTTCTAAAAACTCCTTCTAACTCTATGAAAGAAGTATATATTATCGATATAATTAGTAAATTTTATAATTGAGGATGAACAATGCGCCCAACTGACCGATTAAGAGTAGCTTGTATCGATGACTGGCAACATGCTAGCGAGCACGCTTTTTGTAAAGAATTGGCAGCAGGTACTTTGCCTCTAGATAAGATGAAGACATATTTGATTCAGGATTATACTTTTATCGATAATTTTGTGCGCTTGTCTGCAGCCGCTATACACCATGCCCCGACATTGGCTGATCGTATCCCTTTAGCACAATTCTTAGGGGTCATCACAGGTCCAGAGAACACCTATTTTCAACAATCATTTAATGAATTAAAGATACCTGAGCAACAGCGGACAAATCCTGTCTTGTTAATTCCGACTCAAGGTTTTCAGGATTTGATGCTAGAAGCTGCTGAAAGTGGCATATACGCCAATATGATTGCGGTATTATGTGTTGCCGAGTGGGTTTATCTTAGCTGGGCAAGCCCTGTGGCTGATTTTGACTCTGAACTACCATCCTACTTTTCCCAGTGGATAAGCCTTCACTGTGGCGAGTATTTTTCCTCGGTAGTTGAACATCTACGATCCCAATTAGATAACGCATTTGTACTGCTTAATGAGCAGCAACAACAAGAAGCAGGAAGCTATTTCGCACGGGCCGTTAAATTAGAGAAGCAATTTTTTGATGCCTGTTATGCGTAAAAGTACCACTGACATCACTGAAGCGATACCACTGAAGGACATATATGGACGCTCCTGTGATGTAGGATATTTAGAGGACATCCAGTGCGCCGAGCTAAATCGGTAGAAGATTGGAGGTGCAAGTCCTCTGTTTGGTAAGGCTTAGCCAGACTGCCAAGACCCCGAGTCATGGGTTTTGCATCGTAAGGTGTCGAGTTAAGCGTTGACAGGGGCAACCATAGGCTGAGTATTGAGCTGCGAAATCATCTTTAAGAGTGCTGATCTGGTTGGGTGTAGGATAAGGCAATACGATAACTAGCGTTATACCGCGAGAAGGTAAGGCAAGTTGGTAAGTGACTAAGGCGGTCACTCACAGGATACTTCAATTATTTTGCTGTGCTGGGTAATGGTGTAAGCTTGCAAATCATGTGAACAGAAGTGTGTAAGCTATGGCTTAAAGCGCTCAGGCGGCGTAGTCAGAAAGGTGAAAACTTTAACTGGC
>JBALXS010000149.1:0-10192 GCA_036960485.1 Oceanospirillaceae bacterium
TTAGCCAGTGGTGCACCTTTTTGTAAAAGCTCTACTGAAATGTTATCAGGGGAGCGTACAAATGCCATATAACCATCTCTAGGTGGGCGGTTAATAACAACTCCAGCGGCTTGTAATGTTTCACACAACTGGTAAATATCATCTACTTCAAAAGCTAAATGGCCAAAATTACGCCCATCTGGATAGTCTTCAGTTTGCCAATTGTAAGTTAGCTCAATCAAAGGGCTGCTTAATTCAAGTGCATCTTCATTATGAGGTGCAGCTAAAAATATTAGTGAAAATTGGCCTTTTTCGTTATCAGATCGTTTAACTTGTACTAAACCGAGTAGATCGCAGTAAAAATGTAATGACTTTTCTAAATCTTTAACTCGAACCATGGTGTGAAGATAACGCATGAAAATCTCCTATTGCTTAAAGGGTGAAATTAGCGGATAAGAGTTTAAAATGAATACTCTACCCGATAATTAATAACTCTGATTTTAACAACTGTGTTGTTTTATACTAGTTGTGTGGCACTAATTAACCGAACTTTTATGGATGCTTATGAATTCGATAACTGAACTGAGTCTACTGCAAGCGCAAAAATTAGTTATTTTACAGCAAAAACTATTTTTCAACGCTAAAAGCGCCCAAGGTAAAGAAGCAACTTTGCAAAGTATTCAACATATGGGTTACGTGCAAATAGATTCAATTTCGGTGATTGCCAGAGCACACCATCACAGTTTATACAATAGAGTAAGAAATTACTCTCAAACCCATTTAGATTCATTACTAGAAGAGCAGAAAATTTTTGAGTATTGGTCACATGCTGCTGCTTACTTGCCGATGAAAGATTATAAATTTAGTTTACCACGCAAGTTAGCACTCAAAAGCGGAGAGAGGCATTGGTTTAAAAAAGATCAAAAAGTGATGGACTACGTATTAGCAAGGATTACTGATAAAGGGCCATTAATGGCAAAAGATTTTTCCAGTACGGCAAATCATAAAAATGGCTGGTGGGATTGGAAACCGGCAAAAATAGCCTTAGAGCAGTTATTCATGCAAGGCGATCTAATGGTGACACAAAGGCGCGGATTTCAAAAAGTATACGATTTGACACATAGAGTATTACCAGCAAGTATCGATACCCAAGCGCCGAGTACCGCTGAATATTGTGAATTTCTAATTTTGCAGTATTTGAAAAATCAGGGTGTTGCAAAAGCTGAGCATTTCGCTTATTTACTCAAGGGTATGAAAGCAGATATAAAACAGCAACTGCAAATCATGTTAGAAAAAGGGCAGCTATTATTGTTATCTATAGCAGGGCAGCAATATTATACGCAAGCGAGCAGTGTCGATTTATTACAGCTAAAGCTAGCTCAGCAAAAAGTTAAAATATTGTCACCTTTTGATAATTTAATTATACAGCGTAAGCGAATGTTAGAGCTATTTAACTTTAATTATCAAATTGAATGTTATGTGCCAGCAGCCAAAAGAGTGTATGGCTATTTCAGTTTGCCAATATTGCAAGGCCAAGTTTTTGTCGGGCGTATGGATGTGAAAATGCATCGTAAAGATCAGTTGATGAGTATTCAACACCTGCATTTACACACGACCAATTTAGAAAAACTGCAGCGGCCATTAGCGCAATCTATAAATGACTTTATGCATTTCCAGCAAGCGGAAAAACTACAGATTGAGCGTGTTTCTACAGATGAGTTGTCGAAAAGTAACACAACTGCAGTGCTAACTAAAGCTAGTTTAAATAGTTTTAAACTAGCTTTAGAGCAGCAAGCTAGATGACTAAAATAAGCGGCTAATCTGCAATTAAATGCTGTTCGATTAGTTTCGTGAGGCATCGAATAAAAATATCGATTTGTTGATCATTATTAAAATAGTGGATAGAAGCTCTTACCACATCAGGTAAATTACGTTTAGTCGCGTCAATTAGAGTACTACTAGGGGAGCTACAGCTGATATTTATATTATCATTTTTCAAGCTATTTTTTATCAGTGAAGAAGGGATTCCTGTCACTGAAAAAGTAACGATAGCACATTTTTCTCGACCAATATCCTGCACAGTTACACCGTGGATTAGGGCGAGCTGTGCCCTTAAATTATCAGCTAACAGCTTATTTCTAGAAGCTATATTATCAATACCTATTGCTAAAGCATAGTCTATAGCGCAGCCCATACCTAATAGCGCGCTATAATTGTTTTCCCAGTTCTCAAAACGTTTCGCATCAGCTCGAAATTGGTAACTGTTAGGGCTAGTCCACAAAGCTGAACGGACATCGATTAATGGAGGATTTGATTTATCAATAATTGCTTCACGCACATATAAAAAACCGGCACCTCTGCTACCTCGTAAGTATTTCCTAGCGGTGGCCGTGAGAAAATCACATTGTATCGATTGTACATCGATAGGGAGTTGCCCAGCGGTTTGGCAAGCGTCAACCAGATACAACACTTGGTATTGACAAGCAAGCTTACCTATTTCCTTTATAGGGTTTACCAAGCCACTGTTTGTAGGAATGTGGGTAATAGAGATGAGTTTGATTTTATTATCAGTGTCTTTTTTTAGCATGTCAGCGAGGCTTTGTGTACATATTTCCCCGTGTTTATTAGAAGGGATGACCGATATTTCAACTCCTTTTTCTTGTTGCAACTGTAAGTAGGCTAAATAGTTAGAACCATACTCACACTCGGCCGTTAAAATAATATCAGAGCGTTTGAATTGGATAGATTTAAAAGCACTTAACCAACCAATAGTGGCGTTCTCAACTAGCGCAACCTCTGTTTCTTTACAATTAATAAGCTTAGCAACACTGTTATACACTGCAGTTATTTTTTGTTCTTGCTGCTGCGCAGCTTCGTAACCTCCCATCAGGCTCTCTAATTTTAAATGCTCAATTTGGCAATCCAAAACCTGTTTGGGCATTAGTGAAGCGCCGGCATTATTGAAATGAATTAAATTGGTATCTGCTTGTAGGTCATTTAATAGATAGTTTAGGTTATTAATCATGGGAGGTCCTTGTAAGTTAATAAGCAAATTAAAGCAT
This sequence comes from Oceanospirillaceae bacterium, assembly GCA_036960485.1. Lineage (GTDB taxonomy): Bacteria > Pseudomonadota > Gammaproteobacteria > Pseudomonadales > Balneatricaceae > Rs1. The sequence goes on from JBALXS010000149.1 coordinate 3,042, forward strand.
AGTGATGCCTTAATAAACAATGGATAAAAAATCTGTTAGACTTGAGTTTTTGTAAAGAGTAGATGTATGAAGCTTCCACCTTTAACTGCCTTGAATTATTTTTGTGTAGCAGCAAAACATCTTAGTTTTGTAAAAGCTGCCAATGAATTGCATGTAACAGAAGGGGCGATAAGCAGGCAAATAAAGCTACTGGCGCAATATTACTCCAAAGCGCTGTTTATAAAAAAAGGCAGGGCGATGGAGCTTTCTGAAAGTGGTGAGCTATTGTTTTCTGTGTGCGCGCCTGCTTTAAAAAGTATTTCTCAAGTATCTGTACAGTTAACAGCGAAAAGCCACGGCTTGAACATCAATGTAACGACCAGCTTTGCAATACGATGGTTGTTACCTAAATTGGTTTATTTTGAACAAAAGTTCCCACATTACCCAGTGCATATACAAGCAACAAGCAGTGAAAATATATTGGCATTAGAGGGTTCTGATGTAGTGATTAGTTATTCTTTAAAGCGGGAGCCTAGTCATTTAAAGAAGCGGGTAAAATTATTAGATGAACGGTTATTAGCTGTTTGTGCTCCATCTGTGTTAGCAGCAAAGGAAGCAGGCACTAACCAGCCCTTCGATGTGCTAGGATTACAAAATAGTAAGCTCATACTCAATGAATTAACGGGTCGTGATTGGCGCTTATGGGGTGAACTTTTAAATATAGATAAACTTCCCATTGATACAGCGTTAAAATTTGAACAAGATGACGTGGCTATTCAAGCAGCGGTTGCCGGACACGGTATTGCACTGGCAAATACAGCATACATTCAAAATGAATTGTCACTCGGTTCGTTAGTACCAGCTACGCATGAAAAAGCTATTGTTGTAGGGGCGCATTACTTGGAAATAGCTAGCAATGGTGCAAATTTCCCGGCTGTCAGCGCTTTTAGAGAATGGTTGTTAGGAATGGCAATACGAGAGTAAAACATTGTCATCTGGTGCTATGTTTGTTGCTCCCACTCATTATTTATCAACCAGAAGTGGCCTGTGGAGTTCTCAACAGGCCTTATCTCTGAATAGAAACGAGCTAATTATCATGAGCTAGCAAGTTCAGCTGTTGGATACCCGTTCTTAATACCAGATTGCCTATAACTGCATGTTACCAAGTAATTGTAGTGCCGTCGTAATCAAAATATTGGCTATTAAAAGTTGGATATTGATCGGCACTAACACCATCTACGATTGCGCGCATACCTTTTACACTAGTTGCAGTATCAATCGCGCCTTCCTCTCCGCCCATATCCGTTTTAACATGCCCTGGATGTAATAGTAAACAGCTGATTTTTTGCGATTCTAACTCATGAGCTAAGCAGCGTACGGCCATATTAAGTGCGCTTTTTGAAGCGCGATATGCAAAAGCGTTTTTACCATTTATTGCAAGAGAGCCCATTTTACTACTGGTAAAAGCGAGTACTTTTCGAGAAGAGTTTTGCAAATTAGCATGAAGCGCATGGGCTATTTGTATTGGTGCCACCGTGTTTATGGCAAAAGTATCTAGCCAAGTTTGTTGGGAAACTTGCGCTAGCGACATATTTTTATCTAAATAAACACCGGCATTATTCCAGATAGCATCAATATCTCGCCCTTTTAGCTGCTCGGCTAGCTTGGCAATAGACTCTGGATTAGAAACATCTAAAACATAATGCTCAGCGCTTTCAGGCACTTGGGCATCAGGGCTGCGTGATGTCGCTAGTACTTTCCAGCCATCTGCTAAATAAGAATTACACAGTGCTTGACCGATACCGCGGTTGGCGCCTGTGATGAGTATAGTTGGCATTTTTAGCTCCTAAAAAATTGTAAGTACTTGGGCTTAAGGCATGTATTTTCTTTTCAATATGGCAAGTAAACGTGGTAAGGAAAAGTATCAAAGATTATAGTTGGAAACGATTTCATTATAAAGCGTGAATGTACGCAATAATTGGTTTACAAATCATGGTTTGTCGATAGCTGTTTGATTGAAAACCTAAGTTTTTTAAATTATTAATGCATGGCCTGGCGGGTTGTTAAAGTGTTGTTTTTCAGCGAACCTATACCTATCGCTAACATTAAATTAATGAATTAGATAAGAGCAAAAACTAAACTGGGCAGCAGTGATTTTAAATCACAAATTAAGCTGTATTTTAAACACCAAGCAGCTAGTATAAAGCGATTCGTTGAAGTGTAATACTAGAGGTTAACTAAGTGGAAAATTTAGCTTTTTTGAGTTTAAAAGGTAAAGTAAGTGAACAGGAATGGCAGCTACGGGTTGATTTAGCGGCTTGCTATAGGCTGGTGGCAGATTTAGGGTGGGATGATATTATTTACACGCATTTATCAGCGCGCCTTAGTGGCACTGATGAGTACTTAGTAAACCCTTTTGGCTTAGCCTTTAATGAAGTAACCGCTTCAAATTTAGTTAAAGTGGATTTACAGGGTAATATTTTAGATGATACGCCGTATGTGATAAACCCTGCTGGTTTTACCATACATAGTGCCATTCACGAAGCACGCCCTGATGCACATTGTGTGATACATTTACACACGAACGCTACCACAGTGGTTGCATCGCAAAAGGAAGGGTTGCTTGCTTATAGCCAGTATTCTATGTTCTCGCTAGCATCATTGTCTTATCATGGCTATGAAGGTCTGGCAGTAAATGCAGCAGAGAAGAAGCGCTTGCAAGATGACTTAGGTACCACTAATCATATGTTATTAGTTAACCATGGTGGGCTTACCGTTGGCGCGACAGTTGGGGATGCGTTTATGCGTTTCTTTGATTTACAGCGCGCTTGTGAAATACAGGTGATGTTGCAATCGACAGGGCAAGCAGCCACGACTATACCGCAAGCTATTTTAGATAATATTAAACAACAGCAAAACATTGTTAATATCGGCGAGTCAGGCGGGCAAAAAATTTGGCCGGCAATGCTGCGAAAAGCTTACAAGCTTGATCCTGACTTCATGCTTTAAAAATATTGGCTTAGTTTATCTTTTTATCGAACTTGTATATTAAATTTGTTTAAGTGTTGCTGTCGTTAATTATTAGGATAATGCAGCGCTGTTATGTTGGAGAAAACCATGAAAGTAGTATCCGTTGAAGTCTTTGATATTCACTGCCCAGATCGACCATCTTGGAATCCTGTATTTATACGAGTCCATACTGATGAAGGTATCAATGGTGTCGGAGAAGCAGGTTTGGCTTATGATGTAGGGCACAGTGCTGCTGCGCATATGATTAAAGAAATGGCCGAAGCTTTTCTAATCGGCCACGATCCTTTTCAAACTGAAAAACTATGGTCACGCATGTTGCGTGAAAGTTTTTGGGGTTTGGGCGGCGGACCTGTTGTATATGCGGCGATGAGTGCGATAGATACCGCATTATGGGATATTAAAGGTAAGGCACTAAACTTACCTGTCTATCAATTGCTAGGTGGCAAAGTGAATGATTCGCTGCGCACTTATGCATCTCAATTGCAATTTGATTGGGACACTGAATTTAAAGCTCTTTCACAGCCTGAACAATATGCAGAGGCGGCTTTGAAAGCGGTAGCACAAGGTTATGATGCGGTTAAAGTTGACCCTATTATGTATGACAAAGACGGGAATACATATTACGACAGAACCAAAATTATTTCGCGCAGTGAAATGAAATTATACCGCGCACGTTTAGCCGCTATTCGCGATGCGGTTGGTGATGAAGTCGATATTATTTTTGAATGCCACTCACTGCCAGGCGCTACCACGGCGATTCAGCTAGGAAAGTTGGCAGAAGAGTTTGATTGTATGTATTTCGAAGAGCCAGTTAATTATCTGAATCATTCATTACATAAGAAAGTGGCTGATAAAGTGAATGTACCTTTAGCTGGTGGTGAGCGTCTTTATAATCGCTGGCAAGTTCGTCCGTATTTTGAAGATCAAAGCATTGATGTGCTGCAGCCAGATATAGGTTTGTGCGGTGGTTTTACAGAAACTAAGAAAGTGTGTGATTACGCTGATATCTTTGATATTCGCATTCAAGCACACGTTTGTGGTGGCCCAGTTGCAACAGCTGCTTCATTACATTTGGAAACAGCAATCCCTAATTTCCTCATTCACGAGCATCACACTTATGCGATTAAAGCTTGGAATAGAGAATTGTGTATTCAAGATCCGCAGCCGGTTAATGGACAGTTTGTCGTGAGTGAAACACCGGGTATTGGTATTGAACTTAATGATGAAATAGTTATGCGCTCTCCAAGAATAGTGGTTAAATAAAACGATTCACTATCTATAAGGCCTTTTCAAAGAAGCTTTTATACGCATTATCACCGAGCGCAATTATGTTGTTGCTCGGTGATTGGTGCTAAGGCTTTGCTGTTTATTTCCTCATTGATACCTTCTCTTCTTGTTTTACTACCTCAGTTTCTACCAAGGCTATAACAATGCATTCAATCACCGGTAAAAGTTTCCAAACTAAGGTGTTCACTGGCAAAGTTGAACATGTACAGGGTATAACCAGCGCTATTAATAAGCGGGTGATTAGCGGTGATGTATTTTTATCCAAGCTTGGCTTAGAAGGTGATGAATGCGCGAGTACTTCTTTTCATGGTGGCGTTGAGCGCGCCTTGCATCACTACCCTTACGAGCACTATCAATACTGGCAACAAACATATACTGCTTTTTCTGAGCTTGTGCTTGAAAGATGGGAGTTTCTTGAGTTGGCAGGGATGGGGGAGAATATAAGTACTATTGGTTTAAATGAAGAAAATATTTGTATAGGTGATCAGTTTAGATGGGGTGAGGCTATTATTGAAGTGAGCCAGCCTAGATCTCCTTGTCATAATTTAAATAAACGCTGGGGTGTTGAAAAATTTAGTGTGACGATGCAAGAGCTTAGCTATTGTGGATGGTTATACCGAGTGTTACAAACAGGGACTGTTAACGCTAGTAGCTCGCTTGAATTAATCTCAAGGCCTGAAAATGCGCTATCTATAAAACAGGTTTGTGACCGCTACTTTGCTCAGCCGTTAAATGTTGAAGGCTTACATGAGCTTCAATCCCTTACTGCATTATCGAACAGTTGGCAAAAGCAGATAGAGAAGAGAATAAAGACAGGTGAGTTAGAGAATTGGAATTTTCGCTTGCTGGGTCATGCCTAAGAAGTTGTTATCTAGAACAGCGAGATTGTGTGTTATCAAACTGTTCGAGATAATTCAAAGCTAAACTAACAATTACTTATCGAGCGTAAATCGTTTAGTTAATTGGTTTAGCGCTTTTATTTCTTCACGTATTTCTTGGATAGAATTAACTACTTTATCTGTATCTTCTTTAGTTGAGTTGGCAATGCCTGAAATGCTGACAATGCGTTCATCTATATCAGTAGCTACTGCATTTTGTTGATGCGTGGCGCTGGAAATCATCGTGTTCATGGAAGAAATTTGATTGGTAGATGTTGAAATTCGCTGCATTGCTTGCGCTGATTTAATGGCTATTTGCGTACTTGTTTCTGCTAAATGGTTGTTTTTATCCATGGAAGCAACAGCTTTATCAGCCATGCTTTGCAGCTGCTCAATTATATTTTCAATCTCCATGGTGGATTGCTGAGTTCGAAATGCTAAGGACCTCACTTCATCTGCGACTACCGCAAAGCCGCGTCCTTGATCACCGGCCCTTGCCGCTTCAATTGAGGCATTTAGTGCCAGCAAATTAGTTTGATCAGCAATGCCTTTTATAACCGAAGATACATTACTTACAGCATCCGTTTCTTTCTTTAAATCATTAATTTGTTGGGTTGTTTGCTCTAAAGTTTGTTGCATTTGCTGAGAGTAATCATGCGCGCTAATAGACATCGATTCACCGCTTTTAGCTTCTTTTCCGGTGATGTTTGCCGCGTTTTCAGCTTCTAAAGTGTTGTTGGATACTTCTTTAACCGTGGCGGTTAATTGATTCATCGCAACAGCAACTAATGCAATATCATCGTATTGTTTTATAACACCTGCAGCCACATCAGAGGTTGAGATAGCAACTTCTTCTATATGCTTTTCAGTGTTATCAGCAACTTTTTGCACAATAGATAGTAAGTCGCTTACGTGTTGCAGCATACTATTGTAAGAGCCGAACATTAGTCCAATCTCGTTATCTTGATGGCTAATGTTAAAACGGTGGGAAAAATTACCTTTTCCTACTTCATCCATACGTTTTTGCAAGCGTAAAATATTAGCCATTAGCATGCTAAAGCCAAACGCACGGCCCATTACAATCAAAATGAGAATGATTATGATACAGATGAATGAGAGCATTAAATATCGTTGGGTTATTTCACGTGATTCAATCGTCATCATCACAACTGCTTTATTGAGTTGTTTTAGAATGACAGGTGACTGCTGCTGAATTTCTTGTAAACTATTTTTATTGGCTTGTTTGGCGTGTAATAAAACTAGCTTTTTATATTTATTCCACATTGATTGTGCGATATTTAATTCAGCCAGTATTCGCGTATTATTTATTGCTATCATACCGTTAGCAGGATTACCGTTTACAATATAGCGATGTGACTGCTCAAATAAATTAATTGTTTTTTGAACTTGCTGATCGTTACTTATCCCTTCACTTTGCAGCAAAACTTCCTTAGCTAGGCGCTGGCTTAACATCCGCTGACGACCTGCTATATTTATCGTCTCTGGATTTATAGCCATACTTAAATATAAAGAAGCAGCGGCTGTTGCAGCAAGCACAAAGATTAATGCATAAGAAAGCATAAATTGTGCGTTGATGGTTTTGCAGCCCATTAGGCGCAATACGTTATCGATATATTGACTGAAGGTTTTTTGCATGTGATTCTCTGGAAAATTGATCAATTTAGGATTAGAAAAAATAAAGTATTGATATAGCTGGAGATTATAAGGCAGTAATAGAAGACGGTACTATAAGACACTGCTGCAAAGACATAAAAGCATATTTATATGCTTATAGCGACTTTAATAAAAGGAAAGTTAATCGAAATCAATTGATAGGTCATTTTTTATAATAAGTGCAGGTGTTTCGAAAAAACGCTCCGCTTTATGCCTCACACTAGATAGGGCAAGTGATTTTGTATCATCCTAAATTCGGCAGTTGACCATTTAAACTTTGGATCAAGTTGTTGTTCTATATGA
>JBALXS010000150.1:0-10141 GCA_036960485.1 Oceanospirillaceae bacterium
ATCTGGACGACGCGCCATAGAACCATCATCGTTCATGATTTCAACGATTGCCGCTGCGGGTGTCATACCCGCTAAACGCGCTAAATCACAGCCCGCTTCTGTATGCCCTGCTCTGCGTAATACGCCGCCAGGTTGAGCCATCAATGGGAAAATATGCCCAGGCTGCACTATATCTTCCGCTACAGCGTTTTCTTTTACTGCAACGCGAATGGTTTGCGCACGATCTGCAGCAGAAATGCCGGTAGTCACACCCTCAGCCGCTTCAATTGAAAGCGTGAAATTAGTTTCAAAAGCAGCACCATTACTCTTTACCATCAAAGGTAGCTTTAGCTGCTCGCAGCGAGCGCGAGTTAAGGTCAAACATATCAACCCTCTGGCATGGGTTGCCATAAAGTTTATATCTTCCGGACGAACCATTTCAGCGGCGATGACTAAATCACCTTCATTTTCTCGGTCTTCGTCATCCATTAAGATGACCATTTTGCCTTGACGAATATCGTCGATAATTTCTTCTGGGCTATTTAGCTTCATAGCGTTGCTTCTCTTGAAATCAAAATACTGAGATCTTACGTTTTATTTAAAAAACTTACATCTCACTTTAAAAAACCAAACTCAGCGAGTTTAGACATATCTAACCCCGCTTCGCGTTCTGAATTTAATTCTTGTGGAGCACGAAGTAAACGCTCCATATATCTGGCAATAATATCAACCTCTAAGTGCACTTTGCTGCCCACTTTATAATCAACCATCAAGGTTTTTTCTGCGGTATGTGGCACTATGTTTAAACTAAATACGTCATCTTTGACAGCATTGACCGTTAAACTCACACCGTCCACCGTAATTGAGCCCTTAGTTGCTATAAATCGAGCGATATCAGCACCAGCTTTAACTTTATATACGATTGAACGAGCATTGTGATTCTTTTCTACAATTACACCGATGGCATCAACGTGACCTGTCACAATGTGCCCACCCAAACGCGAGCTTGGTAGCAATGCTTTTTCTAAATTCACCTTCGCTCCAACTTCTATGCTTGTAAAGCGGGTATGAATTAATGTTTCAACAGACACATCAGCCCAAAAACCATCACCAGGTAACTTAATAACAGTCAGGCAAACACCATTAGTTGCAATGCTATCGCCGATAGCAACATCGGTTAAATCGAGCGAGGCGCTGCGAATATACAGCTGCATGTCTCCCTGCTTCATTTCAACAGCAGCAACTCTACCTACCGCCTCAATTATACCTGTAAACATTTATCTCACCCGTTTCTATATGTAGCTTTATCGATTTTATTTTCTAGAGATCTTATTTACGAACTTATTGTTTAATAAATGGCTACGCCTGCTGATAAGTTAAACGTAAATCTTCACCGACAAAACGTTGATCTACCAATTTTAATCTTAGTTGCTGTGCCATTTTATCTTTGGCTATCGCTAACAGTGGTTTCGCGCTGGCACCTAAAATGGTCGGTGCCATAAACACAATGAGCTGATCAAACAACTCTTGTTCAACAAAACTACCCGCTAATGTTGCACCCGCTTCCACTAATACATTGTTACAATGTTCGTGCTCAGCCAAGTATTGCAATAATGCTTGCAAATCAATTTGCCCAACTTTGTTGGGTAACGAAATAACATCTTCGCCTTCTTGCCCACTTAAAGGCTGTGCTATTACTCTTAAAGTACGCCCAGCTTGTTGCAGTATTTTTGCATTCGCTGGCAATCTATTTTGCGAATCCAACACCACTCTCAAAGGCTGCTGCTGAATAATTAAGTCGACATCGTAATCCGCTTCGCCAAGCCCTAATTCAGATTTTCTAACGGTTAACGAAGAGTCATCCTGTTCGATTGAGCCTATGCCGGTGATAATGGCACAACTGCTTGCTCTTAATTTTTGCACATCAGATCGAGCTCCAGAGCCAGTGATCCACTGGGATTCGCCGCTATCCATCGCTGTACGGCCATCCAAACTCATCGCTAATTTAATAGTAACCCAAGGCAGTTGTTGTGACATTCGCTTAATAAAACCGCTATTTAAAGCTTTAGCATCTATCTCTTGTAAAACGACTTGTACTTCAATTCCAGCTGCTTTTAATAGCGCAAAACCTTTTCCGGCGACTAATGGGTTAGGATCTTGCATCGCGCAAATAACTTTAGCTACTTTGGCATTAACTAGCGCCTGCGCACAGGCGCCTGTTCGACCAACATGAGAGCAAGGTTCTAAAGTGACGTATACCGTGCTGCCTTCAGTTTGCTCTTTACTAAGTTTTGCCAACGCATTTACTTCTGCATGACCTTGTCCTGCACGTAAATGGTAACCACTGGCAAGTACTTGGCTTTCTTTAGCTATAACACAGCCCACATTGGGATTGGGCCTTGTTGTATAAATACCTAGGCGAGCTTGCTGCATAGCCAATGCCATGCATTCATTATCAAATAGACTAAACTGTTGAGTACTCATATTGTTATTTACTAGCAGCCTCTGAGTTAACCGTTTCAACAGCCAGCTTATCAATTTCAGCTTTAAATTCGCTAATATCTGCAAAGCTTCGATAAACTGAGGCGAAACGTACGAAAGCTACCTGATCTAGCTTTCTCAATTCAGATAATACTGTTTCACCCAACAATACGGCGGTAACTTCTCTATCACCAGACGAAAGGATTTGTAGCTTAATTCTATTGATTAGCGCTTCAATTTCTTCAATGCTGAAAGGTCGTTTTTCTAGCGCACGTAAAATACCAGCGCGTACCTTTTGCTCATCAAAAGGTTGACTTGATCCATCAGATTTAATTAGCCTAGGCATTAATAATTCGGCTGTTTCGTAAGTAGTGTAGCGTTCGAGGCAAGAAATACATTCACGACGACGTCGTACTTGCTGACCTTCAGCGACCAATCGAGAGTCGACAACTTTAGTATCTACTGCGGTGCAGAAAGGACAATGCATAATATATTCCTGTCAAAAAGAGCGATTCGTTTAATATCAAAGAGATACAATCAAAACAGCGAAAGTAAATATAATATTCAAACTAAATAGGTATTGGAAAACGCGCATTGTACATTAGTTCTAGCGCTGAGGGTAGTTTAGCAAGGGGATCGCAAAAGGGTATGTTATAAAAAATAACAGTAACTAAGAGGATAAGCTTATTTGTTAGTCCAGCCAAACCTTAGCTCCACATTCAAATACTGGGAGCCCAATACCAACACGACAATACATTTCAAATATTTGATGACTCTTTTACTGCAATCGGCAATAAACTGTTCGCACTTTTTTAATACTCTGCTGCAGCTCAGTAAGCTGTTACTTCAGAGTAAGATCTCTGCGATACAGAAGCTGACTAGTGTAAATTAGCATTTTGAGCCGGTTTTTAACGCCGCATTATTGAATGTATTAGTTACTTGAGTATTCACAGTATAATTTCCCTTTGCATATCATTAACTTCTACCTTTAAAAATTGACCCAACAGCTGGGCGTCGATCAATAGTTGGCCAATATTATTGTGGTTTAAAATATTAATTCTTCGGCCATTTTTAGTCAGCATATTCAATTCATAACAATGATAATTTAAAGCCTGCTTTCGCTTAACTATTTTGTTATTAATCTGCAATGACACGATATGTTGAAGCTTTACATTACGATCAATATTGTTATTAAATACTGATGTTTTTCTATTAAAACTAGCCCGTTTCAAAAAAGGCTGTATTAAAGAGACGCCAAAGGTGGTTATTGCGATACCAAACCCACCGACAAACACAGCTAAATCAATTTTATCTGATTCCAGCAATACATAACTAGCCAGTAGCATTAAAAAAGTACCAACCACTATGTAAATAACACAAAACAACATCGCACTTATAGTCGGCATTAAATAAGCAACTGCCCCTCTTATAATCACTGTATGGGATAGGAATTTGGGGCCGTCTTTAACCAATGTTCGCTGTAAATCTATACGATAATCTGTTACTTCGCTCATAACACCCCTTTTATATAACTAATTTTTTATTATTATTTAACCTAAAAAACCCGCCTAAGCGAGTTTCTGTTATCAGCAAAAGCCTCTCTCAAATTTGTCATTTTTTGTAATAACAATCCAAGACAACCTGTCAACTAACTTGTTTCCTACATCATTAATTCAATCTAAACAAGGAGATAAAACAGAGGCAAACAGCACTTTTACCAACATGCTGCATGTCTCTGCTTTTACATCCCCTTTATTATAAAAAAGTTTATTTAAACTTCTTTATTTCTCCTGAATACACACGAGCGATAAACGAGTTTAACTCTTTTTTCACTACTGGCATTAAGAAGTACAGACCTGCAATGTTAAAGATAGACATTGCAAAGATTGCAGCATCAGAGAAGTCAATAACAGCACCGAACTGAATTGTTGCGCCTAAAACAACAAAGCAACAAAATATAATTTTGTAAACAAATTCAGTGGTAGCACCTTCCCCAAACAGATAAGTCCAAGCTTTTAGACCATAGTAAGACCAAGAAATCATGGTCGAGAAAGCAAACAGAATAACCGCTAATGCTAGCAAGTATTTAAACACGCCGGCAGTTGCTGTAAATGATGCTGCTGTTAACTGCACGCCAGTTAAACCTTCGCCAGGAAACGGTGCTGAATTTAAACCAGCAATCGTAATAACTAAGGCTGTCATAGTACAAATAACTACTGTGTCAATGAAAGGCTCTAGTAATGAAACTAAACCTTCTGTGACAGGCTCTTTAGTTTTAACCGCAGAGTGAGCAATTGCCGCTGAACCGATACCTGCTTCATTAGAAAAAGTAGCACGTTTCAAACCTTGAATTAAAGCACCAATTACACCACCAGCTACGCCGGCTCCAGTAAATGCTCCTTCAAATATGGCGCTAAAAGCTGCACCTACTTGACCGATATTTGCGATAATTACAATTAACGCCATGCCCACATAAAGCACAGCCATCCAAGGTACAACTTTCTCCGTTACAGATGCAATAGATGGCATACCACCTACGATAACTGAGAAAACTAACGCAGCTAGTACTAACCCTGTAATCATGCCATATTCACTTGGCACTTCAAAAGCATAAGTTAACATAGCGTGTGCTTGGTTTGCTTGGAACATATTACCGCCACCGAAGGAGCCTAATATGCACATTACTGCAAAACCAATAGCTAGCACTTTACCAAACCCTGCTAAACCAAGCTCTGACATACCAGCGCTTAAGTAATACATAGGCCCGCCAGAAACAGCACCTGAAGGCAAAATAGTTCTGTACTTAACACCTAATGTACATTCACAGAACTTAGATGCCATTCCCAAAAGACCACACAAGATCATCCAGAATGTAGCACCTGGTCCACCTATCGCTAATGCGGCACCAACACCTGCTATATTACCAAGACCAACTGTTCCTGATAAAGCGGTTGTTAATGCTTGAAAGTGTGATACTTCTCCATCATCTTTAGCATTCGGATCAGTATATTTACCACTAACAATGTCTATCGCCATTCCTGCGCGTCTAAATTGGATAAAACCGAAGTAGACAGTAAATATTGCCGCTGCTAATAATAGCCAACCTACAATCACTGGAAAGTTTGCGTCTCCAACAGGTACACTTTTAAAAACTAACGAAACAAACCATCCCGTATAATCACTAAAGAAACCGTCTACCATTTTACTAACTGATGCAATTGTTTCACCAAATGCACTTGACTCTTCTGCATAAACATTAGCACTAAATGCTAACATCAACGCCGCGAGTAGTTGATGTACTTTTTTCATATCCATTCCACCATTTATTATTATCAAACTCTAAGGTTTTTATTCATTTAAAAAATTAAATGATTGGCTAATGATAATTACAGCGCTGCACAATGTCTATTTTTAATCATTTTCAGTTAATGAAACATTCTTCATTAAGGCTTTTCCTTATTAATTTATGTGCTTTTGTATGGTTGAGCACACTCCAAACTGTACAGTATGCATAATAAACCGACTAGAGCGTTGTAAACCCAACACAAATACATGCTCTACAAACACAAAAAAGGCGCCAAATAAAGGCGCCTTTTTAATTATGATAGCCAAAACCTATTTATATACAGGTAGGCGTTGGCACAGCTCAACTACTTGCTGTTTTACTCTTTCAATAACACTTTCATCACCCATGTTATCAAGCACATCACATACCCAGTTAGTTAACAGCGCTGCTTCTTCTGCTTTAAAACCACGGCGTGTAATTGCTGGGGACCCAATACGCAAACCAGAAGTTACAAAAGGTGATCTTGGATCATTGGGAACAGAATTTTTATTGACGGTAATGTTAGCGCGACCTAGTGCAGCGTCAGCATCTTTACCTGAATAATCTTTACCAATCAAATCCACTAAGAACAAATGGTTTTCAGTACCACCAGAAACGATATTAATACCGCGCTGAATAAATACTTCTGCCATTTTTTTAGCATTGATTACCACTTGCTTTTGGTACTCTACGTAATCAGGCTCCATTGCTTCTTTAAAGCACACTGCTTTTGCAGCAATGATATGCATTAATGGACCACCTTGAGATTCAGGGAAAACCGCAAAATTTAATTTTTTGGCTAACTCATCATTATCTTGTGCATTAGCTAAAATCAAGCCCCCACGTGGACCACCTAATGTTTTATGTGTAGTAGTAGTCACTACATCTGCGAAAGGCATTGGTGTTGGGTAAACACCCGCAGCAACTAAACCTGCAACGTGCGCCATATCAACAAACAAATACGCACCAACTTTATCTGCAATCTCTCTAAAGCGTGCCCAATCAACAATTTGTGAGTAAGCAGAAAAACCAGCAACGATCATCTTCGGTTTGTGCTCAATCGCTAAACGCTCAACTTCTGCGTAATCAATTTCACCTGTTTCAGGGTGTAAACCGTATTGTACAGCGTTGTAAATCCGTCCAGAAAACGACACTGATGCACCGTGTGTTAAGTGACCGCCATGTGCCAAACTCATACCTAGCACAGTATCACCAGGTTTACACAACGCCATATATACAGCTGCGTTTGCTTGCGATCCAGAGTGTGGCTGAACATTAGCGTAACTAGCATTAAACAATTCTTTAGCGCGATCAATTGCCAACTGCTCAACTATGTCAACGTACTCACAGCCGCCATAGTAACGCTTTGCTGGATAACCTTCGGCATATTTATTAGTTAGACCTGAACCCTGCGCCTGCATAACTCGAGGACTAGTGTAGTTTTCAGAAGCAATCAACTCAATATGTTCTTCTTGACGTTGTTCTTCACCAGACATCGCTGCCCATAGTTCTTTATCGTAATCTTCAATTGACATATCTTTGCTAAACATAACTATCCCCTTGATTCATGCACTGACCAGCGTCTTGTAGGCCTTAAAAAAATAACCTGAATATTAGAAACGCCAATAATTTGGAGCCCAATACTTAGGCTGAGTATTATAACCAGTTGCCAGCTGCTGATAACACTAATCTCGACAGAATACGTCTCTTTTTGACATATTTACAGAAAATAACCCAAAAACAATGCTACTTCTAACACTAGACGATTAAATTGCAACGTTAACATTTTATTGTTTATCAATTACTCCTTATAGGTTTACTGAAAGCGTTTCGCCGCTGCTATATTTACGTTAAAATACCTCTCATTATTTTTAACTACTGCATAAACTTGTTTATCGGATTACATATTAAACAGTTTTAACAGTATCACTTGAGAACTTACATGAAAGTTATCCGCTGGTTATTAGGCCGCATTATCCTCACTATTAATTTTCTCACTACACCTAAAGGTTTGGTGCGCAGTGAAACAGAGCAACAAAGTATTGACCTACAAACCTCACAACTTGCTTTATATCAGTTTGCTGCTTGCCCATTTTGCGTCAAAGTGCGCCGTTCTATGAGCAGGCTTTCTCTTGATATTGAACTGCGAGATGCGAAGCAAAATGAACAGTTTCGCGCCGAACTCGCGCAACAAGGCGGACGCATTAAAACACCTTGTTTACGTATCGAAGAAACCGGTGGTAATGTCACATGGATGTATGAATCCAACGATATCATCCAGTATTTAGAGCAGCGTTTTACTCCAAAAGCGGCTTAAAACACCTATTTTCTTAATTTTTCACAAGGCTAAACAACATGGCTCAATACGTTTATAGCATGAATCGGGTTGGTAAAATTGTACCGCCTAAGCGTCAAATATTAAAAGACATTTCATTATCATTTTTCCCCGGCGCTAAAATCGGCGTACTCGGATTAAATGGTTCAGGTAAATCTACTTTACTGCGTATCATGGCCGGACTAGATACTGACATTATTGGTGAAGCGCAGCCGATGCCTGGCATCAAAGTGGGCTATTTACCGCAAGAACCCGTATTAGATGAAACTAAAACGGTAAAAGAAATTATTGAAGAATCTGTTAGTGATGTAAAAGAGGCACTTGCAGGGCTTGATAAAGTTTATGCTGCCTATGCAGAGCCAGATGCTGATTTTGACGAGTTAGCCAAACAGCAAGCTAGATTTGAGAATTTAATCGAAGCAAAAGACGGTCACAATTTACAAATCATGTTAGAGCGCGCTGCAGACGCAATGCGCTTGCCGCCTTGGGATGCTAGTGTTGCGAACTTATCTGGTGGCGAACGTCGCCGTGTTGCTTTGTGTCGTTTATTACTAGATAAGCCTGACATGCTATTGCTAGATGAACCTACCAACCATTTAGATGCTGAATCTATCGCTTGGATCGAGCGCTTCTTGCAAGAATACGCTGGTACTGTTGTTGCCATCACCCACGATAGATACTTCCTTGATAATGCAGCGGGCTGGATATTAGAGCTCGATCGCGGCCAAGGTATTCCTTATGAAGGTAATTACTCTTCTTGGTTAGAACAAAAAGATCATCGCTTAGCACAAGAAGCAAAGTCCGAAGTTGCTCATAACAAAGCAGTTGCCTCTGAACTTGAATGGGTTAAGCAGGGACAAAAAGGACGTCAGGCAAAATCTAAAGCACGCTTACGCCAATTCGAAGAAATGAACTCAAAAGAGTTTCAAAAGCGTAACGAAACTCAAGATCTTTACATCCCACCTGGACCCAGACTCGGTGATCATGTTATTGAAATCACTAATGCTAGCAAATCTTTTGGCGATAAATTACTGTTCGAAGACCTAAACATTACGATTCCACCGGGCGCTATCGTCGGAATTATTGGCGGTAATGGCGCAGGTAAATCAACGCTATTTAAAATGATCGTCGGTGAAGAAG
This sequence comes from Oceanospirillaceae bacterium, assembly GCA_036960485.1. Taxonomy (GTDB): domain Bacteria; phylum Pseudomonadota; class Gammaproteobacteria; order Pseudomonadales; family Balneatricaceae; genus Rs1. The sequence continues at coordinate 9,261 of JBALXS010000150.1, forward strand.
AACTTGATAGCGGATCAATCACTTTAGGCAGTAGCGTTAAGCTTTCTTATGTTGATCAGAACCGTAATTTAAACGATGATAAAACTGTTTGGGAAGAGTTATCAGATGGCCAAGATGTTATCACTATTGGCAATTACACTACCCCTTCACGAGCTTACTGTGGCCGCTTTAACTTTAAAGGCTCTGACCAGCAAAAGCGAGTTGGCGATTTGTCCGGTGGTGAGCGTAACCGCTTACACCTAGCAAAGCTAATTAAAAGCGGCGGCAATGTTTTACTACTCGATGAGCCGACCAATGATTTAGATATCGAAACCCTAAGAGCCCTAGAAGAAGCACTACTTGCCTTTCCTGGCTGTGCGGTTGTCATCTCTCATGACCGTTGGTTCTTAGATCGTATTTGCACCCACATGATTGCTTATGAAGGTGATTCTACTGTCAACTTCTTTACCGGCAACTATACTGAGTACGCAGAAGATTTTAAGAAGCGTCACGGTAAAGACCACCAACCAGAGCGCATTAAATATAAGCGTATTGGCTAGCTCTTTACCTCACAACATGCCGCTCATTGCGGTATGTTGGTTGTTACTTCCACCATTGTGTCCTCCCGCATTGCCCACAATCTTTTATACGAGACCTTAGCTATTACTCATAATATAGCTCATATTTTGTGCAAAGCAGAAATTTAGTGATATAGTCAATTTAGCAGTAAAGCTATTTATGTGTCATTAACTGTACATACTAGGCAGCTCTTACATACCCTTGCAGTAACAAACACCACGGTATCCCTGCTATATTTAGCGATTCACAGTTTCACTTAAGGAGTTGGTTTTGAGTAATGAAGAGCAAAATCGTCGTCACTTTTCTAGAATTGAATTTGATGG
>JBALXS010000151.1:0-10087 GCA_036960485.1 Oceanospirillaceae bacterium
GCTTTGTGGGTGAGCATTAGTAAACAAGATGCGTTGCTTATTTGCCCCAGCTAACGCCTGTAAAAAAGGCATGCTGTCTTGGCGAAGCTTAATTCTGTCTGCTGATGCATGGTGTAATGCCAAAATATCGAGTTGTAAATGGCGTTGCCAGTAATCAAGACAATACCAATCTAAAGTGCCGACCACATTGTAATATGCTTGTTTGACGAGTGTATTGGCCTCATCCAAGCTTATTTGGCGTTGCATGCTTAATTGTTGTGGCACAAGATGTAACCAAAAGTGGTTATCAAAGTGCAAATCTAACAGCGTACCATCCATATCGAGCAGCACTGTGTCTATGGCATTCCAGTCAAACATCAATTAATCCTTTGCATAAAAAAGCTTAGCAATCACTTGTGGTTATCTCTATTTATACTAACCTTGACGTTAGTTTTTAACATTTATGGCACCACGTTGAGATACATATATGTTCATTTTCTCTGTTAACGTAAATCAATCATATTGAACAATTACGCAAAGAGATTGATACCTTACCCGAAAATGCATGGTCACCCCATGTAAATAAACAAGATTATCAAGGTGCTTGGGATCTAGTGCCATTACGTTGTGCGGCAGAGCATCAAGTTGCGCATCCCATCTTACAAGCTTTTGCCATTCAAACGGATTCTCTGTGGCATGATTTAGCCAGACTAGATGCTTGTCCTAGTATCGTCACTCTTCTCGATTCACTTGCCTGTCCAGTGAAATTGGTGCGTTTAATGCGTCTACAGCCTAACTCGAAAATAAAACCCCACAGGGATATTGGTCTGAGCATAGAACAAGGTGAAGCCCGGCTGCATTTATCTTTACAAACCAATATAAATTGCATTTTATTGTGAATGGTCAATTAGTACCTATGGTCGCTGGTGAACTTTGGTATATGAATGCAGGCCAAATACACAGCGTTGAGAATCATGGAACAGAGGCAAGATTTAATCTGGTGATTGATTGCGAAGCAAATGCTTGGTTAAAGGAGTCAATTGATACTGCAAAGATCAGGGCCTAAATGTATGGCTCATGTTGACCATGGCTATTAAAATATTTGCTTGTGGCTAAATTCAAACCAGTTGCATCGTAGATGGCATTATTAGCCATCTACAATCAATTACTAACCTTGTCTTCTATTGGAAGGTATTAATGTTAAGTCAGCTAAATCCACTATTGAATATCAGTGTGCGGCCCGCAAGTGACGATGATGTATTTATCATGGCACCGCTGTTTTATGCTACCTGCCCAGATTTCTATCCGCTTGGTTTACCCAAAGCTACAGTTGATATGCTTTTACAGCAGCAATATCAACTGCAACAAATGTCCTACAAAAGTCAGTTCCCTAACTCAAGGGATTATATCTTATGCCGCCAAGCTCAAGTGATTGGCAAACTGACCTTAGCGATTAATCCAGAATACTTGCACCTTGTGGATTTGGTGCTCGCTCCCGAGGCGCGCAGTAAAGGCTTTGGTTCAGCGGTTCTAGAAGCCCTTAAGCATGATGCCAAGGTGCGGCTGGTCCCTATTCGCTTGTCTGTCGCGCTAGACAATCCAAGAGCAAAAGCACTTTATCTTCAACAAGGTTTTACTCTGATAAGCGTGTCAGACACTCATGAAAGCATGCAGTGGCAATCATGTATATGAATGACATTGCTAGTCAGATTGACAGAAAGAAGACTAAAGGAAGGTTTGTTGATGAAGGTCTGCTTTACTGTAAATACAATTTAATGTGTATTTTTTGTTGCGCATTTGTTGTAGGTTTGTATTTGCTGCACTTGTGTCGTTGGTATAATTGCAATTGTTTTTACAGGTGGTCGGCAGTAAACAGCAAGGGACGTGTTAGCGATAAATTTAGGTAACTTGTTTTGTACTTAAAAGATGATAAGTCCTGACGCTTAAAACAAGCATGATTAAATAGATTTAATCGTAAATAATCTAAGGAGAGAAAACATGTCAGAACCATTTCTTGGCGAAATTATTATGTTTGCGGGTAACTTTGCACCACGTGGTTGGGCGCTTTGTGATGGGCAACTGCTGTCCATTTCGAGCAATCAAGCGCTCTTTTCGATTCTGGGGACTGCCTACGGTGGTGATGGGCGAACGAGCTTTGGACTTCCCGATTTACGCAGTCGAGCCCCCATTCATGCAGGACAAGGCAATGGTTTGACCTCCCATAAATTGGGGAGTAAAAGCGGCGCTGAATATATAAGATTAACGACAAATACATTACCACAGCATCAACATGCTGTGGCGTTAAGTGGAGCGGGTAGTGCTACGTTTTCGCTTAAGGCTTCTACTGCTGCTGGCAATACGTCAACGCCTGGGCCAACTGCTGTTCCTGCAAAAATAATGGTTGGATTAAACGCTCTCGATGCATACACAACTGCAGCAGATACGACATTATTACCTGGGACAGCGTCAACGACTGTAAATGTAGAAGGAAATACAGGTATGACGGGAGCAGGGCAACCTGTGCCTATTGTCCCGCCTGTACTAGCGCTTAATTTTATCATTGCCACAGTAGGAGATTTCCCCTCACGTAATTGACGTTTAATGCCCATGTACCGCGCTAGATCAGCAAATATGAGCATGTTTTTATCGAATATCATCATTATCGGGGAGGCAATATGCCGTATGTAAGCCATGGCTGTACAAAAAACAAACCTTATCAAGGGCGTTACATATTGCTAGCCAGCTTGATTGCTTTGATGTCCTTTGGTGCCTTTGCCGTAACACCCTCGGACCAAGGCTTTGATGCAGAGGCTCCTCGGTATATGACAAATGCGGGCGATACTATCACTGGTGCTAGGTATACATTGATAGCACCTACTGCAGGTGCGGGAGCTAAACTTGGTCTTTTTAGTGAATCATCAAGTATAAGCATTACACCAAGCCCTAGTGATAATGCCGTTATGTTTAACTTTGATGGCGCTACGGTTATAGCGGGGGCGTTAGATGCGCGTATTACATCGGCTGACGGTTCGGAGTTTCGCATAGTCTCTATGGAGGTGGATACTGGTGCAGGCTTGGGGACTAGTTCTAGTTTGATGGTAACCGGCTATCGTAACGGGGCGTCCGTTGCATCAGATTCTATCAGTACAGGGACCACTGATGCTTCGGGCTCTGTCGCTTATACAAAAAACGGAATAGGTGGAGGTTTTGGCGGCACTTTAGTTTTTAATACAGACTGGCAGAATATCGATGAAATCCGTTTTACTGGCACAAGTACTATTGTTGCGGTAGATGATCTCGATTTTGAGGCGGCTGTAGCAGCAACTCCCACTATCACTTCGGCTACTTATAATGTTGCAACGAGTTCACTGGTTGTCACAGGCAGTAATTTCACTGCCACATCGGGGGCCCTTAATGATGTTGTTGCCAATAAATTTACCTTTACAGGGGAAGGGGGAAGTACTTATACATTGACAGATACCGCCGATGTTGAAATATCTTCTGCATCGGGTTTTACCTTGTCACTTAGCGCCACAGATAGCGCTGCCATTAATGTGATTAGCAATAAAAATGGCACCAGTTCAACAGGAGCGACGACCTATAATCTTGCCGGGTCTGCGGGTTTTATTGCTGACTCACCCGCTACCGACGATATTACGGCTAATGGTATTACTGTTTCAAATGTGGCAGTACCCACCATTAGCAGTGCAACTTATGATGCGAGTAGCGGTGTGCTCACCGTGGTAGGGTCTGGATTCACTAAGCGTGCAGGCGCCGACAATGACATAATAGCCAATAAATTTACCTTATACGGTGAAGGAGGAGCTAGCTACACCTTAACCGATACCAGTAATGTAGAGATAACATCCAATACCAGCCTTTCGTTCACCTTAAGTGCCACAGACAAAGCGGCTTATAATTTAATTGCCAATAAAAACGGTGGAGTATCTAGCGATATATCCACTTACCGTCTCGATGCGGCAGAAGATTGGGCAGCTGGTGCTGATCCGGCCATCAATGTGGAAGACTCTTCAGGAAACAACATTAGCGTCAGTAATGTGGCTGTACCTGCCATAACCAGTGCGACCTATGATTATACCAGCGGTGTTTTGGTGGTGACAGGCAGTGGCTATTTAAGTCGACAAGGCGCAGCCAATGATGTTGTAGCCAATACGTTTACCTTCACTGGTGAGGGGGGGGGGACTTATAGCCTTACCGATACCGCTAACGTCGAAGTCACTTCTGGTTCCAGTTTTACGTTCACCTTGAGTGCTACGGATAAAAGCAGTGTTAACATTTTGCTTAATCAAAATGGCCTAACTTCGGTGGACGCGACAACTTATAATCTTGCCGCTGCCGATGATTGGGCCGCAGGTGCCGATGCGGCAATTAATGTGGCCGATTTAACTGGCAATGGTATTACGGCCAGTAATGTACTGACTATCCCTGGCGCGCCCATAATAGGCACGGCTACTGCGGGCAATACCCAAGTTTCAGTGACGTTTAGTGCCCCAGGATCCAATGGTGGCTCAGCAATTACCGGTTACACAGCGACGGCTAGCCCGGGTGGTTTGACAGCCAGTGGCGCAGCTTCTCCCTTAGTCGTGACAGGTTTAACCAATGGCACGGCCTATAGCTTTAGTGTCACCGCAACCAATGGGGTGGGCACAGGTTCGGCCTCAAGCGCATCCAACAGTGTGACGCCGCAGGCGGCGCAAACCATTAGCTTTACTAACCCTGGTAGCCAAAGCTTTGGCACCACGCCGACATTAACGGCGAGCGCCAGCTCAAGCTTAACGCCAAGCTTTACTTCATCCACACCCGGTGTGTGTACTATCACCAGTGGTGGACTATTAACCTTTATCACCACGGGCAGCTGTACCATTAATGCCGACCAGGCGGGTAATTCCAGCTATTTAGCGGCAGCGCAGGTGAGTCAGAGTTTCTCTGTCACTGCGGTGGTTGCAGGCGCACCTACGATAGGTACCGCCACAGCGGGCGATACTCAGGCGAGCGTGAGTTTCAGTGCGCCTGCCAGTACTGGCGGCGCAGCGATTACTAGCTATACAGTGACCTCAAGCCCAGACGGCCTGACTGTCAGCGGAGTGGCATCACCCTTAACGGTCACGGGCCTGACCAACGGCACCGCGTACAGCTTTAGCGTTACCGCAACTAACTCAGCGGGTGCCAGTGCGGTGTCGAGTGCCTCTAACAGTGTGACACCTATGGGGTCACAAACGATTAGCTTTGCTAACCCAGGCGCACAAAGCTTTGGCACAGCGCCGACATTAACGGCCAGCGCTAGCTCAAGCTTAACGCCAAGCTTTACCTCATCCACCACGGGTGTGTGTACTATCACCAGTGGCGGCGCTTTAAGCTTTGTCACTACAGGCACCTGTACCATTAATGCCGACCAGGCGGGTAACGGCAGCTATTTAGCGGCAGCCCAGGTGAGCCAGAGTTTCTCTGTCACTGCGGTGGTTGCAGGCGCGCCAACAATAGGCACCGCCATTGCGGGCGATACCCAAGCGAGCGTGAGTTTTAGTGTACCTGCCAGTAATGGCGGCGCAGCGATTAGCGCTTATACAGTGACCTCAAACCCGGGCGGTTTGACCGCCAGCGGTGCGGCTTCACCCTTAACTGTCACTGGTCTGACTAACGGCACTGCGTACAGCTTTAGCGTTACCGCAACTAACTCAGCGGGTGCCAGTGCGGTGTCGAGTGCCTCTAACAGTGTGACACCTATTGGGTCACAAACGATTACGTTTGCTAACCCAGGCGCACAAAGCTTTGGCACAACGCCAACTTTAACGGCAAGTGTAAGCTCTGGTTTAAACCCAAGCTTTACTTCATCGACTATCGGTGTATGTACCATTAGCAGTGCTGGCGTGCTGACCTTTATCACCACAGGAAGCTGTACTATCAATATAAATCAAGCGGGTAACGCCAGTTATACCGCCGCGGCTGAGGTAAGTCAGACTTTTGCGGTGAATGCTGCGGTGGCTGGTGTGCCGAGTATAGGTACTGCAGTAGCCGGTGATACCCAGGCGACGGTGAGTTTTACGCCTCCAACAAATAATGGTGGTGCAACCATTACGGGTTATACCGTTACCTCAAGCCCAGGCGGTTTGACAGCCAGCGGTGCAGGCTCACCATTAACAGTATTGGGGCTCACTAATGGCACGGCTTATACCTTTAGTGTCACAGCTAAAAGCTCTGCGGGCATTAGTGCCGCGTCGAGCGCCTCTAATAGTGTGACACCTAATGGCGCCCCAGTGATTAATTCGAGTCCAATATTGAAGGTTGATCAGGGAGCAAGTTATAGCTATACCCTGACAGCGTTAGATACCGTTGGCGATACTCTCACCTATAGCGCTTTAAACATACCAATTTGGTTAAGCTTTGATACGGCAACAGGAAACTTATCAGGTGTGCCAAGTAAAGATAATATTGGTAGCCATGCCATTGAATTAAAAGTAACCGATGCAGCAGGTTTATTTGCGACTCAAGCGTTTACTTTGGAAGTTAATGCGACCAATCGTGCCCCGGTAGCGAGCAATACCAGTGTCACGTTAGACGAAGATGGTTCATTGAGCATTAGCTTTAGTGCCACAGATCCTGAAAATGATGTCCTCAGTTTTGAGGTATTAACTCAGCCAACATCAGGTAAGTTAGATAAGCATGGATCGGTTTGGTTATACACACCAGAGGCCGATTTTAATGGTGATGATAGCGTGAGTTTTATTGCTAAAGATGCCGAGCTAAGTTCACAACCTGGTTTGGTGAGTATCAAAGTTAACCCAATTAATGATAAACCTCAGGCTGTGGATGATAGTTATAGTCAAAGTGCATCAGCGGATAGCGGCTATACCATTGCTGTACTTGATAATGATACCGACGTTGATGGCGATACCTTGACGATTGATGGTGCTGCTGCCGATGTGGGGAGTGTACAAATTGTGGCGTCGCAGCTTAAGTATCAAGCGCCTACTGATTTTGTCGGCCCTGTAACCTTGCGCTATACCATCTCTGATGGTCAAAAAGGCAGAAGCAATGCAAAAGTACAGCTGATTATTACAGGTGAAAGCTCTGCGGATGCGCCTGTAATTACCGTGCCTGCGGACATTACCGCTAACGCGACAGGGCTGTTTACTAAGCTAAAGCTAGGTGTGGCGACTGCTGTTGATAAAGCCGGCAATAAACTGGCGGTATCTTTAGTCAATACTCAACAATTATTTGCACCAGGCGAACACTTAGCCTATTGGAAAACTACTGATAGCCAAGGTCTCAGTTCAATTAAATCCCAGAAAGTGACGGTGAACCCTTTGATTTCGATTAGTCGAAACCAGCTGGTTGCTGAGGGGGGAGAGGTGCAATTGAGCATGTTCTTAAATGGCTCTTCAGCGCAATATCCAGTGAGTATTCCTTACACTGTTTCAGGCAGTAGTGACGTAAATGATCATGATTTAGTTGATGGTGTGTTTACTATTGAATCTGGTTTATCGGCGAGTTTTAGCATCAATATCTTTGATGATGGAATTGCAGAAGTAGATGAAGAATTGATTATCAACTTAGACCCAAGCATGAATATTAGTCGCCAGAGTGAGACACGTTTAATCATCACTGAAGCCAATATTGCCCCACAAGCTAGTATTCAAGTGACTCAGTCTAATGAACTGCGCAGTCAAGTGAGTAAGCTAGATGGCAAGGTGTACCTTAAAGCTCGAACTCGCGATGCTAATGTACAAGATAATCTCTCGGAGGTTTGGTCTACAGACACCTTGATACTAGAAAGCGACGATATTGGTAGTTATTTTGATCCAAGCGGACTTGATGAGGGTAATTACCCGATTAGCGTTGTAGTGACAGATGATGGTACACCTCAATTATCGACAACAGTGCAATTAACCTTGCTGGTCAAAGCTGCATTACCAATACTTACTGGTGATGATTTTGATGGTGATTTAATACCTGATGATCACGAAGGCTTTGCTGACACAGACAGTGATGGAATCGCCGATTATCTTGATGCCATTAATGAATGTAATGTGCTGCAAGAGCAAGGCAATGAACAATCGCTTTTCCTTGCGGAGAGCCAATCTGGAGTATGTTTACGTTTGGGCAAGACGGCTCTGCTCACTGGAAGTGATGGTATCGAAGTTCAAGAAGATAATTTAATCGACGATCTACAAGCGGATAATCTTGGTGGTCTGTTTGATTTTGAACTCACAGATTTACCTAAACAAGGCGATAGCGTGATTATCGTTATTCCTCAAAAATTACCAGTGCCGACCAATGCAGTGTATCGCAAGTTTGTACGCGGTAGTTGGCAAGACTTTGTGTCCAACGCCAGCAACGAAGTCATGTCTACTGCAGGTAACTCGGGTTATTGTCCTCCACCAGGTGCCGCTGAATGGCAGCCAGGATTAATTGAAGGGCACTGGTGTGTGCAGCTAACCATAGAAGATGGCGGTCCGAATGATGACGATGGTATAGCTAATGGCACCATTGTTGATCCGGGTGGGGTAGCGGTTATGCTCAATGACAATGCATTACCCCTTGCGGTTGCCGATGCGGTTACAGTGCCAGTTAATCAGGGTATTGAAATTGACGTACTGGCGAATGACAGTGACGCTGATGGCGATACCTTGACTGTTAAGCAAGTCATCAGCCAGTTTGGTACTGCAGAGGTGTTGGATAACCAACAAATCAGTTACTTGCCGGCGGAAGATTTCATTGGGACAGATGTATTGGTGTATAGCATAAGTGATGGTAACGGTGGAACTGGTAGCAGCAAGTTAACCGTGACTGTTGTGGCGAATAGAGCCCCAATTGCAGTAGATGATATGGCCAATACCGATGATAAAACAACCTTGATATTGGATGTGTTGAGCAATGATACTGATGCTGACAATCAAACATTGAGCGTGATTGCTGTCAGTGCACAGCAAGGGGGTGTGATGATTGAAAACAACAAAATCCGTTATACCCCAATAACAGGTTTTGAAGGGATCGATACAGTGAGCTATACCATTAGTGACGGTGTCGGTGGCGAGGCTACAGCAAATGTAATGGTTACTGTTAAGGCTTATCAGGCTCAAGTGATCGAAAATGAGTCAAGTGGCGGCAGCATGCACTGGCTTTGGAGTGGTCTACTATTGTTGGTGATAATGCTGCGTATCAAACCGGAGAGCGGTTTTAGATATTATAAGGTTTTATCGTTGGGTTTAGTGGTGCTGCTGACCAGCTCGAGCCATATTCAAGCCCAAGAGTCATCTAGCGTATCACCTTGGTATTTGGATGCTGTTGTTGGTTTTAGCGAAACCGTTAACACCCAAGCAGAATTACAGCGGGAAATCACAACAGGGCAGATAGAGGCTTTTGATAAATCAGATACTAGCTTTGGCTTCAGTCTTGGTTATCAAGTTAATTCAATACTTGCTTTTGAGTTTGGATATATAGATTTTGGTGAAGGATCTACGCAGATAAGGGGTGAAAGTTTAGACACAGGCCAATACCATGAGTTGCTAAAATCCGTGTCGCCAATATTACCTACAGGGTTCAGTGTTGGTGCAGAATTTAGTTTAGTAGAGCATGATGGGTGGCGATTTTCCGTGCCAGTAGGGGTGTTGGTTTGGGAGTCTGAAGTCAAAAGTGACTCCCAAGGGCAAACGTTAACGACTCAGTTTGATGGTATAGATTGGTACACAGGTATGCATTTAGATTATCAATTTACTCGCAACTGGTCTGCAGGTTTAGGGATTGATTATATTGCTTTGGCACCCAACGACATATTGAGCTATCAACTAAATCTTCGCTATCAGTTTTAATTTTAGTGGTTTTTATATCCTCTTATCAGCATGTTATTTCTAATGCATAGATAAGAGGATTTTTTTTATGTCATTATATTCTCGCTGTTTTGAGTCGTTATCAGCTTATGTCATCACCATTTATCGCTGTTTGTGACGTTTTATAGGAATAAAAACAGGTCACATATTTTTTGTGTTTGGTATAAGATTGACCTTTGTGAAAATCCCATCATTTGACGAGGCTGCAATGACACAGCGGCATAAAAAGCCGGAGATCCTGCATACCGAAATTGTTGCTA
>JBALXS010000152.1:0-10018 GCA_036960485.1 Oceanospirillaceae bacterium
ACCTTTTCTGCGCAGCCAAACTGGGTTAAATATGCATAGCGTACCCAGTACTGATTTAGTCAGTAATCCAGCGCTTTACCTAAAACGCGAAACACCGACACTGCTGGTTTCTTTTGCACGCTCCGGTAATAGTCCAGAAAGTGTAGCGGCTGTAGAAATGCTTGATCAATTAGTGGATCAAAGTTATCACCTGTTTATAACGTGTAATCCTCAAGGGCATTTGGCGATATCGGCAAAAGGACAAGCACAGCGGCTATGTGTATTAATGCCTAGCGTTACCAACGATCAAAGTTTTGCCATGACATCGAGCTACTCTTGTATGTATCTGTGTGCGCTACACTGTTTTGAGCGGCGCTCTAGTGAAGTGAAAGATCAACAACGTCGTGATTTAAGTGATTTTTGCCGACGCTTAATTACCCCTTATATAGAGCGCAGTCAAACCTTAGCTGCAACGCCACCACAGCGCTTAGTCTTTTTAGGCAGCGGTGGTTTACAAGGCAATGCTAAAGAAGCAGCACTCAAATGTATGGAGCTAACCGCAGGTCAGCTTATAGCAACACACGATTCTTCTTTAGGCTTTCGTCACGGCCCTAAATTCATCGTTAACCAACATACCTTAGTAGTGGTGCTGCGCTCTAACGATACCTACACCCAGCAGTATGACGATGATATTATTGCAGAATTGCGCAGTGATGGTGTTGCTGATGTATTAGTACTTAGTGGTGAAACTATCGTTAGTGAAATACCACAATTAAGCCTTAATAACGCAAACCTTGCGGATGTTTATCAAGGGTTAGCTTGGGTAATGTTCTCACAAATTTTTGGCTTTCATCTCGCAATTAGTTTAGGCTTAAGCCCTGATAATCCTTGTCCTAGTGGCGAGGTCAACCGCGTCGTACAAGGTGTGACTATTCATCCGGTAACTAATCATCATGACTAAAACAACCACCCTCAAAGTGGCACGGCTTTTCACTGAACAGGGCGTACTTGAAAATGCACACATCACTTTTAACGAAAACATTCTCTCTTTCGATACTACTGACATTAGTACTGATAACCACGCTAAAGATAATAACGCGCTAGAAGACTTTTCAGATTGTTGGCTAATTCCAGGCTTAATTGACACTCACGCTCATGGTGCTATGGGCGCCGATGTAATGGACGCTACCCATGAAAGCCTGACCACTATGTCGAAATATTATGCCAGCATCGGCGTGGTAGCTTTTTTACCGACAACAATGACCGCAGCTAAAGAAGATATTTGTGCAGCGTTACAGCAAATTCATTTATCCAAACAACGAGGAGTACCGGGCGCTGAAATTTTAGGAGCTTACCTTGAAGGGCCTTTTTTCAATGCTATCTATAAAGGTGCACAGCCGCAAGAGCACTTTTTATCGATTAACCGTTCACAACTTGATGAGTTTTTAGATGCCGCTCAAGGTAGCTTAGTTTCTATTGCACTAGCGCCAGAGCAACCATTAGCACTCGAATTAATACCTTACTTAAAACAACAAGGTATACGCATTATGCTTGGTCATACTAATGCAGATTTTGAACAAACGACAGCTGCCCTAAATGCTGGTGCTGACGGTGTAGTACACTGCTTCAACGGTATGCGCGGCTTACACCACCGTGAACCAGGGGTGGTAGGTGCCGCTTTAGCTTGCCCACATTGTTATACAGAGTTAATTGCTGATGGTGAACATGTGCATAAAGCAATACTGAAGCTTTGCTACCAATTAAAAGGTAGTAAGTACATTAACTTAATTACTGACTCAGTTCCCAGCAGCGGCTTAGAAGATGGCCAGTATTTTTTAGGCAAAGTGCCTATAACCATCAAAGAAGGTATTGCAAGAACTTTGCAAGGAAGCTTAGCTGGCAGTACTTTAAAATTACTGCAAGCGGTACAAAATACTGCACTATGGTTTGATATAGATTTACAAGAAGCCCTGAAAATGGCATCACTTACCCCTGCAACAATGCTTGGCTTAGAGCAACAATGTGGTAGCATAAAAATTGGCAAGCAAGCAAGTTTCACCCTAATTGATAAAAACTTTAATGTGCAAAGAACTTGGGTACAAGGACATATTGTCTACCAAAAATAATTTTCCTAAAACTTCGAGCCGCTACCTAGCTAGTTGGCTTAAGTGGCGAATATTATCTCTAGCACAGCGTTCTCAGTCCTTTCTAGGACGGTTGTTTTTTTATCAAAATTTGTTGCTGTTGTTTAATTATGATTCATTGCTACTTACTCATAATATAGCCATAATTACCCTCTTACAAAAATATGTATGTATTCAACATCAAGAAACGTCTTTACACTGACTATTTTTCATAACACTGGTTAAAAATCTAAGCGTATAGCCTTCATGCAATTCGTTCATAAATCGAGCAATGAAAATTAATGTCTCTTAATCAATACATAAACACTTTTATTTTTAAATTGATTTGCACTGAATATATGATACCTTTACGTTCTAGGAATAACTCCTAGAAAAAGTACTGTTTTTATCCATTTGTAGCACAAACTAAAGGTTGATAGATGAGTTATTATAGATGCAAATTAGCGACTATTTTAGTTTTTACCGTAAGCTTAAGCATTTTACTATCAGCTTGTACGAAAAAAGAACCCGCCGTATTTAACTGGCAACTTCAATCTCAAGCTAATAGCCATACTATAGATTTCAAAGAACTACAGACTTTTGCGAACCAGGTAACCGTAATGAGTGCTGGGCGCTTAAATATTACTGTACATGCCAGTGGCAAAGTCACTTCTGGATCTGATATTTATTCGGCTGTGCAACAAGGCACTGTTGAAATGGGGAATGGCTGGCCGAATTGGTGGTCAGGAAAAAACCCTGCTTGGGCACTTCTTAATGCTGGCCCATTCGATTTCATGAATATTGATGCCTCAATGATGTTCTTCCTAGCCGGTGAAGGCACTGCATTAGCGAACTCCCTGTCAAACCCACATGGTATTCTTTGGCGCCCTGCTTGGTGGCCGGGTATGGAGTTTGGATTACTTTCTAATGAGCCAATAAGTAGTTTAGCTGATCTGAAAGCGAAGAAAGTGCGTATTGGCCCAGGTTTACCTAGTGAGGTACTGTCAGCAGCTAGTGGCGCTTATACTATCCCATTACTCCCTGAAGAGATTAAACCTGCTTTAGCAAGTGGAGATCTCGATGCTGTAGAATGGACAACCGCAACCGGCGCTTGGGAATTAGGTTTAAACGATATCAGCAAACATGCAATTGTACCGGCTATTTGGCAGCCTTCAGTGCTAGCTGATTTTTTAATCAACGAAAAAGCTTACGCATTACTACCTAAAGATTTACAGGCAATTTTAGAATCAGCAATTAAAGCTTATACTCTGGACACCACTTTAAAAGCAAAAGTAACAGATTTTGAATCGATGAATAATTTCATTCAAAACGGAACTACTATAAATAAGTGGAGCCCTGCAGATTTAGAAAGATGGCGAATTGCGACAGATAAAATAATGACTAGCTACGCTCAGAAAAGCACTATAAACAAAGAAATTATTGAAAAGAAAGCGGCTTTTAAAGCGCAATACAATGCTTACTATCGATGGTTCGGTAGTTATGAGTAGCTTCGTTTGAGCACGTTAACAACCCGTTTATTTATTATATTAAGTGTTATTACTGTTATCGTAATGACCAGCTTTGTTGCTGTACGCTACCAATCGAATGTCAATATAATGCAATCTGCATTACAAGAGCGTAGTGTCTCTGTCGCGCGAAGAGTAGCGACATCTGTGCAACTTACTATCTGGAATATTTATAAGAAATCGTATGAAAGACGCTATTCGGCAGAGTTTGCAGCGGCGATTTTAGATGCAGAAATGCAATCTCCTTTTGTACTTGGCATTAAAATATTAGGCAACTTTGATCATTTGTATACAGGAAAGCTTAAAGTCAGTAATCATGCTGTGCCTTACATTCCAGAATTGCATGATAAAATATGGATATCTAACGATAAGCGCTTACGTTACCCTGTTCGTGAGGGAACAATGACTATCGGCAATATCGAAATCATTTACGATGATGCAGGATTCGCCGCCAATTTACACGACAGCCTGGTTATAGATATCACACAGGTCGCGATAGTAGGCTTACTGTTCGTTCTTTCACTTTACCTAATACTCAGGCGAGCATTAGTTTTACCTCTGCAATCTTTACAACTAGCCCACCAAGCTTTAAACGCTTTAGATGAAGCTGTGCTTATGGTTAACGACGTCGGTTTATTAATTGATGTCAATCCCAGCTATCGAAAGATGACTCTCTTTTCCTCCGAGAATGTTCTCAATCACCGCCCTTCGCTATACGCAAAAGAGCATCCTAAATTATCGATTATCGAGTTAGTTTATTTGGATGCAAATTCAGAAAATCACTGGTCGGGAGAGGTTGTTTGTCAACGTAAAGGTGGTAGTGAATTTCCAGGTTGGCTAAATGTCCATAAAGTGGTTAGCAAAGATAACTCAATTCGCTATGTTGCAGTTTTAAATGACATAGAGGAAAAATTAAAAACACAACACAATTTACATCAACTTGCATATTTCGATACATTAACCACTGTGCCAAATCGTTATTCATTTATGCAAAATATTAAACTAGAAATTGAGAACTCAAATCAAACTAAATCAAATTTAGCGCTATTTTTCATCGATTTAGATAATTTCAAATGGACAAATGACAGTTTTGGCCACCAGTTAGGTGACAAGCTACTCATTGAGTTAAGTAATCGTTTTAATTTACAATTAGGCCCAAATGAAACTCTTTATCGTATTGGGGGCGACGAATTTACAATTATTGCTAAGCACTTCGAAGGTGATAATTACTTAGTCGATTTTGCAAAAAAATTAATAGAACAAGCTTCTAAAGATTTAACAATTGACGGCCATGTATTACGTCCAGGTGCAAGTATTGGCATTGCTACTTACCCAAAAGATGCAAATGACTCACAAGAGCTAATAAAGCACGCAGACTCAGCCATGTTCGAAGCTAAGCAACAAGGGCGTAGTCAAGTTTGTTTTTTCTCTCATGACACCGAAAATAGAAGAGTTCAAAACTTACAAATCATTAATGATTTACAACAGGCATTACAAACTGATGAATTCTCGCTATACCTGCAACCTAAAGTATCACTTTGCAAAGAGCAATTTGTAACTCGCAGTGTTGAAGCTTTAATTCGCTGGCATCGAGACGGGAAAATTCTCTACCCTCCGGATTTATTTATTCCAATCGCAGAGCAAAACAATTTAATTTGTGATATTGGCTATTGGGTTATCGAGAAAGCGTGCAAGCAAATCAAAGAATGGCACTTATTAGGTATTAACGATATCAGCATCGCTATCAACCTATCTCCTAAGCAATTGAAAGACGAAAAGTTATTTTATTTTCTGAGAGATGCTGTGAAAGAGTATCAAATTCAACCTGGCGAATTAGAACTAGAAATAACCGAAAGTGCGGTTATTGAAGATATTAATAGCTCAATTTACACATTAAAGCGTTTAAGGTCTTTAGGTTTTACTATTGCTATGGATGACTTTGGCACAGGCTATTCTTCTTTGAGCTACCTCAAGCAACTTCCAATAGATGTGTTAAAAATCGATCGCTCTTTCATTAGTAAAATTCCAAATGACTCAGATGACGTTGCTATTGTAAAAGCGATTTTCTCTATGGCAAAAGCATTGAGTATATCAGTCGTCGCAGAAGGGATTGAAACACGAGAGCAATTAGACTTTTTAATAGCCAATCAATGTCAAGTAGGTCAAGGTTTCTATTTTTCTAAACCTCTGCAAGCTGACCATTTTGTGCGTTGGTTACAAAAAGATTCGCCAGAGCTTTTAGCACTAATGTCACTATCCTGATTATTAGCGTAAAGACTAAAGCGAATCCTCTGTATCATACTTCACATTTTTAAACTGCATAATGGTTACTCGTAGTATAAAAACCCTATATATATGCATATAATAGCTTTTCTTATAATCGACAGTATTTATTTATGAAGCAAGTAGCGATAGTCACAGGCGGATCTAAGGGTATTGGCTTAGCCATTGTCAAACTTTTCATCCAAGCTCAATACAAAGTATATAATTTAGATATATCAGCCTCAACATGCGGTGAACACTACCACTGTGATATGAGTGATTTTTCGCAAGTACAATCTTCTATTAATAGAATTATTAAAATTGAACAACGCTTAGATGTTTTAGTTTGCAACGCAGGCATCCACCTATCCGCTGATATAGAAAACACTTCAGAAGCGAATTTTGACCAACTTTTTGCCATTAATGTAAAAGGTGCATACGCTGCAATTCAAGTAGCTCTAGCACCTATGAAATCCCAAAATAAAGGATCTGTCGTTATTGTAGGTTCTGATCAATCTGTAATTGCCAAAAATAACTCTTTTGCTTATAACCTATCAAAGCATGCCCTAGCTTCAATCTGCAAAACTACTGCTCTGGATTATGCCAAATACAACATCAGAGTAAACGCAATTTGCCCTGGGACTATAGAAACTCCGCTATACCATAATGCTATTGATAAATACTGTAAGAGCTCAGGTGCTGATAAAAATGAAGTTCATGCCCAAGAGGCAGCACTTCAACCACTTGGACGATTAGGTCAACCTGAAGAAGTGGCAGAGTACGTCTTGTTTTTAGCGAGTGATAAAGCTAGTTTCACCACTGGTAGCTTACAGATGATGGACGGCGGATATAGCATCGCTTAGTTTATACTTGTAACACCTTATTAATTCTAAGTTAACGATACGAAACCAAGGCTATACTATGAAAATTATTGACCCTCATTTACATTTGTTTGCTATTGAACAAGGTGAATATTCATGGTTAAAGCCGACAAACGCTCCCTATTGGCCTGATAAAAAAATTATCAATAGAAACTTTACAGTTCTTGATTTAGCACTACAGCCGCCACTGGAGCATGGTGGTTTTATTCACGTAGAGGCAGGCTTTGATAACAACGCACCTTGGCGTGAAGTTCAATGGCTAGAAGCATCTGTAAATAGCCCATTTAAAACTATCGCTAATATTGATCTAACATTAGCATCAGACGATTTTTTAGTGTTAATAAAACGCCTAATGCAGCACGATTCGGTAATCGGTTTTAGGCATATTCTAGATGAAGACGCCACTGAGCTATTACGCAATCAGCAGGTACAACAAAACTTGCAAACTATTGCTGATTACCAAGCTATTTTTGAATGCCAGTTACTAGGATCGGATACACCAGCAATAATCCAGCTTAAGGGGATTTTAAGCGTTATACCAACCCTTAAAATAGTTATTAACCATGCTGCTTTTCCAAACTCAATGCATATAGATTACCATCAATGGCAAAGCAATATAGCAGCGTTAGCCAACCATGATAATGTTTACATCAAAGCTTCAGGGTGGGAAATGATTAACAGGCAATACTCACAACAACATATTCAACAAATTGTCGATTTCTTACTGCTACATTTTAGTGTTGAAAAAGTAATGCTAGCCAGTAATTTTCCACTTTGTTTATTTAGTTGCCCATACACGCAGTTATGGGAGACTTACAATCGCCTAGATTTAACCAAGCAACAAAAGCAATGTTTGATGCATGATAACGCTAAGCGAATTTACCAGCTTTAAGTATTAGTAAATCATGCTATCTAATGGTAGTTTATTTGATTCATTGTGGATTGAACCCTAAATATCTTTAATCCAAATGAATGCACACCACATTAATTACATTTCACACTTAACATCATGAATTCAAGAGGCTACTCACATTGAGTAAGATAAGAAACGCTGACGAAACAATTCTTGCACATGGCCTAGGCTTCATGGACGAGCAACATTTAGGCGTGATTCCAGGTATTTTCCCAAGTACTACATATGAGAGATCAGCAGATAATAGCTATCCAAATGGAAAAATTTATACTCGTGATCACAATCCTAATTATGAACAGCCAGAACAAGTATTAGCTAGTTTAGAAAAAGGTGCCGCTGCCATGCTTTTTTCTTCTGGCATGTCAGCCGCTGTCTGTGTGTTTATGTCATTAAAACCTGGCGATCATGCTGTTGTTCCTAAAGTCATTTATTGGTCATTTCGTAACTGGTTACTGAATTTTGCCAGCGATTGGGGTATTGAAACCACTTTTGTTGAAAACGGTAATATCGACGCTGTTAAAGCCGCCGTAATTCCGGGGAAAACAAAGCTGTTATGGTTAGAAACGCCAGCTAACCCAACATGGGAAATAGAAGACATAGCTGCTTGGGCTGATATCGCCAAAAGTATAGGAGCACGCTTAGCAGTTGATAATACGATAGCCACGCCACTTTTGTGCAACCCATTGGAGCTAGGCGCCGATATTGTTATGCACTCAGCAACCAAGTATTTAAACGGCCACTCAGATGTCCTTGCCGGTGCTTTAGTATGTAAGACACAAGATCAGCATTGGGAAAAGATGCGGGGTATTCGCGCATCAGGTGGAGCAGTATTGGGCCCATTTGAGGCGTGGTTACTTATGCGGGGCATGCGCACTTTATCAGTACGCGTTAAGCAAGCCTCTGCAAATGCTTTAGCCTTTGCGGAGGCCTTTGAACAGCATCCGCTTATTGAAGAGGTTCTCTATCCTGGCTTACCAAGTTTTAAAGGGCATCTACTCGCTAAAAAACAAATGAAAGGTGCATTTGGCGGCATGTTAAGTATTAGAGTAAAAGGTGGTGAGCAAGCAGCAATAAAAGCCGCAGCTAATTTAATACTGATTAAACGGGCAACCTCACTTGGTGGAGTAGAAAGCCTAGTTGAGCATCGCGCGAGTGTAGAAGGTCCTGGTACACCTTGCCCTGTAGATCTACTGCGCATTTCTATCGGTATTGAATGCGTTGATGATTTAATTGCTGATATGGAGCAAGCACTTCAAGCATAATTCTGCTTTGCAGGCGAAATTTTTGATGCAATTCGCCTGCTATATTACATATAACGTAATTTTTATCGAAACCACCTCTTTCGTAACTGCCATTAATTTCTAGCTCTTGATGCCTCAGCATAGTATTAATCCGCTAACTGCTTAAAACCCGTTATACAGCCATATTAATTCTTATTCCAATCCAGAGCTGGAGGTAGCTTTTAAGTTCACCGATTGGTTTGGAGTGGCTCTTTCGAACTGCAATGATGAAACTCATAATAGATTCAATCATTAGATCTATTCTTTTCCCGCTACGGTGCTGTAGATAAAGAGACAATCGCTTGTTGTAACAATAGGAGTTAATTTTCGCATGGGGTGAGTTTAATTAATCAAACTTTTCCTACTTGAACCATAAACACCCAACACTTCACAGTATTTGGAGCTCATCACAATACTCTAGCTATCCCTAGAGGAGACTTCATACTAGCATCGTCACTAAATTGCTTCATGGGCAGCAGTTCAAATACAGCTACTATATAGATGTATAGTAGCGGTTACTTCTGTGTGCTACTGTTGATAAAGAGTGGATGGGATTACTTATGCATCAGCACTATTTCGCTTCAAACTGAGCTTTACTGTTAAGTTTTTCTCGTTCAAACGAAAAAACCCCAAGTACTTTACAGTACTTGGGGTTCATCACAATAAAAGCTTGGCAATGACCTACGTATCCCTAGGGGAGACCCCACACTACCATCGGCGCTAAATCGTTGCACTTGTGCATCACGGCTGGTAACAAGTGGATGGGATTACTTATGCACCAACACTCGCCGTTATCAATCATATCAAAGCTTAGTTGTTTGTTTTTCTCGTTTAAACGAAAAAACCCCAAGCACTTTACAGTACTTGGGGTTCATCGCAATAAAAGCTTGGCAATGACCTACGTATCCCTAAGGGAAATCCCACACTACCATCGGCGCTAAATCGTTTCACTTGTGCATCACGGCTGGTAAAAAGTGGATGGGATTACTTCTACACCAGCACTCGCCGTTATTAATTATAGCTAAGCTTAGTTGTTTGTTTTTCTCGTTCAAAC
>JBALXS010000153.1:0-9988 GCA_036960485.1 Oceanospirillaceae bacterium
TAATCTAATAACCAGTAGTTATCGAGATTATCAGAAAGCTGTTTTTTTTCTTGATGCCGCTCTATGGCGCGCCTTGCCTCCAAAATCCGCTTAGATTTAATTTTCTTACACTTATTTTTTAATTTGTCTTCGTAGCCTAATAAAGCATCCATAATTTCAGTCCTTATCGGTACCGTTTCTTTTGAGTTATTCAACATCATATTTATTCCCTTAAAATAGTAAACCGCAAAGCGCTTGATTGTAATGCTAACAATGTCGCTGCTAAGCCGATTCTGATGTGGATTAATAATTGTTCAATCTGGCTCTAAAGTCAAATACAGAATTTGTGTTTCATTATGGATACGTATTAGAGATAAGAGTGCGGTTGGATTCAAACGGCTAGTTTATAACCGCTTAAAAAGAGACACTAAAATATAGAGAAGGCTTATTGTTACTGCTTGGGTAGGAAATTACGTTTATCATTTTGTCGCAAATTGCGTAAGCTGCGTTTGATGGTTT
Source organism: Oceanospirillaceae bacterium (assembly GCA_036960485.1). Taxonomy (GTDB): domain Bacteria; phylum Pseudomonadota; class Gammaproteobacteria; order Pseudomonadales; family Balneatricaceae; genus Rs1. The sequence goes on from JBALXS010000153.1 coordinate 499, forward strand.
TTAAGTGTTCGAGCACTCTAGGCCCTAACTTCATGGCAACGCCAACGGCTAATACATCCATGACCACTAAGTGTAAAACGCGAGAGGACATTAATGCACTTAAATCTTTATCTTCCTCTAAATCTATAGGGATCGAAATACTAGCAAGCTCAGCTAAAGGTGTGTTGACAGGGCAAAGCGTTAAGAGGGTTGCGCCTGTTTCGCGTACTAGCTTGCAAGTATGTAGCATATCTTTGGTACGGCCTGTTTGCGAGATAGCCACCACCACGTCTTGATCATTCATGGTTACCGCAGAGATAATTTGCATGTGTGGGTCAGAATGGGCGGCGGCAGATATCTGTAAGCGTTGAAACTTGTGTTGAGCGTCACTACATACGGCAGCCGAAGCACCGAAACCATAGAACTCTATACGCCTAGCGCCTGCTAGTGCATCTATGGCGCGCTCTAAATTTAGCGGTTCTAAATGATCGCGGATATGGATTAAATTGCCAATCATAGAATCGAAGATTTTTTTCTGGAAATCTTTCACTGAATCAGCAGAATCTAACGTGAACTGTTCAAAATTTGGATTGCTGGCTAGATCTTGAGCCAGTGTCATTTTGAAGTCTTGGAATCCATCATATTGCAACGCGCGACAAAAACGTACGACGGTCGGTTCGCTGACATTCGCTTTAGCAGCTAAATCAATGATGCGCATATGAATCACATCTTCGGAATGTTCCAATACATAATCGGCAACTTTCTGCTCTGATTTTCTGAGGCCTTCACGGGCATTGTGAATTGATTTTAATAAATTGCTCGGGTTCAATTTGCTGCGCCACTGGTAAGTTATAGTTATATCAGATGATTCTATATGCTCTAGTCTAGAGTGCAAATGCCTAAGTGACTAGAACCAGTAAAAAGTTAAGCACTAGACCTGCTGTTTCGATACAGGCTTCGATATTTAATTATGTCTATTTGGTGGTTAATTTTGGATTAGCGAAGCTGGCATTTGGTAAAAACACAAAAACAGTCAAAATGTGCGTTAATGAGCTGCAATCATAGGAAAAAACTTTACAATAAGCGCTACCGTAAACAGGTTCATGTTGCAGCGTAATACTCAGATTAATATTTTATCGCTGTTGTTTTTTAGCCTCGTTTAATTACCATTTTTTTAAATATTGGGAAAATTCAATGAATGATACTTTTTCGTTAGAACCACAGTTAAAGATGCTCGAGAAGCCTCAGCTCGTTGCTTACTGCGTGGCGATAGCACAGCGTCAGTTTCCCAATTTTGCGCTATTTAGCAACATTGTTGAATTTGGCGATGCTAAGAAAATGAGTAATATTATCGATGGCATTTGGCAATCATTAGTGCCGGGTGGTGCGCAGATGAATTTTGAGCTGCAACTCACTAAAGTTGAAGACAACATGCCTGATTTAGATGTCTTTGATATGTATGGTGCAGCGCCGGCTTTAGATGCTATTAGCTGCTTGCATGCGACAATATCTTGTATTTTAACGGGCGAATACGAAGAAGCAGTGACGATTGGTTTGCTTTCAACTGAAACCGTTGCCAGCTTTATCGAAGTCTCTGAAAGCGATGATCAGATGTCAGACGCGGATGTGATGCGCTTAATCAGCACTCATCAATTAACAGTGCAAGAAGAAGAGTTTCAAGAAACAGTTATTGAGCGTTTACAAAATGCTAAAAAGCTAGATAAAGAGTTTTTAAAATCTTTAAAAGAACTATCGACAAATCAAGGCTTTAGCAATATAGGCATCAGTGTCGAATAACCCCATGGTTATTTAGTGCCATCGGCAATACAGTTTCTTTTGCGCACTTGCTATGAACTTTTAACCTCCCAACGACGATGACAACAAATAATTCATGATTAGAATTGGCTTACTGCTTTTAATACTCCCGTGTTTATTGCTAATGGGAATGTATCTCCCTGAACAATCTAGCATGACAGAGTGTGTCTCAGCTGGTGGCTCTTACGACTACCAGCAGCAGCTTTGTGACATGAAAAATGTCCATGCTAACTCCCCTTTTATGGCGCGCCATACTTTACTTGTAAACAGCTCTATGCTGTTGGCACTAGTAGGATTTATTGTTTGTATTATTGGGTTATACCAGCCTAAAAAAGCCCACTGAGCCGATTATGATTAAAAAAATACTGTTACTTTCACTGGTCGCTATTGCGATTGCTATGGCTGTTTTCTGGTTCAACCGCGAGCAATGGCTAAGTGAATTTAACCAAGAGCGCCAACAGCAATCAGCGCTGTTTGATTTGCAGGGAACACAATTTGCAGCCAGTGGTAATGGCGGCAATAATGCAGACCAGCAACAATGTGTAGAAGAAAGTTTCAAACAAATGAAGGGCTGCTTTGAATTTAGTTGCACCCTTAATCAAGCGATCTTTTTAAAATCGTGTTTAGCAACGGCACAAAAGAGTGAACGTTTTTGTGACGGGGTACCTGAGTATAAAGAAAAACTCAGCACAGATGATAAACAATGGCTTAAAGATAGCTGCTGGAATGAAAATATTAATGGCGAAGGCTGTAGGTTCTTGTATAAGCGAAAAATACACTACTGCTCAGGAGCTACGATTAACCAATGAGAGAAAATAAATGTTAGGTAATCCTGTAAAAGGTGGTAAATACTTACTACGTGGCTTGAGTATGCTCCCTGAAAAGCGCTTGCGAGTATTTGTATTAATTCCGCTAATCATTAATATTGTACTATTTTCAATCGCATTGTTTGTGTTATTTGAGCAATTACCTAATTGGATTAATAGCTGGCTAAGCTACTTACCCGGTTTTTTATCCTTCTTAGAGGTAATTATATATCCGATATTTGCAATCACCGCGGCATTGGTGGTGTATTACAGCTTTAATTTAGTGGCTAACATTATCGCCGCACCTTTTAACGGCATTTTATCTGAGCGTGTGGAACAAATGGTGGCTGGCCAAACAGTGCAAGAGGAAAGTCTAGGAGAGCTGCTGGCGATATTTCCAAGGGCTATAGGACGTGAGCTGGCTAAATTAGCTTATTACTTACCGCGCTTTATTTTGGTACTTGTTTTGAGTTTTATTCCGGGGATAAACTTATTTGCGCCTATTTTTTGGTTCTTATTCGCCGCTTGGATGATGGCCATCCAATATTGCGATTACCCGATGGATAACAACAAAGTGTCATTTAAAGAGATGTTGATACTTTTAAAAAAGCAGCGCTTAACCAGCTTAGGGTTTGGTGGTTTAGTACAGCTAGGGATGATGATACCTATCTTAAATTTTATTTTGATGCCCGTAGCGGTCATCGGTGCAACTTTGTATTGGATTGAAGAGCTTAGGTAATCAGTGTTGCCCTATGAAGTTATAGTTACAATTCTACTAAGTTTTCCAGCGGGAAATGGCAGCTAAAGCAGCTGCCTTTACCGAAAGTACTGTTTATTTCTAGATGACCTTGATGTCTGTTTAGTACATTTTTCACGATGGCTAATCCAAGCCCTGAACCACCGGTATCAGCTGATCTATCGTCGTCTACTCTATAAAAGCGTTCTGTTAGCCTGTCTAAATGGATGGAGTTAATCCCCGCGCCATTGTCTCTAACACTTAAACATCCACCATTGGCGTCACAGCTCCAAACAATGGCTAAATTTCCGCCATCTTGTGTATAGCGCAGCGCATTATAAATAAGATTGGAAAAAGCACTGTGTAACTCTTTTTCGCGACCTACCAAGCCGATGTTCTCCGCTAGTTCAACGCTGATATTATGCTTTTTACCACTGGCGACTTGCTCAGCGGCACCGAGAATGGTGAGTATCACACTGGAAATATCAACCGGAGTCTGATCGATGTTAATCTCGGTAGAGTCCAAGCGTGACAGCAGTAGCAAATCTTCTACTAAGCTTTGCATCCGATCAGATTGCTGCTGCATTTGTTGCATAGCTCGGTTGAGCGGTGTCGGTAAATTTTGCTGATCTAAAAAAGTTTCTAAATAGCCTCTGATTACCGTTAAAGGAGTGCGCAGTTCATGCGAAGCGTTGGCGACAAAGTCTTGGCGAGTTTGCTCTAATCTAATTAAATCGGTGATGTCTCGAGCCACTAACAGTTTTTCAGATTCGCCAAACTCAGTAATGTAATACTGTAATTCTATGTTTGGATCGTGGGGGCTTTTTTGTAATAGCGGCTCTTGGTAATGTCCGCGCTGTAAGTAGCGAATGAAATTGGGATCGCGCATGATATTAAACAGCGGTTTGCCCTGATCTGAAGCGTTTTTAAAGCCCAGTAAGCGCTCAGCAGAGAGGTTCCACCACTGCATATTGTTTTGCTTGTCAATCACTACTACCGCATCTTTTAACGCAGCAGAGAACTGCTGAAATTTATCGATAGTTGATAGCAACTCGGTTTCTCTATTGCGGCGGATTCTACGAATGCGATACAGCTGATCAAACACTTCTCCCCATGCACCGCTCGCCTCTGGAGGATCGTCTTTTAAATCTTGTCCTAACCAATGCTTTAGCTTTCTTAATTCAATTAATTGTAAGATTGACCAGCACAGTAAAGCAATTACAATGCTCCATGCTAGAAAATCAAAAAACCAGCCAACTATTACTGCACTTATAACTATGAGCGCAAAATTACTGGCTGTTTTATACGAAGCTGATGCCAAAAGTTAAATCCTGTTTAATAGCGTGCGTAGAGAGTATTGTCACTATTGGGTTTGCGTAGAAAACCGATAGCCCGTACCGCGTACTGTTTGTACCAAATATTCATGGCGTTTGCCAAGTGCTTTTCGCAAGCGTCTAATATGTACATCAACTGTGCGTTCTTCAACGTAAACGTTACCTCCCCACACCATATCTAATAACTGGGTGCGCGAATATGCTCTATCTTGATGTGTCATAAAAAATTGTAACAGGCGATACTCAGTGGGCCCTAAATCTAAAGGAGTACCATCGGCACTGGCGCGATGAGAAACAGGGTCAAGAATTAAAGCATCGACCTCAACTTCCTGATCGATACCCACTGGGGTTACTCGACGCAGTACTGCTTTTAAGCGTGCCACTAATTCTCTTGGCGAAAATGGCTTGGTGATGTAATCATCAATGCCCGCTTCTAAGCCATGTATTTTGTGATCTTCATCATCTCTAGCCGTTAGCATGATGATAGGGATTTCAGCGGTTTGCTCATCGCTGCGTAAACGCCTTGCTAGCTCAATCCCACTGACTTTAGGCATCATCCAATCGAGCAGAACCATGTCTGGTTTTGAATCGATGATCATTTGATGTGCTAGCTGTGCGTTGTCAGCTTCAATACAGTGAAAGCCAGCCATTTCTAAGGCAACTGCAATCATCTGTCTGATTGGCGCTTCGTCATCTACAATTAAAATCTGTTTAACTGGGCCCATTTCAACCTCATCATCCTTTTCGATAAAGTAACTGCATAGCCGATTCAACCTGCAGGCGTTGTAGAATAGCTCGCACTTATTTAAGTATCGAGTTATTTTGCTACGGGGATTATGCTGCTTGATAGTTATAACGAATCAATGCATGTATCTTAAAGAGTATTACAAATGATATATGTGACAAAATTGTTACAAGCGCTAATAATAGCCATATTAGGCATTAAATATCATTAGTGTCCGGTTTAATTTTTGTTGCTCTCTAACTCATTAATTTTACGTTAACGGCAAATACTCTTTATCTAAAACATGTCTATTTAACCATGATAGAAAACCACAAATCAATGAGTGAGAGGGCTAACATTTTTTAACCGGACCGCAATGATTAAATGTGCAGATTGTGTGCTACTTACAGGTAATCTAACACAATGGCGATAAACAAAACCAAACCGGCATAGTGGTTATTGAGGAATGCCTTAAAGCATTGATCTCGTTCTCTATTGCGAGTTAAGTATTGCTGATAAGCAAAAAAGGCTGCCATTAAAGCCAGCCCCAAATAGTAAATAGTGCCTAAATGGGCGAGAAAGCCGGCATAAATTAGTAAGGCGATGGTGGTGAGTTGAAATAGGGCGTTGATAAAATTATCGTATTTGCCAAATAAGATTGCGGTAGATTTAACGCCTATTCTTAGGTCATCATCCCTATCGACCATGGCATACATAGTGTCGTAGGCAATCGTCCAGCAAATTTTCGCAAAATACAGCACCCAAGCTAGCATCGGTAAATGCTCGTTAGTGGCGGTGAACGCCATTGGGATACCAAAGCCAAAGGCAGCGCCTAATACAACTTGGGGTAACTGCGTATACCTCTTCATAAACGGATAGCTAAATGCGAGCGCTAAGGCGGCAAATGAAAGATACACCGTCATGCTATTGGTGGTAAGTACTACTAATAAAAAGGCACACAGCATTAATACCACAAACAAAGCGACAGCTTCTTTAGTCGATATTAATTTGTTAGCAAGTGGACGATGTGCAGTGCGCTTTACTTTACCGTCAATTTTGCGATCGGCAATATCGTTAATTACACAACCTGCTGAGCGGGTTAGAAAAACCCCCAAACTAAAAACAATAATGATGCTCAGTGTAGGCTGTCCTGCACTGGCTATCCATACGGCACACAAGGTTGGCCACAGTAGTAAGTAGCTGCCGATGGGTTTATCAAATCTGGTGAGTGCTGAGTATATTTTTAAACGTTCAGTGATAGTCATAAATGTAAGTTTTTCAAATTTAGTGAACAGTGAATGCTGATATTGTATATAGAGGTTGTGGTAAAAGGTAGCGAGCGATAATAAGACAACGCAAAAATTGGCGAAATAGTGGCATCTACAATTATAAATGAGCCTATTAAGCTCATTCTTAACGCCGTATTATCGAGCGCCGTCATTATGCTCATTAGGTGATTTTTACGATCCACTCTATAGAAGTTGTAATATGAATACTTTACGTAGCTAAGGTGTTAATAATCCCGTTTAAATGGCATGTCTAAGATCAGCGCTAATTTTATTGCTCACCTGGAAAAACTGGCGGCTGATAACAAAGTTCTGCTAGCACTGGCATAAAAACTTCACACACGAGTAACGGCTTATTTGATAGATAAAACACTGAGCGGCGCGCCCATACCTTTTCACCAGAGTCTAATTGCAGCTGTGTAATTTGAAATTTTCCACGGCGCATACTCGGATCCGTAAACAGCAAACTGCCTAAAGAGCGGTTCCCCAGCATAGCTAACTGCTTTTGTTTACCTGTTAAAGTACCTGCGGGAATCACAGTGCGTGCAAAGACGAAAGTCTCACCCGCACCCATCAGCTTAACTTCTCTTATAAGCGAAACTTGGCGATGTTTAATACCTAATACTTTAGCTTCACTACGGCTGGGTAGTAACCAATCTTGCTGTTGCAATAGCACTTGAAACTGCTGGTTACTCGCTTCAATTAAGTGTTGGGTTAACGAACCTCTATCACAGAGCCAGCGTCGCCAAATACGCGGTGCTTGCAAGCTATTAGGACGTCTATAAGTAGTCCAGCGAGTGTCAAAATTGATAGCACAAAGCGCAGTTTTTACGGGCAAGAAGAACTCCTACAAAACCCAGTGAATGAATATGTTCACAGCTATATTTAGAGGTAATAGCGACTATTCGCAATATGCAGTATCACCTATAAGCTGCTATCAGTTAAACTAAGACACTGTCAGTTAAAATAACCCATTAGGTAATCTTGAGAGCTTAATCAACGATATAAAGCTGATTTCTATCGTGGATATGCTTACCAACAGTGCTGTGGATATAGTAGCGGCTTACGCGTTTTGAATACAGTAGTTGCTAAAAGAAATGAGTGATATAAATGAAACAAGAGTTACAACAACAGCAATTGGAATCGAGCCAACAGTGGGTGGAAAAAATCGTTGTTGGGCTCAACCTTTGTCCCTTTGCCAAGCCGGTTATTAAAGCCAATGGCTTGCGTTATGCGCTAACACAAAGTGTAGTGAGAGATGAGTTAATCGCTTTCTTTTTGGCAGAGCTAGAACTTATCAGCAATGCTAATGAATTAACTATCGCTACGAGTTTGGTTATTTATCCCAACGCGCTGGGTGATTTTTATGATTATTTAGATTTTGTAGCGCAATGCGAAGAGCTGTTAGCGCAGGCAGGCTTAAATGCAGAGTTCCAAATAGCCAGTTTTCACCCTGACTATCAATTTGCAGGGGTCAGCGAAGATGATGTGAGCCACTGGACTAACCGCTCGCCTTTTCCTATGTTACATCTAATTCGCGAAGCTCAAATGAGCCGTGTATTAGCCAATCACCCGAATCCAGACAGCATTCCTGAGCGCAATATTGAACTGCTAAGGGAAATGGGTAAAAAAGCGATATTGCAATTAACAGCTAAAACTTAAATTATGAAAACATAAGTTATCAAAACTCTCCAGCGGTTGTAATGGCATTTCTACAAGTGTTTTTGGTGTGATATAAAGCTTTATCCGCAGCCTGAACTAACAGCATGGGTGAGTTATTCTCATTTGGGATGAAACAAGAAATTCCCTGGCTCACGGTAACAACTTTCGCAACGCTAGAGCTTTCATGGGGGATTGCTTGGTGCTCAATGGCCGCTTTGATTTGCATCGCTACTTTTTGCGCACCTATCGCGTTGGTTTCAGGCATTAAAATGGCAAATTCTTCGCCGCCGTATCGACACACTGCATCGTAGGGACGATTTACGGTTTGTTGTAGCGCCGCTGAAATTTTTCTAAGTGCTGAATCTCCTGCTAGATGACCGTACTGGTCATTGAATGGTTTGAAAAAATCTACATCTAGCATAATAAGCGAAATACTTTGGTTAGTGCGCGAACTGCGACGCCATTCTTGCTCCAAGAGCTTTTCAAATTCACGTCGATTATTGATGCCGGTTAAACCATCAATGCGTGCAGAGCGCTCTAGAAAATCGCGTGATTTTTTTAAATCTAACATCATGCCGATACGCGCTTTGAGAATGCCAGCTGAACGGCCTTTAGAAATGTAATCAGCAGCACCAGCTGAATAGGCTGATAACTCTAGTGCATCGTCGTCTTCGCCGCCTACAATCGCGATGGGGGTATAGTTAATATTCATGCGCTCAATAAAGCTTTGATAGCCACGTAATAGATCATGCCAGTTGGCATCACTATGTAGCAAAACTAAATCAGGGGCATGGTTTTCTGAATCAAAGAGGAGCTTTAGTTCTGCCATTGATGCGGGTAAAAAAAGGTTATATTCACCGCGAATGGCGTCGATAGGCGACCACATAGAGGCTATCTCATCAGAGCATAAAATAGCTATCGAATTTAAGTTAGAGGAGCGCTGTAATTTAGTGGAATCGTTTTGCAGGTTACTTTCTTTACCGGAAAAAAAGGCACTAATATTTTCAACACTTGGTAATCCTAATAACTTGCGATCATCGGGCGCCAGTGTAGCGGGAATACGCGAACCCACTTTACTTCTATCCCATTGCGCTTGCCAAAGATCTAACTGCTCCTCGCTTTTCTCATCTACTTCAAGATCAAGCGGG
>JBALXS010000154.1:0-9973 GCA_036960485.1 Oceanospirillaceae bacterium
CACTACGCACGGTAATTAAAGCTTTTTCTACTTGCGGTAAGCGCAGTGAAGCGGGCATTTCTTTGGTAATAAACTTAGTGTCAATCCAGCCACTACGTCCTTTGCTATCAGTTACTTTACTGTAACCTGAGCCCGCATTGCTCTGAATTAAATTAACGACACTACCGGCATTGACGCTACCGATAATTCTAAATTGTGAACTCGGCCCTGAATGCATATAAGTAAACAGCTGATCACTAACATAACGGTTCGCAGCTTGTGTATTGATAGAAAAGCATAGAAGAAGCGCGCTGAGTAAAGAAAGATTTTTTTTCACTGGTTTACCTGTTTTAAATTGGCTGTGGTTTATCGGTGTAACTACATATAAAATCAATATACAACGATTAAGGATGATCTTGCTATATTTTAAAAGGGTTCGTGCTTTTTTTCGCTATTTAAGGGTATATGCTAAAATTAAAATGAGAGCACAACTATAATCAGCGATCAGCTAAACACTGCTAACTTGCAAAACACCGCGCTATTATCGAATAAGTCGCGGTTAAATTCAAATTCCTGATGCGTTTAATTACTCACAATCAAGTTTGTTTTTAAAGTATAAGTGGCTTTAAGACCTGCAACTGCGCCTTTAGTTCGTTTATAGGAAGGCTGGGCTTGCCACTTAAAGCATTTGACAACTGTGCTTGTTTAAAAACGGCTAGCACAACCTCGCATTCTACTTGTTCAAGTTGTAGCGGCGCTAAAACACACTTGGATGCATTCTCGACATGTTGTTCAAAATCTTGGCACAAATTATAGCTAAATGAATCGAGTTTGTGTGCCTCGCCGTATAATATTTTAAAAATAGCTAACTCAAAAGGCTCGCTAATAACTTGCTCTAATATGAGGTAAAGCTTTTGTAAGGTGTTGGCATCACTCAAAACTATTTGCTGGTGGCGAGTTTTAATAGCCTCAATTTGACGACTAATAAGCGATTGTAGTAAAACTTGTTTGCTGGGGAAATTATTGTACACCGTTGGTTTAGAAACACCGGCTTTACGTACTACTAAGTCAATGGATGTTCCCTGATAGCCAAACTCGGCAAATAACTGCTGCGCAATATCTAAAATACTACCTTTTTTTGACGGACGACCACGAGCCATATTTTTTCCTTGACCTGAGATGAAAAACGTATTAACTTTACTATACCGTTTAGTTAATAAATAAAAGTGTGAGGTTATCATGAACGATCAAGGGTATTTTGGTCAATACGGCGGGAGCTTTATTCCCGAAATTCTTTTTTCATCTCAACAAGAGCTGTTGCGCCATTATCGTGAAGCAATGGCTGATCCAAGTTTTATCGCCAAGGTAAAACAAGAAATGCAGCAGTATTCAGGCAGACCAACGCCACTAACGCATTGCCCTAATTTGTCAGAGCAAGTTGGCGGTGCACAAATTTACCTTAAGCGTGAAGATCTTAACCACAGTGGCGCGCATAAGATGAATAATGTGATCGGCCAAGGTCTATTAGCTAAGCGTATGGGTAAAAAGCGCGTTATAGCTGAAACTGGCGCAGGCCAACACGGTGTTGCAACTGCTTTAGTGAGTGCTAGATTGGGCCTAGAGTGCACCATTTATATGGGCGCCCATGATATTGAGCGTCAATATCCAAACGTTTTTTGGATGAAGCAGCTAGGCGCAACCGTTGTGCCTGTTACAACAGGATCGCAAACGCTTAAAGATGCATTAGATGAAGCATTGCGTGATTGGACAGCTAGCTTTGAACATACCCATTATCTGATTGGAACTAGCTGTGGTTGTGAGCCATTTCCAGAAATGGTGGCAGGTTTTCAATCTGTTATAGGCGAAGAAGTTAAAGAACAAGCGATGGCGCAAATTGGTAAAATGCCAGATAAAATTTACGCTTGTGTTGGCGGTGGCAGTAATGCTTGCGGCATCTTCCTACCTTTTGTAGGGTCGCAAACTGAACTAATCGGTATTGAAGCAGGTGGTCGCGGTGATGGAGTAGGAGAGCACGCTAAGCGTTTTCATACAGATCAAGCAAAATTTGGTATCTCGCAAGGTTTTGCCACCATGTTTTTACAAGATGACCAAGGACAGCTGGCGCCTACACATTCGATTTCTGCCGGTTTAGATTATGTTGGTGTGTCGCCGATTTTAGCGGATTTATCCGATAAAGGGCTAGTACGCATGAGTAGTGCGCGTGACGAAGAAGTTATCGCTGGTTTTAAACAGTTAATGAAAGCAGAAGGCATTATCGCGGCACTTGAATCTTCTCATGCAATAGCCGGTGGTATTCGTGAAGCGGCAGAGCTAAGTAGCGATAAGAATATCGTTATCAATGTTTCAGGGCGTGGCGATAAAGATATCTTTACCATTGCTAAAGCTTTGAAAGATGAGCCATTCAACGACTTCTTACATAATTACCTAGCAGGAGCGAATTAAATGAGCCCTCTCGCAACGTTTATTAAAGAACAGCGCCAAGCAAAATCAATATTGTTGATGACACATGTAATCTACGGATATCCGAGCATTGATGAAAGCTTGCAGATGATGAAAACACTGCTAGAAAAAGGTGTAGGTATTCTGGAAGTTCAATTTCCATTTTCGGATCCAGTTGCCGATGGCCCTGTCATCACTAATGCATGCCATGCAGCATTAGCAAGTAACCCTAAGTTAGATCAGTGTCTACAAGATATTACTGAGCTTGGAAAAGCATATCCGCAAACCAAAATTCTACTGATGAGCTACTTGAACCCTATTTTACAATACGGTTTTGAGCGATTAGCAACGGATATGAGCGCAGGGATTTCGGGCATTATCATTCCTGATTTACCAATTGATCACCATGCAATGGTAGCGCCTTTAGTGGCAAAAAACGTTGATCCTATTTGGTTAATGATTCCAGATATGACAGATGAGCGTATGTCATTAGTGAGTGAGCATGCACAAGGGCTACTTTATTGTGTTAGTCGCAAAGGGGTAACAGGGCAAGGTGCCGATAGCCAAAGTGAATCATCTCAACTAGCGGCGTATTTGCAAGGTATTAAAAAGCATACTGACGTGCCATTAGCACTAGGTTTTGGTATCTCAACTGCGCAAGATATCGAGCAGATTGCTGGGTTAGTTGATGTGGCTGTGGTTGGAAGTGCCTTATTACGCGCTTATCAAAATGGCGGGATTAGTGAATTCTCCCAAAAGGCAGATGAACTATTAAGCGTACACTAATGTAAGTGTAAACCGCAGGTACATAACAACCTGCGGTTTACAATTTAAAATTTAAAGATCAGGGCTTGAGCGAAACGATCAGCTAACTCTCATTATTTGACCGTTAGCAATACCTAAGGTTGAACGCAGATACGCTTGTGCTACTTTTTTTGCAGCGACAGGCACGAAGCCTGGGAAAAACTTTTCATAAATATGCATAGACTCTTCAAGCACTGTAGGGCTTACGCAGTTAATACGCATATTATTTTCAAGTACGGGAGCGACAGCTTCAACAAAACTATTGATAGCACCGTTCATTGTAGCAGCACTAACACCAATGGCGATAGGCTCGTCGTTAAGCACACCTGTTGTTAACGTAATAGCAGCACCATGCGCTAGATAATCTTTTGCAAATCGGACTAAATTTATTTGCCCCATCATTTTACTGCTAATACCTAACTGCCAATCTTCGCTTGAAAGCTTGGAAAACTCATTGAATGCGGCTTTACCAGTAGTGCTGATGAGTGCTTGTATTGATCCATGATCTGTTTTAATTAGCGCCAAGCACTGCTTGATGCTCGCTTCATCGTTGATATCCATTTGGTAATCACCATTAGTCAAACCTACCCTGATTACATGATGTTCTTCGCCAAATGCATTTGCAACAGCGCTACCAATTGTTCCTGTAGCGCCAATAATTACTATGTTCATTGCTATCTTCCTATAAATTAAAATACTTGTTCAGCATAAAGAGATTTAATAAAGAGAAAAACCGCATATAATAAACCTATTGTTTACTAAATGGGTCTAATTATGAATTTAAGCTATTTACAAAGTTACGCAGCGGTCGTGAGTCAAGGCGGTTTTAGTGCAGCAGCTGAGCATCTACAAGTATCTAAAGGGCTAGTAAGCCGACATGTAAATAATTTAGAAACACAGCTAAACGTAAAGTTATTACATCGCACTACTCGCGTAATACGAATGTCACAAGCAGGTGAGAAGTTATATGTAGAAGCGCAAAAAATATTCTCTCAAGCTAATTCAGTTGAGCGAGATATTCAGGATATGACTCAAGAGGCGAGCGGGCTATTACGCTTTACGGCACCGATCTCTATTGGTGATCGCATCATGCAAGATTTACTGGTACCGTATCAAAAAGAATGCCCGAATGTTGCGCTAGAGCTAAATTTTTCGAATCGTGCATTTGATTTAGCCAGTGGTGAGAACGATATTGGGTTAAGAGCTTTCGCATCGTTACCGGAACTGGTGGTTGCCAAATCAGTTGGTAAAATGCGCAATGTGTTAGTGGCAAGTGTTGATTATTTAAACACGCATCCTACTGTTAATAGCTTGCAAGATTTGAAGGCGCACAACTGTATTCTTAATAGCCATCAACAGGCTTGGAATGTGTGGCAAATGCACCGGCAGAAGATTACTAAAGTTGAAACGCAATTAGCTTCAACATCACCTCGCCTACCAACTTACGACGAGAGCTTGCAAGCACAACCTGTTGTTGTGAGTGGCAATATAGCAACCAGTAAATATGCAACTGCAAAAATGTTAGCAGAGCAAGGTTGCGGAATTGCCAGCCTGCCTTGGTATTGTGTAGAGCCAAGCGTTGCAGATAATAAGCTGCAACGGGTGCTGGTAGATTATGAACTCTATGTGCATGAAATGGCGATCATTCATGCAGCTGAACGGCTGCTACCTAAAAAATTAAAGGTATTTAAACGGTTATTAGTTGAATGGTTTGTTCGGCATCCGCAATATTGTGCCGATAAGAAGTTATGAATGCTCAATAAAGAATGAGCACTCAGTACTTTAGTATTAAGGTGCTTTCTCTTTTATATTTATTTCTTAGTCAACGAAAATAGTTGTTATTGTTAAGTCTAGGGTAGCGAAATAAGTATCAGGTAACGCATGTTATTTATAGTGAGTGAAATTTAAATATACTGTTACTTATCACTTTATCCTAATGTGCAATTTTTTCTAGACGCTTCATCACTAATGGATAGTGGCGTTGGTTTATAGAAAGAAATCTTGGGGCTTACGTTTGAGTTAACAAACCTAAAAACTTCGTTTGACGGAAGGTCAATAAAGCCGGCGTAAAGCTCGGCTGTTTGCGGGCGAACAACCGATTTTAAGGGGGTTTTTAATCTGGTAACCAGATGCATTTCGATTTAATGTAATGTAATGTAACACTTTATTATAAGAGCAGCTAAACATGAAAACGCTATGGTAGTAAGGGATAAAGGGATGCCTCATGAGGTAACAGTGAATTCGAGGAAAATCGATAAAAAATTAGAGGATGTGACATTTTCTTTTCTTGCTGAAGCCTTAAAGTGTTTTTCAGTGGACACTGCTTGGGTGCTTAGGATTGAAAATGAGGGAAAATCCCAACTAAAGCTATTCAGCTTGCAACAGTTTGATGTTGTGTGTAATGAAAAAGAAACGATTGAGCAAGTAAAGCCAGTTCAACAAGTAAAACCGTTTACTATTAAACGGGAGCAATCACAATTCCGAAGTGTGTACGTAACTTTTTTACAACAAACAAAAAACATTTTTTATGCAATACCCGATGAAATACTACAATCAATGCCTTGTGAAATTAAAGCATTGCTACAAAACACCCATATATACAATGTTATTAATAGATCAAGCGGTAAACCAGCGCTGCTAGGGTTTCGTTCTACCAAATTATTAAATTATCACTGTGAGGGTAATGAATTTTTAACGCTTAATAGCCTGAGTAGTATTTATCAAGATAATGTTAATAGTATTCAAGCGCTAGAGGCTGTTTTTAATACCATTGATGACCTAGATGTACCTATTCTACAGTGCGATTTTAGTAGTCTAATTGAATATATTGACAGCTTTGTAAATACTCAATCAACTCAAGTAGAAATATTTTTAGTGGAAAATGAAGCTGAACTAACTTCGGTTTTTAATCGCTTATCTCTTATCTATTTTAACCAAGCATGTTTTCGGTTGTTTAAAGTAACGCAAGCGTTAAGGTTAATACGCTTAATTAAAAAAAGCTTGCAGCAATCAATGAATAGCCTCATGAGAGAATTGGTGTTAGCGATAAAGCGTGATGACGAACATTTTCATTGCGAAATAGCCATTGAAGACGCGAACCAGCAAGTAATAAACCTAGTTTTGAAGTTTAAAATACCATGTGACAGAGCTGGTTTCGCACAAATAAGTATTAGTTTGATTGATATAACCGCACAAAAAAATATCGAAAAGGCAATTAAAGAAACACTGCAACGCTATGAACTTGTTGTGCAAGGTACTTCTGGCGCTATATGGGATTGGGACCTTTATGCTAAAACTGTGCACTACTCTCCCCAGTGGTCAGCTTTACGTGGCTATGAGCCCTCTGAAATAGGTAATCATCAAGATCAATGGGTCAATACTATTTATCCTGAAGATAAAGAGAGAGTACTTCAAGTTATAGAAGATTATTTTGCTGGAAAAATACCTGTTTTTAAAGCTGAATATCGCATTTTACGTAAAGATGGTGGAGTGCGTTGGGTTTCAGATAAAGGAATCGCTCAACGAGATGATACTGGTGCTGTTATTCGTATGGCAGGTTTTGAAATTGATATCACTGCACAAAAGAAATCTGATGAGCGGCTTCGTTTAGGTGCTAGTGTTTTCGAAAATGCGGCCGAAGGGATCATGATTTTAAATACGGCACGTGAAATCGTTGATATCAATGCTGCATTCACTGATTTACAGGGGGCCTCTCCTGCGCAAATCATTGGTAGAAAAGTAGAAGATTTTTTGTTAGATGAAAAACACTCGTTAAGTTATTGGGAAATTTGGCATAAGTTAAAAACGGATTACAAATGGCAAGGTGAAATATCTAACAAAAATAGCAGTGGTAAGCGTTCGCCTATTTGGTTAACGATCAGTTGTGTATTTGATGCTAACAACGATATTACCCATTATGTTGGTTTAATGACTGACATAAGCCACGTTAAAAAATCTGAAGCGATGATGTATCAGCTTGCACATCATGATAGCTTAACAGGGTTACCTAACCGGTTATTACTCAATAAACGATTAGAAGAAGCTATTTTACATTCTCAATCGGAAGAAAAAAAGCTCGCTATCGTGTTTATTGATTTAGATAACTTCAAATTTGTAAACGATGGGCTAGGTCACGCAGCTGGAGATCAGTTGTTACAAGATATAGCACGTACGCTATTGAGCTCTGTTCGAGCGCGAGATATGGTGGCACGCATTGGTGGTGATGAGTTTGTTATTGTTTTAGAAGGTATAGATCAGCCACAAAAAGTCGCTAAAGTAGCTAATAAGCTATTAAAAAATATAAACAATCACATTACTTTAATTGATACAAGAATCAGGGTAACAGCGAGTATGGGGATTTCTATTTTTCCTCAAGATGGAGAAAATTCTGATACTTTAATGAGTAATGCAGATGCTGCTATGTATCGCGCGAAATCATTAGGTAGAGATAATTTTCAGTTTTATACGCAAGAGTTAACTCGATTAGCCGTTGAAAGAATGCTGCTAGAATCAAATTTATTTGATGCGATTAAAGCACAGCAATTCGTATTGCATTACCAACCTCAATATAATTTAGTGTCTCGCAAATTAACGGGGTTTGAAGCATTAATACGCTGGAATCACCCTCAGCTAGGCTTATTAGGACCGGACAAGTTTATACCTATTGCGGAAGAGACAGGTTTTATCGAGGATATTGGCACTTGGGTAATTGAAGAAGCATGCAAGCAAGCAAGTGCATGGCTAAAACATGGGTTTGTGTTTGATACTATTGCCGTAAACGTTTCTAGTAGACAATTATTAAAAGGAAATTTAATTTCAATAATAAGTAATGCATTGACTAAATTTGGTTTAAAAGCAGCGCATTTAGAAGTTGAAATTACAGAAAGCATGATCATGATTCAACCTGAGCAAGCGATTGATCAGCTGCATCAATTAAGGAAGTTAGGTATTAGCTTAGCTATCGACGATTTTGGTACCGGTTACTCATCATTAAGCCAGTTGAAACAAATGCCAATTGATCATTTAAAAATAGATAAATCATTTATTAACGATATCACTTTAGATAAAAATGATACTGCTATTACTGATACGATTATCGCAATGGCTGAGAGAATGAAGCTCAAAGTTATTGCTGAAGGAGTTGAAACGATAGAGCAAGAGCATTTCCTTATTGAAAAGAAATGTAATGAAGTGCAAGGCTATTTATATAGCCGTCCTAAACCTGGTGATGAAATAAGTGATTTAGATTTTACTATTTAGTTTTCATTCAAAAACGAATGCCACTACGGTTGTTTCACTAGCTCGATCTGATCACCACAGGAGGTCGCTATTTGGAACAATCAAACGGCCATCTATAGTGTTGCCCATCTTGAACTATTGGATCAGCCTCGCTACGATAGCATTTTAGGATGAAAACTCATTATTTGCTGTGTTGCTATACTCAAAGCTGCTCCTTCGTCACCTAAAAATAGCCAGCACTGCTGCGCATCTAAATTATTGCTTAAAGTTTTCTTAGGGGGTTGTAATTAACTTATATAAATGAAGTATCAAAAGTTTTCAAATATCACAACAGCCTTGCCTTAAATACATTTTCATATCTCTCGTTAGCTCTTATACTTGCGCTCCAAAGGATTAACTTTTAATACACTAGGAATATCATGCTAGATATAGCGAATGCTCTCGTCCCAATTATTTTTACAATTCTTTTAGGCTATGCCATTAAACGCAGTGGAAAGTTTACCAGTGATTTTTGGCAGGGCGCTGAAAGCCTTACCTATTATGTATTAACTCCCGCCTTGTTAGTGAGCATTTTATCTAATCGTAAGTTGGCTGACTTAGAGTGGCAGAGTTTTTTATTGATATTATTTGCCACGGTTCTGCTCTGTGCTTTATTAATCACATTATGGCAGCGCTGTTATAGGCATTTACCTGGGCCGGCTTTTACTTCTTTATTTCAAGGAGGGGTAAGGTATAACACCTTTATTTCTCTAGCTTTAGTGGCAGCTTTATATGGCGATGAAGGGCTAAGTTATTCAGCGTTAGCAGCTACAGGTATGATTTTGTTAATCAACATCCTATGTGTTACCACTTTTAGCTTAACCATAAGAGAAACTAAATTCAGTGGCGTAGCAGTCCTAAAACAGCTACTAATCAACCCTTGGATACAAGGGGCTGCCATTGGTATCACCCTGAACATTACAGGGATTGGCTTGCATAGCACGCTCAGTGCTTCACTAGATTTATTTGGCCGAGCTGCATTTCCAATTGGTTTGATATTAGTGGGTGCTGGTTTAAATTTTAAAGGGCTTAAAAGTGCTAAAGAACTGATAATTACCAGTGTTTTTGTGCAATTCTTAGTCAAACCAGTGACAGCGATTATATTGATCAATTTGTTTGAATTGGAAGGTATTGCCAGTTTAGTTATTTTGGTGTTTCTCAGTGTGCCGACGGCGCCTGCATCTTATATTTTAGCGCGTAAATTAGGTGGAGATGCTCCCTCAATGGCGGCAATTATTACGGTACAAACAGTACTTGCTTTTATCACGCTGCCAATCACTTTGTATTGGGCACCTAGTTTAATTGGCGCAAGTTGAGATTTAAGAGGCTTATGGCACTAAATTGGCTAATACCACCGGCAACAGAGCTCTCGTTAACTACTCAGAAATCGAAACTTACTGAGAATAACCAGCAATCTTTTTGACATAACAGAACGATTGATCTGGAATTTTAT
>JBALXS010000155.1:0-9797 GCA_036960485.1 Oceanospirillaceae bacterium
ATCCTTTCGATGCTATTAGTCTTGTATACGCGTTGTAATTGAGTTCATAAACACTAGGCTCATCTAAAAGCTTGTGCCAAATTGGCTATCACTAAAACCGGATTGAAAGACTCGAGTAACATTCAGACAATAGCCAAATCCATACATTGAGTACCTAATTACTAAAAAATCATCCAGCATCAACAGTTGGTATGGAATAGGCCGTCTTTGTACTGCAAACCTTGACCATCACTAAATCAAGCCATTGTTATAATCAATAACATAGCCTCTTTCAGCATTCATTACGATAGCCTTTAATTATACCAGTACATAAATTAAGTACATTGCTCAGAAGAGTGAGCCCTAAGTAGTTAAAGGTATATGAAAATGAAGAAATTGGCTGATTTCAACTAGCAAAATAAGCGTGATATCAATCTAGCTGAAAATGACTTACAAGTAATTGCAAGGATTAGGCTTTAACCACAAAACCAACGTTGGCGGTTTGCGGCGCCTGACAGCATTTTAGAAATATCTACAGTATTCGGTTTATGTAGGTAACGAACCGACAGCACCTTTGGGTAAATGACCAAAGCTGTTAGTAATGTTAAGTCCGGTCTTCGCAGGGATGTTGAGTCTGTCTTGAATGTGTTGGCTGCTTGAGCCAATCGAACCACTTTTTCTCCACGGATAATTCGGTCAGCACCTTCTACCAGCACACTCTAGTCCTTAACGCTGAAATAAGACCGTCCACGGGATAACTCACAACGTCGGCTCACAGTGGCTTTGTTGGCAGCATCATAGTACCACTAGCTTAAAGATGGATAAAAAATACTGTAAATGCGTCCGAATATTCGGCTTTTTTGTAACAAAAAACCGGCTCTTTGGCCATCATGAGAACGGCGCCTCTACGACTTAATCATCGATTGGAACTGGGCTGGTCCCAAAACCTTAACAAGCTGATCATTTATTACCTAAGCGAGGTGTCGTTCGCCGGACTGATACCTATGTCATACTCCAATATATATGTACCGACCTATACTCTCGAGTAAAAAATCAATTTTTCAATAAGTTATATAGTTAGCCCTGATAGAAAGACGTTGAGAAAGTATGAATTAACGTAACCGTAAGTATGAATGATTATCTCAAACTTCATACTTAAATTCATATTGTGTTAATCAGTATTATGGCTAACATTATCGCAACACTTTCATCTGTACCTATCTCGGGTAAACGATGTAAAAGTAATCTGTAATCTGTAATCTAATAGGGACATTATTATGAATGTAAATAGGAGGAATATGCTTTTTTTTGTAAAATATACAACCGCATTTCTCATTTTACACTTCTCTTACAGTCTAACAAATACACAGGCCAACGAATCACTGACTCTGGCACTTTCAGGTGTTATTGAGGATAGATGTGTAATAGCAATACCCACCAGCGCCACTTTCGATTTTAGCCAGCAGTTGGTCCACTCCACAACGATAGCGATTGACTGCAATCAAGCGATGTTGGTTGCGCTACGCTCAGAGAATGGTGGGCTTAAGCTAAGCCAAGCTGAGGCCGAAAATGATGTGGTTGCGGCCTATGATATTGAGTTAAAAATTGAATCTATTCAGTTTAGATTAACGGCTAACAGTATCGATATTCAACAAGAACGGCGATTTAGTGCTGGCGAGGATATTCCGTTTGCGACTTCAGCAAGCTTAGATATTACACTGCCAAAGGCACTGGCACATGCCGGAAAATACAGCGATATTCTGCATATTGAGGTTTATCCCAATTTTACTCAGCAGGGTATTTAATGAGATTTTCTCCCCAATGGAGAAAAGTTGCCGACCAGTTGGCAAAAACTGGTCGGCTAGTAAAAAACCAACCTCAAATATTACAAGGAGTTTTACCATGAGAAAGATTACTTTAGTTGCAGCATCTTTAACAGCACTTTTCGCAAGTACAGCAAATGCCGGTGATGTTCAGTTAGTCGGTTTTGTCGCGCCAGTTTGTCAGGTTAGTGGTCTAACTAGCCAATTAAGAGATTTTGGTAACGTCTCGGGAGCTAACACTGCAGCAAATATTGCATTAAATGTTGAATGTAATGATGCTGACGGTGCAACGATACAAATGATCAGTGCTGAAGGCGGCCTAGAGTCAGATGATGCAGAGGATCAATCGCTTCCATATACCGCCACGTTGGCAATTCCTACTTATCCAAATCTAGTACTTAATGCACCAGGCGGTGTTGGGACTAATGGTTTCAACGTAGATGCATCATATACAGCGGGTGGGTTGCTCGGTGGTGCCGGTGGTGTATTGTCGTTTTCTACACCGGGTGGGGCTGTGTGGTCTGGTGGTTATTCAGATACCTTAACAGTACAAATTAATGCGGCAAACTAATTTAGGTTAAGTAAATAAAACATGAGGGAGTATTACTCTCTCATGTTTCATTATCTTTTGGGGAAGTGACAGATGATAAACAATAATAAAAAAATATCATGCCTATTAGCGCTGGCATGCCTTATTGGTGCCCTTGGTGTAACTAAGGCATATGCCTATAAAGTTCAGCCTATGGTGGCCGAAATGGCGCCTGTTGGCAAAAATGCCCAGTTAACCTTGCGGGTTGAAAATAACGACAGCGAGCCACTTACTCTCGAAATGGTACCGCTTAAGGTGTTAATTAACAGTTCAGGCAATATTGAATATATTCCAGCTGATGATGATTTATTAATTATTCCGGTTACAACAGTATTGCAAGCTGGGCGTTCACAAGCCGTGATTGTGCGTTATTTAGGCGAACCTGATATTTCCCAGTCACAAGCGTACAGCATAGGTTTTCGACAATTGCCAGTCACCGTTTCGGGGGAGAGTGACACAAAATTGAGTCTAGCGGTCAATTTTAATACTTTGGTCAATGTAGTGCCGGCTAATGCGAAAGCCAGTCTGGCCGTCGAAAATATCAGTTTTAAAGATGATAATTGGCAAATAACGATTAATAATTCAGGTAACCGTTATGTGCGTCTTAGTAATACTCAATGGCGTGTCAGCGATGGTGAAAAGTCACTGCAGTTAACTAAAGAACAGCTTTCCGAATTAGTCTCCGGCAGTTTGATTTTACCAAACTCCTCTCGTACCTTAACCATGAAGCCAATTGAAACCTTGAGTATGGACAAACTTAATATTGAAATTGAAATGGTGAAATAGCGAGTTTGATTTTATGGGATCTCTATTATTGTCGTGGTGACGCTTGTTTAGACAATAGAATAACCTCAGCGTTACAGGGAGTTGTATGCACAGAAATTCACTAGGCTTGCATGCCGTGGTTAGTTGTTGCTTTATATTTACGCTTACGCTGTCAATGGCAAAGGCTGTATATGGGATGGAAATATCTCCCATGGTTACCGCGCTATCTATTGATAGTCGGCCTAATTATCAGCAAATTTTAATTAAAAATAATTCTAATGTTACCTTGCCGGTTGAAATCGATGTTAATCGGATCCAGTTTAATCCGTTCGCCGTTGGTTCCAGTTATACCGTAGTACCTGAAACAACCCCTGATTTATTAGTATTCCCTCCAGCCATAGTGTTAGCCCCTGGAGCGGTGCAGTCGGTTCGCGTACAGTGGTTAGGACAAAAATCCCTGCCTGAGTCCCAAAGTTATTTTATTCGTTTTAGCCAACCTCAGTTGTCAGACGACAATACCAGCAAGAGTGGGGTTAAGATCTTCGTCCATTTTAACGCGGCAGTACATGTGTCAGCCAGTGGTATGAAGCCTCTGCTAGTGATAAAGCGCAATTCGATAACCCAGCAAGCAGCCAACGGCGAAAAGGAAAACCCCTCTCAAGATAAACAGGCAAAGGCCTCGGCTTTATTGCAATTCAGCATTGACAACCAAGGAGGAAAGTACGCCGATCTTAATGACTATCGCTTGATTATTACCCGGGTCGACGGTACCGAACTTACCATACAGGGGGAGGCGTTGGTCGCCGAGCAAACTAATACATTTTTCCCACCCAATTCGAAGCGCAATCTGTCTATTCATCTTGATAGGCCTTTATCAGTAGGATTTAGTTTAGCGGTAACCCCCATAGTGCGAGAACCCTAATGACCAGGTTATGCAAACTATTGCTATTATTGAGCTTGTTGCCGCTTACTGGTTTGGCAAACGAGGATATAAAGTTAAATCCCACTGGGCGAGACATTCGTTTGCAGTGCCTGTTGCGATTGCAAGATAGTGCGATTGGTGACGTCGAATTAATTATCACCGCAGATCAAAATATTGAACTCCCTGCAACATCAACCTTGGCCTTACTTGCTGATACTATAGTGCCGGAAGTCCTCGAGGCATTAGCTGGGTACCAGCATGATGATGTATTAAACCAAGCCGATTTTTCTCAGGTGGGGCTTAATTTGACTTTTGATATGTCGAGTTTAGAGCTGATCATGCAAGCTCCCATTGAGGCGCTTAAAGTAAGCGGTTTATCGTTTGCCACTAAAAAAAATACCCGGCGTTATGTCGACGCTTCAACGTTGAGCGGATATACCAACCTTTACTTATCGTCATCAAATACGGAAAATATAAGTGAAGAGAGTCAAGGTTTCACCGATTTCAACCATCTTATTGAGGCGGGGCTTAATTACCGCCATGCTTTATTAGAGTATGAAGCTGTCTATAATAAATTAGATGGTAAGTCAGGGGTGTATTCTCGCCAAGGTACTCGGCTTAATATTGACTTCCCCAACCAAGGTACTCGTATGGTGTTGGGGGATATTTATAGCCGACCCAGCGGTTTTCAATCTGGGGTTGATTTTCTTGGGTTCGGAGTTTCTCGTGACTTTTCGCTTATTCCAACCCGTAATGTGAGACCAACCGCTGCACGTCAATTTACTTTGCAGCGTACTTCCGAAGTCGATGTCCTGATTGATGGCGTGGTGGTCAAAAGGCTAAGTTTAGGGGCGGGATCCTATAATCTTGAGGATATTCCATTAGCAGAGGGGGTAAGTGATGTCGAATTGCTGATAACCGATCGCAATGGTCGCCAAGAGCGAATTAACTTTAGTATCGCTACGGGTATGGACTTATTAAAACCCGGTGAATTTGAATATGCATTTAGCTCAGGAGTGAGTAGCGAATTAGTTGCAGATAAACTCAAATATGATAACGATGTATTTATTGTCGGTGGTATGTTTGAGTATGGCGTGTCGCCATCTCTGACCCTAGGCGTTAACTTGCAGGCGGCACAAGAGTTATATCAGCTAGGGCAGCGCAGTTTATTTGCTACGCCATTAGGTGTTTTTGATTTAAATGTCGC
Source organism: Oceanospirillaceae bacterium (assembly GCA_036960485.1). Classification (GTDB taxonomy): domain Bacteria; phylum Pseudomonadota; class Gammaproteobacteria; order Pseudomonadales; family Balneatricaceae; genus Rs1. The sequence goes on from JBALXS010000155.1 coordinate 5,286, forward strand.
TTATAGCCATCAAGATGTTGTCGGTGAAGGCGTGGCCGCCAGCCTAGGTTTCGATGTTGATTTTGCTGATGATCCTGATAACACTCAGCTCAGTTTCTTTCATGAGTATTTTTCGCAGTCATTTAGTCGAGTCGATGATTTCTTTTCGCAACAAGATATTTCTGCAATTAATCCAATAAGCTTAATGCCAACGCTCAATATTAACAGGAACTTCTTTACCGGGCGTTATAGCCAATCGATCACCCAGGCTTTGCGTGTCAGTCTGACCGTTAACTATGTTGATTCATATCAGAAACAAGGTGACTATTGGACAATCAGCCCTGCACTCTCCGGCGATTTATTTGATACTCCTGCCAGTTGGAGTATTAGATTAACCCACAAAGATCGCCAAGTTGATAGTAATGAATTTAATGCATTATTTACCTTAAGTTGGCCATTTGGCGGATATTCTCGCGTAATCAGCAGCTATAGTAGTGATATGGAAGATTTGCAAACTGAATATAGTTACCTTAAAGGCATAGGTAAAACGGGTGGCGTCAATATGTTTATTGGTGGTCAGCGCACGAGTGATACCGATGCCAACCTTGAAGCCGGTATAGATTACTCTGCAAATCGATATAATCTTAACCTGCAGCATACGAGTCGCGTTAATGATTTGAGTAATAATGAGAGCAGCCATTTCAGCCGCGCAGAACTAGCTTCAGCATTGGTGTTTTCTGGTGCAAACGTTGCGATTAGTCGTCCGATTGGCGATAGTTTTGCCATTATACAACCCTACTCTAATCTGGCTAATAATCGCATTGATGTAGATATTTCAGATGAAGGTTCAAGGGTTTATACCGATGGGTTAGGCGCCATGGTTGTGCCAGATCTACCGGCTTATAGTGAGCAACTTATTTCCTATGAGGTGACTGATTTACCCCCTGGCTACGATTTAGGTGATGGGGTATTTGCGCTTAACCCAGGTTTTAAACAAGGTTATTCGCTTAAGGTGGGGTCTGATGCGATTATCACAGCTATGGGCTCCTTATTTGATAAACAAACCGGTGAGCCTATTAGTTTATTAGCCGGACAAGCAATATCGCAAACGGATGAAAATTTTGAGGCTTTAGATTTTTTCACTAACCGCAGCGGTCGCTTTGCCATTAGTGGCCTTAAGCCTGGCAGTTACTTACTTAAGTTAAATAGCAAAAACGTACGAACATATCAGCTAGTCATAAGCGCTGATAGCAAGGCTTTATTACGCTTAGGTAATCTTTATGTTGATTAACGCAGGGTGTATCGAGCACCAATATATCTGGAGTCCATATGACACTAACTAACCTTATCGAAGTGATCATGCCAAGGCTGAAACTGGCTTGCTGCATGACGGCCGTGTTTCTCGCTTCCTGTATTTATTGTGCTAGTGCTTTTGCGGCTTGTGAAGCAAGGGTACAAAGTGTCAGTTTAATGAGTTCCGGCGCACAAAATCAATATGATGTCTTTGCCACTAGTCCATTTGGGTTAATGCAATACTACGAGGTGAAAGTGAGTTTTAATGATCCTAACGAAGATTGTACTTTGAGTTTAATGATTTCGACTATCGAGCAAGGCTATCAACTCTCGGGGCAAAGCGGAAATTCATTGACATTTTCTCCCTATCTTCAAACGCCAGGCAGTTTTATTCAAAATAGACACTGGTTTGCCGAGGTATCACCACAGCAGTCCATTTTTCGTTTTCAATTACGTTTCCCTGCGCAGCAATTTGGTTCAGAAGGAGACTATACCAACCAATTACTCGTGCAGCTTATTCCAAATCCTGAACAGTCTACAACTGTATTAGATGAACGTAATCAATTGATCTCTGCTCGCATTCCTCCTGTCGCAAGCATCAGTTTCTACGGATTATCGCAACGACTTTACCCATTAGACCTTGGTCGCCTGACAACAGGAAAAAGGCTGAATATCGATCCTAATTTATTTATTCGAAGTACTGCTGGCTATGAAATTAGTTTCCGTTCAGATAATCAAGGTAAGCTTAGGCATCAAAGTAAACAAGAGCGTTGGGATATCGATTACATATTTAGTGTTGCTGACAATGAGATTGATTTTACGGTAACGGGCAATCAGCTGATTGTTAATGCGCCACAGAACCATAATGGGCAGAGGATACCTATGACTATCCAAATTGGTGAAACAGAAAATCGACCAGGGGGAATCTATGAAGATGAAATTCATATTGATATCAGTGCATCTGGTCTGGGAAGTTTTTAGTTTTGGTCGCTGTTAATGTTAGTTTAACCTAGTTTTTTATTTAAAATAAAAAATGCGGCCATGATCAGTAAAAAGAGCCCAGCTTAACACTTTAGTGAGGTTATTTATTGTCGTATCTTTGCAATTATTTAAATGCAGATAGGTTATCCTTTGCCCAATTCGCTGCCTGGGTACGATTTTTAACTTCCGTTTTCTTAAATACTTTATAAAGATGTGATTTGACCGTGTGCTCACTCACAAATAGTGCATTGGCAATATCAATGTTGGATTTACATTCAGTCACTAATCTAAGTACATCGCACTCACGACGAGTGAGGGAGACCATAGATTGTTCAGGATGTATATCTTCTTTTCGGTAGTGTTGCAGTAACTGGCACATCATAGTTCTTGGTAACCAATATTCACCGGCGAGAATTTTTCGCATCCCCTGCAGCAATAAAACCAGTGGAGATGATTTTGGAAAAATACCGCAGCAATTTGGCCAATGTAATAAATCTTGTTTGTCGAATTGTTCAGACGTATTGAGTAAAACGGTATGCACTTGAGAAAGATTCGTATCAAACTGGATTTGCCAACAACGGTCGTCAATATTGGGTAGGTTAGCCACATCAACAAGTAATAATGGATTTGATGCCCTATCGAGGTTCTCCAGTTCCATTTCATTACTAATAAATCGGGTCTCACAATCTAGACTCGTCTTTAAAAAATCAGCAAAGGCTCTACTCTGAATAGTCAACTTCATGACTAAAACCAATGTAAGTTTACGCATAATGAATAATTTCCTTATTACACAGTTATGGTGCACACATCGCAATAATTTACTGTTAGCACATACACCGGAATTTAAGCATGTAAACATTCCAGATCGGACAGCAAACCATTGTTTACAATACTATTTAACACTAAATTTTGACAGGGATTTGCCGTGATAAATGTTATCCCTCAATAAACCTTCAGTTGATTAATTTCCTGGTAGCGATTTAATAACCAGTCAAACCAAAATTGCATTACTTTGGCCATTTATCAGGAATAATTGCATTCTAAACCGCCGCTGAGCGACACGGTCGATATAACGCTTTATCGGCAAACTCAGCAGGCTCGCCCAGATCAATCCCTCGACTAAAAGTGGCTGACGCGTAACAACTATTTTCGGTATCCTATCACTTTTAAATTCATTGAATAACAGTTCAATTTGCCAGCGACTAGGGTAAAGCTTGATCACTTCCTGGCTACTAAACTGATTGTGCGGAAGTTAGTCATCCACCATAGATAAAGCTTTTATTTCTAAAGCAAAAATAATTCCATGCGACGTTGGTATCATCGCCAGTTAACATCAATCTCCAGACGCTGTGTAAGCGTTCCACAGCGTAATTTTATTTAACCAATTATCATCAATAAATTGTCTTGGCTGTTGGCTTGCAATGATAATTGTCATGACTATTGTGCTTGTGATTAGTTTCACCCCCGCTAAATCTACTTACTTCAATAGCTTTTTTTATCCTAGCGCTAGAGATCGTGTCTATGTACGCTAGCAAAAAAATGACACGTTTCTAGAAAAAAATAGCACATTACCTAAGATTGAGCCTTTTTAGTAAATCATCCTTAGAATCCAATAAAAACCAACGCACTTTGTATGGGACTTGCCACCACTTAACATGTTAAATGAACATAAGGCCTTTCATCACTTCACATTATCGAGCAACTCTGCACCTTGTGACTGAGTTCAATAAATTAACCAAGCCATTTTTATAATCGATAACATAACCTCTTTCAGCATTCATTGCGATAGTCTTTTAGGACTATTCCGGTACTCAATTGGGGGGCTTTTTCAATAGCGTGAGCTCTAGATAATTAACTCTAGATAATGAATTCTGAACAATATGTCAGGTTTACATCAGTAAAAGCGGCCTGCTTACTCATGGTTATTACCATAAGGAGTCTCTTCTAAGCTCACTATCATGTGCCTTGGTCTAGCCATGATTCATTACCACTAAGCGAATAAGGGTGACCAAAGACTAGGCGGCCAGTGATCAGGTCTTTATTAGCAATGTTGAGAGGTATGTCATTTTGACGATTGACTGTTATTAAGACACTAAAATTAATTGTTAATATGACATCCACTCAACTTTAATTAAAATATTTAACTATTTAATCAAATACTTAACTAGTTGGCATGCAGTCTGCAATAAAATATTTAACTTTATAAATTTGTAACTTTTCAATTTAATACAGGTGTAAATATGACAATTCACATTAAAA
>JBALXS010000156.1:0-9767 GCA_036960485.1 Oceanospirillaceae bacterium
CCTTTTGACTTAAAGGCAAAAGGCAAGACCTGACCCCGTATTTCTTGAAAAATTGTCGGCCAAAATTAGCGAGGCACGAGCAATGGCCAGCTGTTTTTAGTCCTTGTTGATTTTCTTGTTATGTGAGTTTACACCGCTATTTTTTCAAGGGTTTTCATTGCAAGGTACTCTTTACTAAACAGATCAACTAAAATATCAGAGGCTTTATTTACAAGCGATTCATCATTATTTTTTCCTGCGTTATCCAATAACCTTGCCACTTCTGTCCATAACTCAGCAATCACCACAAATTGTTTGTGCGCATCATTTATAGCCGAAAGTTTTGTGATATCGTGGGCTTCTTGAAGAAAATCACGGTACATATTTCTGAAAATAGCTCCACCAGTTCCAGCTTTTTCCATGATCATAGCTGTTGTGCAAAACTCATATTCGATATTTGGACTTGCCTTAAACCATTTTTTAATCTCCACGCTTGTCTTCAATATGCCTTTATAACCAATATTTTTAATCGGTGGATTTAGATACTCGGTAACATTATTTAAAATAGCCGTAACAATAGCTTCTGAGAGATTAAATTTTTGCCCTGTTTTTTGTAATGAATAAATTAAATTTTTAGCGGACATAGGACCTTTCTCATTCCTTGCCTGCTCAAGGCTTTTTAACGATGTTTTAACCTTGCCTCCATTTGGCTTTGTATCGACCATATATGCAAAATCGTCATCATAACCGTACATTGCAGCAAAATGACCAGCAAAATGCATTTGAACGCCAAAATACTCAAGGTAATAAGAATCTAACTGTAGACCTATGGCGATATTGTCATCCAATAACGCTTTAGCATTATTCCACGCTTTTTTAACCGATGTCGTTTCTTTGACGTCAAATTCTAATTTCAGGTTTTTAGCTAAATTTTTAGTGAGTGACAGAGGTTTTACTCTACCGCCAATAAAAGGGAAGTCCATTATCTTCATATTCCAGAATATAAAACCCAACCCCTCACCCAAACCGAACATCATGGCTTCAGATAACTCAATGTCTAATTGTTTTAATAAAGTTCCTGATGCTGTTGTTTCACAATGCACCCCGACAAAAGGTTTAAAATTTTTGATTTCCACCATACTCATTCACTCACATAACGCCAACCACAACAGCGTAGCGAGCTTGGCGCTTTTTGTGCGTTTCTTTTGCACAAAACGTGACACGCTTGCGGAGTCTGATTGCTGGTTCTTGTTCTATTCGGACCCAATTTATGAAACAAATTGAGGCACCTTATTCTTCAATATATTAACTAGCTCTTCATCCATGTATTCATAGTCATCAGGTATACCTAAACAAATGATATGCTGCTTATTAAGAATGCTTTTGAATTTCTTTTTGAGCTTTCTAGTGTGCGTTTGTTCCATGACAAAAATATACTCGGCCCAAAGTACATCCTCAGAGCTAATATGTACTTCTGCATCATTATTAAGACCAGCAGATCGAACATCCCATCCTGAAATATCACAAAAGACAGATTCGGCAGTCGGGCTTCTTAATTTATTTTGGCTGCAGATAAATAATACGTTGGTCATGTTAATCTCATAGATATAGAACAGCTTAATCGTGCGCATGTGCGTTTGTAACAATAACGAGTTTCTCGTTATTTATTTTTGTTAATTTTTATACTATTGATATTGCTATAGTTTATATAAAACTTAAAGTAAAACGTGTAAACGCGCACAACTATAGGGGTATACGCGAATAACACTGTTTTTATATTAGTATTAGAAAATGCTGATTTACATATCAAAAGCCTAATTCAGGCCTCCAATAACAATACCCTATGTAATTTCAACTATTATATTATAAATCAACAAGATATAAACCTGTAACTAGTTATAGGTTTTGGCACTTTTTTACATAAGAAAACAGATAAATTGACATACATCATTAATAAAATTAAATAGTTACAAAATAATCTTAAATAAAGCATATATATGAGAATGTTTTTAGAGTGACTTTCCATTATTTAAACGCAAACTAAGCTCTTCTGCTAATTCCACTATTTCTCTCTTGTATATCAATTTCAAACTCACTATTCATTTTGCAAATACTCGCTATGCATTTCACAGCATTCTCATACCGATTGAAGATAGTAAGCTAAAGACTCCATATAGCGCAGTTATTTGTATGGGTTCACTTTCAAAGCTACCGCTCAGTGGCAGCTATTTTAATTAATAAACGCGATCAGATGCCTTGTCTCGGACTCAACCGCCCCGTTTCATGCTCTCATCAATCGGAGTCACAACATGAAAACTTTTATAGCCAGCCTAATTCTCAGTGGCGCACTAATCGCTCCTTCCTTGCAGGCCGCAGGCAACGCCGCTGAATATGATCAAGCAAGTTGGCAACAAAAGGTAGCGGCATTTACCACTATGACAGGCAGAACTTTCGAATATGCAGTATCTGGATATCGCATACGCTTGCGCTTTGACAGCGAAACTTCGATTGCCTGGGAGCGTCTCGAAGCGCCCGATGGCAGCGCTGGCCTCAAAGGAACTCAAGTCATTGATCGCCAGGACCTTCACCCTGGAATTTTTTTGATGGCGTGGACAGAACCAGACGGCACCCATGTCGTTGATGTAGTCGATACCCAGCGCATGCAGTTATTCGCTAATTTCGTCACTGCCAAAGGCAAGCGTTTTCAGACACATGCGAGTATGCGTGAATTGACAGTGACCAATTAGGAGATTCAAGATGTGTTACAAAATAATTGGCTTTATCCAGCCCTCTACCCTACTGGCAATGCTGATGGGAGTTTTTAGCCTTACACCTGTCTTGGCACAAGCGACAGGCGTCAGCACGATTGCTTCACTAACGCAGTACCGTAACATACCAGTAACATTCAACAGCCACGGTGAAACCCTCGTCGGTGAATTATTTCTGCCAGCTGGGGATGGTCCCTTTCCCGCAGTCTCGGTCATAGGACCCGTCGGCTTCGTTAAAGAACAGGCACCGTTGCAGTATGCCTCTAGACTTGTGCGCCAAGGTATCGCGGCGCTTATTTTTGACCCGCGCTATCACGGTGCTAGCAGTGGAGAACCGCGCCGCCAAGAATCACCTCAGGCAAAAATCGAAGATTTAAGTGCATCGATTGATTTCCTCACGCAACATAAAATGATCAATGCACAAAGAATTGGCCTGCTCGGTATTTGTCAGGGTGTCAACTGGGCAATCGAGACCAGCGTTCGCGACGCGCGGGTGAAATCACTGGGCATCGTTGCCGGTCACTACTTAGTACCGCAAGTCGCCGAGATGTACCTTGGTGGTGAAGAAGCCGTAGCCCAGCGCATAAACCGGAGTAATAAGGCGCAAGCAGATTTTGATAAAAACGGCGAGGTTGAATACATCGATATCGTCGGTTCAAAAGAAGCACTGTTAAAACCCGCTGCAATCAGTGATTGGTATATGCCATGGGCTAACAATGCCCCTTGGTTTGCCTATCGCGGTCAATGGGAAAACAGAATCACAGCCATGAGTGAGGCGGCTATATGGAGCTGGCGAATCGACAAAACCTTACGTAATTTAACAACTGATACAGTGATGGTGCACGCAGAGCATGCCGCAAGTGGTGCTGCAGTACCGCGTGAATTATTTGACAGTATCCCTGCCAAAAACAAACAACTGCACTGGATAGATGGCGCAAATCAGTTTATGTTTTACGAACATCCAACGACTATTGACCAAGCAATTGTCCCCCTCAGTGATCACTTTAGAAAAACCTTACTCTAACCACTTTGCGTTAATCCAGCCAAACTCACTGTAAATGTCAACGGCCCTGGGCTGGCAGGGCTATCATTTTCACATAACTAGATTGCATATCGCTCGCATGTTACCCTAAGCGACATGCAAAAAACTAATAATGAATTTGACCAACTTGATGTGCGCTCACTGCGAATCCTAAAGTATTTGCTTGAATCACGTAGCATCTCCAACACCGCTGAGTATATCGGCTTAAGTCAGCCTGCAACTAGCAGAATAGTCGCGCAGTTACGCAAATTATTCGGCGACCCATTGCTAGTTCGTGCTAATCAAGGCTATGTTCTCACGTCATTCGCAATACAAGTTTATCCGCGTATCGGCATTGCGCTAGAATCAATCCACGCCGTACTTGAAGCTAATGAATTTAATATTAGTGAAGCTAAAGCAACGCTGCGCATAGCCTCTACTGATTACGGCACAATTTCCACTTTGCGGCCGCTTTACACGGCGCTGCTGCAACAGGCGCCGGGAGTCAATCTAGAGATCAGCAATTTCACGCCCTCTTCGTTTGTCATGATGGAGCAAGGAGAGCTGGATCTTGCCCTCTATGCTGATTACAGCATCCCCGGTGATTTTCACTACCGTAAGCTATTCGATGAGAGCTATTCACTGTTAGTTAGAAATGGTCATCCACTGATTGAATACTTCCAACAGCAAGGCCGTCTTGATGAGGCCCAATTGGCGCAATGGCCACGTGCCGAAATGCAGTTTCCCAGCACTAGTTTGATGCACAACGATGCTGTGATGCAAATCAATTCCCCTGAACAGCATTCACCTAACCATAATGGAGTGAAAATACGTGGACCTTATTTTCTGGCAATTGTAAGTGTCATTGAAGATAGCGATACCATCATCGCACTCCCTAACCGGATGTGCCAATATGCAGAAGCTCACTATGGTGTTAAAGCATTACCAATGGAAGATTCCAGCGGGTTTAGCTATCTAGCTATCTGGCATCACCGCCAGCACCAACGCCCCCTGTTACGCTGGGTGCTCGATCAGCTTAAAAGCTAATGTTTCGACATTAGCAAACTGTTTCATAACTTTGCCAAGTTGGTATTATTCCCTCTAGCCGAAGATATTAAAGAGTGACAAGATTCAGCCACAGCTCATACCTTATACATGCTCGTAACGGCGATTCAAAACAGCCAAAGTATTAAGTGTTCTAAAAAAACATTCCTATATCAAGGTACATTCCAAATGACAATGTCATACGGGAAGTGACTCTGCGTAAATAGATTCATAGGAAGCAACCATTAAAATATCTAACCGTATTTGCAGAGCAATTTATTTGCAGCGCAGCCAAATTTCTACATAATTTAACTAAAAGTTAGTAAGCTTCATCAAGCTACTATGTATTTCATAGCGAAGGCTTAACCACTGATTTGTGTAGCATCATCAAACAATAATTCAACGTTTAATACTATAAGTAGCCTTGGAAAAGTAATAGAAATTTCAATGCCTAGATAATACTTAAAAAGGTTGTAGAGTTTTAATAAGATGGAACCTCTGCATAACGTAGTGAACTCAGATAAAAAATATAGAAACCTTGTCTTAGCGAAATTTACTAGTATAAACAGTATTTTAGCCGATTTTTAACGCCGTATGATTGAGTGCAGTAGTTACACTGCAGTCTCCTTCTATTACTTACAAACTTAATTGCAGATATTATAAATCTTCCTCAATGATACGATAAATAAAACGCCAAGCCTGTACAGCACTGGTGCTGTATTTTATATACTGCCCGCCAGTCACAGGAAGCAGCTTCTTATTCCATGAACCTTTTGAACTATCTTGAATGTAACATTCAGGATTTGGGTTAATTGTTGCCTCTTCAGAGCATTGCCCCCAACCAATGATGGGGGAATTATAATCAAATGTTAGTACAGCGTTAGGGCTATCATTAGCTGCATCATCCCATAACTCTAAATACAGGTTATTCGTAAAATTATCATTAAACATAAGCACTTCTAGAGTAGCCTTTTTATTACTAGGGCATCGATAAATTTCTGTAGAGGCTACTTGAGTAGTACCATTAAGATCATATAGTTTCTCAACGCTGGCTTCTTCTTCAATCAATTTCATAATATTTTCCGCTTATTGTGTTGTTTCTATATTAAAAGGTATCTATATCGCTAGTGTTTTAACAGTGCTGGGGTTAAAAATCCATACCCTCGCTACCGACATCGCAGTTTGTATAATCTATATCTGAAGTTCTAAAAATTGGAGCGGCACTCTGGAGCTCACATTGTATTTAAACAGTGGCATATTTACCTAGAATGTTGTTGAGCAACCTACTGATCTGCTAATAAAAATTCTCGGCCAAGCCCCTAGCTTACGCTCGCCTTCACTGTGTGAAGCGCAGTATAAAATGTTTGTAAACTTTTCACTATGAGCGAGGTGACCCTATCAATAGTTATGATTATTTTTTAATAAGGGTGCTATTATTTTGAGTAGAGCTACCCTTTTTAAATTGCAACTAATCTATCGACCATTACAATGCTCCAAACTTCATTAAGGTTACAAGACGGCTGGTTACTTAGAGTTCATATTAAATGCCATCGGGTTTAGCTTGTTGTACTGCTTCTTTACTTTAAAATAAAATACAATAAATATCAAAATCTTACGCATAATTTTACGCTAATATCTACTACCAAAGCAGTTCCCTTATCTTGCTAGCTGCTGTGATATCCAAAAAAACCGTTAAGCCAGCCTTGCCCCAACAAATGTGCACTGCTATTACAACGGTAATATGAAACGTAAAGTAGCGGCTTTAGCAAAACGATTGATATAAGCTGTTTTCAATATAACCGTGAGCTCTTGAAACTCTTTTCTTAGCTATATCTGTTTAGTCATCGTGCACACTGGGGCACGAGAACTAGACCTTTCCTTTAATTTAAAGGCAAGATCTAAGCTCGCTCTTCTCCTACCTTCTCTCCTACCTTCTCTCTTCTCTCTTGCCTCCTCTCTTGTTTCTCACTCTCTTTCTCACGTTTATAAGCATAAATGAGCTATAGGCTGACCAGGATAATAACTTTGAGAGTTTTCCGCACCCAGTTCAATATGATAGAAAATGATTTAACGCTTCTATCCAACTTTAAAGAGTTAATTAACTACTGCACATAAATAAAAATTAATTTAGTATAAACAATTGCAATTAGCGTTAGGAAAAATGACTAGTGAAAAATAATTTACCCGTTACTCAAAAAGAACTAAAAATAAATGAGCAATCGAATATATTATCTACTACAAACGCCGTTGGAAAAATTACTTATGTCAATCAAGACTTCTTAAATATTAGTGGTTTTACCAAAGATGAATTGATCATGCAGGATCATAATATTGTAAGGCATCCAGACATGCCTTCTGCTGCTTTTGAAAATCTTTGGGGTTCAGTTAAGCAAAACAGATCATGGATGGGTTTAGTGAAAAATCGCTGTAAGAATGGCGATCACTATTACGTTAGTGCCTTTGTCACACCTATTTATATAAAAGGTAAATTAACTGAAATTCAATCTGTTCGAACCAAGCCTAAAGAATCACAAGTAAAACGAGCTAATGCAATTTATGCAGATATTAATAAAGGAGTTACACCTTCTAAAGTTAAAGAAAATAAAATATCTATCACTACACGGCTTCTCTTAATACAGGGGTTATCTGCTCTAATAGCGCTACTTTCTATTCATTATAACTTTGCCATGTTAGGCACTGTTTTTGCTATTCTCGTGATAATGAGTAGTACTTTTTTCTCACTTGGACCGTTACGCCGCTTAGTTTATAAAGCTAAACATATACGCACTGACAATGTAGCTAAATATGTTTTCACGGGACGTACAGATTGCTTTGCCCAAATAGACTTTGTACTGAACTACCTTCAAGCTGAAAGTTCTGCATTAATTGGCCGAATGTCAGATACCGCTACGCAACTTAACCAAGGCTCTGATGCTTTAACTACAGCGGTTGATGAAAGTAAAACAGCGGCCGAGAACCAGTTTGTGATGACCGACAAAGCTGCGACCGAAGTAGAAGAAATGTCAGTTTCTATACAACAAGTAGCTGCTAGCGCAGCAACTGCCTCTAGTGCAGCCTCAAACAGCTTATCTATTATTAATGACAGTAAAATTAAGCTTAACGAAAACAGGACTTCAATTATAAAGCTATCTAATCAAGTGAGTGGCGCGGCAAATATAATCGATGATCTTCAAAAAAGCAGCCAAGCAATAACCACGGTTCTTGACGTCATTAGAGGTATAGCAGATCAAACCAACCTTCTGGCATTAAATGCAGCTATAGAAGCAGCTCGAGCTGGGGAGGCAGGAAGAGGCTTTTCTGTTGTTGCTGACGAAGTTAGATCGCTTGCTAATAGAACTCAATCTTCGACTGAAGAAATACAAAGTATGATTGAGATACTACAAGCAGGGACAAAACATGCCGTTGAGGGCATGCAAGACAGCTTATCACAAGCCAAAGGTTGTGAAATTAAAAGCGATGAAATGGTAAATGCTTTAAGTAATATAGCATCATCTGTTACCGATATAAGTGAAATGTCTGTTGAAATATCTACGACGGTAAACCAGCAGTCAGCAGCCGCTTCTAACATTAGTACTAACTTAATAGAAATAAAAGCTCTATCTCAGTCTAATATCATTAGTAATGAAAACGTCACTAGCACTTGTAATGAATTTCAGTCAATGGCCTTTAATATGAATGAACTTTCAAATCAATTTTGGGAACAGAATATGGGGCGCAGACTATAATAATTTTGTTTAGCTACTTCCATTAACAACTCTATTGGAAGTAGCCTAGCGAGGTGTTACTTAGCAGTGAGTATCTTTAAAAAATATCAAAGAGATGGGATGCTAAAAACCGAAATCTCTTTAGGCTCTGGTAAAGTACGCGCTAAGCTATCTTTAACTTCCTTGTATGTAACGTTCAATAGTGTCGTGTAATAATACGCATTGTATTAACAAGTCAGGCTGTTTAATTTGGTTGCTAGCATCCTGAGCTATCCCCGCCATTACCTCCATAGACACTAAAGCTATATGATTAATATAAGCGATGTCGGCACCAGATCTTTTTTGCCCTTGGTGAACTTGGCTGGAAAAATCCCAAGCTTGTAGATATATATCTTGATTTCAACACTTCATAGATACTCCTGTAATGAGTGTTGAAAACTTACCGGGTTACTAGATACTTCCCATCTAGAAACAGATAACTACTGCGAACACTTCACTGAATCAATCTGCACGCTACTAGACTTAGTCATTTGGAATAACCAAACGCCTATATCTAACAGTACGCATCATTAAATCTCTGAGCCGCTCTCGCTACGGCTCTGTTTCAAGAAGAACACTGATATGTCTCACAGGATTTTAATCGATAACATAACCATTCAGTAAATCAGAGTGCATTATCGTTTAAGTTCGACTCTCGCCGCTGATAAAGACCTCATTTACACTCCTTTCAATAACAAAGAATTTACTAGGTTAAGAAATGAGTATTCACCCAGCTTAAACACATAGCGGATGTTCTGGAAAAGATATCAGCGACCAACCAAGTTTCGTCAAACTATCGGGTTTTATGTGCTTCTAACTAGAAATTAACAAAATTATGATGTAGTCGAGTAATAAAGACTCATACTTAATACCTCTGCAAGCACTAGTTTCAGCTCTTCGAAACTCAGCATAGGAAAATAAAGTATCATACTAGATTCAGTCTAACTTGATTGCAGGGTATGTTTTAAGTAATAAAGTTGCATACCAGAATTTTGAAAAGTTATCAGATTTTGATGAAAGCAGTTAACGGTCAAGAGCGGCAATATTTTTTATTGAAACTATCGGTGATAGTCATAATAAATAAGCAATTATCACAAAGTTTTTTCTTAACTTACTTAGTACTATTAGTTAAACAATAGATAACTGGAATCCTTATGATTACTAAACTAAGTCACACATGTATATATGTTC
>JBALXS010000157.1:0-9652 GCA_036960485.1 Oceanospirillaceae bacterium
CTGCTTTCCCAGTCTTTGATGTGCTGTTGCCAGTATTCAGCTTTAGTCATGTTGATCTCCAACTTGATGAATTTGAAGTAGCCTAAAGCTTATATCTGTAAATAGTTAGATAGGGTATATGGATCGCTTACTTTCTAATCAATAAACCTACTGGATAAGTGAGAGCGTTTAAAATTTTGGACATGGTATCGCAAAGAGTTAGAGCAGGCCTGCATTATCTAGCCAAGAAGCTTCCAAGATTGGTTTTTTGAAGGTTTTAAAATGTTTCATGATTTCGAAAAAAACCAAAGTCACTGTCAAGAATTATTCAGCCATTATGCTTATTAGTTCATCAGTTGATATGAGAAATTTCTGCCTGTGCCTGTATTAAATTCAATCAAATACGTATAGAAATCTTAGCAATTACTATCCATGCTATTCTTATGAAAACCATCTAAACAACAATACTAAATTCCGCTATGATGACTGAGCTACAGCCTTCCTTAAGTTTATTATCAACTTAAAAATATCCTGAGATTGAGAATACTAATATTTTCAGTTTACTTACTTTAATCACACACGACCGCCATGGACTGCAAATAAATTTATATCGCCTCTAACTGAAGCTATATCGTCGTAGTTCATTTTCTTATACAAAGACCCATTTAAATAATAATGAATATAACCTAGATCATGTAACAATTTAAAAGATTTTTTCCTATTTTCAACACCCATCCTAGCATCAAGAATTAAACTAAACTCATAAAAAATTGTTGGCAAAGATGATTTAATTGTTTCGATCGCCCCTAGTAATGTAAAATATTCATAACCTTCAGTATCAATTTTCAAAAAATCTAAATCATGTATACCATTATTAGAGCAATAATCATCAATAACAACGACATCTACCTTTACTAATTTTTTAGAATATATGCGGTTTTTTTCGCATAATGAAGATAAGCCAGTATTAATCATACCTTCTCCATCAATGACGCGGTTAACACTCAGTTCCATCTTTTTAGGCGAATCTCCAACAGCAACTTGATGAATCTTAATGTTTACAGATTGATTCAAACTTAAGTTTTTCTTTAATACTCTGAAATTATTCGGGTCTGGCTCAAATGATACTACCTTGCAAAACCTTTTTGAGAGAGGTAAAGAAATAAGCCCAATGTTAGCTCCCACATCAATTGCAGTACCGAATGAAACTTGATATTTGGTAATAAGATCATCAAGCTCCTTATACTCTCCAAATACTTCATGCTGAGCTATATGCCTAGTTAATGCATCTACTCTAGAATCAAAATATGATAACCCATAGATATCTTGTATAACTTTTGAAGGTTTTAGTTTATTCATCGCAAATTTAAAATACTGCCTCATCGTGTTTTACCTTTTATTTTAATAAGCCAAAAATATGTTTTAATGCTAGAGAGTAGTCTTTTTCTTTTATAGGTACCATCCAACCATTTGTTATATATGTTTCAGCCCATTAGTTACAAATGCTTTAATCTTCATTTTGATTTTGTCCCGAAGGATTTTCTTCTTAGGTTCTTTAGGGTTAACACCTATCGATGTTTTATTCTAACAGAACTAACAAGCTCTCAGCAGCTCAAATACATGAACATTATTTAACCATTTTAATACACTGTAATAGATAATTATAGTTCAATATGCAAAGTGTTCTTTTGATTTCAGGCTAAGCTCTCTTGACTTGTTCTGCCTTAATATATTCAGGACTTACAAGTTTACACTTAATTATTTTAGCCCATTATTTCTAAATTAGGAGTTTAAAAAATCGGAAGCTTATCGGTTGATTTGGAAAATCGCTCTTCTAATGATTAAAAATTGACACCAAGTTGTCAAGACATACCTATTCTGTCAGGGTAAAGCGTTGAACTTGAACCTCCGAAAATAATATCTTTCATTTTATAGCTTACTCTTTATTTTTTTGATTCCGTTATTCATAACTAGCCAGTCTTGAATATCACACTGTGGTTTAAAACCATCTACATAATCCAACAAGATCTTTCGAACTTGCTCTGCGTCATTTAAGTCATTAGCCTGACGCAATTCCAATAGAGTTTCTCTTAACTGGGCCCAAGGAATTACTTTTTCTTCGGCTCGCATTATTTTCTGGTGATGAGTAGCACTTACATTTTCACCAATCAACAATTCTTCATAGAGCTTTTCACCGGGACGCAAACCCGTAAACGCAATTTCAATATCACCGTCAGGATGATTTTCATCCTGCTCAAGATAACCACTGAGATGAATCATTCGTTTAGCTAAATCGACAATGCGTACAGGCTCACCCATATCTAGCACAAAAACATCTCCACCACTGCCCATTGCACCTGCTTGAATAACAAGCTCTGCTGCTTCTGGGATACTCATAAAATAACGAATTATCCGAGAATCGGTGACTGTAATTGGCCCACCATTAGCTATTTGCTGACGAAACAATGGCACAACCGAGCCGGATGAGCCTAATACATTACCAAAACGAACCATAGTCAACCGAGTGTGACTTTGCTCATTAGCTAATCCTTGTAAAATAAGCTCAGCAAAGCGCTTGGTTGCACCCATGGTATTTGTTGGTCTTACTGCTTTATCAGTTGAAATTAAAACAAATGTCTCAACTTTACTAGCTATGGCCGCTTTCGCGCAGGCTAAAGTACCAAACACATTATTACGCACACCTTCTGTAGTGTTTTTTTCAACCATAGGTACATGCTTATAGGCAGCGGCGTGGTAAATAGTATTAATTTCAAAACGCGAACAAGCTAATTCAATGCGATTTTGGTTTTGCACACAACCCAGCAAAGCATAAACAGGTACATCAGCAGCCATCGACTGCAACTCTCTTTCAATCGCATACAAACCAAACTCATTAATTTCATATAATATTAATGCGATGGGCTTTAGTTTTACAATTTGTCGACATAACTCACTGCCAATCGAACCACCTGCCCCCGTCACCATTACGGCTTTATTAGTAACATTAGCCTCCAGCAAATCTTGCATAGGCTCGACTTGCTCTCGCCCTAATAAATCGGCAATATCGACCTCTTGAATGTCAGATATACTAACCTTTCCATCTGCTAAATCTATTAAACTGGGCAATGTTCTTACATGAAGTGGGTAAGGTTCTAACAATCGAATGAGTTCACTACGGCGGTTTCGTGACACAGAAGGAATCGCTAACAATAAATCGGCAACGCCATACTTTTCGATCACATGACTTAACTGTGTAAATGGATATACTGTTAGACCATTGATATACTGCTTATGAAATTCTACAGCGTCGTCTATAAAGGCTACTGGACGATATTGATAAGACTGCTTTAATGCTGCTAATATTTGAATACCTGAAGCACCTGCTCCGTAAATAATAACAGGGGGTATTAACTTTTTATTTCTGGATAAATGGTTAGATCCGTTCTGCAAGCTATTGATCCACCATCGTGCTACTAAGCGTGTGCCGCCTGCAATCAGCAATAACAGTAAAAATTGAATACCATATACGGTGCGCGGCACACCTTCAATACTGGAGATTAACACTACTACAGCAAACAATATCACATACAATAAAGTAGCTTGAACTACCGTCCAAATTGCCTGCATACCAAGATAGCGGATAATCGCTCTATATAAACCAAACTTAATAAAAACCGGAATAGCTATTACTGGCGCAACTAGAAAAATCCACCAATGTGACTGAGCCGGAATATAAATCTCGCCGTAGCGCAACGAGAACGCTAACCACAATGAAAACACCACCGCTATAAAATCAACAGATGCAGTTATTATTCTTTTTATGCTTCTTGGGCTCGCCAATAAGCTATCTATTGCTTTCTTTAACATGCTGCGACGGTGACCTTATGACTTTGCCTATTTAAGACAAACCTGTTGATAGTGTGTGTGTGTGAACTTCAGTAATCGTAATTTCCATCAACCACTAGTATTGACCAAACAAATCACGAGTATAATCTTTGTATACTGTTCTCACTTATACGGGGTTAAAAACAAAGATTCCTAACTTCGCTATTTCGCTGATCGTTTCCTTGTCTTATGATCACTCCCTAGCTTTACCTACCCTCATATAGCCAAAAGAGAGTTTAGCGCAATGGTTTCCGCTTTTAGAACCTAAGCTCTCTCATTACTCATTTACTATTGATAATCGAGTTTCATAACAGATAGCTAATTCATTAAATCACGCTATTCGCATAGCAAGACAATTATGTTAAAACACCTAGCACTCACGCTAAACGATGCTATACAAAATTATTTCAATCACAGCCTTATTGTAGACGATTCTTTATCCAACACGTACTTCAAATCATAAATCACATGCTGTTCCTTACAAAAACCGTGTATTTCATCTGCATTCATACTTTTAAATTCTTCATGAGCCACAGCTATTATTAACGCATCGTACTCGTCACTTTTAGGCTCTGTTAAGCTCAGGCCATACGAGCGCTGTATTTCATTTGCATCACACCATGGGTCTGTTATTTCAACCTCAATGCCAAATTCAGTTAATTCGCGCACTATATCGATTACTCTAGTATTTCTTATATCAGGGCAGTTTTCTTTAAAAGCAAAGCCCATAATCAATACCTTTGCTCCTTGTACCTGAATTTTTTTCTTGAGCATTGCTTTGATTAGTTGCGATGCAACGTATTGCCCCATACCGTCGTTTAATCTTCTACCGGCTAATATCATGGCAGGATGATAGCCAACGCTTTGTGCTTTGTGTGTTAAATAATAAGGGTCTACGCCAATGCAATGCCCTCCTACCAAACCTGGCCTAAAGGGCAAGAAGTTCCATTTACTTCCCGCTGCTTCTAGCACCTCTAGAGTATCAATTTCCAACTTATTGAAAATAATTGCTAATTCATTCACTAATGCAATGTTTACATCTCGCTGGGTATTTTCAATCACTTTAGCGGCTTCCGCCACTTTAATAGACGATGCTTTATATGTTCCCGCTGTGATAATCAAGTTGTATACATAATCTACAAAATCAGCAGTTTGGCTATTCGAGCCTGCTGTTATCTTTTTAATACTAGTCACACGGTGAACTTTGTCACCAGGGTTTATTCGCTCTGGACTATAGCCAATAAACAAATTTTTATTAAATTTTAAACCTGATATAGCCTCTAAAATTGGCACACACACTTCTTCAGTTGTGCCTGGATATACTGTTGATTCATAAACGACAACATCGTTTTTTCTTATCACTTTACCCAGCAATTTACTCGCTTCTTTCAAAGGTGTTAAATCAGGCTGTTTACTTGCATCTATAGGCGTTGGTACAGTCACTATATAAAAATTACAATCAACTAACTGATCTATTTCATGAGTTAGTTCTAATCTACTGGCTGACTTTATCTCTTCACTACTCACTTCTAATGTAACATCCTGACCACTAGCTAAGTCAGAGACCCTTTCTTTATTAATATCGAAACCAATCGTTGCTATTTTTTTACCAAATTCTACCGCTAATGGTAAACCAACATAACCCAAACCTATTACTGCAATTTTAATATCCGCTATTTGTAGCATTTCAAACCTCACCAATAACTTCTAAACCAATAACTTCTAAGTGTTCAATGCTTCATGTAAACAATTTTACTTTTGAATCAGTAGTTGACTTTTTCTGATAACTATCAAGTTAAGGCTCAGAAATTTTTTATACAACAAAAACTATCGTAGTTAAACACATTACGAAATTTAAAATCATGCATTTGGAATGCATCAAAGCCAAAAGCTCAATCACCTCCTTATTGATAGGATAACCGAGACTTAGAAAACGAGGGGAGCGTAAAGCAAAATCGGAAAAATATAATTTCTACAATTTGTTAATCATTATATTTTAAAAACTGTAATAGTTTAAGCGTACTTCGAAGTAGCTTAACTTCTACTAAGTTTAATTTGTGTCCCTACAAACCTAAAAAATAAATTCAGTGGCCTTAAAATCTGCACATATTAACAGCCACAGTAATTAAGCGTTACCTTTTAAGGCTTAAAATTTGAATTTAGCTTGGCTTCAGCCAGGTTTCTACGCTCTATAGATACCCTGCGCAAGCAATGACACTTAATTTATAGCCATTTAGCTCAATTCAATTTCACAGAAGCAAAGCTCGATTCTCCGCTTGCAGCCGTGAGCACTTGATGCACTTGAGATTCTTGCTCTAAACTTGCTGATCTCATATCCATTTCTAAAGTACCTAAATTGATGCGTGTATCTGTCCACATTCCCGTGCGGTCCTCTCGCGGAGAGAAACCAATATGCTTTCGATAACAACGACTAAAATGCGGTGTCGATACAAAACCACAGGCAGAGGATACTTCGATGATTGATAAGGTGGTTTGTTTTAGTAATTGCCTCGCTCTATCTAAGCGAAGCTTTAAATAATATCTTGAGGGAGTGCAGTTCAAATAACGGTGGAATAATCTTTCTAACTGGCGCCTAGAAACACTCACAAAGCTTGCTAGTTCGTCCAGTTCAATTGGCTCTTCTATATTAGCTTCCATCAGCTCTACTATTTCTACTAGTTTCGGCTGCGCTGTACTTAGAAGATGACGCAGCGGTACTTTTTGCTGATCTCCTTGCGAGCGCACTCTGTCACATACAAACATATCAGAAATAGCTCCGCACAATGCACGTCCGTGTTGTAATGCCACTATGTAAAGCATCATATCCATCGGCGCTCCGCCACCTGAGCAGGTAAGCCTGTTTCTGTCATGGGTAAACAGGCGTCGATTACATTTCACCTTTGGAAATGCTTCTTGTAAAGGAGCAATATATTCCCAGTGCGCGCTACATTCATACCCATCCATTAGTCCTGCATCAGCTAATAAATAGGCTCCTGTGCATATTCCACCTAGCACCACTTTTTTAGCCGCTAAACCTTTAACCCAATTAATTTCTGCTTTCGTATAATTTTTGGAAACATTAATGCCACCAGCTACAATCAGCGTATCTAGCACTGGAGCTTCATACATGGCAGCATCTACTTCTACTTTCATGCCATCACTAGCCTGCACACTTTTACCGTCAGCATTTAGTAAATACCAACTATATAACTCCTTACCTGATAATTGATTTGCCATTCGCAATGGCTCAACTGCTGAGGCCAAGGCGATCATAGAATAATCACCTAGCAATAAAAAGCCAATGCGTGAAGTTTTGATATTAGAGGATGGAACTACTGATATTTTAGCCTGTGTATCCATGTTGGTATCCTGTGCACAGCTTTTTCTTTAAATAGCTGGCTGTTTTATTGTTTTTATAGCAATCAGTTAAGAACAGGTTAAATAGCTAAGATATTAATCGACATATAACCAATTAAATCTATTAATTTCACTACTTATCATACTTGCTAGAATACTACTAAAAACCCAACACAATTAGTTAAAAGCGACACCGTTATACTTGCTTGTTTCGCTCTTACCAGCTGCGCTAGTGAATACTTACATCCCACTAGCACATTAACTCTAAATATCCCCCTCTCTATTAAGCTTTCGTTCAATAAAACCAAGTCAAGAAGCCCAGCTGTACCTGTTATCTGCTTTAAGCTTTAACTTTGGTTTTCTTCAGCACTTTCAAACTCTTCATAGCTTTTAGGCCCTTCATCAATACTGCTTACCCACTCACCTTCTGTTGACTCTTTGCCTTCACTAATATTGTCCATCATTATTGATGCTGAATCAGGGAGTATGTCAACAACAGCCGCTGCTACATCTGAAATATTTTCAGGAGCAGCTTCTGACAAACGCTGCACTACATCAATTGCCACATCTGTATTGATGGCCGCCTGGTGCGCTTTATCCATTTTAGAATCAACACTATTGGGTAAAATTTCTTCAGATTCATCGTGCCAGCTATTAATGACTTCGGTAGCTATCGCTCCTGCACTTTCAGGCACCGCTTCCGCAACCGCTGCTGCTACATCTAAGTAATTTTCAGGCGCAGCTTCTGTTAATATTTGCACCAATTCTATCGCGGCATCCGTCTCGTATGCTTCTTGCAACATTTGATCAAACTCTGGGTCCACATCTTGATTGTCTTGCACTAACGGTGTTTCTATTTCATCAACATTGTCTGTAATGTTACCTGCTAACTCGGATGCAACTAACCCTGCTGAATCTGGGATACTTCCTACTACTGCTACCGCAAGCTCTACCGCGCTTTCGGGTACTGCTTCGGTTAAGCGCTGTAATAAATTAAGTGCAGCATCAGCTTCTTCATTTTCGCTACTTACATCATCAGAAGATGTTATTTGAGCTAAAGCATCTGATTGCACAATATTTTCAGCGAATTCTGTTGCTAATGATACAGCGGTATCTGGCATGGCCTCAGCCATTGTTACCGCAACATCTAATGCTTGCTCAGGAGAAGATTCCCAAAGTTCACTGGCTATTTCTAGCATATCTTGTTCACTAGTATCTTCAGCTTCATCTGCAGGTCTAAGTGCTTCACGTTCTTCCGCCACTACTTTTGCATAATACTCAGCTACTTGTAATGCAGAATTCGGTGCAGATTCAACCGCTATTTTAGCCATAGATACACGTAGTCCGGGATAGGCATGGCCTAATTCTGCTGCGACAGATACCACTTGATTAGGATGCGTCTCTGCTAATTTTTTAACTAACTCATAAGCTAAATCCGGTTGAGTCGCTACAATTTCACGCGTTATTTCCATAATGCGATAGGGCAATGCTTCACGCATCACCTCGTACAACCTTAGTACATCAATGTTTTTTACGGTAGCGAGCGCACATGCTAGTTCTACTGCACGCTCAGGCTGGCTTATTGATATAGCGCGCACCATATTTACCGCAGCACCTTGATCATTCTGAGCGATTTCGATAGCTGATTGCGCCTCACTACTCAATTGATGCACGACTGGTATATATTCGGTTCGCGGATCTAAATCAACCATTGCAGCAATTGCAGCGCCTTGCATAACGAAATGCTCTTGTTTAGCGATTGGTAACGCTTCACTGACACTCATGCGATACAAAACGAATAGCGCTAAAGCCATTTGCACCGCAGCTAAGAAGTAAAACAATGAGTTGTTACCAAAAATTTCCATTACAATCGAAGCAGAATACGGGCCTAATACGCCTCCTAAAGAAAAGCCTAAAATCATGCTCCCCATTGCTGAAACCATTTCATTTTGGCGTAGTTTATCGAAAGCTTCAGAAATACTCAGCGGATAAAGACAAGCGATAATGCCTGTCGTTACACCTGTTGCAAGAAACAATGCCCACTCCAATTGGAAAGAAGCGGCAACTGTTGCTGCTAATCCAATACCTGATGAAGCTAGTAGTAAGAAAAAAATCACTAAACGGCGATCAAATTTATCTGACAAATAACCCACCGGAAATTGTAAAATAAACGCGCCTAAAATAGCTGCTCCCATATAAAGCGTAAGTTGAAAATCAACGATATTGTTAAACTTAGCAAACACTGGCAACATGTTGAAGAGCGCAGCATAGATAAGCCCTCCTACAACACAACAAGCAACACCTAAAGGTGACTTTTTAATAAGCGAGAAAATTGACATAGGCGCAACATCATCGATTACCGGCCCAGTATTGCGCCCTAGCGCGATAGGAATAACTGCTAAACACAACAAAATCCCGCCGATAATAAACA
>JBALXS010000158.1:0-9548 GCA_036960485.1 Oceanospirillaceae bacterium
CTGTTGCACAAAACAAATTTTACTTATCTCCCAATGCAGGGCCATCTGCGTTAGCTGGTAAACGTTGCCATAAGAATTATTTCAACGTTGCTTGGCAAAATGATAATTTACATGAAGCGATGGGCTCTTACGCCACCAAAACAGGTTACAGCAAACCCTACATTTTGGCGCCAAATTACCCAGCAGGTAAAGATGCTTTAACCGGTTTTAAGCGCATGTTTAAAGGTGGCTTAGCAGGTGAGACCTACACTAAACTTGGGCAAAAAGATTACGCCGCTGAAATTGCACAAATTCGTGCATCGGGTGCCGATAGCATCTATTTCTTCCTACCAGGGGGAATGGGTATTTCGTTCATGAAGCAATATACGCAATCAGGCGTTAGGTTGCCTGTTATGGGGCCTGCGTTCTCGTTCGATCAAGGTATTTTAAAAGCAGTAGGTAAAGCAGCACTGGGGGTGAAAAATTCATCACAGTGGAATAAAGATTTAGATAACGCGGCAAATAAAGCGTTTGTTAGCTCTTTTAGCGCTGAATATAATCGATTACCATCACTGTATGCCAGCCAAGGGTTCGATACTGCTAATTTGATCCTTTCTGCAATGCAAGTTGCTGATGTTAAAGATCGCGATGCGTTTAGAGACGCTTTAAACAAAGCTGATTTTTCATCAGTACGCGGCGATTTTAAATTCGCCTCTAATCAACATCCTATCCAAAATATCTATGTACGTGAAGTGATTGAAGAAAACGGTGTATTAACTAATAAAATCATTAGTACAGCGCTTGAAAATCATAGTGATGTTTACGCTAGCGAATGTAAGCTATAAAAAGCGATTAGAATATCGAGAATGCAATTTAGCTTACTTTTATGAACGACTATTAAAGTATGACTAAATCGCATTTTCATATTCCGCAGCACTCTAAATATTGTAACTCGTTAACAACAGCATTCAACTTTACACTTATGGTGTCAAGCCTACCTATAGCAGTGCTTGTTTTTAAATTATGTACTTTTAAATTCTATGTTTTTAAATCACATATTTTGAATTATTTGGCGCCTCTATAGACCTCTATATGTTTGGTTTGGTCAAATTATTGGCCTTGTACCTTTAAGTACAAAATACTTTGTCGGAAAACGTATGACACTCACCTTAATATTTGAACAACTATTAAATGGCGTCCAATTTGGCATGATGCTGTTTTTGATGTCAGCGGGCCTAACGCTGGTTTTTGGCGTGATGGGGCTAATCAACTTAGCCCACGGTGTGCTCTATATGGTTGGCGCATTTGCCTGTGCCATCGTCGCTGGGATCACTGGGTCTTTTTGGCTGGGGCTACTTGCCAGTTTAATTGCAGCGGCAATGGCCGGAGCGCTGGTGGAAGTAGGGGTAATACGCAGGTTGTATAAAAGGGATCATTTAGATCAAGTGCTCGCTACTTATGCGCTCATATTAATTTTTTCAGAAGGAACTCGTTGGCTGTTCGGCTCATTTCCTCTTTATTTAGATGTGCCAGAGTTTCTCTCTCAACCGGTCAAACTATTCGGTTTATTAGATTATTCAAGTTATCGATTATTCATTATTGTAGTCGGTGTTGCGGTTGCGGTTGGCTTGTATGTATTGATCGCAAAAACACGTTTAGGAATGCGCATTCGCGCAGGTGAATCGGATCGAGAAATGATCGCTGCATTAGGGGTAGATATCCGCACGCTTTACACTTTGGTTTTTGCTTTAGGTGCGGCCTTAGCAGGGCTGGCAGGTGCTTTATTAGGCGCAGTGCAATCAGTAGAAGTGGGCATGGGAGACTCAGTGCTCATTCTGGCTTTTGTCGTGATCGTTATCGGAGGGATTGGATCTATCAAAGGTGCATTTATTGGCGCGTTGCTGGTGGGTGTTGTCGATACAATGGGCCGTTTTTTATTGCCATACATATTAGGCTTAATACTTTCACCAGAAGCGGCGACCAATATCGGTGGCGCATTATCATCAGTGGCAATTTACATACTCATGGCGGTTATTTTAATCGTGAAGCCAAAAGGGTTAGTTAATGGGGCGGGAAGCTGAAATGCACAGTCTTAATAAAGAGCAAATTCTCAATATTGTCATACTTGTTTTATTAGTCGTTCTCCCTTGCTTAGCGCTAGCCATTGATGAACCTTTTTATATCACTTTGCTCACCAAAGTAGTGATTTTAGCGTTAGCAGGGGTAGGTTTGAATCTAGCCTTAGGCCTAGGTGGGTTGATATCATTTGGGCACGCCGCATTTTTTGGTATTGGCGGTTATGTTGCAGGTATTTTAGCCTCTCATGTCTTAAACGATGAACTACTCTTTAGCATATTTGGGATGGATGTAAGCGGCAGTACCAATATGCTGTTTATCTGGTTTATCGCTATTTTAATCAGTGGCTTATTCGCAGCGCTTATCGGTTACTTTAGCTTACGCACTAAAGGCGTGTATTTTATTATGCTCACTTTAGCCTTTGCGCAAATGATTTATTACTTTGCAATATCTTGGCCGACATACGGCGGCGAAGATGGTCTTTCAATCTATGTTCGCAACGGCTTCTTAGGGCTTAATACACTTGATCCCATCGTGTTTTTTGCAATATGCAGCAGCTTATTATTGGCCTGTTTGTATTTAGTGCACATAGTACAAAACTCACACTTTGGTGCAGCGTTACAAGCATCTCGGCAGAACGAGCAACGCTTAGCGGCTGTCGGCATTAAACCATTCGGCATTCAATTAACGGCCTTTATTATATCAGCGATGATTACTGCGCTAGCGGGTGCTCTATTTGCCGATTTAAACCGTTTTGTTAGCCCTGATATGCTTTCCTGGCACACCTCTGGCGAAATCATGATCTTTGTTATTTTAGGTGGCGTAGGGCGGTTATTTGGCCCAGTAGTGGGTGCTGCACTGTTCATTTTATTTGAATATTACTTAGGTGGCGTTACTGAACACTGGGCGCTGTTTTTAGGTGTTGTTTTATTAGCGGTTGTGTTATTTGCTCGTGGTGGCATTGTTGGTTTACTTGCAGGAGAACTAAAACATGACTGAGCATATTCTGAAAATTGATAACTTAGTAAAAAAGTTCGGTGAATTAAAAGCTACCGATAACCTAAGCCTAACGCTTAAACCGGGCGAAATACACGCAGTTATTGGACCTAACGGTGCAGGTAAATCAACCTTAATTAAACAAATTTGTGGTGAGTTAGCGCCCGATAGCGGCCGTATAGAATTCCTAAATCGTGATATTACCCATTTAGGTGTCGCCGCCAGAGCAAACTTAGGACTGGGGCGTACCTTTCAAATCTCTTCACTGATTATGGAATACTCGGCGCTGCGTAATGTCATGCTAGCAGTGCAAGCGCTACAAGGCAGTAGTTATCATTTTTTCAAATCTATCGCTAAAGATCAGCTACTACGCGATATAGCGATGCAATACATAGTACAAGTAGGCCTAGAAAATAGGGCTAATGTTTGCGCCGCCCAGCTTTCTCATGGCGAGCGTCGCCAGCTAGAAATGGCGGTAGTGCTGGCACTAAAGCCCAAAGCTTTTTTACTTGATGAACCGATGGCCGGAATGGGGCCAGAAGGATCAGCAAAGCTCACACAGTTCCTAGATACGCTGCGCCACCAAGCGCCCATTTTATTAGTTGAACATGATATGGATGCAGTTTTTTCCCTTGCTGATCGAATTTCTGTGCTGGTATATGGAAAAATAATTATGACAGGTAGTGTCGAGCAAGTACGCAACGATCCTTTAGTACGCGAAGCGTATTTGGGGGAGGAATAACATGAGCACACTGTTAAATATACAAGCGATACAAACTTATTACGGGCACTCGCAAGCTCTATTTGGCGTTGATTTAACTATTAATGAAGGGCAAGTCGTCGCTTTGATGGGGCGCAATGGCATGGGTAAAACTACGACTATTCGCTCTATTTGCGGAATGTCTAAAATAGCGGCAGGTAGTATGCATTTTAATAGCACTGATATTAGTAAAATGCCTTCGCATAAAATAGCGCAACTGGGTATAGGTTTAGTACCAGAAGGACGCCGCTGCTTTAGTAATTTAACCGTCACAGAGAACTTAATAGTAGCCGCTAGAGATAATACAACGGATCATCAAGCTTGGGACTTATCGCGCGTAGAGCAACTATTTCCGCGCTTAGCTGAGCGACGCGAGCAATATGCAAATACCTTATCAGGTGGTGAACAGCAAATGCTAGCGGTAGGGCGAGCTTTAATGACTAACCCTAAATTGCTAATTTTAGACGAAGCGACAGAAGGGCTAGCACCAGTCATCAGAGCAGAAATTTGGCGAGCGGTTAAATTGCTGAAAAACGCAGGACAGTCGATTTTAATCGTTGATAAAACTTTAAAAGAATTACTACCTATTGCTGATCATTGCGTTATTTTAGAGCGCGGAAGAACAGTGTTTGACGATGCACCAGATAAAATGCTAGCGGATATCCAAAATAAATATTTAGGTGTTTAATTAAAACGAAGCATTTTAAAACTAAACAGAAAAACAAAATTCGGAGTGAAATATGAGCGTTTATCGAATTCAGCAACGCGTGTTATTCCAACATTGCGATCCCGCTGGCATCGTTTTTTACCCACGCTATTTTGAAATGATAAACGCTACGGTTGAGCAATGGTTCGCAGATGAACTAGATTACTCTTTTGCAAAAATGCATTTAACTGAAAAAGTAGGAGTGCCAACGGCGGCGATATCAACAAATTTTCAAGCGCCGAGCTTCTTAGAAGACCGTTTAGAGTTCTCTTTAACAGTAATAAAAATAGGCACGAAAAGTGTCGATATAGCAATACAAGTGCATTGTAAAGAGCAGCTGCGTTTGACGACTGAACTTACGCTAGTGTTTGTAAGCCTTGTCCAAGCCACACCTAAATCGATACCTTGGGATGAGAGGTTACGACAAAAAATGCAAAGCTATTGTGGTTAATTATTATTTGAAATAGCTGCATAACTCCATTAATAGCTTTTCACAATGCAGCGGACTAAATCCGTTGAAGATCTAATGATCAACGGGGATGCAAAAAGTATAAATTAAATAAAAAAGAGAGGGTTTTGCCAAGCACCATTCTATTTTGACCGCATTGATTCTTTCATAGCAGGGGTAACCTGAATTTTTAGTAGCTCAGCGATCATTATTACCTCCCACCCCCTTATAAAACTTAGTCTGATTTCATCCCACGCGGCCAATCGAAATTAGATTTATTTTAAAACTTTGCCTCGCGCAGATTACAAACACTAGGTGAAGCTTTAAATAAAAAAATGCCTAGAGTCATCGTCAAGATAACTAGCGCTAGAATCACCCACTGCGCACTCAGCCAATTACTAAAAGCAGCTATTAAAAGGCCGGCCATAGGTTTAGTCAGGCTATTAAAGAAAATAATCATACCGGTAGCCTTTCCGTAATCAACCGCAGGAATAACCGCTTGTCTTATAGTGCGTATGTAAACATTAAACATGCCATCAAAACCTAGAATAATCATAAAACCGATAACAAAGATGCTGTAGCTTTCACTTAGTGAGTAAACGATGCCCCCTGAACAAATACTGAAAAAGGAAAAAATACCTATTATTTTAAGCCGAAGACGTTCAGCTAAGGCGGCTGTTAAACTCAGCACAACGACAGAGGTAATGGCTCCCATCATTTGTAGAAAGCCATAAGCCGTAGCAGGCAATTGAAATTTTCCTGCTACAAAAGCTGCACCTGTCGCCAGTGCAGCCCCATATATAAGATTGATTAGTGCTGTCTGCGCGATGATCATTAAAAGCGCGTCATTTTTTATGATTAGGCCATATGATCGATTAAGTTGATGTGTAATCAATTTCAAGCTCAATCCTGATTTCAGGGAGCTATCGTCATTGAATATTAGCGGTTTAGGTTCTAAATTCGATACAAAAGATTTATGACTTAAAGAAAATAATGCTTGAGCTAGCACGAACAAACCTCCAGCTACCATCAACACTGATTGCCAATTCAAGCACTGCAGCACCAAAGCAGCCAATAAAGGCCCGCCTATAATGGACATTTGATCAACGCTTTGTACTTTGGCTTGCACTTTTGCGAAAGGAAGCTTTTTGAATAACACAGGTAGCAGCACTTCACTCGACATAAAACCTTGTACAGAGGCAACACCTGAAACGGCAGACAAGGTGATAACAATACTCAGTACTGCTTGCTCACCTAAAACCCAAGTAATAAGAATTGCGCAAGTACAAGCGATAGATCTAAACCACAGGCTAAGGCTAACCATTTTTATACAGGGATAGCGATCACTGATTAATCCGGCGAGCGGATAGGCAATAACCCTAGGTAGGGTCTCTAAAGCAAAGGCAAAACTAGACCAGGCAATGCTTTGTGTGAATTGGAATACCATAATGGGTACTACAAATAGCAAAAACTGATCCGCAAGAGACATGGCGAAGCGTGAACCAAAAAAACATTTACTTGACATAATTGACCTTAAACAAAGAGAATTGATTGAGATCGGTTATTTTACTGATTCCATAAAGTTATTAAATACTATAAAATTGAAGATACTCTTTCTTTAAAAGAATCAAAATGCGTCGTTCGACTGATAAATATCATCTACTTAAAATATTCTGCTTAGTTGTAGATCACCAATCTTTTGCAAAAGCCGCTGCGTATTTACAAAAACCAAGCTCTTCTGTTAGCAAAGCGGTAAGTCAGCTTGAAGCTGATTTAGGACAGTCGCTGCTTTACAGAACAACCAGAGCTATGACTTTGACCGACGCTGGTAAGTTGTATTACAAAAAAGGTAAGCATCTACTTCAAGAATGGGAAGAGCTAGAGACAGAAATAACGGAGCTTAACCACTCTCCCCAAGGTATATTGCGCATCACTTGCCCTGTTGTACTTGGGCAACATCTATTTGGGAAGATAGTTTGCGAGTTTATGGTGGCTTACCCACTAATAGAAGTAGAGCTTATTTTATCTAATAAAGTGTTGGATATGATCGAAGACGATATTGACATCGCATTTCGTACTTGGTCCACCTTTGATGATTTACCACTTTATAAAATCGACTTAATGAAAATGTCTTTAAACCTGATTGCTTCACCTGAATATTTGAATACTAGGGGGACGCCCACCTCTATTGATGAGTTGCACAATCACCAGCTTATAGTATTTAAGTCGAGGGAGGACCAGCGTAATCACTGGCATTTTTTAGATAAGAGAATTATTCTAAAAAGCGCTTTTCAAAGTAATAATTCTTTTATGCTGCTTGAGGCAGCCCTTTCAGGTGTAGGGATAGCCAATGTTTATTCATTTTTTAGTGATGCGCATGTGGAATCGGGAAGGCTGGTTAAAATACTGACTGATTACCCGCAAGCAACTTACCATGTGAGTGCACTGTATCGACAACCTAGAAAGACTTCCCGAAAGATTGATTGTTTTTTGGACTTCGTTGAAACCAAAATGCATTTGAAAAATACTAAGAGCGGCTGAGCCTTAGGCAGTACTTTTGCTTCTAGGTGACATATAAGGCTTAATTTTTGAGAGTACTATCTGATAACTAATTGAAAAAAATTATTGTTGTGTAATTAATGGTACGAGTGTTTTATATTGTTATTGAGTATTGAATGAGCAAATTACATTTGATAATAGTCGAACAATCAATAAATTTTACAGATACCGTTAATCTAATAACGGTAGTTTGTTAATAAAACCTGAGGAGGACAATTTGAAAGTTTCAATAACTGCAATTGATTGCACAAGTGAAGTGCATAAAACGGATTTAAAAAAACTGTATTCGCTGTACAGTGATGAATTGCCTGTGAACATAGATGCCAGTGTTGTGGATATGCTACTCACATTGCCATTTTTGAAAGGTTTTTTGTGTTATCAGGATGATCAAGCAGCTGGTTTTGCGGTGTGTTATGAATCTTTCTCTACTTATAATCAGCAATTCTTTTTAAATATTCATGACTTGATGATTGCAAAAGCATTTCGTGGGAATGGGTTAAGTCGGATATTATTAGAAGCAGTATTGAATGATAGCCGCGCTAAAAACTACCTGAAGGTTACCCTAGAAGTGGATGACGAAAACACAGTTGCGAAATCGCTTTATCAATCTTGTGGTTTTGAAGATCATCAAGTAATACTAAAAGGTTTGCAGCACTGGCAAGTTTACTTGTAATGACAGCGTTGTTCCTAAAGTAGTAAGGAGTGATTGAGTGTAAGGAATCGCGCCTTGCCTTTTGCTGCTAAGTGACAAGTAAGGTTTGATATTCCAATAGATTTATAAAGCTAACAACCTTAAGCAAAGTCTATGAAACAGCCACTTTTAAGTAATCAAAAGCTGAACAGATTTAAGAGAGTTCTATTTTATAACGAATTGAAAATGTTTGTTTTTGTGTTATTAATTGTATAAAGACCCCGTAGGATCTCGTTGTGAGCTTTGCTAATAAATTTAAATCAATTTCTTATAGAAATTATAACAAATATATAGAGGTTTAAGAGCTATTTAAAAGATGCCTTACTTAAAACGCAGCTATATTTTTTTGTCTTAAAATTAATCTTTAGTCAGACTACTAAAGAATATAATCATACCGGTAGCTTTTCCGTAATCAACTGCAGGAATAATCGCTTGTCTAATTGTTTGTATGTAGATATTAAACATGCCATCAAAGCCTAAAATAATCATAAAACCGATAACGAAGATGATGTAGCTTTCACTTAGCGCGTAAACGATGCTTCCTGAGCAAATACTGAAAAAAGAAATGATGCCTATTGTCTTAAGCCGCAGACGTTCAGCTAAAACGGCTGTTAAACTCAGTACAATTACAGAGGTAAAGGCTCCCATCATTGGTAAAAAGCCATAAGCCGTAGGCAGGCAATTGAAAATTTCCTGCTACAAAAGTCGCAGCTGTCGCGAGCGCAGCCCCAAAGATAAGATTGACGAGTGCTGTTTGCACTATAACCACTAATAGCGTGTTATTTTAAATTATTAGGTCATATTATTGATTAAGTTGCTGTGTAATCAACTTTAAGCCAAGGCCTGATTCAACGGGCTATTGCCATTGGGTGTTATGAATTTAGCTGCTAACGATTTTAGGCTCAAAGACAATAAAGCTTGAGCTAGTACGTATAGACCTCCTGCGACTATAAATACTGATTGCCAATTCAAGCACTGCAGCACAAAAGCAGCCAATAAAGGCCCGCTCTTAATGGACATTTGATCAGCGCTTTGTACTTTAGCTTGAATTTTTGCGAAAGGGAGGTTTTTGAATAACACAGGCAGTAGCACTTCGCTCGACATAAAACCTTGTACAGAGGCAACACCTGCAACGGCAGACAAAGTTCTCGAAAGATAGATTACTTTTTAGATTTCGTTGAAAGTAAAATGCAGATACTAAATGGTAATAATGACTGAATTCTTCCCCGTACCTGCAAATTGATTTTTTGGATTGTTTATCGAAGAAATAAATTTTAAGAGCAGCAGGGGTGAATGATGGATCGGGCTCAAGTTATTGACCATTTTTTTATTG
>JBALXS010000159.1:0-9538 GCA_036960485.1 Oceanospirillaceae bacterium
TCCATTAAAAACGGCACCTGTCATTCCGGTGACACTCTACAGCCAAGCACAGCACATTCAGCGACAGCTTGATGGCTAGAAACCACTTCTTCCATTTCACCGGTTGATAGGCGATGTCCAGATACATTAATTACGTCATCAGTTCTGCCAGTGATGAATATATAGTCATCATCATCTTTATAACCGCCATCTCCAGTGTGGTAATAACCATTAAATTTATCTAAATACGCCTCATGATAGCGATGAGGCTGTCCCCAAATACTGGTTGATACACCTGGTGGTAAAGGTAGTTTCAAGCAAATATTACCTACTTCGCCATTGCTAAGCTCTTCGCCATCTTCAGCCAGTACTGAGATTGCATATCCGGGAGTACACTTATTGGTCGAACCCAATCTAGCAGCTGATGGGTTGCTCCAGCCCATCATCGGCGAGGTCATCGGCCAACCTGTCTCTGTTTGCCACCAATGATCCAAAATAGGTACTTGTAACAGCTCACTGAGCCAATGATAAGTAGATGAATCAAGCTTCTCTCCCGCTACAAAAACCCAGTGTAAATGACTCAAACTGTATTTTTCGACTAGTGCGCCTTCTGGGTCCTCCTTGCGCACAGCTCTAAAGGCAGTAGGTGCGCAGATCATCGCATTTACTTTATATTCGCTTAGTACTCGCCAAAACGCACCTGCATCGGGGGTTCTAATCGGTTTCCCTTCATAAAAAACGCTACTAGCACCACAAAAAAGCGGCGCATAAATAATGTATGAATGGCCAACTACCCAACCAATATCGGATGCAGCCCACCAAACATCTCCAGCCTTTAAGCCATAAATATCATTAAAAGATAATTTTAGTGCAACCGCATGGCCACCATTATCGCGAACAATACCTTTAGGCTTGCCAGTGGTGCCTGACGTGTACAAAATATACAACGGGTCATTACTTTGCACCGGCACACATGCCGCAGGTTTCGCTTCTTTAATGAATGCTTGCCAATCAACATCTTGTTCACTAATAAGGGTAGCGGTTAACATTTCTCTTTGTAACACAATTGTTTTTAAAGGCTTATTACTGGCCAGCTCAATGGCTTTATCGACTAACGGTTTATAGGCAATCACCTTATCAAATTCGATCCCACAAGAAGCGGTAACAATGAGTTTTGCCTGCGCATCATCAATACGTACCGCCAGTTCATTGGCGGCAAAGCCACCGAAAACTACAGAATGCACCGCGCCGATACGTGCACAAGCGAGCATTGCAACTGCTGCTTGTGGCACCATCGGCATATAGATAATCACCCTATCGCCTTTGCTAATACCTATGTCTTGCATTGCCCCTGCAAAAATACTGACTTGTTCTTGTAGCTGCGCATAGCTGATTTGCTGCTTTACGTCCGCGGCTGGCGAATCATAATAGAAAGCAACTTGTTCTCCACGACCTTGCTCAACATGGTAATCAACGGCTAAATAGCATGAATTTAAAACGCCATCACTAAACCACTCGTAAGTATTATCTTCTTTAACGGTAAGGCCTTTGGTGGGTGCTTGAAACCAACTAATTTGGGCTGACTTTTCTAACCAATACTCACTTGGATGCTCAAGAGATTGCTCATATTGCGCGCTGTAGTCCATGATAGCTCCATTTCTGTGATATGTTATTTTTGTAATATCGTTAAAGCAAATATTGTTAATTAACTACATTGAATAATATAAGTAGCTTGGTTTTTTGTTAACAAAATTAGCTCATATCGTTATATTTATAAGTATAGTTTAATCATAATCAAGCTATTGTCGACAATACATAGTTCTTTAGTCGTACAAACATAAAAAATCATAGGAAAATAGCAGCTATGAGGATGTGCAGGTAAATAGAAAATTAATAAATAGATATGAATAACTAATGAAAAGTAGTCGTTGAAGCTAAATAGTGAGACTTCTAATGTGAGCTCCCCTTGCCAATAACCAAATTGTTTAACTAAAGAATTAAATGGGGCTTATGTTCGAGCTATATTTAAGTAGCTAACGCTGCGCTCTATGCTGTTTCGTAAAGCTATCTTTAAATCTGCATAATATATAGGAAAAATAGTAAGTTTTACTGGTGTGGATGAGCATTTTTGGCCTATTTTCACGCCGTACAATTAACTACTGTTATCACATTCTCTGGGGAAGTTGTGCCAAACTCGCATAGTAATAAGCTCACCCAAGGTTTGGATGAGCTTTGCTTTTACTAATCTTGATACTGATTAATGATACTTGAGAAATCAAGTGCACCGTTACCGGCTGCTGCATGGCTCTTAAACAATGCTTGTGCTTGAGTACCCATTGGCGTAGGTGAACCACTTTGAGTGCTTAAATCCATAGCCAAACCAAGATCTTTAGCCATCAGATCAACCTGGAAGCCTCCTTGATAATCGTTGGATGCCGGTGCCTTTGGCATAACGCCTGGATATGGGTTATAAACTTCTAACGCCCAATTGCCGCCTGAACTTAAGCGCATAATTTCAGAAAGCACTTTTGGATCTAATCCATTATCAACGCCCATATTTAGCGCTTCACTAGTGCCACTCATCAAAATCGCTAGCAACATATTGTTACACGCTTTTGCCACTTGCCCACTGCCTTGGGTGCCGGCGTGGAAAATGTTTTTACCCATCACATCTAAGATCGGTTTAGCTTGTGCAAATTGCGTTTCACTAGCGCCTACCATAAATGAAAGTGTGCCAGCCGTTGCACCGCCCACACCACCTGATACAGGTGCGTCAATAAAATTGATAGCACGCGTATGTGCAACACTTGCCACGCTTTTTGCGGTTTTAGCATCAATAGTTGATGAATCAATCACTAACGCGCCCTCTGCTAAGTGATCAAACAATGGCTGATCGCCTGTCACATATAAGCCTTCTACATGCTTTCCAGCAGGTAACATGCTGATCACAAACTCAGCCTCTGCTACTGCGTTAGCAGCACTTGTAGCAACGCTTGCGCCTGCACTTTCTAAAGAAGCCATCGCTGATGCTGATAAATCGAATACTGTTACGTTATGACCGGCGTTAACTAAGTTAATCGCCATCGGGCCACCCATATTACCTAAACCAATAAATCCTATCTTTGCCATGATCTTTTCCTGTATGTATTGCGCTGTAGGTTAAAGGGATATTTAGATGCTTTTAAATATTGCTACTTAATGCCTTTGCTATATACCCATGCTGAAAATATATCTGCTAACTGTATTTATAATACTTGCCACGTGCAGCTGCAAATGAACACTTTACTGCACACATCAGTCTTGAATACTATGTACTGATCACATATCTTGCAGTGGGTTAATAGCCCAAGGCGTTGTAAACATCTGCTCTAAAAATACCGGATCAACTTCTTCTACACTTTTAAACTGCCAATTTGGCTTACCATCTTTATCGACCAATAACGCTCTAATCCCTTCTGCAATTTCGCCTTGTATGCAACACTGTGCAGAAAGCGCTAATTCACTCATGAACGCTTCTTTAAGTGATAAATGCTTGGTGGCTTGCAACTGTCGATAAATCATTGCGATCGACATCGGGCTGCCATGGCGCACTGCTTTTTGTGCTTTAATAAGCCAGCTATCATCTGTTACTAGGTTTTGCAGCGCGCTAACGAAATCAGCAGCACTATCAACATCTGTTAATTGCTGGATTAAGTCAAAATGCTCTCTCACTAACGAGATTTGCTTGTCGTTCTGGCTATCATTTTCTAACGTTCGTAATATTTTACTTATATTGTTATTAGCAGCATTTTGATCTGACCAATCGCACTGTAATAACTGTGCCATGAACG
Source organism: Oceanospirillaceae bacterium (assembly GCA_036960485.1). Classification (GTDB taxonomy): domain Bacteria; phylum Pseudomonadota; class Gammaproteobacteria; order Pseudomonadales; family Balneatricaceae; genus Rs1. The sequence continues at coordinate 3,810 of JBALXS010000159.1, forward strand.
CAGGGCGCTGGCTGTTATCAAGTTGGCGATCAGCAATACCAATAAATTTAGCATCTGCGCCATTAATACGCTGGCCGGTAATGCCTAAAAACATACCAGTGCGCCCAGGGCTGCGATTCAAAAACCAGCTGGCGCCAACATCAGGATATAGCCCTATGGTTACTTCAGGCATCGCAACCATGGTAGTCTCAGTTACGATGCGGTGTTTACATCCAGATAACAGGCCTAGGCCGCCGCCCATCACAATACCCGCTCCCCAGCCAATAATAGGCTTAGGATAAGTATGTATAGCATAATCTAGATAGTATTCTGCACTGAAATACTCCGTAGCAAATGCTGCGCCACCCTCTTTTTGCAAAGCATGATACAAGCTCACGACATCACCACCGGCACAAAAAGCTTTATCGCCAACACTATCTAGAATGATCGCCACTACTGAATCATCGTTTCGATACTTATCTAGGGCTGGTTGAATCAATTTAATCATTTCAAAGGCAAGCGCATTGAGCGCACGCTCAGCATTTAGCGTAATTTCGACAATTTTTTTACCATCAACAGTTTGATGTTCTGTAAATAACACACAACTCACAAAGCTTACCTCTAACAATTAATAACGAATGGTCGCTTGCATCGACACCTACAAGGACAGCAAATATTTAATACGGCAAACGCTTTTAGTAATAATACTCAAACAAGTTATATTAAGCATTTTTCCACTGTGGCTTGCGCTTTTCAAGGAAAGCATTCACCCCTTCTTTTTGATCTTCTGTGTGAAATAAATCAACAAACAGTTCACGCTCAATAATATAACCTTGCTCCCAGCTGCGGGTGCGATTTGATTGTATTAATGTTTTACACGCAGTCACCGCTTTCGGGCTTTGCTCAGCTACTTGCTTGGCTAACGTAATAGCACGTTCAATTGAAGTACCATTTGCAACAACTTCTTCAACCAAACCAATACGCAAAGCTGTTGCAGCGTCTGCTCTTTCGCCACACAAAATCATTTTTTTAGCCCAACCTTCCCCTACTAGCATAGTTAGATTTTGGGTGCCGCCTGCGCAAGGCAAAATGCCCACTTTAGCTTCAGGTAACGCCATCACCGCTTTTTCTTCAGCAATACGAATATCACACGCAAGTGCTACTTCTAAGCCACCGCCCATCGCCCAGCCATTGACTGCTGCAATTGATACACCTCTAAACTGTGACAGAACATAAAATGCTTCACCAAAATATTTGGCCATATCGCGCGCATTGGCTAAATCGCCGTCGGCAAAAAGTTTTAAATCTGCTCCGGCTGAGAAGAATTTTTCATTACCCGATTTGATCACTAAGCTATACACTGACAAATCATTGTTCAAGTCATTAACGATATTGATCAGCCCTATTAAACTCTCTTTATTCCAAGTGTTTGCTGGAGCATTGTTCAAAGTAATAACTGCTACATTGTCTTGTTTTTCTACTAATAATGTTTCAGGATATTGCGTCATATCAGTGTCTCTTGGCTGTTTAAAAGGTACTTAGTTAAAGAAGTACGATATTGTTAAAATGATGAAAAGGCTATCTTAATTATTGTTTTAACACAACGCTGCAAAATAGCTATATCACAATATTTGATTGGTTTGCGCAATTAAAATTCGTCGTGCGATGATCACATTCATAATTTCATTGGTGCCCTCTAAGATGCGATGTACACGAGTATCGCGAAGGTAACGTTCCATCGGATATTCTTTCATGTAACCATTGCCCCCTAAAATTTGCAGAGCTTCATCACAAATTTTAAAACAGACATCGGTTGCAAATCGTTTAGCCATCGCACAGTAAGTACTGCTATCTGGATGTTGGTTATCCATTTTTGAGGCTGCTAAACGTACCATTTGTCTAGCGGCCACTAGATTGGTGTTCATATCGGCAACCTTAAACTGTAATGCTTGAAAACTGGCGAGCTCACGCCCGAACTGCTTTCGTTCATGTAAATAATTAAGGGCGTAGTCAAGTGCAGCTTGTGCTGTACCCACTGAACAAGTGGCGATATTGACACGCCCTCCGTCTAAACCTTTCATGGCAATTTTAAATCCATCACCTTGGGCACCTAATAAATGATGCTCTGCCACTTCAACGTTTTCAAAAGTAATAGTACGTGTTGGCTGCGAATTCCAACCCATTTTTTGCTCTTTACGGCCATAACTAATACCTGCGGTGTCAGCAGCGACAGCGAACGCTGAAATACCTTTAGCGCCATCACCAGAGGTTCTAGCCATTACGAGTAGTAAATCAGTGGCACCAGCACCTGATATAAAAACCTTGGCGCCGTTTAAAATATATGTGTCGCCTTCTTTGCGCGCACTGGTTTTTAAAGAAGCCGCATCTGAGCCGGCATTGGGCTCAGTTAAGCAGTAAGAGCCTAGTTTTTCGCCGCTGCTAAGTGCTTCACTCCATTGCGCTTTGGTGGCATCTGTGGCAAAAGTACTTAACATCCAACTCACCATATTATGGATGGTTAAATAGGCCGTGGTAGAAGTACATCCCATCGCCAGCTGTTCAAAAATAATACTTGAATCTAAGCGTCCTAACGCTAAACCGCCACCTGACTCAGGGGTATACAAGCCGCATAAGCCAAGTTCACCGGCTTTTTTTAATACCTCAATAGGGAAATATTGTTCTTCATCCCACGCAGCTGCATTAGGCATCATCTCTTTTTCTGCAAATGCTTTGGCCATATCACTAAAAGCCAATTGGTCCTCGTTTAATTCAAAATCCATGATCGCTACCCCTGCGTTACTATGTGATGAAGATTGTTAATTTACGTAAATTTTAGTTTTTTTTATGGTGGTCTTAGTGGTTGTTTTATGGCTATCTTGACGGTAAGTTTGCTGCAGTTCACGCCATAAAGCATAAAACGGTAAACCATCAGCGATGACAGTTTACCGTATTCTTTACCAATACTTTTACTAATGCTTAGTAAATCAATTGCTCATTATTGTGCATTTTATTTCATAGTAATGGTGGTGTTAACCCCAGTATCAATATCTTCTTCAAACCAGCGAGTTGTCACTGTTTTTGTCTCGGTGTAGAACTTAACAGCTTGCTTACCGTAAGCGTGTTGATCACCGTAGAAAGACTTTCTCCAACCGGTGAAAGAGAACATCGGCAATGGTACAGGTACCGGTACGTTTACACCTACGTTACCTACTTTAATTTCATGCTGGTATTTACGCGCCGCAGCACCCGATGCCGTAAAGATTGAAGTACCGTTGCCGTATGGGTTAGCATTGATTAAGGCAATCGCTTCTTCTAATGTTTCAACTTCTAAAGTAACTAATACAGGACCAAAAATTTCATCCGTGTAGATTGTCATATCTGTTGTGACATCGGTAAACATGGTTGGACCCACGAAATTACCTTTTTCTAAGCCTTCAACCACAACATCAGAACCGTCTAATATGCAATTTGCACCCGCAGCTTTGCCTTCAGCGATAAATTCTAGAACACGTGCTTTAGCTTGTGGTGTGATTTGTGGGCCGTAACCGGCTTCTGGATCATCCCAAGCACCTGGGCGTACTTTTGCCAGTGCGTCTCTAATCTGTGGAATCAGATGCTTTGATTCACCCACAAATACAGCCACAGAAATGGCCATACAGCGCTGGCCAGCAGCACCAACCGATGCACCTGCAATACTATTAACCACTTGATTTTTAGCAGCATCAGGCATGATAACCATATGGTTTTTAGCACCTGCAAACGCTTGTACGCGCTTCATGTGATCAGAACCAGTACGATAAATATATTCACCAACATTACAAGAACCAACAAACGAAATGGCCGGTAAATCAGGGTGTACTAATAACTGTTGAACCACTTCTTTAGCACCGTGTAATACCTGTAACACACCTTTAGGTGCGCCGGCTTGCATAAACAATTCCGCTAAACGGTTAGGCGTTAATGGGTTATGCTCAGAAGGCTTCAAGATAAAAGTGTTACCGCAAGCAATTGCCATTGGGAACATCCACAATGGAATCATCGCCGGAAAGTTAAATGGCGTAATACCAACACAAACACCTAATGGCTGCGTAAAACTAGAACAATCAATTTTACGCGCTACATTCTCTAAGGTTTCACCCATAGTTAAAGACGCCACGTTAGCTGCATGCTCTACTACTTCAATACCGCGCCATACATCGCCCATCGCATCTGGGAATGTTTTGCCTGATTCTTGGGAAAGAATTGTCGCAATTTCTTCTTGATGTTCTTTAAGAAGGGCTTGGTAAGTTAGCATCACACGTGCTCTGTCGCCAACTGATCTCTCTTTCCACAGCTCAAACGCTTCCTTAGCTGTTTCAATGGCTAAGCTTACTTCTTCATCTGTTGCACAAGGTACTTGTGCAATCACTTCTTGTGTCGCTGGGTTAGTTACATCAATCAACTGTGTGCTTTTACTCGCGATAAATTCGCCGTTGATTAACAATGGAACTTGCTTAGTCATTTTGCATTCCTTGTGTGGGAGGTAAGCTGAGCGAATAATACCAACTCAGTAGTTTATGCATTGATTTAAACACAATAAAAGCATGCTAAGGATTGATAATCTTGTGCATTTAATGGATTATATTGCGATTCATCTACTCCTTTAGTATCGGTTAGGCTATTAAGATACAAGGTACTATAGCCAAAAGAGCCACTATTAGTAAAAGGTCAACTATGAGCCAACTTTCAAACTGGCCTTTACCTGCAGGCAGTTATCGTCATGTAGTGCCAAGAACTATCACTAAAAAACTTGCCCTAAATGTGCTTTCAACTGATGTATATCCTAAAGCCTCAGGCTTTTACCAGCAGGCGAACAAACATACTATGTTGCGTCGAATTCATGACGATAATTTGCTTATTTATTGTGTGGAAGGCTCTGGTGAATTTAGTACTGATAATGTTAAGCACCAGGTTAAAAGTGGCGATATATTAATATTACCTAGCGGTGTGGCTCATGCTTATAGTGCCAGCGATGAAACACCTTGGAGCATTTATTGGATACATTTTAGTGGCGATAAATGCAGTGATTTTATTGATTACATAAGGCCGCAAAAAGAGAGTTTGATTATACCGGTTGGCGTCAACGCTGCTTTAATTAATAACTTTGAGATGCTATTAGAAAGCATTCAATCCAGCATTCATTTATCATCCTTTATCCATGCTTCTAATATGCTAAGGCAAATTCTCACGCATATACCACTACTTAGGCCAGTGGCTAAAGCGCAATTAGTTGCCCATCAATTTAACTTAGAATTAGTGCACTCTATTATGCAGTCTAACCTGCATGGCAGTTTAAATTTAGCAACGTTAGCACAGAGCGTTAATTTATCTAAATTCCATTTTATAAAGAAGTACAAAGAGTTAACTAACACCACACCGATAAATTATTTCATTCATTTGAAAATTGAACGCGCTTGCCATCTACTTGATATATCAACCAAATCAATCAAAGAAATCAGTTTTAATTTAGGTTACGAAGATACTTACTACTTTTCACGCATATTTAAAAAGGTGATGGGCATTTCTCCTAAGCAGTATCGACAGATGCGTAACAGCACCTTCCAAAGTAGTGCTCTTTAAACAGGTAATTTACACAAGCTATTTAAACAGTATTCTCTATAGGTCTTTGCTGCATAGTGGCCTATAATTACGCATTTTTATTGAGTCGCTATTTTTAGTGGCGATTATGCAGAGTGTACTAATGCAACTAT
>JBALXS010000008.1:0-79501 GCA_036960485.1 Oceanospirillaceae bacterium
CTTTACTGTATCGGCAACGGCGTCAGCATTGGCATGATCCGCGCCTGCTTTGGTTAAGCAGTTGAAAGCGAGTTGATAAATTTCATCTAAAGTAAGTTGTACTGTACTCATGCTTATCCTTATAAAATCGGTGTTGTGCCACTATCTTGAAGCCTTTGCTGCCACAAAAAATTAGCAGCACTCAATAAGTTAGTCGCTAATTAATGTGCGCTACTCTACCAGCATTATGCGCCATTTTACTATCTAAAAATAAAGCCGTCTTTCAAGGGATCTTTAGGGTCGATAATAAACTCACATTTAGCTGCAATGTGCGCACTACCTGTAACCCTTGGAATGATCGCCGCATGTGGCCCGTACTCAATTTCCCGCTGCACTTGCACTTGAAAGCGCGAATCGAGAATAGAGCTAATAGTAATAGATTCTTCAAGGGCTAGCTCACCGCGTGCATAGTGAATCGCTGCACGCCCCGATACGCCTGAACCTGTTGGGCTGCGGTCAACTTCACCTTCTGCAAACACGCACACGTTGCGTGAATGTAGTTCAGGGTTAGCTAAATCTTCGACGAAAATACTGCCATATAAAAAACCCAAATCTTCTTCAAAAGGGTGTGTAATCGTAAACTGTTCATTGACGGCTGCTTTGATTAAACGACCTACACGAATTAGCTCATCATAATGCGCTTCATCACATTTTAGCCCTACATCTTTTACATCAACATACGCATAAAAAGCGCCGCCATAAGCTAAATCAAAACGTATATCACCGAATTCAGCTATTGACACCACAGCATCTTTTTTAGCCACAAAAGAAGGTACACAATCGAAGGTTGTTTCACTAACTTGTCCGCTAGCATCGCTTTTTGCCCAAGCGACGATTAAGCCACAAGGTGCATCAATGCGCACTTCGGTACGCTCCCCTGTGCGCGGCACTAAACCGGATTCCACCGCGAATTTACTCATGGCGATAATGGCATGTCCACACATGGTTGAGTAACCTTCGTTGTGGATAAAAATAGCACCAAAGTGCGAATCGGCGCGTTCAGGCGCTGTCACGAGCACCCCATACATATCCGCATGGCCGCGCGGTTCAAACATTAACGCGGTCCGCAAATGATCAAAATGCTGCATACAATAGCGACGCTTTTCTAGCACTGTGGAGCCCAGTAATTCGGGAAAGCCTTGCGTAATAATGCGCAGTGGCTCACCACCGGTATGGCAATCTAAGGTTTTGATAGTTAAAAAGTCAGCCGTTGGCTGCCAATTTTGAAAAGCTTTGCTTATCTGTTCGCTCATAATTTTCTCTGCTAGGTAATCGCTTAATTAAATTAGCTTAGGGTTATGCTCTGTATAAACACAAATGGTGAATATCAACTTAGCAAGAACACAATCTGCATACAATTACTTTTTTATGCTTAAAACTGAATTAGCTGATCTAGCATTTTCGCTTTCACAGGTTATTTCTAATACTTTGATTTTAAACACTATTATTACAGAAAACGGCATATATTAGGAGATGGTAAATTTATACTGCATACAGGTTCGCATGTTAGTTAATGAGTGTGTTAAAATTGCTCTTTTTTAGTTTTTGTCGGTATTCCCTTATATGAACCAAAATGCAGAAGTCAAACCTAAACGTCTTTCTAGAAAACTTATAGAGCAGAAAATTTTATGCGCTGCTGAAGACGTTTTTGCGCAATACGGTTATCAAGGGGCTGCAATTAATACCATCGCTGAACTGACGGGTCTCACCAAGCAAAACCTGCTGTACTACTTTCCATCAAAAGAAGCGCTTTACCAAAAAGTACTAGAAAATATTTTGGGTCTCTGGCTTGATAAAATGGCGTTTTTAGTCCAACAAGGTGATAGCCCCAAAGCCATGATTGCCAGTTATGTTAAAGGAAAAATGGAGATATCACAAAGCCACCCTAGCGGTTCCAAAGTTTTCGCCACTGAAATTATTCAAGGTGCGCCACATTTAAAGGAATACTTAACTAGCCATTTACTACCCATGCTTGAAGAAGATGTTAAGCTGATCAGGAAATGGATTGAAGAGGGAAAAATGGATGCTGTTGATCCTTACCATCTGTTTTTTATGATTTGGGCTGCTACGCAAACTTATGCCGATTTTTCTACGCAAATAGCACTCGCTTTAAACAAAGAAGCTATAGAGCCACAAGATTTCGAACAAGCGACCTTCTTTTTAACTAACTTGATTGTTAAAGGGCTGGGAATTAAAGAATAAGAGCTAATAGATCATACTTTAATTTTATTTCTGCATCACATAACAGCGCCTTAGCTAAATTGGTCATTCGCTGTTATTCAAAGCTATTTTGCATGACTCGGTAGCTTTCAAGCTCTGATGAGCTTAATACTTTGCCCAAAGTATCCTGCATTATTTGTTGAAAACTGCCATCTTGTTTCATCTCCCTAATTGCTTGCGCTAGCGCAGGGATCAAAGCTTGGTGTTTTTTATGTAAATATATATAGATGGGGGCTGTTACCAGCGTGTGATTAACAGGCTTAATACCTATTAACCCCATTTGTTTAATAACGCTCATACCCATCTTTTTTTCATAGAGCGCTAACTGTACGCGATCTCTATCCAACATTTTGAATAGCGCTTCAGGAAAGAATGCTTTATCAGTAGCAGCGAGCTCAGGCACATTTTTTTCAAAAACAACCCAACCGCGAATATAAGCCGAACTATATAAAGCCAAATCCTGCCAACTGCTGAGGCTAACTTGCTGCATTTTGCTAAAAGCGTTGATTTCTGCCACCCAGATTAACTCGGGAACACGCACTAGGTTAGGGTAATTTTTTTCTACACCTCTAACTCTTGCTAAGTCACCATCATGCACACCATGATTAGCGTTAACTAGCGCTCTTTTTGCCGCTATATTGTGAATAATCAGCTCAATGCCAATTTTTTTGAAAGCCGTTGTTGCAACAATATCTGCAAAGCCATCCCTCTGCTCTGTAGAAATAGGTGTTCGCTGAATGGTGCTCAAGATAATAGTTGGTGTATCTATGGTATTACTTGTTTGTGCTATAAGCTCACTACTCAATAATAAACACAGCAATATATTAGCTAGTTGTAAAAAAATCACAATTTAAGCCCTTAATAAAAATGCACTCCTTAAAATAGAACCTAAAGTAATTCAACGCAAGGTTTGCCTGATAAAAGAACAACTTAACAACTCATTCAAGAGACCAGCTGTAAATACAAAATGTATTTATTAGCGTTAATTAATACCGCTATTTTGAACGCATTATCAATTATACATTCAATAACTTTGGCCATAAAAAGCCTGCTACTCGTACTATTTTCGACCAACATTGGGTAAGCACATTCTTTAACAACGGGCAAAATATTGTAAAAAATCCTACTGTCTAACCTGAAAACGTCTTTAAACTCTTCTAAGAGAAACTATAACAACCTGAATTATATAACTTATATATTATTTTTAAATTAACTGTTGACCAATTACTAAGCAACTGGATAATATATATTGACCATTTGGTAAAACTTTCAGAAAAAGCTAATTACCAAAATGACCACAATAAACAACTATTAAAAAAATAACATTGTTGGATAAGTAACATGCTCACAAAAACACAAGCGGCCGCACTTCATAGTGTGAGCGGTGATGAGTTACAAGCGCTGTGTGCAAGCGCCAGCCAAGTGCGTGAACAGCACTGGGGTAAAACTGTCACTTACTCACGTAAGGTATTTGTACCTTTAACAAATATGTGCCGCGACACTTGTAGTTATTGCACTTTTGTAAAACATCCCGATTCTCCACAGTCATACATCATGACCCCTCAACAGGTGATGGATGTAGTGCTAGACGGGCAAAAGATTGGCTGTAAAGAAGTATTATTTAGCTTGGGAGAAAAACCTGAGCAGCGCTATCCACAAGTGCAAGCAAGCCTTACTAAAATGGGCTTTCTAAGCATGACAGATTATTTAGAAGACACCTGCCAAAGAGTTATCGAACAGAGCAGCATGCTACCTCACGTTAATGCCGGTACTTTATCTTTAGAAGAAATACGCCGTTTAAAACCAGTGAGCGCCAGCATGGGGATGATGCTAGAAACCGTTTCTAAACGCTTATTGCTCAAGGGTAATGTGCATTATGCCTGCCCCGATAAAGTGCCTTTGCAAAGATTGCGCACACTGGAGCGCGCAGGTCAGTTAGATGTGCCTTTCACTACCGGTATTTTAATTGGCATCGGTGAAACGTGGCTTGAAAGAGTTGAAAGTTTAATTGCCATCAACGAAATTCATGCGCAATACGGCCATATCCAAGAAGTGATAGTGCAAAACTTTTGTGCCAAGGAAGGAACCGCAATGGCGGGTGCTGCAGAACCAGATTTAGATGATATGTTGCGCACCATTGCCGTCGCCAGATTAATTTTAGACCCTTCTATCAGCCTGCAAGCGCCACCAAATTTACAAGAGCGCTTTCACGCATACTTAAACAGCGGCATCAATGATTTCGGCGGTATCTCGCCACTGACGATTGATCACATAAACCCTGAAAAAGCTTGGCCACAAATTTCACAGTTGGCCCAAGCCAGTAGCGATTGTGGTTATCAATTACAAGAGCGCCTAGCGGTTTATCCTAAATACCAGCAATTTCCAGAGCGCTATTTCGCCCAACAAATCGCCAGCAGAGTTCAAAGCATTGCCAGAGTAGATGGTTTAGCAAATCGCCAGTGTTTCTAGCGAGTAGCTTAACTTGCGAACACCCCCACTACTTCGAAAATGCACAGCACAAGGAATAATATTTTGAATGCTCTAAACAAGTTTCAAATAGATAATACCCAACTTACTGAACAAGTAACTAATAACTCAGTATCTGCTGACTTAGACCTATCTAATATCAGCAATGTGATTGCTAACATATTAACCCGCGCCCTGAGCGGTGCAGAGATTAGTGCACAAGAAGGTACTCAACTTTTTCAAAGTACCGGCCAAGAAATCACCGCGATCGCTAAATGCGCCGACATTATTCGCCAGCGTACCGTGGGCAACCAAGCCAGCTTTGTAATTACCCGCAACATCAACTTCACCAACATTTGTTACATGGGGTGTAAGTTTTGCGGTTTTTCAAAGAGCAAAAACGACGCGGATGCCGAGCTGCTTTCGATGCAAGAAATAGCGCAACGCGCGCAAGAAGCTTGGGATAGAGGCGCCACTGAAGTGTGCATTCAAGGTGGTATACATCCTGATTTGCCCGAAGATCACTACCGCAATATTTTAATCGCAATTAAGCAGCAAGTGCCTGATATACATATTCACGCATTCTCTCCGTTTGAGATATTTTTTGGTGCGCAAAATAGCAACATGAGCTATCGCGAATTTATTCAAGATTTAATGAATCACGGCCTAGGTTCAATGCCCGGTACTGCTGCAGAAATTTTAGATGTTGAAATTCGCAAACAGCTCACCCGCGATAAGCTAACCACACAGCAGTGGGTTGATATTATATCGACCGCTCACCAACTCGGTTTGCCAACCACCGCCACTATTATGTACGGCCATATAGATGCTCCTCATCACTGGGCTGCACACATTGAACTGCTGCGAAATATGCAGAAAGAACACGGCGGTTTTACCGAGTTTGTACCACTAGGTTTTGTGCATTATGAATCGCCTTTATATACCGATCGTAAAAAGCTAAAACTTGATGTACGCCCTGGGCCCACTGCCAACGAAAATATTTTAATGCATGCAGTTTCTCGAATCATGCTCAGCGGTTGGATAGATAATATTCAAGCATCTTGGGTGAAATTAGGGCCTAACTATGCAGTACAAATGCTACGTGCAGGTGCTAATGATTTAGGCGGCACGTTAATGGATGAATCAATTACACGTTCATCTGGCGGAGTGCACGGCGAGGAAATATTGCCAGAAGATATGGTACAAATGATTGAAAAGAGCGGTTTAACGCCTTTTAGACGCAATACTCTATACGCACAATTAGAGCACTACCCGCAAAGCCAACAAGCTCCACTTATCGCTTCTTGCGGCGGTGCCATTGCATGAGTTTATCAATACTACTTTTAGCCGGTGGCGTGGGCGGCGCAAAAATGGCCGAGGGGCTAATGCACAGTGACTTTTCCCAAGGTTTAAGCATTTTGGGTAACATCAGCGATGATCAAGAGATTCATGGCTTGTGGGTATCACCCGATATAGACACTTTGACCTACACGTTAACCAATCGCATTGATACCGCTAAAGGCTGGGGCTTAAAAGATGAAAGCAACCGCACTTTAGATGCACTAAAACTGCTGGGTGAAGATACTTGGATGTATTTAGGCGACCAAGACTTCGCCACTCATATCTACCGAACTCAATTGCGTAAAAAAGGGCTGCGCCCGAGTATTATTGCCGCCGATATCGCTGCAAAATTTGGCTTAAAAACGCCTTTAATACTCCCCACTGATGACATCGTACAAACCCGGGTAAATACTGATTTGGGCTGGCTGGATTTTCAAAGCTATTTTGTACGCTATCAATGCCAGCCTGAAATTAGCGAGATCTCCTTTAAAGGCGCTGATACCGCTAAAGCCACACCAGAGGCACTGGCAGCAATCAGCGATGCCGATGTGATTATCTTTGCCCCATCCAACCCTATTGTTAGCATCGGCGCTATTTTGGCGGTGCCAGGCATTCGTTCAGCCATTGAAACCAGCAATGCTTATAAAATGGCAGTTTCTCCAATTGTCGCTGGTAAAACAGTCAAAGGGCCTGCTGATAAAATGCTGCGCGCTTTAAATATCCCCTGTAATGCTTTAGGCGTAGCGCAATGTTATCAAGATTTAATTGATGTACTAGTAGTTGATAACTTAGATGCACAGCTTTGCCCGGCTATTGAAGCTTTAGGTATCACCACTTACTGCACTGATACCATGATGCATGATCGCTTAGATAAAACACGCTTGGCCAACCAGCTAATTGCTTTTCAGCAAGTGGCGACTAGCAACAGCTCTTACGCTGATGCCAGTTCAACTAGCAGCGAGCAGCCATTACTATGACTTTGTGTATTGTTATTCCAATGAAAGATCCGCAGTGCTCCAAGCAACGCTTAAGTGATGTGCTTGATCCACACGAGAGACAAAACATTGCCCTTAATTTGTTACATAAAACGTTACAATTTTTAACGCAGCACTTTCCACGAATCAGCGTTTTAATCGTTACACCGGCTACTGTTATTGCAAAAATTGCTGAACAGTACAAAGTGAGTGTGTTGATAGAGCAAGGCACTAAAGGGCTAAATAACGCGATTGTTCAAGCAGCGCAACATTGTGAAGAGCTTGGATTTACCAGCCAGCTAGTGTTGCCTGCAGATATCATCGATTTAGATTACGACGAGTTTAAACAGCTACTGAATCTAAAAAGACCTCGCGAATCCGTGATTATTTGCCCAGCGGACGATGGCGGGACTAATGCACTGTTAACCTCCCCACCGCGGGCTATTGAGTTTAGTTATGGCTTGGATTCTAGCCGTAAGCACTGGCGTAATGCACAACAAAACAAGGTGCACTGCCAACTGCTGACATTACCAAATTTAGCCTTAGATTTAGATACCGCACAAGATTTACAACTACTCAGTGCGGATGTTATTAATCAACTCACCCACAATAATCACCACCACCACCAGCTTCAACGGTAACTTGCATAAAATAAAGAGTTGATATGAGCCATTCGAAGAGGAAATGTAAGTGAGTAATCAAGCAGTACAAATTATAGCCGTAACAGGCATTCCAGACATCGTGCCAGGGGATGATTTAGCCACCCAAATTTACCAAGCGATGCAAGCACAACAACTATCACTAGAAGATGGTGACATCTTGGTTATTGCTCACAAAGTTGTCTCTAAAGCGGAGGGGCAAATAGTTAACTTGGCAGATGTAGAGCCCTCTTTAGAAGCCTTAGAGCTGGCTGAAAAATTAAATAAAGATCCGGCGAAAGTTGAAACGGTATTAAGAGAATCGTCACGCATTGTTAAAACCAGTAAGCGTGAAGATCAACATGAAGGGCTAATTATTGCACAGCATCACCTAGGCTTTATTTGTGCGAATGCGGCGGTCGATGAATCAAACGTAGACCAGCCAAATCATGTCATTTTACTGCCTAAAGATCCGGATAAAAGTGCGCGTAAAATATGCACCGCTCTAGAAAAAACCAGCAGCAAACAACTCGGCGTAGTCATAACCGATACCTTTGGCAGACCTTGGCGCATGGGCCTAGTAAATGTTGCTATTGGTTTAGCAAACGTACCGAGCAAAGTAGATATGGCAGGTCAAAATGATGCTTATGGCCGTGAATTAAAAGTAACGGTTCCCGCTCTTGCTGATGAACTCGCCGCTGCTAGTGGTTTATTAATGAGCAAGGAAGGCAAGAAGCCAGTCATCCTATTTAGAGGTGTTGACTGGGCTCGCACACAAAGCAGCGCACAAGATTTAATTCGTCCGGCGCGCGAAGATTTATTTAGATTATAAGTTAGTAGTTTTAATACATGTGACTGGTAACTTGCTTACAAACTACGTCAACCTGGTGCTGAATTTGAGCACTAAATAGAGGAAAAACAATAATGAAAATAGCTATTCTTGGTGGCACAGGCCCGCAAGGTAAAGGGTTGGCATTACGCTTTGCCATGGCCGGGGTTGATGTTGTATTAGGTTCTAGAGACAGCAGCCGCGCTACTGACATTGCCGCTGAACTGAACGCGCAAATTATAGCGCTCGATAGTGTCAGCATGGCGGGAAACATCTCGGGGGCAGATAATAACCAAGCTGTAATTAGTGCTGATCAAATGGTTATTTTAGCGGTGCCTTACTCTGCACATAATGCCACTTTAACGGCCATTAAAGGCGATCTTAGCGACAAGATTTTAATCGATATAGTGGTGCCTTTAAAAGAGGGTGACCCTAAAGCGGTTGATATGCCCATTGAAGGCTCTGCCACTGAAGCTGCTCAAGCATTACTCGGCCCAGATATCCCCGTGGTTGGTGCACTGCACAATGTTTCAGCGACAACGCTCAATCAACTAACGCAAAAGATTAACTGTGACATTTTAGTCTGCGGTAATAATTTAGAAGCTAAAAACCAAGTAATTGGCTTGGTTGAGTTGTTACAAGTACAAGCTTACAACGTTGGCCCTGCGGTCAATGCACGTTGTGTTGAAGCGATTACACCGATGCTGATTCGTTTGAATATTTCCAAGAAGGTACCTTTCACCCATGCGGGTATCAAAATTTGCCCACCTGAACATTAGCATTATTTGCGCAGTTAAGAACCACAATAGATATAACGATGAATTTTGTCTCGGAGATTGCGGTTGATCTTACAGATCAGTTCGATGTCTCCTCACTATAAAAAAAAGAGAGTTATCTCAGGAGTTAACTATGGATTTTGGTATTACGTTTAAAGGCTTTGTTGAGCCACAAAGAGCGAGAAATTTAGTAAGACAAGCAGAAGAAGCTGGATTCACCCACTGCTGGTTCTACGATTCACACGTATTATGGCGCGAGTGCTACCCTGCCATTGCTATGTGTATGGAACACACCACTAAAATGAAGTTCGGCCCTTGTGTTACTAACCCTAACTCTCGTGATTGGTCAATTGCAGCAAGCTTGTTTGGCAGCTTAGCAAAGCAAAGTAATGGTCGTTTTGTGGTAGGTTTAGGCCGTGGCGATAGCGCGATGCGCGTCATGGGCAAAAAGCCTGCTAACTTAGCGCGAGTTGCCGAGTTCACACAAAAAGTAAAAGCTATGGTACGCGGTGAAGAAGTGACTTATGGCGAAAGCCCAGAGCCTGTTAAATTCCCTTGGGCTAATGGTTATGAGCTACCGGTATATATTGGTGCCTATGGGCCAAAAGCTTTAAAAACAGCTGGCGAAGTTGGCGATGGAGTTATTTTACAAATCGCTGACCCTTCTTTAGTTAAGTGGTTTGCTGAACAAGCAATCTCTGCGGGTAAAGAAGCGGGCCGTGATATGTCTGATTTTCAAGTGATTGCCTCAGCACCTGCTTACATGGGCGACATGGATAAGTGTCGTGAAGCTACTCGCTGGTTCCCTGCCATGGTTGGTAATCACGTTGCTGATATCGTTGAAAAATACGGTGCACATTCAGGACTAGTACCTGAAAGTTTGACTAACTACATTGAGCAGCGCAAAGGTTATGACTATTCAAAGCATGGCCAAAGTGATAACCCTTATCTTGATTTCATCACCAATGACATCATTGACAGCTTCAGTGTTTTAGGTGAGCCGGATGCGCACATTGCTAAAATTAAAGAACTAGAGGCCGTGGGCACTACACAGTTTAATATCTATTTAGACAGTGGTGATGAAGAGCAAATTATTGCTGACTACGCAAACAAGATCATTCCTGCTTTTAGCAAGTAATTGACGCGCATTAACCCTCGGTGTTTTTAATACCTAGGGTTAATGCTGAATATGGATAAAGAGTATGCAAAATATAAAAATTAATGAGCAGCGCCTTTGGGACAGCCTCATGCAGATGGGCGAAATTGGCGGCACTGAAAAAGGTGGTTGCTGTCGTTTAGCGCTCACTGATTTAGACAAGCAAGGCCGTGACTTATTTGTAAAGTGGTGTGAAGAAGCCGGCTGTACCGTGAGCGTCGATAAGATGGGTAACATTTTTGCTCGCCGCGCTGGAACAGACGACAGCTTACCCCCTGTGGTTATGGGAAGTCACTTAGATACCCAGCCGACAGGTGGCAAGTTTGATGGTGTTTATGGGGTGCTAAGTGGCCTTGAAGTGATACGCTCACTTAACGATCATAACATTCAAACTAAGCACCCTATTGAAGCTTCGGTATGGACCAACGAAGAGGGGTCACGCTTTCCACCTGCCATGGTCGCCTCTGGTGTTTTTGCCGGTGTCTTCGATTTAGAATACGGCCTTTCGCGGGCAGATTTAGACGGCAAAACCATGGGCGAAGAGCTCAAACGTATTGGTTATGACGGCGCATTAGAAATGGGTAACCGTGAATTCAAAGCGTTTTTTGAAGCGCATATTGAGCAGGGGCCTATTTTAGAGAACGAAGAAAAGACTATCGGTGTGGTCACAGATGCC
The DNA here is from genome assembly GCA_036960485.1 of Oceanospirillaceae bacterium. Taxonomy (GTDB): domain Bacteria; phylum Pseudomonadota; class Gammaproteobacteria; order Pseudomonadales; family Balneatricaceae; genus Rs1. The sequence goes on from JBALXS010000008.1 coordinate 11,116, forward strand.
CAAGGTCAGCGTTGGTATGAAGTTAAGTTTACCGGCCAAGAATCTCATGCAGGCCCAACTCCTATGGCAACGCGTAAAGATGCTTTAGTAGGCGCCGCGCGCATGATCGATAAAGTAAACCAAATTGGTTTAGGTAATGCACCATTAGCCTGTTCTACTGTTGGTTTGCTACAAGTGTTTCCTAACTCGCGCAATGTTATTCCTGGTGAAGTGTTTTTCACTGTCGATTTTAGACATCCTAATGATGCCGTACTTTCTAAAATGGATGCAGAACTTAGAGCGTTTGCTGAGAAAACCGCAAATGAGCTAGGTTTAGAGATGGAGTTTGAAGAAATTTGGTACTCGCCACCTGTTCCTTTCAATAAATCATGTGTTGATTCAGTACGTGAAGCGGCAAAAGCTTCTGGCTATTCACACCGCGATATCGTCAGCGGTGCCGGACACGATGCTTGCTACATTTCACGTGTCGCACCCACTGCTATGGTATTTGTGCCTTGTGAAAATGGTATCAGCCACAATGAATCTGAAAATGCAGACCCTGCAGATTTAGCCGCCGGTTGTGATGTACTGATTCAAGCAGTGTTATTGCAAGCAAACTAACCTTTATCTATAAATAAGCTAAAGCACGCTGCCTTACATATTTGTAGGGCAGCGGTATTTTAGTTATTTCTTTGTACCTTCCTTTCTTGGTGCTTTCCTTGTTACCTTTCTATCTTCTCTTTTTACACTTACGCTGCAAAATATATACTGGTTAAGTTTTAACATAGCGTGGATAAGTGTCTTTCGCGATATCGCTGGCGGTTAAATCTACATCAATGGTAATAAATGGATTATCCGGATCTGTTGTACCTAATATGTCGCCCTCTGGCGAAATAATCCACGATAAACCGCCAATATCAGCTGTGCTAGATTCAGGCAAATACAGATTGGAAGACAGATGAAAAGCTCCTGAAACTACGGCACCTGCCTGGCCACCTGCCAACCATTTTTTCACACTGGCATGTGGTGTAACCCGCGGCACACACAACAAATCAACTTTCTTTTGCCCAAGTTCTCGCGCATGTTGAAAAAACCACATTTCAGTACATATTTGCATGCCAATTCGCACTTCCCCTAATCTAGCAGTGTCAAATAATGAATTCCCCATATCATACCAACTCGCTTCCCAGTAACCTGGTTCATTCGGTAAATAGTATTTTTCATGTACTGCCTGTACACCTCCATTTTCTGTCCATAAATAGCCTTGATTACGTCGCGACCCCGCGCCGTTCACTGTTGGCCTTGTTGATACTAATGGCGGTAAAGATAATTGAGAAAATTGGGCTATCCAATGTTGATGTAGCTCCATGGCCTCTTGCCATTGCTGATGATTACTATCACGCGTATTTGCTAACCAAGGTGCAAAGCTCATTTCTGGTAATAACACAAACTCTGATTTTTCAGCTTGTACGTGTTGACTTAACTTTTGCATATCACGTTGTAATTGGCCTGGATCATTACTTAATTGCACCACGGTTACTTTCATCAATTTCTCCCGAAAAACACGCTATATAATTTACCAAAATTAATTGGCATCAGAAGATCACAGCATAGATAAAAAAGGCTGTTAGCACGAGATACAACTTGTACAATTTTGCCATCCAATATTACAATCTGTTGATCAAATATAACCAATTGTTAATTATTCGGTATTCATAACTATGTCATTAGATGCTATTGATAAAGAGCTACTTGTTTTACTAAAAACTGATTCGAGGAAACCAATTACTTGCCTAGCTCAAATATTGGGTATATCAAGGCAAACAGTGCAGAAGCGCCTGCAAGCCTTAGAGTCTAAAAAAGTGATCGCCGCTTACACCATTAGAACAGGAGAGGCTTATAATAGTGAGCTATTTCGTGCACAGGCGATGCTCACTATTGATAATAATGTCAGTGAAGCGTTAATTGCGTATCTCGCTAAAATACCGCAAATAACCAGTGTTTATTCAGTTGCAGGAAATTGTGATGCACTAGTCACTATTGAATCGAATAGCTCTGAAGGTATCGATTTTGTGCTAGATACCATTCGCCGCCACCCCCAAGTGATACAAACACAATCCTATTTGTTACTCTCACAAAAACTCGATAGGCAGTGGCTTTAAATTGGGGGACACACCACCAGCACTTTTAAGCTCTCACGCACTCCATTTAAACTTTGACGCTGATAATTGCATGCTCAGCGACTTTCTCATTAGAAATGAAAATAGATTAAGTAATCTATATGACAGTTTTATTCAACATACTCTGCAACATGATTAACTAAATTCAAAGCGATCTTTAGCCGTTAACTCCTGGCAAATGCCACTTTGAGATTTCCACTTAATTCACCTAAAAGACATGATAATTATGTTTAATAACAAGCGTTAAAAACGCTATTCAAAACCCCAGCACTCACGGCAAGTATCTTTTTGTGCAAATGGTTATAAAACAACTAATTCAAAGATGCACAGTAAACTCCACAACAGCATAAAAGCCGCGGTTTGAGCCAACTGTTGATTGAGCTGTTGAGCGCTGCGTTTAAAAAGTAAAACTGTAAGTAGTATTGTAAAAACAATTGCGACTAGCAGCACTACAAGATGCTGATTATTAAAGTAAGCTAGCGCCACAACCGCACCAAGCATAACACCATAGGTCATTCTGCTTTTCAGCTCGCCTAATAGAATAGCTAGTGTTCTTTTTTGCGCATGTGAGTCGCTTTTTATATCGCGAATATTATTAACTAACATGATCGCAGCTGCCAATAAGCCCATTTGGATGGCGTAACTAACATAATAATGCAACGTTAGTATACTTTGCTCTTGTAAATATCCTGCTGCTAAGACGGCTACTGGCCCAAAAAATAGAAACACAGCCACTTCGCCTAAAGCATTAGAAGCTAATGGCTTAGGGCCTGCGCTATAACCTAATACTCCTGCGATGGACAATAATCCCAGCAAGATATAAACGGCACCGCCGATATACATCAAATATAGACCTAAGATACTTGCTGTAAATAAAGACCAATTCATGCCTTTTTTTACTTGTGTGCTATTCAGTAACCCGGCTTGAATCGCTCTTTTAGGACCTAATCGCTGATCGGTATCGATGCCTGCTTTATCATCAAAATAATCGTTGGCTAGATTGGCGCTTATTTGCAACAAGATCGTACACAGCAAGATGATTAACGCTAAAAACCAAGAAAACTGCACAGCATGCTGATAGGCCAGCATTTGGCTTAACAAAATAGGCGCAATAGATGCACTCAGTGTTTTGGGGCGAATGGCAGTAAACCAGCGACTTAACATTTTGAATTCTATTCATATTGGGAAGGTAGCGTATCTTACCTGTTAGTTAAAAATACGTCAGTAAGCTTATATCAACCTCGAACAATTCTAAGCGGTTGTTAACTTGCATCAATTTTTACTGCGTAAAATCGTACTAATACAAACAGCCTCTGTAGTGAAAGCAATATCACATTGATTGTTGATCCGTCAGCGAATTACAGATAAGGAACTGCTGGTCTAAATAAGCGTTTACATCAGTTACATTGAGCGCATTGCTAAATAACCAGCCCTGCACTAAATCGCATTTCTGTTCTACAAGAAAAGCGTGTTGCTGTGCCGTTTCGACACCTTCTGCCACGACTATCATATCTAGCTCGTGTGCCATAACGATAATTGCCGTCACCAGTTTTTTATCAGATATAGAATGAGGTAGCCCAGCAATAAATTCTTGATCTATCTTTAAAGTGTCGAATCGATATTTTCGTAAATAACTCAGCGATGAATAGCCGGTGCCAAAATCATCCATTGCCAAAGAAACTCCCAGTGATTCTAGTTTCCTTAGTTTATCTTCTATACCTGAGAGTTCCGAAAGTAGTACACCTTCGGTTATTTCGAACTCAACGCTACTGGGCTTAAGTTTATATTTATTTAATAATTGTTCTATATTTGGTAATAAGTCTTCGTCATAGAATTGCACAGGAGATAAATTTATAGCGATCGAAAACTCGAAGCCGTACTTGTTTTGCAATTGTTGTAGTGTAGACAATGCTTGTTTAATCACAAACAAACCAATTTCCTTTATTATTCCATAACTTTCTGCGATTGGAATAAATTCAGTTGGAGAAACAAAGCCTAGCTCTTTACTGTTCCAACGCAAGAGTGCCTCAAAACTAATTGCTTTTACGGTTATCGGGTCTAATTTTGGCTGAAAATACACTTCTAATTCATTGCATTCAATGGCACTACGCAGCTGTGTTTCAATCGCTAACTTACGTGCAACATTGCTATTTAAACGTTCAGTATAATAAATATAACCCCCCCGCCCTTTATTTTTTGCATGTTGTGTTGCAGTGCCAGCACGCTTTAGTAATAGCTCTGCATCTTCCCCATCATCTGGGAACAAAGTGATCCCCAAACTGGCGTCAAGCGATATATTGTTTAGCCCCGCTGTAAAAGGTTTTTCTGAACACTCCAAAATCTGTTCAGCTAAACTAGCTGATTCAATACAATCTTGCACATGTGATTGGATCATTAAAAATTTATTGCCGCTTAAACGACCAACCAACTGATGTTCACGTAATGAACTTTTAAGACGCAGCGCAAATATACGTAAAATATCATCGCCTGTTTGATGTCCGTAAACATTATTGATCGTTTTGAAATCGTTGATATATATTGATATAACGGCAATTTGACCAGTACCAATTTGCGCTTCAGTGATTTTTTGATTTAAACGATCCAGAGTGAGAAAACGATTAGGTAAATCGGTTAACTTATCGTAATTTGCATTGTAGATTAGTTGCGAGGTGCGCAGTTTCACTTTCCTATTAAGGATGATATTCCATATCATTACCGCTAATACTAGCAAGGCTGCAATGCCGATGATTTTCCAAATTAATCGAGCGCTCATTCCCGGGTTATAATCTATTGATAACCATTTTTCAGAAATCACTTTTTTCTGTCGTCCACTAATGCTGTTTAAGCCCTTTTGTAATATAGAGATAAGTTCTGGCCAATCTTTACGCACACCAAAACGTAAGCCTTGTATTTCTGTAGATGCCGGTGCTGCTATTTTTAAATTGGTTAAGTTGAGCTTTCTAATCCAATAAGTAACAGCCGCCACGTTACCAACATAAGCATCGGCTTTGCCACTAGAAACAGCTAGTAATGATTGCTTTAAATCCGCATACAACACCGGATCTATATCTGAGTTTTGTATTAAAAACTCATAGTGGGAAGTATTTTTTTGCGCCGCGACTATTTTTTCACCCAAGTCATTTAAGCCACTGATAAAAGGCATCTCGACTCGAGTAACAATTACACGATAAAAGTTTAGGTAAGGCAGAGTAAAAGATAAAAATTTACTGCGTTGCGCGGTTATACTAACGACAGGTAAAACATCAAGTTCTTTCTTTTTTATCTTATTGACCACTTCAGTCCAACTTAAATTATCACTCACTCGCATATTGAGTTTTAAGCGCTGGTTAAGCAATTTGATATAATCTGAAGCCATGCCTTTATATCGTTGTTCATCAACATATTCAAACGGTGCATATTCGGGATCAACACCTAAACGAATGTCTGGATGGGCTTTTATCCAGCTAAGTTCCATGGGGGTCAATTCAATCTCCGCCAGCTCTTCCATATCGTCCATAGGTAGCCATTTGCTCCTAATCTTTTGATATTGTGCTTCAGTTATCGACGCCAAGGCTTTATCTAGAATAGTAGAGAGTAACGGTAGGTCGTTTCTTATAGCGATCCGCTCATTAGCCGTATCTCTATCGTAAATAGCAGCGTACTTTAAATTAGTTAACAAGTACTTATTACGTAAGAAGTGACCCGCACCAAAGAAGGTTATGGCGATATCCGCTTCGCCAACTGAAACGGCATTGAGCGCATCTAGTATGGTATCGAAGTACAACAGTGTGATGGTGGGATAGTTTTCGATTAACTTACTTTTGTAGTGGTAGCTTTTAACCAGTGCCACTGTTTTATTTTTAATATCAGCTTTATCATTTATGCTTGTGTCATCTTCCCGAGATATAATCACTTGTGACTTAAACACATAAGGTTGAGTAAAATTAAACCACTGTAATCGATCCTGATTTTCCACCATGCTAGCGACAACATCTATTTCATGCGCTCTGGCGGCCGCATATACTTGTTCCCACATATATTGAGGATAAACGCTAAAAGACAAACCTGTTTTGTTAGCTAAGATCTTAAATAAATCAACAGAGTAGCCTTCTAATTGCTGTTCGTTGTTGATAAAACTATAAGGTGGGGAGTGACCATCATAGCCGATAATTACTTCGTTATGCTCCTGTATCCACTGATGCTCTGCAGCGGACAAGGTTAAACCTACGCTTTCTTGCGCGTTCGTTGAAGTAGATACTGCCAATACAATAAATACTATCAGTGTCAATTTGTAACAAGATGCGGCACGTGACAAACAATGCTTAAAATTTAATCTTCGAAAAGAACATAAATCGATGAAAAAGCCAAGCAAACCATCTTTGATTATAGGCATTTAAAGGCTCCGTGGTATAAAAACAAGTTTTTGGTTTTTAAAAACACCACCAAATTTATTGGAATAAAACTTGTTATAATTAGCATGCATGCTCCACAAAATTAAGGCGTGCCCAGAAATCGTGGAAGATGATTGTAAGGAATAGAGCCTTAAGTAGTAGTAGTGTATTTGTAATAGATATCCCATTCGGAATCCGTCATATCACTACTAATTTTTATATCTTCAATAAGAATTAAAAACTCAATAATTTCAGGATAAGATGTATTGGAATGTCTAGATAGTCTATCTAAAGCTTTTTGCGCTTCAGCACTTACCGACGTGCTAACGTCATACACTATGCTTTCAAGAGAGGATAAATTGCGAGTTCTTTCATCAGAGCAAATCAGCGGCTCCGTTTTATTTGTCATAAAAAATTCCTTTTTAAATGCGCTTCCTTTTTAATCCGCAGTAAATAGATAACAAAATTAGCGCGATTCAGCAACTTTTCGTAGTGATATTCTCAATAATTCCCTTTTTTAACCTATATTTAGGTAGTAGCCTTAGATTACTCATTGTTAAAGCTAAAAGCTTTATTTCTAAACACCATTTAGCCCACCGCAGTGCTAACGAGCAGTTAAAGCAGGAGAATAATATTGGAAAACAAGACAGCACTGTCAATAGCTAGTTATTTAGAGTTTTTGGGGAAAGGTCATGTATTTAGAAGCTGCTGTATAACAACCAGTATGATTAATTTAACAGCAACTCAAGGCATTTTATAGGTACAAAAAAACCAGCACTAGGCTGGTTTTTTGTATCTAAATATTACTTATGAAGGGAATGCAAACTGTGCACCTTCACGAACACCCGCTGAAGGCCAGCGCTGTGTAATGGTTTTACGCTTAGTATAGAAACGTACTGAATCAGGACCATACGCCGCTAGATCGCCAAACAATGAACGCTTCCAACCACCAAAGCTGTGGTATGAAACAGGTACGGGTAACGGTACGTTAATACCTACCATGCCCACTTTAATATTATCACTGAAGTAACGCGCCGCTTCGCCATCACGGGTAAAGATGCAAGTGCCGTTACCGTATTCGTGGCTATCAATTAGCTCCATTGCTTCTTGCATTGTGTTAACACGTACCACAACCAATACAGGGCCAAAGATTTCTTCTTTATAGCTAACCATTTCAGGGGTTACATTATCAATCAATGTACCGCCAACGAAGTATCCGTTAGCATAACCTTCAACGACTGGGTTACGTCCATCAACAACGATTTTAGCACCATCATTTTCAGCGCCAGTGATGTAGCCATTTACCTTTTCTTTATGTGCTTTAGTGATAACAGGACCGAAATCGTTTGAACTATCGCTAAAAGCACCCACTTTTAAGCTAGCCATGCCAACGGTTATCTTTTCTATTAACAGATCAGCCGCTTGATCGCCTACCGCTACAACACAAGAAAGTGCCATGCAACGCTCGCCTGATGAGCCAAAAGCCGCACCTATTAATGCTTGTGCTGCGTTATCCATATCAGCATCTGGCATGATGATGGCGTGGTTTTTAGCGCCGCCTAGTGCTTGGCAACGCTTGCCATTAGCACTAGCTGTTGCGTAAATGTATTCAGCAATAGGGGTTGAACCTACAAAGCTGACTGCCATTACATCTGGGTTAGTGAGTAGTGTATCAACCGCTACTTTATCACCGTTAACCACGTTCATTACGCCAGCAGGTAAACCTGCATCTAATAAAAGCTGTGCAATAAACATAGTAGATGAAGGATCACGCTCAGATGGCTTTAAGATGAAGCAGTTGCCACATACAATAGCCATTGGGTACATCCATAAAGGTACCATTGCAGGGAAGTTGAAAGGTGTAATACCTGCCACAACGCCTAATGGCTGAAACTCACTCCATGAATCGATGTTAGGGCCAACATTTTTACTGTGCTCGCCTTTTAATAACTCTGGTGCGTAACAAGCATATTCAACGTTTTCGATACCACGTTGTAGCTCACCCATTGCATCGTGTGAAATTTTACCGTGTTCTTCGCCAATTAATTCGCAAATTTTGTCAGCATTTTCTTCTAGTAACTGCTTAAACTTAAACATTACTCGAGCACGCTTAGCAACAGGTGTATTGCGCCATGCAGGGAAAGCTGCTTGTGCTGCTGCAATCGCCTGCTCAACTGTTTCTTGACTAGCTAGTGCAACTTGCTTGCTTACTTCGCCTGTTGATGGATTAAATACATCTTGAGAACGGCCGCTGTCACTGACATCCAAACCGTTAATCATGTGTCCTAATGTGTTCATTTTAAACCTCATGTTTCTTTAAAGCTTATAGTAGCTTCATTAATTGAGTAAGCTTTGCCATCCCGCTATACAAGATTCGCAAACAAGCTTATTTAACCTTACTACCAGTTAGCTCGCCTTAAGTTTCAGCAATGATAAGTACTGCTTAAACAAAAGCGTTATCAATATCGGTAGCTCATATTCTTAAATACCCAGTTTTATAATAGTAGTTACTAGGCAAGTATAAATTAATACCTCAAAATAATAAATGTATTCCAAATTAAAATAAAATAGAATATTTGATTTATTATGAGAAATTAATCTACTTTAATTCTCTTATCGACTCGCCTATGGCGTTAATTACATTGTCGATCTCTTCACGCTCAACAATAAATGGTAAGCCTAACTGGATAGTATCACCGCCATAGCGCACGTAATAACCTTTTTCCCAACACTTCATGGCTATTTCATAGGGCCTTCTTGCCGGCTCACCTGGATATGACTCTATTTGTAACGCTCCGGCTAAACCATAATTACGGATATCCGTAATATATTCGGTGCCTTTTAAGCTATGTAGCGCATCTTCAAAGATTGGGCTCATCTGCTTAACACGCGGTACTAGTTGCTCGTTTTTCAGTATATCCAAAGAAGCGAGTGCAGCGGCACAAGCAACAGGATGACCTGAATAAGTGTAACCATGTGGCAGCTCAATAGCGCCTTCAGGACCTGAGTTATCCATAAAGGTTTGGTAGATTTCTGAACTTGCAATCACCGCGCCCATCGGCACAGCACCATTGGTCAACTGCTTAGCAACGTTTAATAAATCGGGTGTAACGCCAAATTCTTCAGCGCCAGTGTTAGAACCCATGCGGCCAAAACCGGTAATTACTTCATCAAAAATCAATAGAATACTGTGTTGATCACAGATTTCACGTAAACGCTTTAGGTAGCCAACAGGTGGTGGTATAACCCCTGCAGAACCCGCTAATGGCTCAATAATCACCGCTGCAATGTTTGATGCATCGTGCAATGCAATAAGTTCAAGTAGCTCATCTGCTTTATCAGCACCGGTTTCAGGCATGCCGCGGGTAAAAGCATTTTCTTTAAGCAAAGTGTGCGGCAAGTGATCACAATCAACACCTTGTCCGAATAATGTCCGGTTAGCGCCAATTCCACCTAAGCTAAACCCACCAAAATTAACACCGTGGTAGCCTTTAGAGCGCCCTATTAGCTTGGTTTTAGTTGCCATGCCTTTCTTGCGCCAATATGCTCGGGCAATTTTTAGCGAAGTATCAGCCGCTTCTGAGCCTGAATCAGTATAGAACACATAATCCAGCCCTTTTGGCATTAATTCTTTAATACGGTTAGCTAGTTCAAATGCCTTTGGATGCGCGTATTGAAATGCCGGTGCGTAATCTAACTGGCGTAATTGTTTAGAAACAGCATCCGCTATTTCAACTCTGCTGTGACCTGCGCCACAAGTCCAAAGCCCTGATAAACCATCAAAAACTTTACGGCCTGTTGAATCAGTCAAATAACTGCCTTGACCTTCAACTATGATGCGTGGATCCGCTTTGAATTGGCGGTTAGCCGTATAAGGCATCCAGTAAGCTTCCATCTCTTGACGAGACATTCCAGCAGATTTTTGTAAATCGTATTCAGACATGGTGTTCCTCACATCGTTAATTATTCATGTTATTTGCAGTTTGCACTGAATTTTACTAACAAAAAATGTAAAATTACTTATATTCAGATAACTATTTACTAACCTAAGAGTAAGCTTATTATATTTAGTTCTCAGGTTGGAATGCATCTTTCAGTGAAGCCGCTTGAGGGATTTAAGTGCATCATAAAATTTTCTGGACAAACAGTGTTTTTAACATCTTATAATTTAAGGAATTTGTCATGGCTAAAACACCCAAAGCGCGCCAAAAAGGTTTATCGGGGCGTTTAGCTGATACCGATATTCGCTTACTTAAAATTTTTAAAGCGGTGGTTGAATGTGGAGGTTTCACCACCGCGGAGGTTGAGTTAAATATATCGCGCGCGGCCATTAGCATCGCGATGAGCGATTTAGAACACCGTTTATCGCTAAAGCTCTGCCAGCGCGGGCGTAGTGGTTTCTCTATGACTGATCAGGGCACTGAAGTTTATCAGGCCACATTACAGTTATTTTCAGCGCTTGAGAATTTTCGCACCCAAGTTAACAGCATCCACCAGCAGCTCAAAGGGGAGCTCAACATTGGCATCACTGACACGCTCGTCACTATGCCGAAAATGAAGATCACCCAAGCTTTGAGTAATTTAAAACAGCGCGGCCCTGAAGTAAAAATCAACATTCGTATGGTGCCACCGGGCGAAATCGAGATGGCGGTACTCGATGGCAAGCTGCATACCGGCGTCATCCCTGTTTCCAAGAAGCTGCCAGGCTTAGAATACCTTTCTTTATACAACGAGGAATCTCAGCTTTATTGCTCAGATACCCACCCGCTGTTCGCTTTATTTGATAGTGAGTTGAGCGTGAGTTTAATTGAACAACATGAAGCTGTTCTGCCTGCATATGCACAATCTGCCAGTATTAAAACGCTTTTCCAACGCCTTCAAGGTACAGCGACTGCAACAGACAGAGAGGGTATCGCTTTTTTAATTCTTACAGGCCACTACATTGGCTATCTACCGACGCATTTTGCAGAACGTTGGGTATTACAAGGAAAGCTGCGCCCGTTATTGTCCAAGCAGCTCAATTTTAAAACACCCATTGCGGCTATTAGCCGCAAGGGAGCCGCTTCTAATCTAGTCCTTAATTGCTATTTACAGCAGCTAGAAAGCACTGGTATTTCGTATTGAAAGAAGCGTTGAAAATAGCTGCATTTTCATATATATATTTTCCCTATCCAGTTGAGCAAAATCAAGTTGATTAAATTTTTTACATATTTAGCTTGCGATCTGTATTTTTCCATCATAATATTTACCTAATGGTAAAAAAAATAATTCTAACAACTTACTCACTGTAATTTACGCTTATAGAAGATTAATTATAGATTAATCTGAGCCGTATTTTGTAGATAGGGAATGCTCAATGCCTGCATACCAAAGCAGTTTTAGATATCTTTTAGTTAAACAAAAGATACAGCTATGCCTTCAAGAAGCTCTTTTACGCACTCGAAGTGTTTCGTTACAATTTTTTTTTACTCCGCTATGGTTAATTAAAAAAATAAAATTTTATCACTTAAATCTTCCTGTAAAAGCGATGTTAGTAACATTGTATTCAACGCTGACGTATTAAAGTTCAGGCTGGTAAAGCGGTTTTAGCGCTCAACGCTGCTTTTACTCTTCTTTTTAGCCAGTACTTTTTTATAGCATTGTTGATACCAGGATTTAATTAGAGGCAAAGTAATGAATAAACTCAAATGCGGCTTAATTCAAATGTCACTCAAAGGGAGCACGAGTGAATCCACGGATTCCATTAGAGATAAAATGATTGACGCACATATTCCGCTTATTCAGGAAGCTGCAGATCAAGGGGTGCAAGTACTTTGCTTTCAAGAAGTTTTTACTACGCCATACTTTTGCCCAAGCCAAGATAAAAAATGGTATGCAAGCGCTGAGAAAATCCCCGGCGGCCACACTGTCACTTTAATGCAAGAGCAAGCAAAGAAGCACAATATGGTCATCGTGGTACCTATCTATGAAGAGGATTTACCAGGCGTTTTTTACAATACTGCCGCAGTAATTGATGCAGATGGAAGCTACTTAGGTAAATATCGAAAGTCACATATCCCTGATACAGCACCCGGCTTTTGGGAAAAGCTTTACTTCAAGCCTGGCAATACCGGCTATCCCGTTTTTGATACTCAATACTGCAAGCTAGGAGTTTATATTTGCTATGATCGCCATTTCCCTGAAGGCTGGCGTGCGCTAGCACTCAATGGCGCCGAATACATTGTTAATCCTTCTGCTACCGTTATGGGTAAAAGTAAATACTTATGGGAGCTTGAACAACCGGCTTCTGCCGCGGCTAACGGCGTATTTATTGGCGCAATAAACCGTGTGGGTAGAGAGCAGCCTTGGGATACGCAGATGGGTGAATTCTATGGCTCTAGTTATATCGTGAATCCTTTGGGCCAAATTGAGGCACAAGCCAGTGCTGATCAGGATGAGCTATTAGTACACCAAATCGATTTAGACATGATCAAAGAAGTGCGTACAGGCTGGCAGTTCTTTCGTGATCGTCGCCCAGAAACATATGACGATTTAACCCGTCCTTAAATATTTTTGGGAGATATGTTTTAGATCCGACATATTTCCTTTTTTAATTCTAATGTTCAGCTAAAAATAAAAACCATAATAATTAAAAGGTATTAATAATGAGTAATAATCAATCAACAAACTCCAGCGCAGTGCAAGTAGATGAATTCTACGAGTTAAACGTTGGCACTGATGTGAGTGATAGTGACTACTACAACGAAGATATAGCACCGACTAAGGTGGCTCAACGTACTTGGGGAACCTGGAACGTGGCAGCGCTTTGGGTGGGTATGGCTATTTGTGTTCCGACTTATACGCTAGGTGGTGTTTTAACTGCTTACTTTGGGCTCTCTGTTGGTGAAGCATTAATCACTATTTTAGTGGCTAACCTGATCGTGTTAATCCCACTGACTTTGAACGCTTTTCCAGGCACTAAATACGGTATCCCATTCCCGGTATTACTACGTTCTTCCTTCGGTATTTTCGGCTCCAACATTCCCTGCTTAATTAGAGCGATGGTGGCTTGTGGCTGGTTTGGTATTCAAACCTTATTTGGTGGTATTGCCATTCACATTTTATTCTCAGCCATTATTCCAGGTTGGGAAAATTTAGGTGGCACTGGTGAAGTTATCGGCTTCTTTATGTTTTTGGTAATGAACCTGTATATCGTTATTAAAGGTTCTGAGTCAATTAAGACTTTAGAAACGATTGCTGCGCCATTGTTGTTAGCGGTGAGTATGGGCTTAATGTTATGGGCATGGCCACAGTTTTCGCTTACTGAACTTATGGCAGTACCTGCGAATCGTCCTGCTGATGCTTCTTTTTGGGGTTACTTCTTTGGTGGTTTAACCGCTATGGTTGGTTTTTGGGCAACTCTGTCTTTAAACATTCCTGATTTTAGCCGTTATGTGAAATCGCAAAAATCACAAATTGTTGGTCAAATCATTGGTTTGCCAGCAACTATGTTTTTCTTCGCTGCACTAGGCGTGATATTGACAGCCGCTTCAACGACCTTAGTTGGCGAAACTATTTCTGATCCTATTAACTTAATAGGAAAGATTGATAGCCCAGTGTGGGTTGTCATCGCGATGATCATGATTATTGTCGCGACATTATCAACTAATACTGCAGCCAATATTGTATCGCCAACCAACGATTTTCAGAACATGGCTCCTTCAAAAATAAACCAAACACGTGGTGTTCTTATCACCGGTGTTGTCGGGGTGTTATTGATGTCTTGGGAGTTATTCAAGAAGCTAGGTGTGATTGAATCGGATGTAAGTGTTGAGGCAATGTACACGGGCTGGTTGCTTGGGTATTCAAGTTTACTAGGCCCTATTGCCGGCATTATGATCGTCGATTACTTTATTGTTAAAGATCAGCAATTAAATTTAGCAGCACTTTATTTGGCGGATAGTGAATACGCTGGTATCAACAAGAGCGGGATGATTGCTTTTGCGGTACCTGTTGCTTTGACTTTATTCTCAATTATTACAGGCTCTTTAAGCTGGTTCTATCAATACGGTTGGTTCACAGGCTCTATCTTAGGTGCGATTATTTACTTCGCGATTGCGAAACGCCCTACAAACTAACTAGTTTTCGTCCTGAAACGGAACCGTAGTAATAGGTCTCTGTTCCGAATGGGAACTAACCAGTGCTAGCGCGCTGAAAGAGTTAACTCTTTCAGCAGCTTTCTTCAATATTCGTGAATTTTAGTAAATATTAAAAGGAGATGACTATGTCTATTGTCATTCGCGGCGGTACTGTTGTTACTGCAGAACAAACTTTCAGTGCTGACGTTTACTGTGAAAACGGCAAAATAGTGGCTGTTGGTGAAAACTTAGAAGTACCGTCATCTGCAGAAGTAATAGATGCCACAGGCCAATACATTATGCCAGGTGGCATAGATCCACATACACATATGCAACTGCCATTTATGGGCACGGTTGCCAGCGAAGACTTCTATACAGGTACTGCAGCAGGCCTTGCCGGTGGTAATACCAGTATCATCGATTTTGTAATTCCAGCACCCCAGCAACCGTTGATGGAAGCTTACAATCAATGGCGCGCATGGTCTGAAAAATCAGCCGCTGACTACGGGTTTCATGTAGCTGTTACTTGGTGGGATGACTCTGTTAAAAGAGATATGGCTACTTTAGTTAAAGAGCATGGCATTAACAGTTTCAAGCATTTCATGGCTTACAAAAACGCGATTATGGCCGATGATGAGATTCTAGTTAACAGTTTCAAACAATGTACTAAGCTAGGTGCTATGGCGACTGTACATGCTGAAAACGGCGAGTTAGTTTTCCAGCTGCAAAAAGAAATAATGGCTCAAGGTATTACAGGACCTGAAGGACATCCGCTATCTAGACCCCCTGTCGTTGAAGGCGAAGCGGCGAACCGGGCGATCCAAATCGCCCAAGTAATGAATGTGCCTATTTACGTGGTTCACGTCTCATGCAAAGAATCTTTAGATGCAATCACCCGTGCACGTAATGAAGGCCAGCGAGTTTTTGGTGAAGTGCTAGCAGGGCACTTAGTAATCGATGATAGCGTGTATCGCAATCCTGATTTTGAGTTTGCTGCAGCCCACGTGATGAGCCCACCTTTTAGATCTAAAGAACATCAAGCTGCACTTTGGAAAGGCTTACAAGGCGGTAATTTACAAACCACTGCGACCGATCACTGTTGTTTTTGTGCTCCGCAAAAAGCAGCGGGCAAAGATGACTTTACCTTAATCCCTAACGGTACCGCCGGTGTTGAAGATCGCATGGCGATTATGTGGGATGCGGGAGTTAACACTGGCAAGCTGACAATGAATGAGTTTGTAGCAGTAACTTCTAGTAACGCAGCGAAAATCTTTAATATTTACCCACAAAAAGGCTCAATTTCAGTGGGTGCCGATGCCGATATCGTGGTTTGGGATCCTGCAGGAACGCGTACTATTTCTGCAAAAACACATCACCAAAACATTGATTTCAATATATTTGAAGGACGCACTGTTACCGGTGTACCAACGCATACATTAAGCCGTGGCAACTTAGTTTACAAAGAAGGTGATTTACGGGCAGTTAAAGGTGCAGGTAAATACATCAAGCGTAAGCCTTTCTCCCCTGTGTTTGGCGCAATGGCTAAACAAGCGGATATCAACAAACCGACTGCGGTAGATCGCAGTTAAGCTGCTGTATTAGATATTTATCTCAATACTCGCTGGTTTGTAATAAATCAGCGAGCTCTTCGCTGTTACCTCAACATATCGATTCATTGTTGTCCGATTAAATTAAATAAAGAGAATTAACTATGGTTTGGTTAAGTATGCTGCTCGTCTTTGTAGCGGGGGCTATGCTGCCGATGCAAGCAGGTGTCAATTCACAATTAGCGCGCCATGGTAGTGGTGCACTTTGGGCAGCGGGCGTATCTTTTCTTATCGGCACACTCACACTGCTAACCGTTTTTGTATTGATCAGACAGCCTTGGCCGGTACTCGCTCAACTAAAAATGGCGCCTATGTGGTCTTGGACAGGTGGCTTTATGGGCGCTTTCTTTGTATCTTGTATGGCTTTTTTCGCGCCAAAATTAGGCGCTGCAACACTATTAGCGCTAATTATTGCGGGACAGATGAGCGCCTCGATAATTTTAGATCATCAAGGCTGGCTTGGCTTTAATGTACAGCACATTAGCTTAGGCCGTATTGCTGGCTTAGCTTGCATCGCTTTAGGGATTATATTAATTAAGAAATTTTGAATATGTAATCGCTTATCAACGTTTAATGTATCGGGGTACTGGTAGAGAGTGAATGTGTATTTTGTACACTATAAAATATATTACTATTGAGCACTTCAATAAATTTTTGATCACTCAATGGCTTGCTGTAATAATAGCCTTGCATGTTAAAGCAGCTATTTTCTAGTAAAAAGCTAGATTGTGCCTTGGTCTCAACGCCTTCAGCAACCACATTTAAATTTAGACTGTTCGCCATTGAAATAATTCCTTTAATGAGTTCATCATCACTACTATCAATATTGATATCTTTAATAAAAGATTGATCTATTTTTAAAGTTGTTATCGGGAATTTTTTTAAATAACTTAAAGATGAAAAACCAGTACCGAAATCGTCAATAGCTAGGGCCACTCCCATATCACGAATATTATTGAGCTGCTTCATCACATTTTCGTCATCGGCCATGAGTAAGCTTTCGGTAATTTCAATGACTAAACGCTGCGCAGCTAAGCCACTCTCTTTAAGAGCATCTTCAATTAACAAGGCGACATCTGTACTTTGAAACTGTCGAGAAGAGATGTTAACCGCTATATTCAATGGCCCATTCGCAGTAGTTTGCCAAGTCGCTGCTGTTAAGCAAGCCTGGTGTAACACCCACTCTCCAATATCTAAAATCAACCCGACTTCCTCTGCTAAAGGAATAAAATCAGCAGGTGATACTGTCCCTAATTTTGGATGGTTCCAACGAATCAGCGCTTCGGCACCCGTAATTGATTGCTTCCTAGTATTAACAATTGGTTGAAAATTTAGGTAAAATTCATTATTTTCAACCGCTTTATAAAGCGCTTTCTCTAACTCTCTTCGCTGGTTAGCCTCAACATCCATTTGCTGGGTAAAATACTGGCTGTTATTTTTACCCAGCGCCTTTGCCTTATACATAGCGCTATCTGCTTTGCGTAATAAAGTTTCGCAGTTGTTACCGTCTTCCGGGTAAATTGTTATGCCAATACTGGCAGAAACAAAAGCATCGTTCCCTGAAAGGCGAAAAGGGCTAGCCAAACTTTTTAAAATACGTTGAACAATTATATCAATACTTTTAAGTTCAGTGACATCTGAAAGAATAATAGCAAACTCATCACCGCCAAAGCGCGCAGCTGTATCGTTTTCACGTAGCACATCTACTAGTCTTTTCGATGCTTCTTGCAGCAATTCATCGCCAATAGAATGCCCGAGTGTATCGTTGATGTGCTTAAATCTATCTAAATCTAAAAATAGCAAACCTACTAGCGTGTCATTCCGTTGAGCTCTTTTAAGTGACTGAGAAAACCGTTCCAGAAATAAGTTACGATTAGCCAGCTTTGTTAAGCTGTCGAAATTTGCTTGATAGAGTATTTTTTCACGTGCTTGTTCATCCGACAATTGACTACTTATTAGTTCTAATTCCGTTTCTTTATGTTTTTCTATAGCGCTTTTAAGTTCGTTATTACTCTCTCTTAAGTCTTTGGTACTTTTATAAACTCGCTCTTCTAACGTCCAGCGCAATTGTAGTAACTTCTTATTGTTGCGGATGAGGTAAAACACCATCACCAAACCTAAAATGAAAGTCGCGATAATATAAAAAACTGAATGGCGGTAACTTTGGTAAGATTCTACTTGATGGACAATTGCTGTTTCGCGATTAAGAAGACTTCTAGATAATTGATAATTATGTGCCTCGCTAACCAGCCGTTTAAATATAACGTGTACTTGATTAATATTTTCATGAGTTACAGTTTGCCCAGTGAACAGTAAGTCGTCTATTCGCTTAATATCATTCTTTAACACTGTTACCTTAAATTCATCTGCCACGATCAAACTGCCCTGCCTTCCTGCTCCCATTTGATCAACGCGGCTCCATAAAATATCGAACCATTTGGTGAAGCTTTGAACCCCGTTAGTCACTGTTACAGGTGAATAGGCCGCTAAGAATGCGTTATTAGCGCGTGATAGCTCGTATTGATACTGGCGCATATAAAAAACTAGTTGAGCCTTATCAGCACTCACTTCCAAATTAGAAATTCGCTTAAACAACATCACTGAGCTGATGATACTCAATGTCATTATCAGCAACAAACCAAATGAGAGCAGATAAGGGGTTTTAGACATTTTCTTATTCATTAATGTCTAACGCTTTTAGCTGCCAGATTGAACGTGCATAAAACTTTCCATCATCTAAAATTTTATGATCAGACCATGGATAAACAACCCAAATAGGCCCTTTTGTACGCATGGTGAGTGCCTTACCGTCTTGTTCCAACGCCAGAATAACATTATAAGTTTCAACATCTGCAAAAGGAATTTCAATAAGATATTCATTACTAGCAATCGCTTTTATACTACGTCCAGTACCTTTGGCTAGTGCAATAACATCCCGAAGTAATGGACCTTTGAACTCTATAATGCCTTCTGTCCAACGAGTTGTAGTATTAATGGTTTGTTGAGGTAATGCTTTCAACTGTGTAATACTTAATTGCAAAGTACTTTGTTGATTAGTTTCTTGGATATTACCCGTTACTGTTAAAGCCACTTCACTTGGTAAAGGTAGCTCAATGTTGGGCTGCGAATGCGCTAAGCTATAAGCAAAAAGGCAGATTAGTGTGCTAAGTATTCGTTGAAACATATGCATCCAGGTGGCTTAATCCATAATAGCCACGCTTAAGTTATGTTTCTGGCTTTCCTGCTGAAACAGATGACTTTCAAAATTGAAGCAATATTATGGTCATTTCTCGAGCAGTGTACATTTAAATATAAGAACAAGCGTTTATATCATCTTACTGATGAATATATTGGCACCCAAACTGTTAATTAACTTAGGAATTTTATTTTTCTTTCTAAAATAAAAAATATTTTAAAGAACAGAGTAGCCCTGCCGCTGACAATAAAATTTAAATAGCCATGATAATTAAACTTTAGGTATAAATAAGCGAAAGCCCAAAAACAACTAGCTACTAGAACATAAGTATAGCTTTTGGGCTTTTTTAACTTAAAACTAACTTACTTTTGCAGATAATTTACCTAACTCATAAGCGGTTGCCATATCTTCTAGGCTTATAGCTGTGATTTTACTAGCTTGCCCTGCTGCCCCAAAAGCTTGATAGCGATCAATACAAATATCGCGCATCGCTACAATCGTAGCACTTAGAAATTTACGAGGATCAAACTCTGCTGGATTTTCCGCTAAAAACTTACGCACTGCGCCAGTTGAAGCTAAACGTAAATCTGTATCAATATTTACTTTACGCACTCCATACTTAATACCTTCAACAATTTGCTCAACTGGAACCCCATAAGTTTCTGGTATTTCACCGCCAAACTCATTAATCACCGCTAGCCATTCTTGTGGTACTGAAGATGATCCATGCATCACTAAATGTGTTCCTGGGATACGCTGATGAATCGCTTTAATACGATCTATCGCCAAAATATCCCCTGTAGGCGGACGGGTAAATTTATAGGCACCATGAGATGTTCCACAGGCAATAGCGAGCGCATCGACTTGTGTTTTAGCTACAAAATCTGCAGCTTCATCAGGGTCTGTCAACATTTGCTCCATTGACAGCTTCCCTTCAGCGCCAACCCCATCTTCTTCACCTGCTTCGCCCGTTTCTAGAGAACCAAGGCAACCGAGTTCGCCTTCAACAGAGACGCCACATGCATGAGCCATTTCTACTGTGCGACGGGTTACTTCAACATTGTATTCATAAGAAGAAGGCGTTTTTCCGTTTTCTAGTAAAGAGCCATCCATCATTACTGAAGAAAAACCCATTGCTATTGAGCGTTGGCAAATTGCTGCTGAGGTACCATGATCTTGATGCATGCAGACAGGAATATGCGGAAATTCCGCGATTGCCGCTAAAATCATATGTCTTAGAAAATTAGATCCAGCATATTTACGAGCACCTGCTGATGCCTGAACGATAACGGGAGAGTCTGTTCTATCGGCGGCTTCCATGATGGCACGCATCTGTTCAACATTATTTACATTAAAAGCAGGAATACCATAATTGTATTCTGCTGCATGATCTAACAGTTGACGCATAGAGATCAAAGCCATTTCACATTACCTTTCATTTTGTGTAAAAAATTAGTACTAAATGCCCTGCATTGTACATATCAGCAGCATTAGTGAGAAAAAGCGATATTCTAACAGACTGTAATAAAGAACTTCATCCAAGAGCGCATTATTTTGCTGTATTTCAGCCCATATAATTAATTTTAGCTCGCTGTTGATTATAGCATCTACCTTAGAGAATCAAATGGTCCTCTAAGGTAGAACAGAATTCGAACCGTTCTAGTTCGCGCGATTATCAAAGCGGCCATGCATATGTCACTAATGGCACGGCGATAATCACAATGATAATGTCTAACGGCAAGCCCATCCGCCAATAATCACTGAATTGGTAACCACCTGGGCCCATTACTAGGGTGTTTGATTGATGACCAATAGGCGTCATAAAGGCGCAAGATGCTCCTATTGCAACAATCATAAAGAAAGGATCTGAATTAACATCTAACCCTTGCGCGATGCTATAAGCAAGCGGTGCCATCACTACGGCAGTTGCAGCGTTGTTAATGACATCCGATAACCACATAGTAAGAATCAGTAGTACCCCCATAACGATGTAAACAGGTAGCCCTTGTGTAATCTCAAGTAATTGCTGCGCAGCTAGTGCCGTTAAGCCTGTGTGTTCTAATGCTTTTCCAACCGGTATTAGCGCTGCCAACAAAATAATCACCGGCCAATCTATCGCGTCATATAGATTGCGTACCGGTATTAAATCTAGTAGTACATACACTAACACTGCCAGCACGAATACAATCGCTAAGGGCAATATTTTTAATACGCCTAGCGCTATTGCGGCTGCGAATATTGTTAAGGCTATAGCAATTTTTCTACTGCCCCCTAAAGCCAAATTCCGCTCAGCTAAAGGGACCATTCCTAACTCAGCTAGCTGCTCTTCGACATTATCAGCAGCACTTTGCAATAGTAATATATCTCCTGCACGGAAGTTTTGCTTGCGAATCCTGCGCTGTACTCGTCTCCCTTGACGTGCAAAACCTACTAATGCTAATGAGCTGTTACTTCTACGTCGTAAAAAAGGCACACCTCTACCTTCGAGGCAAGAACCGCGCTTTATAACACCTTCCACTAACGTCAAATTGCCTTGTGTAAGCTCTGCAAATTTTTTATCTGCGCTGGTAATTAACTCTAAATCATTTTGATCTAATAACGGTTGAATTTCAGTAGGATCTGCCTGCAGTATTAAGATATCGCCAGCTTTTAAACGCTGAAAACGTTTCATAGACATCGTTTCGCCATGGCGATGTGCAATTCCAACCACCTCAACATTTCCCTCTTCTAAACCAGTGATGGCCTCGGCTCTTTGCCCCACTAACTCGGACTTTTCACCAATAATCACTTCCGTTAGATAGTCATCTATGGCAAATAGCTGTTCCGGCGCACTGCGATTCATGCGAGCCTTTGGGATAAAGCGCCAACCGATAAGTCCAATAAACAACACTCCTACAACAGCGACAACCACTCCGACAGGTGAAAAATCAAACATGCTAAACGGTTCGCCAGATACCTCTGCCCGCATCATGGCAATAATGATATTAGGCGGAGTTCCAATTGCAGTGGTCATTCCTCCCAAAATACTGCCAAACGCCAACGGCATGAGTAAAATAGCGGGAGAACGATTATGTTTAGCACAAGTGGTTAATGCTACAGGCAGCATAAGCGCAAGCGCACCAACGTTATTCATAAAAGAGGAAGCTATAGTAACGACAGTTGTTAAAAGTAGTATATGGAAAAGTAAGTTTTTCGTGTATGGCAATAAAGTTTGTGCAATGCTATCCACCACGCCACAACGACGCATAACATCTGAAATGACTAACACAGCTGCTACGGTAATAACCGCTGGATGGCCAAAACCCGTGAAAGCTAACTCTGCAGATACTAAGCCTGTCAAGACACAGGCACTTAATGCCAGAGCTGCTACGATATCGTGACGATATTTCCCCCAAATAAACAGAGCAACTGTCAGTACTAAAATCGCGGTAATTAATTGTTGTTCGAATGTCATCACTAAGCAAAGCTCCATTTTGCCCTGAAATTAAACTTTAGTGCGTCAACCGATTGTTATCAATAGGCATAGCGCTGGTTTTAAGAGATTAAATTAATTAGAAGAGAATTGGGAGGGAAATAATGCAGAAGGGTTGTTTAGCAGTTTTTACACACAACATTAACCAAATTAACGCTGTGTGTAAAAGATATGCTTAGTCTTTCTTTTATCTTAACTTTTACCTTTCTAACCTGGAGCTAAGCCACGTTGACGCTCACTTCTACGGCGTACTAACTCTAATACTGTTAGTAACATAATAGAGATGACTACCAAGATAGTTGCCACAGCTAAGATAGTTGGGCTGATCTGTTCACGTATACCACCCCACATTTGCAATGGAATAGTACGCTGCTCAACACCTGCGACAAATATAGCTACAACCACTTCATCAAATGAAGTGATGAAAGCGAATAATGCACCTGAAATCACACCAGGGGTTACCAACGGCAACATAACTCTAAAGAATACTGTGGTAGGTTTAGCACCTAAACCCGCAGCAGCTCTTGTTAAAGAGTGATCAAAGCCTGACAAAGTTGCTGTCACAGTTATTACCACAAAAGGTATTCCTAAGGCTGTATGTGCCAAAATAATACCTAAAAATGTGCCCGCTAAGCCAACACTTGAATAGAAAAAGAACATCCCCGCGGCCGATATGATTAATGGCACTATCATCGGTGAAATCAATAAGCTCATGATTACCGTACGATATGGCATTTCAGGTCTAGATAGACCTAATGCAGCTAACGTACCTAACGTAGTCGCTAGAATCGTTGATGCTATCGCAATCATGAAACTGTTCTTAATCGATTTCATCCACACTTCACTAGCTAAGAACTCTTCATACCAGCGCAGAGAATAACCTGCAGGATCTAAGGAAAGCATCTCTGACGTAAAGGTAAAGTAGGGCTGCACGTTGAAAGACAGCGGTACGATGATTAAAATTGGACCTATTAGAAAGAGAAAGATTAATCCACATAATATTCTGTAAGAATAATACCAAGTTCTTTCTACTTTTCCTGCGTAAATTGGAATTGCCATTGTTATATCCCCTTATCCCATCTTCATCTTGTCAATGCCGACCACTTTATTAAAGATGGCATAGAAGACTAATACAATAACTAGCAAGATAAAGCCTAATGCGCCTGCCAATCCCCAGTTCAGTGAATTTTGCATATGATATGCAATCATATTACTAATCAGTAGACCACTTTGACCGCCCACTAAAGCAGGTGTGATGTAGTAACCAATCGATAAGATAAACACCAACAAACTTCCAGCACCAATACCTGTTACTGTCATCGGGATATATACCCTAACAAAAGCAACCACAGGATTAGCACCTAAAGATAATGCGGCGCGCATATAAGATGGTGGAATGGTTTTCATAACGCTGTATAGCGGAAGCACCATGAAAGGAAGCAAGATATGCGTCATCGCAATGATCGTACCGGTTTTGTTATAGATCATCTGCAATCGACTGGCCTCATCGATTATGTTCATCCACACCAGCAAATCATTAAGCACCCCCTGCGTTTGCAGTAATACGATCCAAGTGGTAGTACGCACTAAAAGAGATGTCCAAAATGGTAACAATACTAAGATCATTAATAAGTTACTTTTTGCTAAAGGCAGTGTTGCTAGCAAATAAGCAATTGGATAAGCCAATAATATACAAATGATAGTAATGGTAAAACTCATCAGTAAAGTACGGCCAAATAGTGACTTATAAATTTGTTTCTTATCTGATTTGGCAACGATGTCTCCACTATCAGTTATTTTATAATCCACTGCTGCAACAAGATAGGAGTTGGTGAATACTCCAGATTCGCGTTTAATCAATGACCAGACACCGACATCCCCCCAAGATTTATCTATCTTGAGCATCTGTTCTTTGTAAGGCCCCTCTTTGAGCTTGGATGCTTTTCTAGCAGATCCGGAGATAACACGGCGCATACCGCTACGCTCGTAATTTAAACGAGTTGCAACTTTACCAATGTTTTTATTTTTTCGCCCTTGGGTAAGATCGGTCACTAATGCTGCGAAAACCGCTTCATCAGGCACATCAACGCCATCCCAGCTTTTTAGAGCCTCGACTACATTGGGCATAATATTCGCTACTTGTGGGTTTTCAACACCACGAAGCGTCATGTTAACCACTGGAATGATAAAACTAACGAATATAAATAAGAGGAGTGGAGCGACTAATAAAAACGCCCAAATTTTTAGCTTTCGCTGAGATCTTTGCAAGCTTAACTTCAGCGGCACTCCGTCGCTGGTTGTCATCTCACCTACTTTTGAATATGTATTCGCCATATTTATTAACCTACTTGCAGATTTAATACGTTTATTATTGTTGTTTTACTAATTCGAATTGACCGTGTCATGTTGATTTGTAGCTACTTTGTTTTATTTAAAACCCCAGACTTCCACTGACAAACGTCGAAACGCTCTTACTCAATTTCTGAGTTTGTTATAAAACTAATTAAGGGATTGTCCGAAAAACATGGTGCAGTATATTTTTGCATTAAATGCCTAGTTATAACCTCACTAGTATTTCGGACAATCTCCTAAAATGCATTTGTATTATCAAGACGGTGACATTTTCTTTTAACATCCGGCAGAACTAGCGGATTACATTGCCAGTTCTGCCGTCTTGCTAAATATCACTAAACATTAATTAATGTTTATTACTTAGCTAACCAAGCGTTGAAACGTTCGTTCATGTCATCTTTATTGTTTGCCCACCACTCAGCGCTTTTGATCACTGGGTTAGTGAAGTTTGCCGGCGTTGTAGGCATATGAGGCGTCATATCAATACCAGTATCAGCGTGCTTACCCACTAATGGAGCAGAAGATGCACGAGCTGGACCATATGAAATGTACTTAGACTGATCAGCTAAACGCTGAGTATCAGTTGCGAATCTAATGTACTCTTTCATTTGTGGAGTTAGCTTGCCTTTTGGAACAACCCAACCATCAATCTCAGCTAATTGACCATCCCAAATGATAGTGAACGGCTGTTTTTCTTCAACTTGTGCACTGAAGAAACGACCGTTAAAACCACTTGCAATACTTACTTCTTTATCTGAAAGTAACTGTGGTGGTTGCGCACCAGCTTCCCACCAAACAACAGAATCTTTAATGGTATCTAGCATTTTAAAAGCGCGATCAACACCTTCTTCAGTACTAAGTACGTCGTAAACATCTTTAGTTGCTACACCATCGGCAACTAGAGCCCACTCTAGGTTTCCGTCTGGCACTTTTTGCAATGAACGCTTACCAGGGAAGTTTTTAAGGTCGAAAACATCAGCGATGCTATCTGGCTTTTCGCCGGTGAATAATTCATCGTTGTAAGCAAACAATGTTGCGTAAACAATTTGTGGGATAAAGCAGCCGTTTACGCCACCTAAGAAATCTTTAGAAGCAGGTGTTCCATCTGGCGCAGGAGCAAGAATTTCATCGTAGTTAATTTCTTCGATTAAACCTTCATCACAAGCGATCATTGAATCGCCTTCTAACATATCTACTAAATCCCAAGTAACGTTATTCGCCTCTACTTGTGAACGGATACCAGCAAGACCAGCACCTGCTTTGTCTTCATGTAAAAATTTGGTGCCTGTCTTTGCAGTCCAAGGCTCATGGTATGCACGTACCTGACTTTTTGAGTAAGATCCACCCCAAGATACGACAGTAAATGTATCTTCAGCTTGCACAACACTAGTCATCGAAAGTGATACAGCGGCAACTGCTGTGGCGATAATTGAACTTTTAAGTAACTTCTTCATCTTCTTGTTTTCCTTCTTTTTATTAGATATTTAAAGTAAAAACCGATTAATTTTTGAAATTCACTTCTTCATTTTTACAATTCGTTTAACTATGCATCAAGTGCTCGACAATCAGCTGTATTCCAACCGATGTTGATTGATTCACCTTTCTTCAAATGCTTTTGATTGTGGGTATTTGGCACTTTAATAATAAAGTCTTTGTTGCCAGATACCGATACACGAGTTCGAGTGTGATCGCCGTGATAGATAAGCTCTTCCACTATCGCCGTGCTCCCGTTTGAGCACTCACCTTGCGCTGGGTTTACAACAACCCGCTCAGGTCGTAGAGATAGAGTGGTTTTATCGCCCACACCTTCTACATTAATTTTCTTCGCGTTAACTACTCCGCCACCGCCATCTAGCTCAACAGTACATTCATCTCCCGACACGGAAATAACCTTGCCCATTAAGCGATTGTTCTCGCCGATAAAATTGGCAACAAATGCATTGGTAGGCTCGTCGTAGAGGACATGAGGGGAAGCTAACTGTTGCACAATACCATCATCAAATACTGCGATTCGATCTGACATTGTCAACGCTTCAACTTGATCGTGGGTAACATAAAGCATGGTTACACCAAGATCTTCGTGAATATGCTTTATTTCATACTGCATTTCTTCGCGCAGATTTTTATCGAGAGCACCTAAAGGCTCATCCATTAGGACTAGTTTAGGTTCAAATACAAGTGCTCTAGCAACAGCAACACGCTGTTGCTGTCCACCGGATAGTTGTGCTGGACGTCTGTTAGCAAAGTGATCTAAACGTACCATTTTTAAAGCGTGGTTCACTTTATCGGTAATTTCAGATTTACCCATGTTTCTTACTTGCAGTGGGAATGCTAAGTTTTCAGCAACACTCATATGTGGGAAAAGTGCATAGTTTTGGAACACCATGCCAATTTCACGTTTATGAGGAGCAACATTATTGATAGATTGACCATCGAGGATGATTTGGCCGTTCGTTGCAGTTTCAAATCCTGCTAGCATCATCAAACAAGTGGTTTTTCCGGATCCGGAAGGGCCTAACATGGTGAGGAATTCACCTTTCACCATGTCGACATTAAAATCTTTTACGACTAAATGGACTCCATCATAGCTCTTTTGTACATGTTTGAATTGCACCAAAAAATCTGGATTTGGATCCATAAAACTCTCCATTTATATTATTATTTTTAGCTGATTTTTATACTAGCACATGCCTTTTGAGATACACAACCGACTTCCATTGTATTGTAATACTTTATTCAACTATCTTTTTGTTTGCGACAAATTTATCATTACTAGCGACAATGTTTTTAGCTGTATTACGAAAAAAATTAAAATCAAATAAAATCGTCATCTAATTGGCATTTTTTGAGATTGCTACATTTAATATTTTTATTGCTTAAAATCAAAAGATTACAATAATATTTTGACTACTTTAAATTTTGCACGAAAAATAAGATATTTAAAATTCAATTCTATTCAAGTTTAGTTAAGCAATTACTAACCTATAAAAGTAAGCGCATTATTTTGGTATTATTGACGGATATTTATGCTTTATTGTAGGTAACTAGTACAAACTTTCACCACTATTTATCATTACTCTATAAATGGTGGTGAATTTGTATTTTCTAGCGCGGAAGTATTAAGTGCTCTGGCCCATAAGCAAAACCCGTTATATTATCGTTTCCTTGCTCATTAATGACCAAAATATCATGCTCTCTGTAACCACCAGCTCCTGGCAAATGATCTGGGATAGTAATCATCGGCTCCATTGAAATAACCATGCCAGGTTCTAGCACTGTTTCACAATCTTCGCGTAATTCAAGCCCTGCCTCACGGCCGTAATAATGACTTAATACCCCAAAAGAATGTCCATAACCAAAAGAACGGTACTGTAGCAATCCTTCTGCTGCATACATTTCGTTCAATTCAGCGGCGATCTCTGAGCACTTATTTCCTGGAATAAGCAGCTCTTTACCGCGATCGTGTATACGACAGTTGATATTCCACAAACGAATGTTCTCATCAGTTGCAGAGCCTGCAAATAGAGTACGTTCTAGCGCAACGTAATAACCTGCCACCATTGGGAAACAGTTAAGCGATAAAATATCTCCCTCTTCGATGAGGCGCGAAGTGACAGGATTGTGAGCACCGTCAGTATTCAAGCCTGATTGAAACCAAGTCCAAGTATCTAGTAGCTCACCTTCTGGCCAAGTTTTAGCGATTTCACGAATCATAGTTGCCGTCGAGTGCAAAGCAACTTCTCTTTCACTAACTCCTACTCTAGCAGCTTCTGCACAAGCGGCTCCGCCAATATCGGCGATGCGTGTCATTTGCGTGATATGTGCAATTTCTTCAGCAGATTTAATCATACGCAAGCGCATTGCAGGCGCTGATATATCAACGAATTCCATTTGCGGAAAAGCCGCTTTCAAACGCTGTAATTGATCCAAGGTACAGTGATCAAATTCAATACCTAAGCGCTTAATATCGCCGGTTAACTGTTTAATAGCTGTGAAGTAGTTATCTTTTTGCCAATCAGTATAAGTTATATTATCACCACGGGTACGGCGCCAAGGCTGGCCGCCGTCAATACCTGCACTAATACTAGTGACTTTCTCCTGGTCAATCACTAAACCGTAATTACGACCAAAGTAACAGAACATGAAATCAGAGTAATAACAAATGTTGTGATAAGAACTAAACAGCGCTGCATCAACACTTTGTGCTGCCATGTGCTTTCGAATAGCGCTGTGTCTTCTGTTCATTTCTGCATCTGAAAAGGTACCTTTAGCTTTTGAGCCGTTATTCGCGAAACTTTGCAACGATGGCATTTCCATATTTTTCTCCAAAACTAGCTTTTTAATTTAGCTTATTAAATGCCAACCAGCCTTGTCTTGTCCAACGAGCGTTTTTCAGTATCTCGATGAATTTAATTCATCGAGATACAAGCTATTAATTAAAAATAGTTTTATCATCAGGTTTAGCCATACTAGGCATAAATTTATTTGAGGCTATAGGAGTTAATTAAAATGCGCAGCCTACCTCTCAAATCACTACAAACATTTGAAGCCGTTGCTAGACACAACAATTATTATGGCGCAGCACAAGAACTATTTGTGACTCCTTCAGCGGTCAGTCATCAGATAAAAAACCTTGAAGCATGGTTAAAGCGCCCTCTTTTTAAAAGAAGAGGCAATCAATTAGAATTACTGCCCCATGCAAAACTATTAGCCAATAGCCTTTCGTCATCTATAGGGGATATTAAAGCCGCTTGTCATACAGCAATGCAGACGGAGCAAAGTAATAAGCTTGTTATTGCTGCGATTCCCTCTGTTGCAACTTGCTGGTTAATTCCGCGCTTAAATGACTTCCAACAACGGTATCCCGAAATTTCTCTTCGCGTTACTTATGCTTTGCACGGTTTTGAAATTGATTTTACAGAGGTAGACATCGCTTTTGTCTTCGCTAAATCTAAGCCGATTATTGAAGAAAATAATGTTGAATTGTTTCGCTCAGGTAAGAGTTATCCAGTATGTAGTGCCGACTTTTTACGTAATAATGGGCCTTTTTGTGATGCGAAAATCGCTAATTTAGCACTGTTACACGACACTGCCATCGGTGACAGCTGGCAAGATTGGTGCAAAAATTTACAACTGCCTTTTGCCGGCGCGACTGACGGCCCAGCTTTTGATGATTTTAATTTATTACGCTCTGCAGCGCTTGCAGGACAGGGAATTGCACTTTGCCCAATAGCCATGATAGAGGACGATTTAAAAGCCCAACGCTTAGTGCAAGTTTCACAATCGTCTGTGTCTACAACCGGCGGCTATTATTTAGTAAGCCGTTCCGACCAAAGCGATTTAAATGTTAGTAGCCAGCAATTTAGAGATTGGGTATTTAATTTTCAAACAGCAACACCAAGTTAAACGAGATCAAGCTAATTTAAGTTAAGCCATCGAATACCAACTTTGCGCCTATTATAAAGAGCATCACAAAAATAATCTTTACAAATAATTCATTACCTATTTTTCCTTGAATCACTAAACCTAGCTTTACCCCTATCCATGCAATGGGTGCTAGCAACAATGCCAATAATAAATTATCAAAGCTCAACTGCCCTAGCATTGCATACGGTATTAGTTTAATACTGTTAACGACGGCAAAAAAGTATACTGCTGTCGCCAAGAAAGTTTCCTTCTTCAACTTTAATGGTAATAGATAAAAGCTGACAGGCGGCCCTCCTGCATGGGCAATAAAACTGCTCAGACCAGCAATAAAACCACAAACTCGACCAACCCAAGCACTACTAGAGAAACCTAACTCTACGCCTTTTAACAAGCCCCAAATCGCGAATATTATTGACATAGCTCCTAACAGCAACTTTATTATTTGCGGGTTAAAGTAATCATATAAGAGATAACCTAAAGCTATGCCTAATACTGCTGCAGGCAAAAGCAATAACAGAGTTTGCCGCTGCTGTTTTCCCCACCAATACTTAACACTTAAAATATCCATAAATATTAATAGTGGAAGCATAATTGCAGCAGCACGTAATGGATCCACCTGAAGAGCAAGTAGCGGCACCGCAATAATACCAACCCCCCCTGCAAATCCAGATTTAGATATCCCAGTAATCAAAACAGCGGGAATAGCCACCAGCAATAACAGATAATTCTCAAATAAGTAACTAGTCAACATAATATTTTTATATCACCGCTATAAGTTTAATCTTGGTTTAATTTTAGCTTAATTCCAGTTTAGCGAAATTTTCAATTTTCTTATTTGAAAGCTATAGTAAGTTTCTAACAAACACGACGGTCGATTCAAATAATACAATCACTGCTCGCCTTTTCCCAATAAACTAACATTTTCCATTAAAAATGGACTCTAGCGCATGAAAAGAAAGCAACCGTGTAAATACCCGCAAATAGCAATGTTACGAACAATATTTATCAAGCTTTTTTCAACAGCATTAAACACCTTTTATTTCCTGCCACTAGTCTTTAGAGGGCTGTTGCTCGGGCCTACTTTGTTAGTTTTAGCAATCATCGTTTATCAGTGGTTTATAATAGAAGACCCGCAGCGCTCACTCACCATTATTAATACACAAACTATCCAGCATCCAAATTACCACAGCATAGCAACGCGGGCCTTAGCCAAATTTGAAAGCTTACCCGCTCTTGATAAAAACAATTTAGTAGCAAACCTAAAAAGCAATATTTCACCCCTTCAACAGTGGCTTGACAGCTTAGTTCGATTCGAGAACTTAACACTGTGCTTAGGAGAGTCTCATCGTGAGATAACTCGTGATTTTTTGGCATCCCAAATTTTTAAAGACTTCAGTTTTAACGTTTTATTCTTGGAAACTAGTGAGCAAAAACTAGAGAAGATTAATCAACGGCTAGCTTCGACCACCGATTATTTTCCGCTATTAAACGCCGATATATTACAAATTTTACGCACGGTACAGCACAAGAACCCAGCAATCGATATTTATGCTATAGACGCACAGAGCAGAGCTAATGACAGGCAATCAGCTAAATCACAGGCGACTATAAAAACGAGAGAGGAACAAATTTATAGTAATTTCAAACGCTATCACACTCAAAATACCCGTAGCATAATATTATTTGGCGCTGTGCATTGCAGCTTCTCGGATACCTGGCTCTACGGAAAACTAATATCGAGATTAGAAAAGAAAAAACCTCAACAATTACTTAATACGCGCGTTTTTAGTGAGCACGAAGACGGACCAATTGAAGCATTTGTTTACTTTCTTGATCAATTAGCACCCATATCCGGCCATTTTGTTATCAATAACACTAAGCTATTTTCCGAACTTATCAATCAATGGTTCCCACTGACACAACAAGTTACTTTTAAGCCTTTTCAAAGCATTGTTATTTATCGCCACGAGCTAATGAAAAACAGCCCATAAACCCATAGCAGTAAATGATTCAAACTAATTTAAGGTTTTAAGATAGTAGTGCACCGCCTTCTACATCCACAATAGTGCCTGTTGCATAATTGGTGGTCATTGCAAAAATAATACCGTTGGCAACTTCTTCAGGTTGTCCTACTCTGCCTAGAGGTATATGTGCAGTCATATCAGCTAATTGCTGCTGCTTGTTTTCGCCAAATCCATCCCACATAGCTGTTTCAATCAAACCAGGAGATACGCCGTTAATGCGTTTTGGTGCTATTTCTATCGACACAGCCCTGATGAACGCTTCTACCGCTCCACCTGTACAACTCAGTGATGACATACCTTTTTTGTATTTACGTGCTGGGCTTCCACTAACTAAAGTAATTGAGCCTGTTGCGCTGACGAAAGGCTCGCCTGTGCGCACAACATTGGTATAGCCCCAAAATTTTTGAAAAGCTGCTGAGAATTGCTCACTGGTTTGTTCTATAAATGGCGCGATGGTTCGTTCAGCACCTGTTGCAGCTGATACTAAATGATCTATCTCGCCCACTTCTGCAAATAACTTTTTTAAACTTCCTTCATCGTGCGTATCCACTACTCTAAACTGCACACTATCAGCACATTGTACTCGGGCACTTTCAATGTTTGCCTGTGTCCTGCTGGCCGCGTAAACTTTAGCGCCCATCGCCGTAGCCGCTTTAACCACAGCTAGACCTATACCTGATGTTCCACCGATAACTACAACTGTTTTTTCAGATAGATTTTGCATTTATGTCTCCAACTTTAATATTCATTAATTCTAAAAATACATGTTCCAAATATAACTTCTTGCACATGCTTTAATACGCTAATCTTTACCCCTACAATGAAACTGCTTTTGCTAGCTATTTAATAAGCACATACACACTGTAGGTTCAGGCATTGTTCTTAGCGTTTACCCGATAAATCAACTGCTTTTGCATGAAAAAACTTCAATTACTCAGGCTAAGCTATTCAATTTTATTGCTAATTTTTAAGAATAGATTAGTGTACACTTGAAATAGTGTCTTTTCACTTTACAGTAAAATAACTTAGTTCAA
Source organism: Oceanospirillaceae bacterium (assembly GCA_036960485.1). Lineage (GTDB taxonomy): Bacteria > Pseudomonadota > Gammaproteobacteria > Pseudomonadales > Balneatricaceae > Rs1. The sequence continues at coordinate 44,895 of JBALXS010000008.1, forward strand.
ATTTCGCATTATTTCATAAAAATCCAACGTTAATAGGCTTTTACATTGTTATCTAAAAAAATAAAAATCATGCTGTTACTGTGTAGCATACTAGCACTGGGCTTCATCGCCACGAGCATGGTTGGATACTTTGTAGCCAGAGATTCTTTAACTAAACAAATTTCGACTGATACCTTGCCTCTTATCGGCGATAACATCTACTCTGAAATCCAGCGCGACTTATTAAAACCTATCATTATTTCATCACTTATGGCTAACGATACTTTTTTAAAAGATTGGGTAATAGATGGCGAGAATGAAACACAGCAAATCGCTAAATACTTAAAGAATATACAAGCCAATTACAACACTGTCACTAGCTTCTTTGTATCTGATAAAACGCTTAAGTATTACCATCCAACCGGTATTTTTAAAACAATATCTGAGAAAGCTCCCGCTGATCAATGGTATTTTGATACTAAAAAGAATGGCAATACGCATGAGTTGAACGTTGATTACGATCGCTATGCCGATAACGCATTAACCGTGTTTATCAATTACAAATTATACGACGATAACCAACAGTTTCTCGGTATTACAGGTGTTGGACTCGCTTTAACTAAAGTACGTACTTTATTAGAACAATATCAGAGAAAGTATCAGCGAGAAGTATTTTTTGTAGATGCAGCAGGTGAAGTTACCTTACGTGGATCTATCTATAGCGGCGACATTGATTTCAGCCAAATGAACAATGGCAAGACGTTAAAACAGCAGTTACTTAATTTCAGCAATTCTTCTTTAACTTATCACCAAGGTAATAACAATATCTTGCTTGATAGCCGCTACATTGAAGAGTTTAATTGGTATTTAATGGTTAGGCAAAGTGACCAAGTTTTAGATAAGAATATTTTTGATTCCTTACTCGTTAATCTATTAATTTCATTAGTAATTACTATAACAATACTCACTGTTACTTGGTTAACCCTCAGCAGTTACCAGCGTCAATTAGAAATCATGGCTACTACCGACAAACTAACAGGGCTCAGCAACCGACACATGCTCGATCCAATCTTAGAGCAGATGTTTAAAGTATCAACACGTAGTAACACTGCATTATCTGCGCTTATTCTGGATATTGATAAGTTCAAAGACATCAATGATCAATATGGTCATCCATTTGGCGATACCATACTCGTGGAAATCGCTCATTTATTAAAATCTTCGGTCAGGAAATCTGATGTTTTATGCCGCTGGGGTGGGGAAGAATTTTTATTACTGATGCCCAATTGTAATGCAACGCAAGTGGTCAGTTTTATTAAACAGCTGCAGCAAAAGTTTGCAGACCATAACTTTTACCATGAGCAGCAGCCTATCAAAATACAGTGGAGCGTTGGTGTTGCCCACAAAAACAATACTGACAAACCCAGTGATTTTATTTACCGCGCTGATCAAGCATTGTTATTAGCAAAAAATAGTGGCAGAAATCAAATGGTTATTGCATAACAACTGTCGTCAACCTTGACCGTTACGTTTTTAAACAAGCAATGCTAGCAAAAAACGCAGCAATATATTCAAGTAAACATTTATGGTTAGCGCAACCTTATTAAATCTATTCTCGGAGAGAAAAATGTTAGATGAGAACCAACTAAGTAGCTATCAAAATGATGGCTACTGCGTAATCGAAGATTTCAAAAGCCTTGCTCAATGCAAGGTTTTACAATTGCGAGCAGAGCAAATCGTCGACGAGTTTTCAGCTGAAGATATCTCTATTTTTACCACTAGAGAACAACAGCGTAATGCCGACGACTATTTTTTAAGTTCTGGTGATAAAATACGCTGCTTTTTCGAAGAGGAAGCAATTGATGCACAGGGCGACATCACTGTCGAGAAAAGCAAAGCTATCAATAAACTGGGCCATGCTATGCATCAAGAAGATGCGGTATTTAGAAACTTTAGCAGCGATGATAAACTGCAACAGATTTGCCAACAGATAGGCTTTAACGATCCTCGTTTACTGCAAAGTATGTACATTTTCAAGCAGCCTAGAATTGGCGGTGAAGTCGATATCCATCAAGATTCTACTTTTTTGTATACCGATCCATTAAGTGTAGTGGGTTTCTGGTTTGCCCTAGAAGACGCCACATTAGAAAACGGCTGCCTTTGGGGAATGCCTAAAGGGCAAAAATTACCTTTAGAAAAAATAATGAAACGTAAAGCTAATGGTGTTGGCATAGAGTTCGAACTCTTAGCCGATATCTCTTATGACCAAACAGATTTTGTTCCCCTTGAAGTAAAAGCGGGTACTTTAATTATGTTTGATGGCCGTTTCCCACATTTTTCTAAAGCCAATAGATCTGAAAAAACACGCCACGCCTTCACATTACACATTATTGAAGGGCAAGCGAATTACCCGCAGTTTAATTGGCTACAACGAGCAGATAAACAAGCATTTCCTAGCTTTTCACAACTTAAGGCAATGTAAAATTTCAAGCATTCACCTTATACTGATTAGCCCACTACTCTTAGCAGTATTACTATTAACAGCCACACAACACTGAATAATTTATGTCATTAACTATACTCTCACTTTTTATCACCACGTTCTTCTTCGTATCGATCACACCAGGTATGTGCATGTTACTGGCACTTACCTTGGGCATGTCGATAGGTGTGCGCAAAACAATGTATATGATGCTTGGAGAAATGTTAGGAGTTGCCCTCGTTGCAACTTGCGCAGCTTTAGGCGTGGCAACTTTAATGCTCCAGCTTCCTCAGGCATTTATCCTATTAAAAATAGCAGGCGGAGCATACTTAGTTTGGCTAGGTTACCAAATGTGGTGCTCAAGAGGCAAACTGGTACTTAGTGACACAAAGAACCCAAATCACCAACCTAGCGGTAAGCAGTTAGCTATCAATGGCTTTATTACTGCGATAGCTAACCCAAAAGGCTGGGCATTTTTGATCACTTTATTGCCATCATTTATTATTGCAGAGCAACCTTTAGCTCCGCAATTAATAGTCATGATCAGCATTTTGGTATTACTTGAGTTTACGGCCATGATGCTTTATGCCAGTGGCGGAAAAGCGCTTCGACATTTGTTACTTAATAAAAACAATGTAAAATTACTCAATCGTATCTCAGGCTCTTTGATGGTGATGGTGGGTATTTGGTTAGCTTTTAGTTAAAGACAGCAAAAATTGGATTATCTGGCGTCTCAAAGTGTACTCTTTGCGACATTCTACTATTTTTCTAAGCTTACGCATTCAACTCCTTTCAGAGTTCTGCTACTCTATGATTTTTAGCATGAATGTATATTTTAACATTAGATTAATGTGGACTTAGATAGCTAGATTTCTCTAGTATCACCTTAGAGAAAATTTGTTTCAAAGTGACTATTTAACGATTAAATTTACACTGATGCAACAGATAACCAAATAGTGCTACCTAACAACATCTGTACACGGATATGTGTACTGGAGAGAATTTATGCAAAACGTTCAACCTTCAACACTTGCACAATCGCCTAGTATAGCTGTTTCAAATACTAAGCAAATTCTAGTAGCATTAACTTTAGGCGTCGCTTTAGTTATGCTAGTCGGCTTCGCTCCTATGGAAGTTGTACATAATGCTGCCCATGATGCTCGTCATGCTTTTGCATTTCCTTGCCATTAGGATTCAGCTAAATAACCAAAGCCATTTCTAATGGTTTTGGTATTGTTTTTTGATTAACTTAAGCTTATAAATGAGTTGACACTATTAGTAACATCACCAGTCAACAGCTTTGCATTCCCTTCTTATTATTTTGCCAAAAAGAGCCGCATTTTATTGCAGCGCTCACCGCTCATAAAGCCAGTTTTATTCAAGAAAACCAGTGGCAATTTAGCTTGCCTGAGTTATTTGATTTTCTAAAAGTCTACTACCCTAATATCACTGACAATTATCTTACCTTTCGACGTTTACTATTTAACAGCCCCATTAATCAACAACTTGGGCAATACCAAACCAGTATTGTTATCTTAAAAGCTGCCGATCATATAGATAACACTATTTATTGTTTACAAAATTAAGCTTTAGCACTTTTTCTGTTAATGATTATCTGGCGACAACCACTCAGCTGATTTTATGATCAGGATGCCAAGGTCTAATACTATTAAAAACCTCCTTTGTTAAAATATCAGCGTATTTTTACGCTAAAGCTGTTAATTCAATTTTATTAAGACTTAAAATCGTCATATTAGGTTATTATAATTTTATAGCTTTAGTGTTTAGCGCAGGTTCTTTAATCCATCTAAATATCAGTCGAAAAAAGGAAGATTCAAATGAGTAGAGTTGCATTAGTAACAGGCGGCACCAGAGGTATAGGTGAAGCAATTAGTACCAAACTTAAGCTTAAAGGCTATCAGGTTATCGCAACTTACGCCGGTAACGATCAAGCGGCAAAGTCTTTTACCGAACGCACAGAAATTCCGACAATAAAATTTGATGTATCTGACTTTGCAGCGACTAAAGCTGCTATCGAAAAAGTTGAAGCGGACTTTGGCAGCATTGAAATTTTAGTTAATAATGCCGGCATTACTAAAGATGGTACGATGCACCGTATGGATTTTGAGCAATGGAATGCAGTTATTCAAACCAATCTTTCCTCTTGCTTTAATACTTGTCGCGCAGTGATAGATAATATGCGTGCTAAAGGTTTCGGTCGCATTGTGAATATAGGCTCTGTTAATGGCCAAGCGGGGCAATACGGTCAAGTGAATTACGCGGCAGCGAAATCAGGTATACATGGCTTTACTAAAGCGCTTGCACAAGAAAATGCCGCTAAAGGTATTACCGTTAATGCCGTTGCACCGGGTTATGTTGATACTGATATGGTAAGAGCTGTGCCGCCAGAAGTACTTGCAAAAATAATTTCAACTATTCCGGTAGGCCGCTTAGGTCAGCCTGAAGATATAGCGCGAACTGTTGAGTTCTTAGTGAGTGATAATGGTGGTTTTATCACAGGGTCTACACTGTCTATTAATGGCGGTCAGCACATGTACTAAGCTGCAAGTTGTATCACTGAGCAAGCTATGTGCTAGCTTCTCAGTGACATTTATTACCCTTTTTTAGCTAAAAAACTAACTATACTGTTTTATGAACTCTGTCATTAATGGCCTTACTGAGCCGCGAAATTTAGAGCCGCTAAATATACCATAATGCCCTGCGCCTTCTTGTACGTGATGCTTGCGCATATGCTGGGGAATATTTACACAGATATCCTGTGCAGCCTGCGTTTGACCGATACCAACGATGTCATCCAACTCACCTTCAACCGTCAATAGCGCAGTGTCTGTTATGCTGGCAAAATCAACAGGCTCACCTAAGTAAGTAATTTTACCATTGGCTAATTCATTATCTTTAAAGATACGTTCTATCGTTTCTAAGTAGAACTCTGCTGGCATGTCTAAAACAGCCATATACTCATCATAGAAGGCACGGAAACGATCTGCATCTTCCTGTTCACCAAACAGCACATTTTGAAAAAATTGTAGATGTTTTTTTGCATGTGTTTGCGGGTTCATGGATAGAAAGCCACCTAGCTGCAAGAAACCTGGATAAACTTTACGCCCTGTTCCTTTATAGCCACTAGGCACTGACATGATCGCGTTACTTTTAAACCACTGCACAGGTTTTTTATTAGCAAACTCATTAACTCGAGTCGGCGATTTGGCCACATCGATAGGTCCAGCCATTAAAGTGAGTGATGTAGGTGTCACTGCACTTTTCTTTTGTGCCAATACGGCGGTTGCTATTAGCGCTTGTACAGCAGGTTGACAAATCGCCACTACATGCACATTAGGCCCCATTGATTCGAGAAAACCTATTAAATAAGTGACATAGCAATCAAAACTAAAATCGCCTTCGCTCAGCGGTATATCACGCGCATCTAACCAATCAGTAATATACACATCATGATCAATTAACAATGCCTCTACCGTACCTTTTAAAAGCGTAGAGTGATGACCAGACAATGGGGCGACCAGCAACACTTTGTCTCTATTTTTGACACCCTCAACAGTAAACCTTATTAAGTTACAAAACACTTTATCATCGACAATACTTTCATCGACCGCCATCTTACGGCTATCAATTTCAATCTCTGTAATAGAAAAATCAAGTTTATCGTAACGTCTTGTCAAACGCATACTAGATTCTAATAGCGCATTCGTAACACGCCCCATAGGTGTATAAGAAAATGGATTAAAAGGGTTGCAACTTAAATCGTGAATGGCACTAAAACTATCGTGAAGGGCTTGAGTATTGCGGGTTAAATAATCGTAAGTCTGGTAGTGCATGACGTGGCCTTATTCGTTTATAATTCTATGTTGCGGTCAACTTAGTGCCACAATAAATATTATAAACATGGCCTTCAGATAAGGTATTTTCAAGCTAATTTATACAGCAAATTAGCTTGAAGGTCTGCTGTAAACCCCTGCATTATCTCTCCAAAAAGGGCAATCCTTGGATTCAGATCGAGTGCAGGTTCATCACATATTGTGCGAGGCTTACTACTTCGCTGCTTTAGCTGATTTAGCCGCTTGTGCAACGTTTGCTTGTGCATCTTCCATTACTTGCTTTAGTAACTCACCAGACTTTTCTTGAGTTTGTGAAATAATGGCATAACTCTCTTCCGCGGCACTAACCACTGTTTTTTGTACTTCTTGAGCATAAGTTTTTTGTGATTCAGCTAATGTATTAACATCTTTATTTTCAGCAGATTTTTGTGCGAAAGCAGCGCCGCCGCTCATTAGGCTTGAAAACAAGTTGCTCTGCTGCTCAGCTAGTTGCTCAAAAGCTTTAGCATTAAGGTTAGCCAGATCAGTCAATGGCTTTAACGAATTCTGCATTTGTTCATTCATTTTATCAAACATATTAGTGCTTCCCTTGTGTTTTGCTGCTATGCAGCATTAAGATTTAATGCAATACTAACTGTTCAATTTTTAATCGTCAAGTATTTTTTGCTGCACTGCAATATAATTATCTATTTGCCATCTTCTTTAACTAGCTTATCTACCACTTTAACCTTATTGCTAATTGGCTGTATCGTAGCAGCTGAAGCTGCTTTTTTGGAATCTAGTTTTTTATCACTGGCAGGCTTAAGCACTTCACTGTTAACGGCTTTTGCTGCTACCTTCACCACTACTTTATCTACTATTTTAGCGGCGTCTTGAATTGCTACTCTGTTCTCTTCAACCGATGGTTTAACAGGCGCTTTTGCGGATGCTTTTACTAATGTGTTTACAGGCGTATTTATGAGTACTTTAGGAGATAACTTAGTTTCTTCACTGATATCAGCCTTATTAGTTTTCTTACTTATTTGAGTTTTACTTGCAACAACAGCTTTTCTATTTACAGCAGACTTCACTTGCACGCGCTTAACAGTTTCTGTTACGAACCCTGCTGGTTTTTTATCAACTTGTTCTCGCTTCATTTTTTGATTCAGCTTTCCCTTCACAGCCTCATTTTCAGTAGCGATACTTGCTTTTGACACAACAGTATCATTAGTACTCACTTGCAAATGCGTCTGCATTATTTGAAAAGCATTCGCCCAATACTGCTGTGTCCTTTGAGTAGTAAGTGAACTATGTTTTTTATGAAGCTCAATCAAATCCGGTAATCCTTGCGCTGCATTTAGCTTCTCAGTATTTAACCCCACGCAAAACTCACGCTGCAGAGCTAATGTCTGTGAAATAAAGTTCGCTTGTGAAGAAACGAGCTTTTCCAGCAAACTAATATTGGCTGATAATTGCTTACTCATTTGAGTATTGAACGGTTTAATTAAATCTTGAAACTGCTTAAAGCCTTGCTGGTACATAACCCACTCCCTTTATTAAAAATTTTCAATGATTTCCCTAGCATTAAAATGATGCAGAAAGTTACCTTAACTCTATTTACAATGAGCTTTTCGGATTAAAATGCACTTTGCTGCATAGCAACATTAATTATATAAATTATACCCAGCAGTACAAAAAAAGGTCAACTGTATTATTGCTGCATTGCAAAATTTATATTGAAAACATATTAGGAAAAAATATAAGCTGAGGAAGAGAGGAGGTGAGAAGAGAAGCAGGCAAGGCAACTGAAATTATTGGCAAGCCTTAATTATTTTTTACATAGAGTTTTAATCGCTATCATCAGTTGTGCTTTTATTTGTACCTCCTTTATTAATATTCCACATATCCATATTTTGTTCCATCATTTTACCAAACACACCCATTGGGCTTGAATCCACTAAATTTTTCATCATTCCCTGCACTGACTCTTGCTGCTCAAGGAATTGACTCATACTCTGATCTAAATACTGGCGGACAAATACTTGCATGTCACCGTCGTGAAAACGAATTAACTGCTTAAGTAACGAGTCCGTTAGCAGTGATTGCTGATCATTTGTTTCAGCTTCACTAATAATTTGTAGTAATACAATTTTTGTCAGGTTGCTGCCATCTTTAGAACTCACTATTTCAAAATCAGTGTGCTCTAATACCAATTTGCGAATGTAGTCTAAGTTAACGTATTGGCTAGTTGATGTATCGTACAAACGACGGTTAGGATATTTTTTTATGGTGATCAAAAGATGGCCTCAATATGACAAAGCACTGGATATCAAACCACGACATCTACAGTGCTATTTGGTATTACTTAAGTCATCATAAAGCACTCAGCTACTCACTAACAGCTTTACTGATCACAGCCGTACTTTTACATAACTGCCCGGCGCATCTTCTATTGCTGCAAAGCCTTTTTTGCTACCTGGCTGGCGCGCCTTTACTTTCCTACCTGATTGCTGCGCTAACCATTCATGCCAATTTGGCCACCATGAGTGCTCATGCTTTTGCGCTGCTGTGAACCACTGCTCTGGGGTATCACCAAGCTCATCACTTATCCAGTGCGGGTATTTCCCACCCTCTGGTGGATTAATTACCCCTGCTAAATGCCCTGAACCTGATAATACAAACTGTGTTGGCCCTGACACTAGATGCGCACCTTTGTATGATCCTTGCCAAGGCACAATGTGATCGGCAATCGTTGAAAGGAAATAACAAGGGACATCAATTTTTGCCAAATCAATACCAATATCGTCAATCACAAAACCGCCTTCTTCACGTAAGCAGTTATTAATATAAGTATTTTTCAGATACTGCTTAAAAGCTGCTGCAGGAAAGTTGGTAGGGTCGCTATTCCAATACAGTAAATCAAAAGGTGCAGGGTCTTTTCCTTTCAAATAATTATTGACGAAATATGACCAAAACAAATTATTTTCACGTAGCATGCTAAAGCCTAATCCTAGCACCCGGCCATCAAAGTAACCTTTTTCGTCAGCGGCCTTCTCGATCATCGGCAAGTTTTTTTCACTCAGATAAACACCCACTTCCCCTGGTTCTTCAAAATCTAATAAAGTCGTGAGGAAAGTTAAAGAATTTATCCGTTCATCACCTTGCGCTCTTATATAAGCCGCTGCAGTTGCCAAAAGCGTACCGCCAACACACCAGCCCACCATGTTTACCTTGTCGCTACCGGTTATTTCCTGCACTACATCTAACGCAGCTAGTGGGCCTTGTTTCATGTAATCTGTAAAATCTTTAGCGGCAAAACTTGCATCAGGGTTCACCCAAGAAATAATGAATACACTGTGGCTTTGTTCAACTAGCCAGCGTACTAGGGATTTCTTTTGATCTAAATCTAGTATGTAGTACTTATTAATGAAAGGCGGTGTTATCAAAATAGGCTTTTTATAAACACTCTTGGTTACCGGCGTATAGTGAATTAACTGTATAAATTCATTTTGATAAACCACTTTACCGGGAGTGACAGCGATATCTTCTCCTAACGTAAATGCATTGGGATCCGTTTGGGTGATACTAAATGCATCTGCAGGACTGCGCTGCAAATCTTGCATGAAGTTTTGCATCCCATCGACTAAATTCTGCCCTTTGCTTTCTAATATTTCGCGGCACACTTCTGGATTTGTTAAAATACTATTGGTTGGCGAGGCAGCATTTATATATTGGCGAGTATAAAACTTTACTTGTTCTGCCACTTTAGGATCAGCAAATTCAAGTGAATCAACCATATTGTGGAGCATTTTGGAATTGAGCAAATAAGCTTGTTTGATATAACTATAAACAGGACTTTGCGACCACTCTTGGTCTTTAAAACGATGATCCCCTTTCGCCTCACTTATCACAGGCTCAACTTTTTCACCCAGCATAGCTTTAGTTGCGCTTTGCCATAGTTTCATTTGTTGATTCATGAAATCCATTTGCTCTGTTACCAGCTTCGCAGTATCTATATTTGCCGATGTTAATAGTTCGCTAAATTGCTCTGCATCAACTGGATTCATCGCGCTAGCTGCTTGTGGATTTAGAGATTCACTCAAAACATCTTGTATCTGCTGATTAAAAAGCTCGCTGAACTGCTCGATATATTCTAATACTGTTGCCTCTGAGTCTTGCATCACCATAAATCTCCCTATTATCAATATAATGCCATCGTGCCATGGTATGCACTTTAGCGGTTAGCTAAAGCTTGCGCAATGCGACTGTAGTATCTATTAGCTAACTTAACCTATCTATGTTGCAAATCAATGTTGGCTAATATTTTATCCGCTAATTGCCTTTTGGATCGAATCTGACGAGGCCCTTAGGCATGCTGCAGCGTTTGAGCCACTCTTTGGGAGGCACGCGAGAAACATCGAAGCTAATAAGGTAAGTAAAACCCAGCGAAATAACAAAGTGTAGATGTATAAACAAGCATGTTGCGCCGACTTACTTAAGCGAGCCTTACCATTTTAAAAAGAAGTGCACTAACCTCCAGCTATTCAAGTCTGCTCGTGTACAGGTTGAAGCTAGGAATAATATGAAAAATAATTAGTTTAAAATAAATGATTAGCAAAAGACGAATACCAAGCTACTAGTTAACATCTTTGTGGGTCAGGCTAATCTAGCCTTAAACTTTATCAACGCTATGATATCAGTGCTTTCTCTTGGCGATGTGAGCGCAACATAGACAGCATTTGAGACATTTGTACAGTCATCAAAATTTGTTCTTTTTGTAAAAATTTAGCATGCTGTTTCATTTTATTTAGTTGGCGCTGTACACGCCCTTCATCAATCGGTTTTTGACTAAGTTCAGCTATTACGCTGATTTCACAATACTGTTTATAGAGAACGTCGTTGTACATTAGGCTATCTAGCAGTATTTTAAAAAGTGTATTGGCTTTTACGATTTGTAAGCGCAATGCATCATTGCTGATACGCCCTAATAATTGACTGTTGGCATTATAGACAAAAAAGTAATCACTATTTTGCACATAATTTTGCAACAAAGCTCCACCTTCAGACAAACTCTCAATATCTCTGCCAATTTTATTCTGAAAATTCTCAAATACAATTTTTGATTCAACATGCAATGCTTGTAAATAGCCCTCTATTTCATTTTTATCCGCTTGATTCGCTAGTTGCTGTCGCTCAAAAACAGCCTGTAGAGCTACTTTTTTTGCATAATGAGCTGCAATGACAGCACCTATGAGCAATCCTAGTAAGCTGGTTAACCAAACACTGTTGCTCGCCAATATACTGGCTGGTTCTTCTGATGAAAACCAGCTGGTCACATCTGTAGCAGTACTCTTTAGTATTTGGGTAAATTCCATGCTCTAAACTTCTCTTATAAACTTGAATAAACTAATTTTTCTTGTTGATCTATTATAAACGATCAGCAAGCAAGAACTTTAACTCGCTGCATAATTTCGTTATACAGGTCAGTGCTTTTACGTCATATATAGTATTTTCGACACAATTCAACTTAGCTTGTAATACTAGTAATTCCGCAACATTTACCGGGTTCTTAATAGCTCTTGCGCTTTTTTTGACTTAACAGTAAAAACAAACCACTGCACATCACTAGCGCTCCGCCCATGAAAGCGTACTGATCCGGCAATTGTTCGAAAATCAACCAACCAAGCAACAACGCCCAAAATATTTGAGTATACATAAAAGGCGCAACCACTGTTGCCTCTGTATATTGATGCGCTGCAATGATTAAACTGTGTGCTACACCGCCAAATACACCAATTGAGATAAGCGCTAACCAAGGTAACAATCCTGTTGGTGTTTGCCAAAAAAACGGCACTAATAAAGTACTCACTACTGCACCTATCATCGCGGTGTAAAATAAAGTGACAGGTAGAGGATCGGTGTTTGCCAATTTTCGAGTAATCACATTGTATATTGCGGTACAACAAGCTGCACCGAAAATAAAAAGTGCACCTAGTGCTAAATTGTCTGATCCACTTTGCACCTCTAGCTGCTGCGTACTCAACTCCATACCTGGCCTTACAATTACTAATGTACCTATAAAACCAACAGCTATTGCAATGATAGCGGATAATTTAACGCGTTCGCCAAGCAAGGGAATAGATAACATAACCACCAGTGCAGGTACTGTAAAAAAGATCGCCGTCGCTTCTGCTAGGCCTATCATGGTTAATCCGTAAAAAAACAAAGCGGTATCCAATAACAAAATTAGCGAGCGTAAGATCTGCATTGATAATCTATTCGCCCTAAAGATACTGTTACCATATCGAGGCCACAACACTATTAACATGAGAGATAGGTGCCCAATATATCGTGCCCAAACAACTTGTGGGATAGGCAGCATTTCACCCAAATATTTAGCAAAAGCCTCCTGTACTGATATAAACGCCATTGCCCCCAACATGCACAATATTCCACGTGTTTGATTTGCTTCCATGTAGATCCTAAAAGAATTACTCAATGTATAAATACTTATTTAAAAACATTTAAAAGCCACTCTGCCTCGGATTAAATACAGGTGAATTTCTTTATAATACATTCTTAAATGCGAAAGCTATTCCTAGCGATAAATAGCTGTTTAGAGCGAGCTAACAAATTTCATCTTAAAGCTAAAATTTTGATTTTAATAGGGATAAGTTAAAATAAATAAATTCATATACGACATCGAATCTAGCGCTCGTTAAAAAAGTTCCAGTGAATGCGTCAGGGTATATTTACCTACCGTATTTGCCTCTAAGTGTAAGAGTTTTTCTTTGCTATTTAAGCCTCCTGCATAGCCGACTAATTTTCCATCGCTGCCAATAATTCGATGACAAGGCACTATAATTGAGATGCCATTTGCACCGTTTGCCGTGCCAACAGCTCTTATCGCTTTGGCATTATTCATTGCGGTCGCTAATGACAAATAGGATGCTGTAGTGCCGTATTCAACTCTTAGCAATTGCTGCCAAACACTTTTTTGAAAATCGGTGCCTACTAACAACAAAGGCAGATCAAAAGTTTGCCGTTTACCCGCAAAGTATTCAATTAACTCTGCCTTCGTTTGCACGATTACGTTATCGGTTTGTTCCACATAATTGGCATCCAATAAGCGTTTAATTCTGTTATCAACAGCATTACGCATTTTTCGATAGCGCCAGTCACATAGGCACAATTGCTGATTATAAGTACCTAACATTAATTCGCCAAACGGGGTTGGCATATATTGTATGTTTATTTGCTGCATAATTATTCCTACTGCAGTTTTTTAAAGACGCTAATATTTTTAACGAATGCTCTATTCTAGTAAAACCACCCTAAATTAACACACAATCAGCTCACACCCGCTAAATATATTTCTCACTATTATTAAGCTATTTACTCTGACAATTTCAACATTTGCAGTTACAATAGCGCTTTGAAATTATAGTAAGAGAAGGCAATTGTAATGCGTATTTGTGGGATTGAATTAAAAGGGGCTGAAGTCATTATTTGCCTATTAGATTATCAGCAGGGAGCTTTTAATGTTGCTGATTGTCGTCAAAGACTTTTTGCGATTTCAAACTCTGCAACATCCGAAGCAATGCACAGTTTCAAATTCGCGATTGAGAAATTGATTGAAGATTATAAAATTGAAAAATTCGCGGTAGTTGAGCGCATGCAAAAAGGTAAATTTGCAGGTAGTGCTACTAGCTTTAAGATTGAAGCGATACTGCAATTATTGGATACACCGACTATGCTGCTATCTACTACTGAAATTAAAGAATTAATCAAGCGTAATCCTTTAGATGTCACAGTTGAAGAGCTTGGGTTAAAGAAATTTCAGCATGCGGCTTTTAGCGTCGCTTATGCACAGCACAACAGAGACATTTATGGCTCTGATGAAAGTGAGTAACATTGAAATTGCTAATGTTTAACACGTTAGCAATACTCTTCAACGCCAGCAAGTTGAAATCACTAGCCTAACCCCCATCATATGCTGACCAATTCCCACTATTAATACAATAAAAACACACTACATCTATTACCTCTACTAGATTGGTTTAAGGCTAACAGAGCGTATATTAAATCTTTATACTCATTATAAAAGCATAAGAAATTGTAGGAATACGTGTAATGGAACCAACACTCAAGAGTTTTATTCTTAAATACAGTGGCAGGGAACAGCTTAAAGTATTGCTTTTAACGCTGATAATCTTCCCTATTTTGTATTTCTCTCTAGAGCTGCCAAAAATAATTATCAACGAAGCCATTGCCGGTGAAGGTGATAGAAGTATTTGGGATATGCAATTTACCCCTATCAGCTTTTTACTACTGCTATGTGCAGTGCTGCTACTGACAGTATTGTTTAATGGCGCTTTCAAAATGCGTATCAATACCTTCAAAGGGATTATTGGCGAGCGCATGGTAAGGCGCTTGCGCTACCAACTTATCAGCCAAGTGTTACGTTTCCCGCCCGCTCAGTTTCAGCGCATTTCCCAAGGTGAAATCATTTCAACGGTCACCTCTGAAACCGAACCTCTAGCAGGTTTTATTGGAGACAGTTTAGCGCAGCCCCTTTTTCAAGGTGGCACAATGTTGACCATCTTGACCTTTATGTTCATGCAAGATCCTATTTTGGGCTTAGTATCTATTTCGATGATTCCATTACAAGCTTACATCATCCCTAAAATGCAAAAGCGCCTCAACAAACTAAAAAAGCAACGAGTAACCGTAGTTAGACATTTTTCAGGCCAAATAGGTGAAGCGGTTGACGGCCAACGTGAGATTAAATTACACGGTACACAGCGATACCATTTAGCCCAATTTTCACACACTTTAGGACGATTATTTAAAATTCGCTTTGATATTTTCAAACAGAAATTCTTGATGAAATTTATCAACAATTTTTTAAATCAGCTACCGCCCATTCTGTTTTATGCTGTTGGTGGAATCCTTGTCATCAAAGGTCAGCTAAGTATCGGCGCGCTAGTCGCCGCATTAGCCGCTTATAAAGATCTCGTTTCCCCCTGGAAAGAGCTACTCGCTTATTATCAGCAATATCAAGATTCGAAAGTACGCTATGAATATATACAAGAGCAATTTAATCCGGAAGGCCTGGCTGATTTTGTCGCAAAAAGAACGGACAATATCCCCAATTTTAGTGCAGGGTTGTATCTTAAAAACCTATATATTAAAAATGAACGAGGCGATTTTATCAGCCAAAACATTAATTTGGACATAGAGCCAGGCAGTCACTTAAATATTTTCAGTGACAGCGAAGTATTGCTGCGAAAACTTGCCATGAGCATCGTTAAGTTAGAGCCATTAGCAGCGGGTGATATAAAAATTGGTGAGATGAGCATCAACGCTTTAGCTTCAGAATTATTAACTAAAAAAGTAGCCTATATTGGTCCTGAACCTTTTATGATAGAAGGGACTATTTTACAAAATATTAACTATGGCTTACGACAACAGTCGCCGAAAAGGACCCTTTCTTTATTAAACGCGGCACAGCTAGAAACGATAATAGAGTCAGCCGCTTCAGGCAACAGCATTGATAGTATCGATGATATATGGACCGATTTCTCATTGGCAGGAGTGCAGGGCTGGACAGAGCTATCTCTTTGGCTACAAGATGTTTTATCTGCCATTGGTGCTAGACGCACAGTGTTTGAGTTTGGCCTTAAAGATTATATAGACCCACTGGCGATCGCCCCAACTATTCACGATAAATTTTCTCTTACAAAGGAAGATTTGTTTACTAGTTTACGCGGCGTAGAAGCGGACGAACTTATTGAAAGGTTTGATATTCAACAATATAGCGAGCACTTAAGCGTTATTGAAAACATTGCTTTTGGTTTACTTGAAAGCCAAGACGAGCAGCAAACATTGCAAACATTGAGCGATCATCCTCTATTCGTCAAAGCACTACATAGAGCAGGCATATACAAAAACTTACGCGATGTAGGAGAAAAACTGGCTTATCATATTATCAATCAAATGGAAGAGTTAGGCCCTAATGATCAGCTTAACAACAGTTACCGTTTTTATGATGTTGATTGTGTGCGAAAACAGCTATCGACTTGTATGGGTAGGCCCGATCACCTACCAAGCTGCGAGTTTTTATTGAGTATGGCACTGAGCTTACGCGTCAGCATGCACGGCAAAACGTGGATTGATGAACCACTTAAATCAGCCATTTTAGCCTTGCGCAAGCAGTTAATTTCTTCACCTATTAGCGCTTTCTCTGATTATTTCGAACCTTTGCGTAAAGGGCGTATGAACCAAAGATTGACAGTCATGGAGAATCTACTTTGGGGCTTTGAAAGAGCACCAAATAATCATCGACAACATCAAAAATTAGTAGATATTGTCGAACAAGCGCTGATCGAGAACCAAGCCGAAGCATTGGTATTGATTGTGATATCCCTCTCAAAAGTAGGTATACGTGGAGAGCGATTACCGCAAATTGCCAAACAAAACATCCAACTGATGCGAGCTTTAATTAAGCGCCCAGAAGTACTATTAATGCACAATGCTTTGCCGGGTAGGAACATCGATGAAATAAATGAGCTATTGGCAGGCATTAAGCACATTCTGCCTAATACCAGTGTGATTATTTTTTCTAGCCAAGTTAGGGTAACTGCTGAGCATGTAGACTACTATCAGCTTGATCTCAATGGAATTCGCCCATTAAACAAAGAAAGAGCACTGACCCCTTTAGAGAGCCTTTGAATAGATAATGCTGAATATAAAGAAGGCTGGTAGATAATCAGCCGGTAGTACTATATTTAACGCAGATGCAGTTGTAGCATAGCCACAACTGCATAATGGTTACTTCTTCCAGTTAGCCCAAGGATCGCCATCTGCTGCGCTACTTGAATCTGAATTGTCATCACGTGAATAACCGCCACTGCTTTTATGATTGTCTTGCTTATCCCAAGGGCTACTTTCTCTTGGTTTTCTGCTCTTATCTTGCCCTCTACCTTTATTAAAGCTACCTCTACCATTTGATCCACGGCTTCTTTCTGCCGTTTTTTTAGCACGCTTTTCTTGTAAGCGTACCGCATCTTCCAGTGATAGGTCAGCAGGCTCTCTCGGTACTTGGCCATCCGGCACAATACGATCTCTTGGCGGTATCGCAAATTGCTCAGAAGAAGCTCTCGGTAACCTTTTATATTCGTACATATAAAAGCCTTCTACTTTTTCACGAGCCCAGTCCGTTTTTTTCAAAAACTTATAGCTAGAATCAACACTTGGGTTGGTTTTAAAGCAGTTGATATTTAAGTAGGCAAACAGGATATCAAACCCATATTGAGTCACTAGCTCATTGAGTACTTTTTTTAAACTCACACCATTTAGTGGATTGTTTTTGTATTTAATTTCTTCGCTCATTACAGTACTCAATTTAGTTATTTATGATGCATTATCCTAGACTCGCCAGATAAGTGCGAAAAGCTGTGCCAGTTTTTGTCATTTAACTGCTGAACTAGTTATTATACCTGCCATCTGGCAGCGCAGATAGTAACACATCCAGCCTAAGCCCTTACTTGGGGTTAAAAGTGGAGATCGACGCTCATTAAACAGCTTTTTTGAGGGTGTTTTGAGACTTAAACAGCAATTTAATCTTGAAGCTAAGCCGCGATCACTGACTGTTGGTAGCGTTGTAGTTTCGCATACTCACCGTTTAGGCTTAATAACTGCTGATGCGTGCCCTGCTCCATGATTTGCCCTTGATCTACCACTACGATTTTATCGGCATCTTCAATGCTTGCTAAGCGATGCGCAATCACTAACGTGGTTCTGTGTTTCATCAACATCGCTAATGCTTTGTGCACCGCGGCTTCACTTATAGCATCCAAATGAGAAGTTGCTTCATCTAAAATCAATATCGGTGCATCTCGCAAGAAAGCTCTAGCAATGGATAAGCGCTGGCGCTGTCCACCTGACAGTGAAAAACCGCGCTCGCCTACAATGGTATCTAGGCCATCTTTTTGTCCTGCGACAAAATCGCCCAGCTGCGCCAAGCTTACTGCCCTTAACAATTCTTGCTGCGTAGCTTGGGGTTTAGCCATTAATAAATTTTCCTTAAGCGTATCGTTAAACAAATAGGTATCTTGCGCAACGATTGCCACGAACTGCCTGAAATGATCCAGTGGCATGTCTTTAATGTCAATTCCATCAATGCTGATAGAACCGGTTTGTGGATCCCAAAAACGCATCAACAAATGCGCTAAGGTACTTTTACCCGCCCCCGATGCTCCTACTAATGCAACTTTTGAGCCGGCTTCAAGTACTAAATCTAGTTTGTGGATCACTTTTGGTAAATCATCCACATAGCTAAAAGAGATGCCTTTGAATTCTACTTTTAGCGCTTCATCATCACTGTCAGCGCTTTTAAGGACAGGCTTTTGGGTGCCGTTATCTTTAACACTTGGTTCGCTCTCTTCTACTTGCATTAACCTGCTAGTTGCCGCTAGCGTATCTGAAAGTTGGCGCCCTACATCTGCCACTTCTATTACCGGTAAAAATGCCATCACTGCCACCAGCGCAATGAGTGGTAAATATACGCTATCAAACGCTCCTGCACTGGCTAAAGGCGCGCCAATAACTAATAGCAATAACGCTGAACTCAAAGTAATGAACTCCACCAACACGCTTTGCCCAGCACTGACTTTAAAAAATTTCATACGTTGTTTTTTATGCTTTTCTAGCAGCACTTCAAATTGCTCGCGGCGCTTATCAGTGGCTTGATAATTGAGTAATTCAGACAAACCTTGCAAGCTTTCAACGGTATGCGCCGATAAACTACCCAGTACAACCCGCGCTTTATTTGCCGCTTCATCAATGCGTTTGCGAAACAAAATCGGCATCACAAAAACTAGCAGGATAAAGGGTAATAAAGTTAATGCCAGCACAGTGGAGAAATTGGCGATCAATACCAAAATAGCACTAGGCACTAAAATAGCCACAAACACTGGTGCTATGGTGTGTGCGAAGAAGTATTCGACCATTTCTACATCATGCGTGGCTAAATTGATCAAATCACCACTGCGATGACGCACCATGAAAGCTGGCGCTAAGCTCTCGAGCTTTTGAAATAGCTTGATGCGCATTTCAGATAACATTCTAAAGGCCATATCATGTGCCAACCAAGATTCTAGCCAGTGCAAAATCGCTGCTGCAATAGCACTGCCCACTAGCAACTGTAGCCACAAACTATAATCAGTGCCATTTTTTACCGCTGCCGCTGCCAGCGCTGAAAACACACTTACGGCTATATAGGTAAAAACGCGTGAGGTACCTAATATAAACGTACCGATTAAGCGCCCTTTCCAATTAACCGCAAAAGACAATAACATCGCGATAACTTGGCGCCAACTGTGCTTATCTCCTTGTAATATATTATCTTGTTGAGTATCTAAGTTCTCTTGATTAGCATCTATGCTCTCTTGATTAATAGTGGCGCTGCTCAGTGCCTGCACGCTTTCTTCGCTATTTTTCTGCACTTCTGCTTTATTGACGCAAAGCTGGTGTGCGGTATTTAATTGCGAAGCCATTAGCTGTGCATAAGCGCCTTTTTTAGCCAGCAATTGCGCATGGCTGCCAACCTCGGCTACTTGCCCTTTATCGAGTAAGATAATTTGATCACAGTTAATAACGCTGGCCAGGCGATGCGCTAAGATCAAAGTGGTTCGCCCTTTCATTAAACGTTCTAAAGCAGTTTGAATATGCGCTTCATTTTTGGCATCCACAGACGAAAGTGCTTCATCGAGAATAAGCATCGGCGCATCGCGCAATAATGCTCTAGCGATAGCGATACGCTGGCGCTGCCCACCGGATAGGCGCACACCGCGTTCACCAATAATACTGTTGTAACCTCCATCAAGTTGCTCAATAAATTCATGTGCATTAGCCGCTTGCGTTGCTGCCATTAAGCGCTCATCACTGACATCAGTTGCACCTAGTAACAGGTTTTCTTTAACTGTGCCGTGAAATAAATGGGTGTTTTGGCTGACGACGGCAAATTGTGAACGCAGTTGCTTGAGCGATAATTGTGCAATATCGATTCCACCAATACGTATTACCCCCGATTGTGGTTGGTAAAAGCGCATCAGCAAATTTAAGATAGTTGATTTTCCACCACCACTGCTGCCCACCACACCAATTTGTTGACCCGGCGCTATATTGAAGCTTAAATTGTCATGCACTAAAGGCCCAGCGCTGTTATCGTTAAGTGTGCTGCGCTTATCATAGGCAAAACTGACTTGCTCGAAACTCACTGACATCTCTTTAAACACGAGATCTTTAGCGTTACTGTAGTCATCTTCCATGTCACTTTTAGCGTCTAAAATACTAAAAACTTGCTTCGCTGCTGACTGCGCCAACATACCCGCATGCATTAATGAGCGTAACTCTCTAAGCGGTTTAAATACTTCAACACCCAACAGCAACACTAAGAGTAAGCTTTCAAAGCTCATTAACCCTTCACTTACGCGATAAGCAGATAGGCTCAGAGCTGCTGCTGCACCGAGCGTAATTCCTATATCGGTAATCCCTCGCGCGAGTGAATTGGTAGACATAACCCACATAGTACTTTGAAATAAATGATGCGCTTTTTCTGCCAGCTTAGTTGCGCGCGCTTTGCTTTGGCCAAAAGCTTTTAGAGTGACCAAACCTTGCAAAGCATCTAAAAACTCAGATGCAAACGCGCGGTAATCTTTAGCGCGCTGCATAGAATGACGGCTATCCCAGCGCTGGAATATGCTGGGTGCAAATAAAGTGAATATCGCAGCGCAGAGTAATACAAAGGCCACCGGCAAATCAATTTGTGACACTATAGCGAAGATAACAATGGGGGTTATAGCTGCCACAAACAACTGAGGTAAGTAACGACCAAAGTAAATTTCTAGTTGTTCTACCCCTTCTACCGCCGCGTTAGTTACCTCACCGCTGCGCTGGGTAGCAAAGTAGCTAGGACCTAATTTTACAATTTGATCAAACAGTTTAGTGCGCAGTAAATGTTGCACAATTGCGGCGGTTTTTTGAGTCAGCAGCAGCCTTTGATACTCCCACAATGCATAAGCAAGCATAGTGATTAACGTTGCTAAAGCGAGTGGCCAAACTTGCTGTATGCTATCACCCGCTATCAATTTACCTAGCAACCAGCCCAGCAGTAATAACCGTGCAATACCGATAACGCTGCTACTAATTCCCATCAATACAGACGCTACTATTTTGCGCCTCACTGTAACGGTTAACGACCATAGCTTTTGATTAAAATACATTTTGCACTCCTGTTTATTATTAATTACCGATCATTGGTATGTCTGTTGATTAGCTAATGCCCATCCTAAAACGGATATCTACTGCGAGCGTTTCAAGATGAGCACTAGCTAGTCATGGTTAATAGCTTAACTCTAATTTATTTGTATAGCTGTAGACAATTACTAACAGTATCGGTACATTTATGAATAGCTTCGGTAATAAACTATTAGCATGTACTGGATACTCGGCACTGAAGACTCAGTCTTAAAAACTCTATAATAAAAGTAAGGAGCTCTATTTTGAATTTTGCTTGGGATGACTTAAAAATATTTCTCGCTATCTGTGAACAAGGAACACTATCCGCTGCATCTAAAGCACTGAAAGTAAGCCAGCCTACAGTAGGGCGACGCTTAAAAGCCTTAGAAGATAGTTTAGGGACGCAGCTTTTTGATCGCCTACCAGATGGCGTAGTATTAACAGCGCACGGAGAGCAGCTAATCCCGTTTGCAAAAAACATGCAAAGCGCTGCCAGCGCAGTGCATCGACAGCAAGCCAGTTTCAATGACTCCCTCAATGGCGATGTATCAGGTACTGTGCGTATTTCTATGTACGAGCAAATCGCACAGTTTGTGGTGCCCCACTTACCCACATTACGCAAACAATGCCCCAACTTAGAGATCGAAATCGCCATTGCTCATAACGCCGCCAATCTCTCAAGACGTGAAGCCGATATTAGCATACGCAAATGCATTCCAGATTTACCCGACATCATCGCCAAAAAGCTCGGCCACTACCACTATGCTATTTATGGAAGCCAGCAGTATGTTGAGCAAAACCCAGCAGCCTTGAGCGAAGATAGGTATAGCCAATGTGATTGGATAGGCTTTGATGATGAACACGTTTATTTCAGTAGCCAAGTGTGGCTGCGCAAACAATTAGGAAAAAAACTGCCGGTGATCCGTTCTAACAATGGAGTGACAATACTAGATGCTATGCTGCAAAACTGCGGATTAGGGATACTACCCTGCTTTGTCGGAGATCGCGTACCACAGCTACAAAAACTACAAACGATCGCCGACGATAGCGCTCATTTATACCTACTTATCCACAAAGATATGCGCAAATCAGCCGCGGTTAGGTTGATGATGTCAGCTATTATTAATATGTTTGAGGATCATAGAGAAATATTTCATGGGATTGAGCATTGATAGCTTTTGTCGCTCACATTGACACTACGAACGTCATAACGTACGTTTTTGTGATTGGAGATATTTATGACAACACTTAGCATGGCCATCTTCTATATGATGCTAAACTGATTATTAATTAACACCTAGTTTATCCCGCGCAGAATAGAACAAAGTCAGATCTTGATCTTTTTTGACTTTAATTCAAAAGAAAGATCTGCCTCCCACAACACTTTATAAACCACATTAGTACTTAGTTTTCACTAGCACTATTACTCAATAGCGCTTTACTAATGATACCTGCAAGTATCGCCAAACCGCGATCTACATCTTGGGGCTCTGTATTACTAAAGCTTAATCTAAAGCATCCTGATGCTTTTATATCACTTGCAAAAAAAGGCTCACCCGGCATAAATGCCACACCTGCCTTGATGGCCAAAGGTAGTAAATCAGTCATGCGCAAAGGATGCTTGGCGTTTAGTTTTAGCCAGAAAAATAGCCCACCAGCAGGCACTTTCCACTGCGCTATATTTGAAAAGTGGCGCTGCAAGCATAGCTCAAAATGATCTCTACGGTGTTTGTATTCGTTGCGTAATTGCGCAAGGCGTTCACCGGCTGCTGCATCATTTAGCAAATTGAGCACTATACGCTGTGATATTCTGCTGGAGTGTAAATCTGCTGCTTGTTTCAAAATTAATAACGGCTCAAACAAATCTTCAGAACAAACCAGATAGCCAAGCCTTACACCAGGGGCGAGTGTTTTGGAAAACGACGATTGATAAACCCAGCTCGATTGTGTGAGATAGCAGACAACTGGCGTTCTATCACAAGTCTCGTATACCAATTCTCTATATGGATCGTCTTCAAACAGTAGTATTCCCTGCTCATCACAGGTTTGTGCGAGTTTCCCTCTTTGCTGGTGAGTATACGTATGGGAAGAAGGATTCTGAAACGTCGGTACGCAGTAAAGCAGCGATGGCAGGTGTGATGTAAAAGCATCATCAATAGTGTCAATCGAATAAGGCAGGTAGTGGGCACCAAAAAAAGAGAATACTTGCAGTGCAGCGAGATAAGTTGGCGATTCTACCGCTACTTTTGTTCCATCATCGATTGCTAGTTTCGCCACTAAATCAATGCCTTGCTGTGATCCAGATAAAACAATTACCCTGTTCGATTCAACATTAATTCCCCGTTCGCGTAAGTCCACTGCAATTTTATCCCTTAAAGCAGCCTCTCCTTCAGATGGGCCGTACTGTAGATCAGATCTAACAGATACCGTTGATGCCAATTGCGGTAGTTCTGAATCTGCAGGTAGCCCGCCCGCGAAAGAAATCATATTTGGCTCACAAGCCACTGAAAGTATTTCTCTGATGGGTGACGAGTGAAGCCGCTTTAAGCGAGTAGACAATTGATGTTGTGAAACAGTCATGGGGAAATATCCTTATTTTACAATTGAGGTAGTGTTTAAGTAATAGGTCAAATATATTGACCTGTTGACACTTTATCTCGATTAATATATTAATGTCAATATGATTGACCTAAATAAAACTCAACAAATGCATGAGGCTATCCGCCTCTTTTACTTCAGCTATCGTGTCTTTACTGAGCGGGCTGACCAATTATTAGATAAACGCGGCTTGAATCGCGCGCATCACCGCATCCTTTATTTCGTGGATCAAAATAGCGAGGGCTCAGTTGGCGATTTACTTAAGACACTCGCTATTAGCAAACAAGCGCTAAATACTCCTTTGCGTCAGTTAATTAGCATGGGGCTAGTGGAAACGTCGCAAAACAAACAAGATAAAAGAATCAAAATACTGCAGCTTACACAAAGTGGTTCACAATTAAACAGCATGTTGACGGCCACGCAATTTGAGTTATTGAATTCTGTATTCGAATCGGCAGAGCCAGCAGCTGAAAATGGCTGGAAGGAAATTATGCAGCTGATTACTAATCTAGAAAAGTAAGGCTAGGCGAAGTGAAATTAGGTAAGCGCGATCAATAACCCAAAGGAATTTAAAGTTTTAGCTTTCTCAATGTGGTGACTTCTCTGTGTAGCGCAGCGCCTCTGTGTCCTCGGTGGTAACAAAAGCTTTTAAAACATTGATTGACCACAGAGGACACAGAGCACACCGAGGGAAGACTTAAAACAAATAAATTCAAGGTTTTGGTTTTGCTCAACAATTATTGTTCGAGTTTACTATTAGCCGCTCTGAATAAACACTTGAATTTCTCAATTAAGTATTCAAATCTGCGGAAGATGAAGTAGAAAATGGCTAGAAATAAATCATGCAGCCCATTACTAATTTAGAGAAGGTAGCATCAGTAGCGCCAATAAACATAAATGGACTTTTCGAGGAATATAATGGAAGGCACTTGATGTATACACACCATCAAGCATAATTCCTAATCATCACATTGGGCACACTCATTGATCAGCACTCGATATTGAGTGGCCAGTTTATCCCAGCTGTAATCAATATCAGCTAGCTGTTCATTTTGTAATTCACTGTGCTTGAATTTTAAAATTAAAGCGACTGCAGATTCTGCCTCTTGGGATGCTTGTTGGTGCGATGCGTATAAGAAATGTGCTGCGAATAATTCAGGATACACCAAGCGATCAGGCAGTATTGGTATACAGCCTTGTGCCGCTGCTTCTAATACAGATAACCCCTGAAATTCATGCTGCGCAGTGGAGATAAATAGATCACTATCGCGCAGCCAACTTTGGTATTGCGCTGGTGTATCGGCATAACCAAATTGATCAATTCGATGTGCAAACTGTTGCTGAAGCTGAGTAAATGGCTCGGGGATTTGTCGAAATGATTGGCCCATAATGCATAGCCTATAATCAATACCTTGCGTTTCTAACAACTGCACTATTGCCAGTAATCTATCTGGCCCTTTATCGTATTCCCAACGCGCAGCCCAAGTAATGAGCAAAGGGCGATGCTCCAAGCTGACATCAGCATACTGCGACCAAAGTGTAGCGACTAATGTCATATTAGAACCGCTTAAAGGTACCGGTAAAACGCTACTTTTTTGCTTGAGTAAAGTAACTACATTTGCGGGTATTTGATCGGGCAGCTTTTGTAATAAAGCGTCAACACCCTGCATAAATGTTTGGTAATTATAGTGGCTGTTAAAAGCTATTTTTTGCGCTGCTAGTGCCGAGTACAAATTTAATATTTGTGGTTCAACATTGGCCCGTGCTTTTCCAGTGGCAGGATAGGCGAACTGGTTTTCATGAAAATAAAGTAGCGTTGCTGTGTTAGCTAACGATGGCACAAAACCTTTCAAAGCAGATAAATCTGTCATGGAAGTGGCGATGACTAAATCATATTCTGCGTGCAATAAAGCAGCATCTTTACCAAATGCCCAGCTCATGCTATTGCCACGTATACGCCAAGAAAAATATCGCCCGGGTAGCGTCAGCACTGTCCATTGATGTTCAGGAAGCTGTGCAACTAACCCTTTGCGCCAATATTGATGGCTATCTGCGTCGTAGGCGCTTAGTAGTAATATTTTCAATTGGGATCTCTTAACCTGCATAGCGCTTAATTCTTAAAAGGAAGCTAACGTCTAGCTTTTATCGATTTTCCGGCTTTTTCTAATAATGGCTTTTCGGGCCATCTATGCTTAGGATATTGCCCACGCATGTCTTTCGCTACTGCAAAATAAGAGCTGTTCCAGAAATTTTCCAAATCACTTGTCGTTTGAATCGGCCTGCGGGCCGGTGATAAGAGTTCAAACCGCAAAGGAACTGTTCCTGCAGCTATCCGTGGTGATTGGATTTCGCCAAACATCTCTTGTAAAACCACAGCAACAGTGGGGCCTTGAATACTGTCATATGTAATCATTATTTTTTTCTGACTGGGCGTTTTATAATGTGTTGGGGCTTCGCGATCTAAAAGTTGCTGCTCCTGCCAAGACAGAATATTGATTAATATTGGCGCTAGCTTTAGTTGCTTCAGCTGGGCAATACTCTTAACTTTAGTAAGGTAAGGCACCAGCCACTGTTCAACATTATCGATCAACCAAGCTTTAGATAATTGCTTGAAACTGGCCATTTGTGCACCTAACCACTGTGTTCTACATAGCCAGTTTTCACATTCTGCCGTCCAATTTAATAATGTTAGGCCTGTTTTATTAAGTACTTGTAGCAAACACTGCTGCAGCTTGTCATCTGGGATGCGTGCGATAATGATTGTTTTTAAACGAATTGCGCCATATTGAGTTATGGCACGCCCTGTGATCTTTTGCTTTTCTTTATCGTAATCAAACAAC
Source organism: Oceanospirillaceae bacterium (assembly GCA_036960485.1). Taxonomy (GTDB): domain Bacteria; phylum Pseudomonadota; class Gammaproteobacteria; order Pseudomonadales; family Balneatricaceae; genus Rs1. Next base: position 71,930 of record JBALXS010000008.1, read on the forward strand.
TCTTGGTGGCTAAATTTAGTGCCTAACACACTTTCAATTTCTGCCATGTTGATAGCCGCTGCCGTGTAAATGCGCCCTTCTTTTTTTTGTGCGTCACAATCTGCAACCACCAGCCATTCGCTGTTAAACAGCGCATCATCCTCATATAGATACACGCCTCTGCCATTAGCGAGTAAGTAACGACCACTACCAAGATTTCGCCTTTGGGCTAAACGGTCGGGAAAAGCGGCTAATAAGAGCTGTGCCAAGCTGGTTTGTAATTGGTTGAGTGTATAATCTGACTTAAGTGTTGAGAGAGATATTTGCTTAGCTAAACGCTTAGCGCTCATCTGAAACGGTTCTATTACGCCACGTTTGATCGGGTACTGACGATAGGCTGCTTGTGGATTTTTTGCATGTGCTTGCAGTGCCAGTAAACGTTCTGCGAGGTCAACACTATTAGATCCTAGAAAAATATCTCTATCGGCTAATAATACCGCTAACTGGCAGGCAATTGTTCTGTCTGTGTCAGTTGCTGTGTTACTGATATGAGTAGTAACGCTTAATAACATTGCCGCCAACCTAGGTGGTAATCCAAGCTTTACAGCCTTGCTACCTAATGCTGTAATTTTCTGGCTTTCATTGAGTAACCCTAACGCTGATAGCGTTTTCTGTGCAGTATCAAAGTGTGCTTTAGGCGGCACTGTTAACCAGTTAACTTCACTGAACTGGGTGCTTCCCCACTGTGCTAAATCTAATACTAATGCGCTAAGATCATTATTGAGCACCGCTTCTTTTTGAAAATCATTAAAGCCCTGTTGCTGCTGTTCAGTCCACAAACGAATGCAGCTACCACTTTGTAAACGTCCTGCTCTACCGGTTCTTTGCTCGGCTGAGGCTTTAGAAATATACAGCGTTTCTAAACGTGTCATGTCACTGGCAGGATCATAAACGAGTACTTTTTCTAAACCACTATCAATAACACAGCTAATGCCCTGAATGGTTAAACTCGTTTCAGCAATGTTAGTGCTGAATATTACGCGCCTTATTCCTTTAATATTCGCCGCTAGCACTAGTGTTTGTTGTTTAAGAGGTAGAGCGCCGTAAAGGGCTAAAAATTGTATATCAGCTTGTTCAGTAAAGTGATCTTTTGCTTGTTTTATGCAGCGTTCAATATCTCTTTGCCCTGGCAAAAAAACTAAAACATCACCTAACACAGAGCCCATAACACTAGCCAAAGCTTGCACCACTTGTAGAGCTAATGGCGATCTACTCGCTTTAACGTAATCAATAGTTACTGGGTAGTTACGCCCTTCACACTTAATTATATGTTCGGTATTTAAATACTTGGCCAGCATTTGGGTATCTATAGTGGCTGACATCACTAATAGCTTTAAATCTTCACGCAGTGTTTGCTGAATTTCTAAGCTGAGTAATAGCGATAAATCGGTGTGTAGGGAGCGCTCGTGAAATTCATCAAAAATGATTAGCCCAATATCTGCAATTTCTGGATCAGCTTGCAAACGGCGCGTTAATATTCCTTCCGTCACAATTTCTAATCTTGTGGCAGCCGAGATAGCCCGCTCGTTTTTTATTTGATAGCCAACCGTTATCCCAACGCTTTCATTCAACTGCTGAGCTAAGTAATAAGCGATAGATTTAGCCGCAACACGCCTAGGCTCTAGCATAATGATGCGTTTGCCCTGTAGCCAATTGGCTTGTAACAAACTTAGCGGTAACGCAGTAGATTTGCCAGCGCCAGGCTCTGCCTGCAATACGAGATTATTACTCGCAGCTAAACGCTCAGATATCTCTGCTAGAAATGATGTGATGGGTAAGGAGATGATAAGAGCCTTTGAATTAAATATTTATCTGCTGTTAGAATTGTTTCTGTGTATAAGTGACTATTTGTAAACTTAGATTGAGTAGTTAAGTTAATGGCTAGTTTAACAGTCAAGTGTAAAAACTTTGCAGTATATTGAAGTGTATCGAAAACCAGAAACACTGAGCTTAAGTTTATATTTAATATCTTAGCTCAGTGCTTTTTTAAAGAAAATTGCCACTTAAAAAATTTCTTCGGTACTTAACCCTTGATCGCTAGTATCTGTTGCTTCTTTCACTTTAATACGATCAATTTTTTCATTATCCCTGCCGCGCTCAACAATAATTTCTACACGCCTGTTAATTGCTCGATTAGCAGCGGTATTATTAGGGACTAACGGCCTAGTATTGGCACGCCCAACAATTTCAAATTTGCTTTGCTGGATACGTGAATCAGCAAAAATTTCATTCGCAACTGCCAGCGCCCGCGCTGAAGACAAATCCCAGTTTGAGATAAAGACTCTCCCATCTGCCGGTATATTATCGGTATGTCCTTCAATGCTAATTTTGCCTTTAATCGTTAGCAATAAATCACGGATTTTAGCGATGACTGGAATGTACTCATCCCGCAAGCGAGCAGATCCTGATACAAATGAGCCTTTCTCTTGCACTCTGATGATGATTTTTTTACCGTCAGTTTCTATCTCAATGCTACCCTCATCTATTTCTTTAGACAGCACTGCAGCAAATTGCACAGCATCTTTCTTCGCCTGCTCTTTTTTCTCTGTCTCTTTTTGGCGATCAGCTTCACCCTGTAGCAGATCTAAGGTATCTGACTCTCCTTTTTCTGATCGAATATCCAAGGTATTCATATCATTATTGACAGTCATTTGACGCACTTCATTCAACGGTGTTGGTTCAGGTCGCCCTGGGCTAAACTCTTGGGTGATAATAGAGGTGCCTTTAGGGACATCTTCTACTTTAATTTGGTTTTGTACACCAAAAGCTTCGCGCATTGATCCGGCAAGTTGCTTAAACTTCAATACATCCATTTCTGAAAACGATAACAACAATACAAAGAAGCACATTAACAGTGCCATTAAATCCCCAAAGGTTGCCAGCCAAGCTGGCAGACCGGGGACACAGACAGGACAATCCTGCTCTTCTTCATCACTCATGAGTACTAATCCTCATCCTTAGGGCGCTTGCCTTCAGGTAAGTAGTTACGCAACATTTGCTCGATAACCCGTGGATTTTGCCCAGCTTGAATAGCTAACAAACCATCGATAACCAAAGCTTGACTCAATTCTTCTTCATCGCGTCTAACGGTGAGTTTATCTGCAATGGGTATTGCAACCATCGTCGCTAGCATAGAACCATATAAAGTTGTTAACAATGCCACTGCCATCGCTGGCCCAATCGATTTTGGGTCGCTCATGTTAGAAAGCATTTGTACTAAACCCACCAGCGTTCCTATCATTCCCATCGCTGGGCCAACATCACCTATTGCGGAAAAAAGATTGATAGCGGCAGTGTGTCGATCTGTGGTTAAACTTTTTTCTTTGTTAAGTAATGCTTTAACTACTTCAGGGTCGTGGCCATCTACTAGCAACTGCACACCGCGGTTCATAAACTCGACGCTGGCTTTTTTATCCTCTAGAGATAATAACCCTCCTTTGCGCGCCGCATCTGCCATGTCGACTGTTTCAGCAATAATGTCTTCTATTTTAACGGACTTAAACATAAATGCTTTGCCCAACACTTTGCCTATACCTAAAAACTGGCCTAAAGTGAATTTCATCAATACTACAAATATTGATCCCCCGAGAACAATCAGCATGGAAGGAGTGTTAACAAATACTCCTACATCACCTCCCGATGCCATGGCCGCTATTACGATACCAAAGCCGCCTAACAGACCAACAAGCGTGGCTATATCCACATGAAACTCCTATTATCTACAGTCTTTGCTGTATAAATATTTTATTTTTAATTCAAGATAACTTTAGGTAAAATCAAAGCCTTATGTAGAGTAACTGTTTATCGAGTGTATAAACATAAATAAGCGTTAATTTTTTATAAAGTAGATCTTGCAGTTTTCTGACTATACTATGCATACACCATACACAACTATATAAAAAGTATACAAAAAAAATGTTAATCTGCAACATTTAGCCAGATCATATTAGATGTTTCTTAACTAGCACAGAAATTGTAATATGCTCATGTTATTCAATTATCTCGCTAAGCTAATGATATGTCGGCAGATACTGCTATAAATTAAGTAATTGTTAATTTAAGCCTAATAAATATAACCTGTTCAGCACAGCCTGCATAGTTTAGCATTGGCCTTTTTCTAACACTTTCTATTTGCATTATACGGATAAAATAATGGCCACTGTAAAAAAACCAGCAACATTTGAGAAATCGCTCGCCGATTTAGAAATTTTAGTAAATAAAATGGAAGTAGGGGATCTCTCGTTGGATGAATCTCTAAAAGCTTTTGAAAAAGGCGTGAAATTGACCCGCGATTGCCAAGGCATGCTAGATGAAGCTGAGCAGAAAGTGCAAATTTTAACGGAACAAAATGGCACGCTTGTCAGTGTCCCATTTGAACCTGAGAACTAAAATAGTGCTTATAACCGATAACTTACAGCATATACAACTACGCCTAGAACAGCAGCTGGCACAGCGCCTAGCACATAGTTCTATTCAAGATACGCTACAAGAAGCAATGCGTTACAGCGTTTTTAATGGCGGCAAACGTATCCGTCCAGCACTTATTTACATCGTCAATCAGGCATTAAATGGCAACTTAGCAAACGCCGATGATGCTGCTTGCGCTATGGAAGCATTGCATAGTTACTCTTTAGTCCATGATGACTTACCAGCGATGGATGATGATGATTTGCGCCGTGGTAAGCCCACATGTCATATACAGTTTGACGAAGTCACTGCAATTCTTGCCGGTGATGCTTTGCAATGCATCGCTTTTCAGTGGTTATCGCAACAGCAAAACGATTTAACGGCTACGCACCAGCTACAAATGGTGAATATTTTAAGTAAAGCTAGCGGTGATAGCGGCATGGTTGCTGGGCAAGCTTTTGACTTGGCCAATGTTGATAAACCCTTGAATTTAGAGCAATTGCAAGCTATGCATTGCCATAAGACTGGCGCGCTAATTAACGCATCTATAGAGTTGGGAATAATCAGCGCTAATGCACAAGTGAGCAGCTCAACGAGAGAGTCTTTACTGGAATATGGCGACGCCATTGGCTTAGCTTTTCAAGTTCAAGACGATATTTTAGATATCATTGGCGACACCCAAACTTTAGGTAAGACACAAGGGGCTGATATTGCAGCCAATAAGCCAACTTATCCGTCGCTATTAGGGGTAGAAGGTGCCCAGGAAAAGTTGCAGAGCCTTTACCAGCAAGCGATTGATGCAACACATTGCTTAGGTAAACGCGGCGAACCGCTACGCCAATTAGCGAAATATATTGTAGAACGTGACCACTAATGTACAGCAAAATACCCAGCAGCAAACCTGCAACTGAATTACTTGATAGTATCACCAACCCCCAACAGTTACGCAAACTTGAGCAGCATCAACTTGTTAGCTTGGCCGAACAGTTACGCGCTTATTTACTTTACAGCGTTGGCCAAACGGGTGGGCATTTTGGAGGCGGCTTAGGCGTTGTAGAGTTGACTATCGCTTTGCACTATCTACTAGATACCCCAAACGATCATTTAATTTGGGATGTTGGGCACCAAAGCTATCCGCATAAAATTCTAACTGAAAGAAAAAGTGCGCTGTTAAGTATTCGCCAATTAGCTGGGCTACATCCGTTTCCTGATCGCAGTGAGAGCATTTACGACGATTTTGGCACTGGTCACTCAAGCACTTCTATTAGTGCTGCCTTGGGGATGTCTGTTGCTGACAGCCTAAACGGCTTGCAGCAGCATAGTGTTGCGGTAATTGGTGATGGGGCACTCAGTGCCGGGATGGCCTTTGAAGCACTCAATCACGCCTCACATGTTGACGCTAACTTGCTTGTTATCCTTAATGATAATGAGATGTCTATTTCTGAGAACGAAGGCGGCTTAGCTAAATTTCTAGCCAACAAACTTAGATCAAAGCACGCCAGTGCTGCAAACACTGCGTTGTTTGAGGCACTAGCATTTGAATATACAGGCCCTATCGACGGGCATGACTTTAACGCTTTAATACCTGCTATAAAAACTGTTTTAAGTAAATCAGGACCTCAGTTTTTACACATAGTCACAAAAAAAGGTAAGGGATTTTATCCTGCTGAATCGGATCCTGTTGGCTATCATGCTATTACTAAAATTGAGCCTCAAAGCAATATAGATACCCCTGTTGCTGTCAAACGAAAAACCTTTGCTAATGTCTTTGGTAATTGGTTATTAGCTCGTGCTAGCCAAGATAAAGATATTGTCGCTATCACCCCTGCAATGAAAGAAGGCTCTGATTTAGTTGAGTTTGCCAAGCAATATCCAAAGCGATACTTCGACGTTGCGATTGCAGAGCAACACGCACTCACCTTTGCCGCGGGCTTAGCTTGCGCCGGTATTAAACCTATCGTTGCTATTTATTCAACTTTTTTGCAACGCGGTTACGATCAATTTATACACGACATTGCAGTACAAAACTTAAATGTAATTATCGCCATCGATAGAGCAGGGTTAGTTGGAGAAGATGGTGCAACCCATGCTGGCTGTTACGATATAGCAGCACTGCGTTGTATTCCCAATACTGTAATTATGGTCCCTAGTGACGAGCAAGAACTCTATCTAGCGCTAAATACAGCGCTGAAAACTGATGGGCCTATCGCTATTAGATACCCTCGAGGCAGTGGAAGTTGCCACAACTTACAACCCAACCAAGACACAGCGAGTGTAGGTAAAGCAAACTTGTTACGCCGCGGTAAAAGTAAAATGGCGCTACTCAACTTCGGACCACTTATAGAGCAAGCTAAGATCAACGCTCAGAAATATGATTTAAGTTTAGTAGATATGCGTTTTGCAAAACCGTTGGATACAGAACTTTTAACGAAGTTGGCCGATGATCACCATCACTTTTTCACTTTAGAAGATCATGCTATTGCGGGAGGTGCTGGATCTGCTGTGAGTGAATATTTAGCAGATAAGGCAGTCACATTTACTCATTTGGGAATTCCCGATGCTTTTATACCTCACGGCACTCGGGATCAGCAATTAGCAATGTGTGGATTAGATGCTGTGGGGATTGATCGAATTATTGCAGCAAAAATAGCTGCTAGAAGCTTATAGAGTTGTAACAACATCAAGTTATAACAGTGCTTATTTGCTTAATTAGCTAGCCAAATAGCGGCAATTAAACACTGTTAACTTTATCTCAACATTCAGGAAATGATTAATCCTGCATCATATGCCCAAGCTTGCCAGCTTTAGTCGCTAAGTATCCTTCATTGTGACTATTTTTTCCCACTTGAATAGGCTCGCGAGCACTAATTTCAAGACCGTAGCTTTGCATTGCAGCTACTTTACGTGGATTATTAGTCATCAAGCGTAATTTTTTAATGCCAAAGTGCTGCAACATTGGCAAACACATACTGTATTCACGCAAATCAGCATCAAAGCCTAACCTTTCATTTGCCTCTACCGTATCAGCACCTTGATCTTGCAGGTTGTAAGCTTTGATTTTATTGAGTAAACCGATACCTCTCCCCTCTTGACGAAGGTAAAGTATGATGCCACGACCTTCTTGCG
>JBALXS010000160.1:0-9495 GCA_036960485.1 Oceanospirillaceae bacterium
CGCTTTACGATTCTATCTTCTAGAGAATGGAAACTAATGATGACGAGACGCCCACAAGGTATTCCTTACACGAATGATATGCTGCGTTGTCGTTTAAAAGATATCAGTAAAAAAGTGAAAGCTAGTAAAACAGAAGTAGATGAGAACCCCCGCTCGCGTAGTGCTGTTATGAGAGTGACAGAAAAAATCGCATGAGTAAGCCTGAGCTGATTCTCCAAGACATTGATCAAGTTGGTGGCGAGCAAGTGTTGCTGACATCCAACGAGATTGGGCGCCCAATACTGATTGTGGTTATACTGCTTATTTGTATAATAATTAGCTGTATTTCTATTGTTTATCAGGCCTATCAGTTCAGACAATTATTTAATACGCAGCAGCAAATTGTTGCTCATCGCGATGAATTACAAGTGGAATGGGGGCAGTTACTATTAGAGCAAAGCGCGCTAGGCGCTAATAGTCGTGTAGAAAAAATCGCAAAACGAAAATTAGCCATGCATGTGCCAAAATCGAAGAATGTAGAAATGGTGAGCTATGAGCGATAAGGCATTAGGGCTTCAGCATTCTAGAGCTTGGCGTTTGTGGCTGGTTTGCGGGCTTCTTGCATTAATAGCCGTGGCGATAGTGGCAAAACTGGTTTCTCTTTACACTTATGATAGAGAGTTTTTGCAAACGCAAGGCGATAAACGTTCTATCCGTACCATGAAAATGGCTGCACATAGAGGCGTTATTACAGATAGAAACGGAGAGACCTTAGCAGTAAGCGCTCCGGTTGCAGCAGTTTGGGCTAACCCACAAGATGTAAATGTGAATGATGCAAAGCTTAGACAACTGGCTAAGCTGTTAGATAAGAAACCACAGATATTAATCAGTAGATTAAAGAAAAATGTAAAACGAGAGTTCTTATATATAAAGCGGCAAATATCCCCTGATTTGGCAGCGAAGGTTGTTGCGTTAGGCATAAAAGGCATCAATATTGACCGTGAATACAAACGTTATTATCCAGCTGGGGAAGTTGCAACGCATTTAGTAGGGTTCACTGGTATTGATGGTGCAGGACAAGAGGGGATTGAACTTGCTTATGAAAAAGCGCTACTTGGCAGTGAAGGAAAGAAGCTGGTCATGCAAGATCGATTAGGCCGTGTGATAAAAAATATCAAATTAATAGAAGAGCCTGAAACAGGTAAAGATATTGCGCTTAGTATCGATCTTAGATTGCAATATTTAGCGTATAAAGAACTTAAATCGGCAGTGAAGTCTCATAAAGCCGATTCTGCATCTGTTGTTATTTTGGATATTAAGACCGGTGAAGTATTAGCGATGGTTAATCAGCCTTCATATAATCCTAATGATCGCAGTGTTTTAACTGGAGAGCAGTTACGTAATAGAGCATTAACTGATGTGTTTGAGCCTGGTTCTACCGTAAAGCCATTTACAATTGCAGCAGCGATAATGAGCGGCAAATATAACCGAGATTCTGTTGTGGCTACTAAGCCTGGTTATATCTTTATTAAAGGCAAAAAGATTAAAGATTTTAGGAATTATGGGGATTTATCACTGACTCGCATTATTACTAAATCAAGTAATGTAGGGGTAACGAAATTAGCGTTGTCGCTAGCACCAGATACCATGCATAACTTGTTTTCCAATGTAGGAATAGGCGAATTATCAAGTACCGGTTTTCCGGGAGAACGAAGTGGCGAGTTACCTTACTATTCTGAGCGTCAAGTAATTGAAAGAGCTGTAATGTCATATGGTTATGGCTTATCCGTCACCCCTATTCAACTTGCACAAGCTTATGCAGTATTAGCTAATAATGGTGTGAAAGTCCCCGTTAGCTTACTGAAATTAGACGATACTCCCAGAGGGATGCGCATTATTCCTAAAGATGTAGCCAATGATGTTGTCACAATGATGGAAACAACTACCCAAATAGATAAAGGTGGCACTGGTCGCAAAGCGGCTATTTTTGGCTATCGTGTCGCAGGAAAAACCGGTACGGCACGTAAAGCAAATCGCGGTGGTTATGATTTAGATAAATATATTTCAGTATTTGCGGGTATTACGCCAGCAAGTAATCCAAGAATTGCTGTCGTTGTGATGGTTAATAATCCGAAAGGGCAGCAGTATTCAGGCGGCGGGGTTGCGGCACCTATTTTTTCCAGAGTGACTACAGGAGCGTTACGTATGTTGAATATCTCTCCTGATCAATGGCCAAAAAAAGAGCCCGAAATAGAGAGTTTGGCGGTGAAAAGTGAATAATCAGCGAGTATTACCAACACAAGTTTTAGCAAATTTATTTGCACAGTATGCACATCTAGCAAATGCTGATAAATGGTTAGATGTTGAAGTTACTGGCATAAAAGAAGACAGCCGTAATATTGTTAAAGGTGATTTATTTGTCGCTAGGGACGGTGAGTTTTTTAAAGGAACACAGTATATAAAAGCCGCAGCAAGTAATGGTGCTATTGCAGCTTTAGTAGAAAAAACAAGTACAATCAATGAAGTTGATTTAGAGCATTATCCAATTCCTGTGATTGCTATTGATAAGTTACACGAGCAAGTTGGAGCAATAGCTGCGAAAGTATTTAACAATGTAGCTCAGCAGTTAACTATTATTGGGATCACAGGAACAAACGGAAAAACTTCTTGTGCTCACTATTTAGCGCAATCGCTTAATAATTTAGCCATAAACACCTTTATTATTGGCACTTTAGGTAATGGACACCCAAAGCGCTTGCAAGTTGCGAATAGAACAACTCCTGATGCCTGTGCGTTACAGCAGCTATTTGCTGAGTTTTATCATCAAGGAGCGAAAGCAGTTGTCATGGAAGTTAGCTCGCATGCACTAGAGCAGGGACGTGTTGCAGGTACCCAGTTCAATGCTGTTGCCTATACAAACCTGAGCCGAGATCATTTAGATTACCATGGCAGTATGCAGGCATACGCAGCGGCTAAAGCGCGTTTGTTTACCCAATTCAACGCTGACCATCGTATTTTGAATATTAGTGATGCTTATAACCGCGAACTATTAACAAGCTTGTCAGCAAGCATGGCGCAAAGTATCGTGACTTACAGTGAAGATGCAGACAAAGACGCAAATGTATCTGCAGCAGACGTGTGTTTAGAGCAAGGATTGAAATTTAATTTAGAGCTACCGGGAAGGGAGCTTAAAATTGATAGCCAAATTATAGGAAAATTTAATATAGCTAATTTGTTGTTGTGCGCTAGTGTGCTGATCAGATTAGGCTTTAGTGATCAACAAATACAAAGCAGTTTGAATCAGTTGACACCAGTGCCTGGACGCATGCAAAAAGTTATTGCTAATGCGTTACTACCATCAGATAAGCTGCAGCCATTGTGTGTAGTAGATTATGCGCATACTCCAGATGCACTAGAAAAAGCGTTACAAGCTTGTCGAATCCATTGTAGTAATGAAAATGCAGTGCTAAAGGTGGTGTTTGGCTGCGGTGGCGATAGAGATACAGGTAAAAGAGCAGAAATGGCTGAAATAGCCGAACGATTTGCAGATTATACAATAGTAACAAGTGATAACCCACGTACAGAAGATCCTGACAGTATCATTAAAATGGTATGTTTAGGTTTTTCCAAAGGTGCAAAATTTAAAGTTAATAGTGATCGAAAACAAGCGATATTTGATGCCATTGCAACAGCATCTTCACAAGATGTGGTGCTTATCGCAGGAAAAGGACATGAAGATTACCAAGAAATCATGCAGGTTAAACACCCTTTCTTAGATGCGCAAATAGTAGTAGAAGCGATAGAGTATAAGTTTTCGCTTACAAATTCGGCTGATGGAGGAAGTTATGTATGAGCTATGTTATGCAGCTATCAGAAATAGCAGTAATGATCGGTGGTGATTTGCAGCACGGTGATTGTCAATTTTCTCAAATATCAACAGATACTCGTAAAGTAACAGCGGGTGATGTTTTTCTTGCACTACAAGGTGAAAACTTTGATGCTCATGATTTTTGCCAGCAGGCAGTCAGCAATGGAGCAGTTGCTTTAATAGTTGAAAGAGTGTTGCCTTTAGATGTTCCACAATTGATCGTACCAAGTTGTCATGAGGCGCTGGGTAACATCGGGCGAATAAATCGTAACAATTATCAAGGGCCATTGATCGCTGTTACTGGTAGTAATGGTAAAACAACCACTAAAGAAATTATTGCCTCAATATTAGCAGTTAAAGGTACTACTTTAGCAACGCTTGGTAATTTAAATAATGAAATAGGGGTGCCGCTAACATTACTGCGTTTAAATGGCGAGCAGCAATACTGTGTAGTAGAAATGGGCGCTAATGCAAAAGGCGAAATAGCTTATTGCACTGCATTGGCGCAACCTGATGTGGCAATTATTACCAACGCTATGGGCGCACATTTAGAAGGTTTTGGTAGTTTACAAGGTGTAGTAGAAGCGAAAGGTGAAATCTTTCAAGGATTATCAGCTCAAGGCATCGCTATTTTAAATCTAGATGATGCTAACGTTGCACAGTGGCAACAGTTGCTAGTCGATAAAAACTACTTATCCTTTAGTTTGCAAAACACGCTTGCAGATGTGTACGCCAGCGATCTTGAGCAATTACCTGACGGAAGTTATCAGTTTGTGTTGCACTTTGGCTCACAAAATAGCCCGGTGAAATTGCAGCTGCTAGCATTACATAATGTACAAAATGCATTAGCCGCTGCCGCAAGTGCATTTGCAATTGGCTTTAACATACAAGACGTTGTAACGGGGTTGCAAAACGCCACTGCAATAGGCGGTCGATTAAATACCTTAGTAGGATTAAACAATGCCACTGTAATTGATGATAGTTACAACGGTAATCCGGATTCCGTAAAAGCTGGCTTAGATTTGTTAGCACAATTATCAGGGCAAAAAATATTAGCACTGGGTGATATGGCTGAACTTGGGGTTGACGAGCTTGAAATGCATAAAAGTATAGGTACGTATGCCGCAGCAAAAAGCATTGATTATGTTTTCAGTTGTGGCCCAAAAGGCGAGTTAGCAGCGCTTGAATTTGCTAAGTTAACGGCAACGGATAGTTGCAATTTTATAAATAAAGATAAAATGATAGAAAAACTTAAAACAATGATGAATCAAAGTAGCAAAATACTAGTAAAGGGTTCTTTGAGTGCAGGGATGAAGCAAGTGGTAACTGAATTAACACAAGAGGTTTCTCGCTAATGTTATTGTTAATATCTGATTTTTTTTCCCAATACTTAAATGGTATAGCTGTCCTGCAGTACCTCACATTACGAGGAATAATGGGAGTAATTACCGCATTAGTGCTCTCTTTATATTTAGGGCCTAAGATGATTCGCTTCTTAAAAGAAAAGCAAATAGGGCAGTCTATTCGCAATGATGGCCCACAGTCTCATTTATCTAAGGCGGGTACACCCACTATGGGTGGCGCGGTTATATTGCTGTCAATTGGCATAAGCACCTTATTGTGGGCTGATTTAAGCTCTCGTTATGTATGGATTGCACTAGGTGTGACCTTTATCTTTGGCGGCGTAGGCTGGGTTGATGACTGGCGGAAAGTTGTTGAAAAGAACTCAGTAGGCTTACCAGCACGTTGGAAGTATTTCTGGCAATCTATCGGTGGTTTCGGAGCTGCTATTGTGTTGTATTCAACTGCTCAATCACCGGTAGAAACAGAATTAATAGTGCCGTTTTTCAAAGATATCGCGATTAATATGGGTCTGTTCTTTATTATATTTACCTATTTTGTCATTGTAGGCACCTCTAATGCTGTCAACTTAACAGATGGATTAGACGGCTTAGCCATTATGCCAACCGTTATGGTAGCAGCTGGTTTGGGTGTGTTTGCGTATTTAAGTGGGCACGTTGAGTTTGCCAGTTATTTGAATATCCCCTATATAAACGGCTCCGGTGAAATGATTATTTTTTGTGGGTCAATTGTTGGCGCAGGCTTAGGTTTTCTTTGGTTTAATACCTATCCTGCACAAGTCTTTATGGGAGATGTTGGCGCGTTATCGTTAGGTGCTGCTTTAGGTGTTGTTGCTGTTATAGTGCGCCAAGAGTTGGTGCTAGTGATTATGGGTGGGGTGTTCGTGATGGAAACCTTATCTGTTGTACTGCAAGTTGGCTCTTATAAATTAACAGGCAAACGTATTTTTAGAATGGCTCCAATACATCATCACTTTGAGCTTAAAGGTTGGCCAGAGCCGCGCATTATTGTGCGTTTTTGGATTATTACCGTAGTACTGGTATTGATCGGTCTTGCCACCTTGAAAATTCGTTGAGCTAATAATGAGTCTAATCGCAAGTGATCAGTTGAAAGTAATAATAGGTATGGGTGTTACCGGAATGTCGTGCGCGAAATTGCTGGCTAGAAATGGCGAGCATTTTATGATGATGGATACGAGGAATAACCCACCTAACTTAGCGCGATTTAAAAGTGAATATCCCGATGTTAAAGTCGTTTTAGGAGCATTAGATAAAGAGTTATTGGCAACGGCTAGCGAGTTAATTGTTAGCCCTGGGATCGCGATAAATGATAACGAAATTGTGTTCGCTCAGCAGCAAGGCGCGGTGTTAATTGGTGATATTGATCTATTTTGCAGAGAAGTAACTGCTCCTATTGTAGCGATAACCGGTTCAAACGCTAAAACAACGGTAACCACATTAGTGGGTGAAATGGCACAAGCTAGTGGTTTGAGTGTTGGTGTTGGTGGGAATATTGGCACACCAGTGCTCGATTTTTTGGATCAACCTGAAAAAGATTTATACGTCTTAGAGCTTTCAAGTTTTCAGCTAGAAACAACACATGATTTACGCGCAAATGTGGCGACTGTACTTAACATTACACCTGATCACTTAGATAGATATGATAATAACTTTCAAAAGTATTATCAGGCTAAGCACCGTGTTTTTCGTGGCTGTAAAAACTTAGTCGAAAATTTAGATGATGCTTTAACCCACCCCTTAGCTCCTAAAAATGTGGGTGTTATTGGATATCGTTTAGGGATTTCTGATTTTAAAATATTTGGCCTAATGAACGTTGAAACCGCAGGTGTAGAAAAAGAATATCTAGCATTGGCTAAAAAACCATTGATGCCAACAGATGCAATAACAATACCCGGCAGGCACAACACTGTAAATGCCTTAGCTGCGTTAGCGATAGGACATAGTGCAGGGCTTGATATGCAAGCGATGTTAGGTGCTATTGCTGGCTTTAAAGGTTTAGAACATCGTTGTCAGTTGGTAGCAAATAAAAACCAAGTAGCTTACTTTAATGATTCAAAAGGCACTAATGTAGGTGCAACAGTAGCGGCACTAGAAGGCTTAGGAGCTACTTTAGCGCAAGACAAGAAAATAGTCTTAATCGCGGGCGGTGATGGAAAAGGCGCTAGTTTCGATGATTTAGCACAACCAATATCTCAATATGTCAAAGCACTGGTATTAATTGGTAATGATGCTAAAAAAATAGCGGCGATAGCGCCTGAAACTCAAACTTATTTTGTCGAGAGTATGCAAGAAGCAGTACAAAAAAGCGCTTCAATTACTTGCGCTGGAGAAATAGTACTGTTATCTCCTGCTTGCGCAAGTTTTGATATGTTTGACAACTATGAGCAACGTGGCAATATTTTCAGTACTGCTGCTAGGGAGCTTTAGCGGCTATGTTGAAAGGAGTGTTGAATGAGCCTAAGTGGCTAACCGATCAAAGTGTTATTGAACGTTGGTTTACCATCCCTAAAGGTAAGCTTCCCTTTGATGCACTGCTATTGATTAGCGCTTTATTCATCATGCTGACGGGTTTCGTGATGATTACCTCAGCGTCATTAGATGTCGCAGCAAAAAACTTTAACAACGCTTTTTTCTTTTCTATGCGTCACGGAATGTTCATCATTATTGCAATTGTAGGTGCATCGATTGTTTGGAAAATACCTATTAAACGCTGGTATGACGCAGGGCCCTGGTTGTTAGCTCTAGGTATGTTGTTGCTGGTATTAGTGCTAGTACCAGGTATAGGCAAAGAGGTAAACGGGTCCCAGCGTTGGATAAGAGCGGGTGTACTTAACTTGCAAGCCTCGGAAGTCGCTAAATTTTGCATGATAATGTACTTAGGTGGTTATTTAGTTAGGCGCTTAACCGATGTTAGGAACAGCTGGAAAGGAGTGGTTAGACCAATATTACCACTAGGTTTTTTTGTGTTTTTATTGATAATGGAGCCTGATTACGGCGCAGCTGTAGTGTTAATGGCGTCTGTTATGGGGATGATATTTTTAAGTGGTATGCGCTTTAGCCAGTTTTTGGTGATATTAACGGGTGCATTAGTCACCGTTGGATCATTAGCGGTTATTCAGCCATATCGCGTTGCGAGACTTAAATCGTTCCAAGACCCATGGGCAGATCCTTTTGGTAGTGGTTACCAATTATCTCAAGCGCAAATAGCTTTTGGGAGAGGAGAGTGGTTTGGTACTGGTTTGGGTAACAGTGTGCAAAAATTGTTTTACTTACCTGAAGCGCATACTGACTTTGTTTATTCAGTGCTTTCAGAAGAGTTAGGTTTGCTGGGAGCGATGGTCATTGTTCTGTTGTATTTTATTTTGGTGTTTCGTGTGTTTCGCATAGGAAGGCAAGCCGAGAAGCAGCAGCAATTTTTTATGGCATTTGTTACTTATGGTTTCGCGCTGGTTCTATCAGCACAAATTCTAATTAATATTGGGGTGAACGTTGGTGCGGTACCTACTAAAGGTTTAACACTGCCACTGCTTAGTTATGGTGGTAGTAGTTTAATTGTGTGTGCCGCGATGATTGCAGTCATTTTGCGTATCGATTACGAATTAAAACTGCAACGGCTCAAAGTAGGTGAAGGTGGAACGTTTTTAGTTAGTGACTCTATTGGCGCCAAATATCTGCTCGCACAGATTGAAGTAAATACTGAGCAAGAAAGTGAATTAGATACTAAAGACATTGAAGATCCAGAAAACGCTAAACCTGATAAGAAACCACCAAGGGCTAAAGCTAAACCAGATAGCAAAAAACAAAGTAAAGAAGCACAAGATATATCACAGTTTCGTGAAGAAATAGCTCAAGAGAGCGTGCAGGTACAGCAAAAAGCGAGTGTGAAAAACACCAGAAAACAGAGTAAAACATTTGATCAAAGTAAAGCAAAACGAAAAATTAATAGAGAGTCGATATGAGTGCTGAGCAACCAATACATAAAAAAGCGCTAATCATGGCTGGTGGTACTGGTGGGCATGTCTTTCCAGCTTTGGCAGTGGCTGATTTATTACGTGAACACGATGTAACCGTTCATTGGTTAGGAACCGCTGCTGGTATTGAAGCTAAAGTGGTGCCCGCCGCCGCTATAAAATTGCATTGTATTGCAGTGAAAGGCATTCGTGGTAAAGGTAAATTAAGCTTATTAAAAGCACCGTGGTTAATCATAAAAGCGATTTGGCAGGCCAAAAAAGTATTTGATCAAGTACGGCCAGATGTAGTTCTAGG
>JBALXS010000161.1:0-9092 GCA_036960485.1 Oceanospirillaceae bacterium
TCGGGACCTACTGATTACAAGTCAGTTGCTCTACCAACTGAGCTATGTCGGCACTGCGTTGAAGTGGCGCACATAATACTCACGGGCCTATATCGATGCAACCCCTTATTTCACTTTTTTTATCTTTATTTCCATCTTTTATTTTTTTTAGTCTATTACTGATTACAAATACACCAATACTAGCCACATCTGCATTAAATCAGTTGAATTACAGCTATATTCAAGCAGATTTAAAGTTCGCTCTGTAAATATATTCTATTATTTATAACCATCAATCTTGTTTAATATTTCAGGTCCTATTTCAATTTTTTGATATTTTTACTTTTATCAATTCACTCTCCGGTACTTCATCGATCATTATAATAGGAGCTTTTACTGCCGTTTTATCCGTCTCGTTCCAAAACAACGAATGTTTCTCAAACCCAAACAACTCAATTCCCTGCTTGCTTAGTTGTATATTGCCATTTTCGTCATAAGCAACTGCATACCAAATAAATATTGCCACATTTATCAACACACAATACGCCAGCAACCATTTTAATGTCATTTCAACTCCCTACTCCGCGCCTTTTAAACAAACTCAAAGCCATCTAACACTAGATCAGTCCGACAAATCACATTTGGCTGCTGCACATGCTTGGCGAGTAACTTCGCATCGCCGCCGGTTATGATTAACAACCCAGAACAAGCTAGCATTTGCCTTTGCAGCTTCTCTAGTAAAGCTACTGCCGTAAACAAGCTACCATTTGCAACGTTGGATGCAGTGTTTTTTCCCAACGTTAAATCAGCTTCTAGCTTGGTTTGTGTAACCCTTGCAGTGTTTTGCAATAAACTTTGCCGCATCAACATCAGCCCGGGTATTATATAACCACCTAAGTGTTCTGCTTTTGCAGATAAGAACTCAACGTTAATAGCGCTTCCGCAATCAGCAATACACAGCGCCTGGTTTGGATACAAATGCTTTGCCGCTATACTTGCCAGCCATCTATCAGCGCCCATTTTGCTTGGATCGCTATAGCTATTAGTTAAACCTGATGCTTGCGCTTGGGTTTTAAAAAATTTCGGCCGCAGCCCCCAAACACTCGTTATTTGATTCTCTAGATGCTCATTGCATTCAGCATTTGCCACTGAGCAAACTAATGCTTCATCTATTGCTATATCTGCTAATAAAATAGGGGGATTTAAATTTAGGCTAGTGTGTGAATTACTATTGGATTTGACACAAGGTAGGATTTCGAGATTGTTATATTCGCCACCAAACTCTTTACCGATCTTTTTACCGACCACTTTAGTTGTTGATATACACACCAAAATAGCAGCTAACTGCGTATTAAGTAATTCATTTGTAGGTAGCTGGCCACGGGCCACAACGCACGCCCAGCGCATTACACGCCACTTGCAAAATGTATTACCAACATCAATCTCTAGTCTATTTTCTAACATTTTCTTTTGTGTGCTCAGCTCGCTTAATACTCATTCTTTGTTACGTGCTACTTATTATGCAGCACCTTTATCCTTTCCTTACACTAATCTCCCCACCATGGAATGCTTCTATATTTCCATAGCGCTCTAACAACAATGCACCTTGTTCATTCACACCACGGCAAATACCTTCAATGCTGTTATCACCAAGCAATAGCCTTACATAACTATCCTGGTAGACATGATAGCGATGCCACGCTTCTATAAACGCTTTAAACCCTTGCTGTTCAAACAAGCATAAGTTTTCTACCAGCTTGCTTATCATTACTGCCAGCAGCTTATTTCTATCGATTGCTCTATCACTAATGGTGGTTAAATCAATCCAAGGCTGATCAATAGCCGCTGCTTGTGTTGATGTTTTGTCCATCTTCACATTAACTCCAACTCCGATCACAACCGAGATATCACCCGATGCATCCCCTTGCATTTCTATCAATATACCCGCCAGCTTTCGGCCTTGATACAATAAATCGTTGGGCCACTTAAGCTCTATACCTTTAATACCTAACTGCGCAATACTTTGTACAATTGATAATCCGACAACTAAACTCAACCCTTCTAAAGCCACTGCGCCACCTGTGAAACGCCACATCAAAGAAAAGTATATATTGGTTGCTAATGAGCCTACCCAAGTTCGCCCACGGCGACCTCTTCCTGCATGCTGGTACTCAGTGAGATATAACGCGCCATGCTTATATTCGTTAGCTTTGCGCAGTGCCATTAAATTAGTAGAATCAGTAAATGTTTTAAGTTCAATATGCTCTAGTAATTCTTTGCATTTCACGCTAGAGAAATGCTTAAAGCGCTCTATATCTAACAGATCCAAACCTTCTGGTAGGCGATACCCTCTGCCGCGCACACTGTAAACTTCTACACCATGCTCTTGCAGATCTTTCATTTGCTTCCATACAGCACTGCGGCTGATATTTAACGCTTCCCCGAGCGCCGTTCCTGAATGAAATTTTGCATCTGCCAGGATTTTCAGTAATGCTAAATCAATCATCAGCTAATCTTTTGATAATTTTTTGATAAACCACGAAACTATAGTCATACGGATTTTTAACATCCGCTAAGTGCTTCACTCTTTTTTGCTCGCTATAATCCGCGCGATCATACTCAGGAAAGAATGCATCTCCTTCTATCACAGCATCTACTTCAGTAATGTAAAGTGTATCGGCAAGAGAGATGGCCTGTTGGTAGATTTGCGCTCCACCTATTAACATAGCCTCTGGTTGTTCAGCATCTTTACAAATACTCTCTGCCAGTTCAATTGCTCCCTGTAAACTATTAACAACCTGCGTTCCTTCAGCCGTAAAGCCTTTATTGTTAGTAATCACAATATTAACTCTTCCTGGCAAAGGCTTACCTATGGATTCATAAGTCTTACGACCCATGATTATTGGCTTACCTAAGGTAACCTGCTTAAAATATTGTAAATCTTTTGGCAAGCGCCACGGCAAATCATTATCTTTGCCTATAACACGATTATTTGATTGAGCAACGATAATAGCCAACTTCATATATATACCTTTAACTTTTAGTGTCTAACGTCTAGCTTTCAATTACTGCTTACATCTTATATTAAACAGAAATGGGCGCACGAATAGCTGCAGCGGGATTGTAACCTTCCAAAGCAAAATCATCGTATTGGTAATCAAACAAACTAGCCGCTTTACGCTTAATAACTAACTTAGGTAACGCTGTAGGTAGCCGAGTTAGTTGTTCTGCAACTATTTCTGGATTATTCAAATGATTTTGATATAGATGCGTATCACCAAATGTATGCACAAAATCACCTACTTCTAAGTCACACTGCTGTGCCACCATATGAGTTAAAAGTGCATAAGATGCGATATTGAAAGGTACGCCTAGAAAATAATCAGCACTGCGCTGATACAACTGGCAACTCAATTTGCCATTAGCCACATAGAATTGAAACAATGTATGACAAGGCGGTAGAGCTGCTTTACCATTTTTAATATTCTGCGAAATACTCTGACTTTCATCAGGCAAATCAGCAGGATTCCAGCCACTAACTATTAAGCGTCGTGAATTAGGGTTAGTTTTAATCATTGCAACTAGCTGTTGCATTTGATCGATAGTCGATCCATCTGGGCAAGCCCATGAACGCCATTGTTTGCCATATATAGGCCCTAAGTCACCATCCTCTAAAGCCCACTCGTTCCAAATTTTCACGCCATGGTCAGTCAGCCAATTATTATTGGTATCGCCATTTAGAAACCATAAAAGCTCATAGATTATCGATTTAATATGTACTTTTTTTGTGGTTAGCAACGGAAAACCTTCGCTTAAATCGAAACGTAACTGACGACCAAAAACTGAACGCGTGCCAGTGCCGGTGCGATCACCTTTATCGGTACCATCAAAGGCTATCTCTTGCAGTAAATCTAAATACTGTTGCACTTTACACTCCTGATTGTAGTTTTTGCTGCTTGTACAAGTAGCCATAAGCCATAAAAGTAATGCCAATTAATATCATTGGCAGCGATAGTAGCTGCCCTTTAGTCAACCAGCCAAATGCTATAAACCCTATATGACCATCGGGTTCACGGAAAAACTCAACAAAACTTCTAAAGCATCCATAAAGAATCAGAAAAAGTCCCGATACCGCAAAAGCAGGCCGCGGTTTCGCAGAATACAGCCAGAGGATTATAAACATCACAACCCCTTCTAAAAACGCTTCATAGAGCTGTGATGGATGACGCGCTAGTGCATCTATCTTAGGAAAGACTACCGCCCAAGAAACATCCGTAGGACGCCCCCATAATTCACCACCAATGAAATTACCTATACGCCCTGCGCCAAGCCCAATCGCCACTAAAGGGGCAACGAAATCAGCCATTTGAGCGAGTGTCTTTTTCGTGTTTTTGCCGAAAAACCACAGCGCAACGATGACACCTAGTAATCCACCGTGAAATGACATACCGCCTTCCCAAACTTTAAACAGCCATAATGGGGAATCTAAAAAGCGATCAAAATTGTAAAACAGCACATAGCCAAAGCGACCGCCAAGCACTACGCCAACAGCTCCCCAAAAAATAAAATCTGAGACTTGCTCACGACTCCAACCAGAATTAATTTTATCTGCTCTGTAGTTGCCTAACAGTAAAGCAGCTGCAAAACCTATCAAGTACATCAATCCATACCAGTGCACTTGGATAAAGCCTAAATCTAACGCAACAGGGTTAATGTTATGAACCCACATATAAAAGTATTCCTTTTAAAAAATGAAACACTACTGTTCCATCATAATTGTCATCTTAGTTATTACTTGCCTTCATTCACTGTGTTGATTTCTAATCTGCATGGCAACAGCATCAAGCAAGTGAATTTTCTGGCATCATATTACAGCAAAGTAATCGCTATTAATCTAATTGATTAGCGCTATATATATTTTTGCGTGGTAGTTTATCCGCCTTGATAAAATTAAAGTTAAACTTTTGTTTATGAGTTCTTAACATGTGCCTAATTACCTTTTCGTATCGACAACACGATCAATATCCTTTCATTTTAGTTGCCAATAGAGACGAGTTTTTCGAGCGCCCGAGTGAACCTATGCACTACTGGCCAAATCACACCGAGATACTAGCGGGACAAGATTTAAAACTACAGGGCACTTGGCTTGGATTACATGGTTCAGGGCGATTTAGCGCAGTCACTAATTTTCGACGCGTTATAAAAAAACCACCAAAGCAGCCTTTATCAAGAGGTCAGCTCATCACCGATTTTTTGTTGAGCAACACTCAAGCCGGCCCTTATTTGCACAGCGCGCAAAAAACAGTAAGCGAGTACGGTTTATATAATTTATTAGCAGCAGATAGGAGTGGCTTATATTTCAGTAGCAATCAAGATCCAAAACATCAAGATAGTTATGGCCGTGCTTTAACCGCAGGTTTGTATGGGCTTTGTAACGCTTCTTTAGATACTCCATGGCCTAAGCTACTAAGCGCCAAACAACAACTTGCACAACTGCTGCTAGATGATGATATTTCAATGGATAGCTTGCACTCTTTACTGAACGACCCACAGCCCTTTAGTTTAGAGCTATTACCAGATACAGGTATTGAAAAAGAGTTCGAACAAGCTCTTTCTTCGCAGTTTATAAACCTTGAAGATTACGGCACACGTGCAAAAACTATTATTTTACAAGACAAACATGGTAAAACACTTATCAGCGAAACCAGCTATAATCAGCAAGGTATGCAAAAGAAACTAGATTTCGAAATGCAACTGCCTGTTTTCGGCTCTAGCGCTAACGTATAAAATATCAGTAACAAGAGGCGTTAGCCTAATCAGTAGGCAACCTCCTATTAACTGATATTAATTATTTTTAGGTCCTAATAGCCCCATAGCACTCAGAGAATCTTGAATTTGCTGCTTTATCTGTCCTGAATCGCTCAAACGCATCACTCTTTTAAGCATTTCCCTAACTTCAGTAAATTGACTTTGGCGAATCACTGACTTTATTTGAGGCAGATTATTGGCATTCATCGATAAAAAATCATAGCCCATTGCCATCAGTAATAGTGCTCCCGCAGGGTCAGCGGCAATTTCACCACATATAGAGACTTGTACGTTTTCCTTATGCGCTTCTATAACAATAAACTTAAGAGCTTGCAAAACCGCCGGATGATAACTGCTATAAAGAGGAGCAACTCGCGGATTATTACGATCAACCGCCAGCAAATATTGCGTTAAATCGTTAGAGCCTACTGATATAAAATCAACATGGCGTGCAAATACGCGGGTTAAATACAATGCAGCCGGCACTTCTATCATTACCCCAATAGGTGGACGCTCTACCTTGACACCCTCTTCTTTCAATTCTAAAACGGCTTGGTCTATCAACGCGATTGAATCAACTACCTCATTGATACTTGTCACCATTGGCAGCATGATTCTCAAGTTACCAAACTTTTCGTTCGCTTTGAGCATCGCTCTAATTTGCACTAAGAAGATTTCTGGGTGATCTAAAGTAACGCGTACACCGCGCCAACCTAAAAATGGGTTTTCTTCCTCTATAGGGAAGTAACTCAATGATTTATCACCACCAATATCCAAAGTTCGCATCGTAACAGGTCGCGGGGCAAACGCTTCTAGCTGCCTTGCGTATATTTCAGTTTGCTCTTGTTCAGATGGAAATACATTACGAATCATAAAAGGAATTTCAGTTCGATATAAACCGATACCTTCTGCCCCTTTATCTAAGGCACGTTGCACATCCGCTATCATGCCGGTATTCACCCACAACGGCATTGTTTTGCCATCGATAGTACAAGCGGGAAGCAGCTTTAAACTATCTAATTCCTGTTCTTGTACTTTTTCTGCTTCCAGCTGTTTTTGATAAATATGGAGCAATTCTGCCGATGGGTTCAAATATAATCGACCAGAGTGCCCATCTAGTACAACAGAGCGTCCACTGAGCTTTTTATAGGGAAGATCTAAGGCGCCCATTATGGTCGGAATACCCATAGAGCGTGCTAAAATTGCAGCATGGGAGTTGCCAGAACCTTTAACTGAAATCAAGCCTGATAGCTTATCTGTGGCTATTTCGCCAAGCATTGCAGGGGATAATTCTTCAGCAACCAAGATACTCCCCTCTTCCAGCTCAATAGACTGAGGCCCGTCTTCTTCTTGTAAATAAGTGAGTATTCTACGCCCTAAATCACGAATATCTGAAGCACGCTCTTTAAGGTAGGGATCGTCCATCCTATCAAACTGTCGCGTGTGCTCTATGATCACTGAACTAAGCGCCCATTGAGCGCAACTATGCCCTTCTATGCGCTTAATAATTTCACCTGCGAGCGAGTTGTCATCAAGCATCCGTAAATAGACATCAAACAACTCTTTTTCTTGCTCGCCAAGTTTCTCTGCTAAGCGTTCACTGGCTAAGCGAATATCACTGCGCACAAAATTAAGTGCTGCTTCGAATAATTTTACTTCAGCAATAGTGTCTTGGATTTCTCGTTCTGCAACAGCGTCTAATTGAGCACTTTGAGTTACGATCAGCATTTTGCCAATAGCAATACCAGGTGATCCCGATACCCCTATAAAACAGCGATCTACTTGAGACTTTTTTTGCAGTTGAGGTATTGCAACAACGGTACGTGCTTCTGCTTGAATAATTAGCCCAGCTAATTGTGCAGAAACGGTCACTAGAAATGACTCCTCAACCTCTCTGTAACGGCGATTATCAAACTGCTGAATAACTAACACGCCCAGTACATCGCGTTGATAAATAATAGGCACGCCTAAGAAGGAGTGATAACGCTCTTCTCCTGTTTCTGGAATAAAGCAAAAAGAAGGGTGATTTTCAACCAGATCGGTATTAACAGGTTCAGCACGCGTTGCCACTAAACCGACCACCCCTTCATGTAGTGCTAGACTGCTGCCAATAGCTTTTTGATGTAATCCTTGAGTTGCGCGTAAAACTAAGCAGTTGTTACTGGTATCTTTAAGATAAATGGAACAAACTTCAGTTTCCATACCTTCTTGAATTCTGCACACGATGAGATTTAACACAGTTTCCAAATCGGACTCAGCGCTAACCTCGGTGACTATTTTGCGCAGTAATTTAAGCATTGGTACTCCCTTATAAGTATTATCCAAAATTCAGCAGTAAAATCATGAAAACAAACACCCGCTATTGACGCACCCAGTAAACCATACAATAACTTCATCACTAAAAAATAATATTGAAATTTCAGGTTTACTATCTACGCTAACATATTGCGTTTTCATCACGTTCAGTCGCTGAGTCTAGAATCATCGTCAGACCCCTGTTTTACAACTCATTACACTGTGTATAACGATTGGCAGATAAGATCTGCCATCTCATCTGTGCAAAAGAGCTTATATATTTATTATAAATCTACATTCGCTAATCTTGATAACTTGGGCGATAGCTCTTTCATCGCCTTGCGATACACCTCTCTCTTAAATGAAATGACTTGACCTAGTGGATACCAATAACTCACCCAACGCCAACCATCAAATTCAGGTACGTTTGTGGCATTAATATCAATACAATCATCGCCACTTTTAATTTTAAGCAAATACCATTTTTGTTTTTGTCCTATGCAAACTGGCAAAGAATTGTGGCGGATCATACGCTTAGGTAATCTATAACGCAGCCACCCTCTGGTAACAGCAACGATTTCTATATCATTCGCTGTTAAACCTATTTCCTCTTCCACCTCTCTGAACATTGCTTGCTCTGGGGTTTCTCCATCGTTAATCCCTCCTTGAGGGAATTGCCACGAAGTTTGGCCTATACGGCGCGCCCAAAGCACTTGTCCTTGCGAGTTTGCCAAAATGATACCGACATTTGGTCTGAACCCGTCCGAATCTATCACTGCACATTTCCTAAAAATCTTTCATCTATTGTTCCACACATCTGTCCTTGTGCAAATAGCTAACAGAACATCAGTTTGAATTCATTGTTATTTTTTATCTATTTTGTAACTAAAACACTTATAGAATATAGTTTCAGGCAGCATAGCATCTTTAGTTTTGCGCATTATAAATAGGAAATAGCAAATGGCACTGGCAATTTTTGATTTAGACCACACTTTAATAAACGGGGATAG
>JBALXS010000009.1:0-15053 GCA_036960485.1 Oceanospirillaceae bacterium
GTAAGATCGCTGTGCCCAATGACCTGAAAATAGAGCTTTAATTCTAAGTTTTGATTGTTTCTAAAGATTACTGCAGATAAAGCATCATCCATTGATATTTTTAAAAGTTAATAGTGAGGCTTTATTAGTAATAAATGTTTGATGCATGGCCTGAAGTTGCCTAGTAGTTTTTTAAATGGAAATTTGTCAAACCGAAATAATTAGCTACATTCCTTTCGTAGAAGCCACTTCATTGCTTAAATACGCATGCACACGACTAAGCTCCCAGTCAAAAGTTTTAATTTTGGTAATGCTGAGAGGTATCTAGCACCATCATACAGTATACAAGGGAGCATAACCTCGTGATACAGGCATCTATATTTAATCTTAATGGTCTATTGATATGTATATAATATTCCATAGTAGTGTATCCATGGAGGTGTTGTTCTCCAGAATAATCGACACTTTCATATAAAAGGTGTGATTAAAAGATCATTTAATTTTGATAAGGATAAACTTTATGAATATCGTGTCAATACTTGGTTTAGGGGCAATTGGCCTAGGGTTCCTCTTGGCATTGCTTACGTATAAGCTATTGAGGCAAGCCCCCGTGAATAATGTACCAATTTATGTTTATCAATTTTTTTGCTTTGTTTTGGTATTAATTGGAGCAGGCCTTCAATATTCAACAATATTGCAAGATCAGAGAATTAATACCGCAAGTGTACATATCTTTAATCTTTCGGAGAAGATAGTGGGGTACAAAGGTCGAATATCATCGCTGGAAAAAAGGTTGAAAGTTGTTGATGATGAATTGAATCTAGCAAAGCAAGATACCGCTCAGCTTGGCAGCCTGAAAGGACGTGTTTCTATTTTGAAACTAGATAACGATAAGTACAAGAGCAAAGTATCATCGCTCGATAAGCGGTTGGAAAAGACCAAAGATATATTGAGTTCAACACAACAAAAAGCATCTCAATTAACAAGACAGCTCAATAATTCTATTTTGGTGATGAAAAATATAGCTTATATGATTCCTTCTTCGATTAAAAAATTAAATAGTGTAAACGAGATACTGACAGGAAATGTTTGTTCAGGAGGCTCAAGCGGCGTCCCAATATGGGGTGGTAGAGGAACCCAAATGGCTAAGCTTAGTACGGAAGTTATAAGCAATCTTTCTGCTGCAAAGAGTTCGATTCATACTATTCTTCGATGACGGAGAATGCTCTACAGAGGTTTATAAAAGAGGTTTTTAATCGTCGAAAAACTATAGTTTACTATCATGCTAAACAGTTACAATATAGGTATACAGGGTTAAGAAAAAGGAGCTAATCGGCAATGAGCTGGCGTTACCTATCAGTTCTTTGACTTTTTATATAGCTCAACTCTTTGTAGAAGATTTGGCTGAAGAGAAAAAATACCTCATGAGAGTTCCATGAGTTTATCTAAAATATTGATTGGAATGTAGCGACCAAGACAGAGGGTTTTGCACCAGAGAGAACTCAGATATTATTCGAGAGGACATGGCAAAGATTATAGATCTTACCAGGAGTCTAGATTGGGAGCTGTCTCTTTTGAGCTCGGGGTTTGAAATTGTTCACCACACTGTTATGAGGTAGTAAGCTTCTATAGTATTGCTTCCTCCTCTAAGACAATAAGTGGGTTCTTAGATCTTAGATCACCAATAGATAATATATTAAAAGAAAAACGGTCTCTTTGTGTCACGTTCTGCCTGAACCTGAATTAATCATTCGAAGCGATTGGCTACCGAAACTATCGGCCAGCGGATGTTTAGAAGCAGTTAGATGGTTAGGAAACGAAGCACTTGCCACATTAAGATTTCATTTTATATCTCAGTGATTAGTAAATTGTAGATATATTCTAATTAACTAAAAAATATTAAATGTGCCATAAAGTGATCCATTAAACATGCCAAAACTTAAGTTAAATGACTTTGATGGCACCCTGATGCAAAGAGTATGAAAGTAAACTAATCCGTGCAGGCTATAAAGAGCATACGCGAGGTAAGTTCATGGAGACTAAAAAACAGCAGTAAAAGGTAAGTTAGGACGTGAAAACCAAGTAAAGATTTTCTGTTGATCAACGTTATGAGATAAGACAAAATCAGCTAAGTAAGCTTCGAAAATGGCTCGAAAAGGCTAATACCCCATCCAAAATAGTTATCGGTCAAGCGTTGTTTTATTTACAGAATCAATAGCCTCGATTAACAGGCTATGTTGAAAATGGCTGTGATCCTATCTGAATTTGATACAAGAAGCTGTATGGTGTTTATTGCACTATCTAGAGTAATAGCGCTTCTATTAGCATGCTACTACAGCGCGAGTAAATAACCGCGCGAACGGATAGTTTTAATATATTGATAAGGAGGAGAGCCGTCGTTCATTTTCTTACGTATCATAGATATGCGTATATCGATCGATCTAGCCCATCGTACTCAAAACCACGGATATCTAAATATAATTGATCGCGGGGAATTACTTGCCCTGATCTAAGATGTAGATAATGTAGTACTTCAAATTCACCACTGGTAAGGTTCAGTGACTGGCCTTTTAAGGTCGCGCTAAAAGTGCTTTCATCTAACTGTAGATCAGGTGCTTGTGTGATAAGACTACCGCCACAGCGACGTAATAAAGCTCTAACATGCGCGAGTAGAATATGTGGCCGTATAGGTTTTTTTAAATAGTTATCTACGCCTATATTCAGGGCCTGCAGTTCATCAACGTCATCATCTCTGGCTGTCACCATAAGCACTGGAGTACCCTCGCTACGACTCCGTTTCTGGATGAAAACTATCTATCGCAACCCGGACAAAGAGTATGGATTAAATAAAGCGGTACAAAATTAACTAACATTTTAAAACAGCGGTTATTTAAACAAGCTGATTTGAAAATTAAATAACAAAAAACGCTTAAATACTGTTGCTTGCAGAATACGAGCGGTTTGTTACTTCAGGTTTATGTTAATTTTGTTGAATGCTAAAAATAGATAGCGGTGATCAGTATTAGTCTTCTGGTAAATTATTAATATCTTGTATAAATGCGAGTACTAACTTATCTCTCTTTATTTTTAATTGCTCAGTACTTGTACTTTTAGTGATGTCGGCGATTCCATCAACTAGCAACTGGACTGTTCCTTCATCAAAACTAGCATCACCTAAATCGTCCCACCAGGTTTGCATTGGTGGGCCGATGTGCTCGCAAAAACCTGCTATGCCTTTTTCGCCGCCGCCTAAATGGAATAATGAACTTGGGCCAAGTGCTGCCCAGCGCAATCCGGGGCCGTACGCTACCGCTTTATCAATGTCTTCAAGGCTGGCAACACCTTCTTTGAGTAGATGAATACTTTCACGCCAAAGCGCTGCTTGTAAGCGGTTGGCGATATGCCCAGCTACTTCTTTATTCAAACGTATCGTCTGTTTGCCGATGCTTTGATAGAAAGATTCTGCTGTGACTAAATGCTGCTTGTTAGAGTGTTCATTAATCATCAATTCGACTAAAGGAATCAGATGCGGTGGGTTAAATGGATGAGCAAGGATAAGCTTACTAGGATCTTTGAAGCCTTTTTGCAATGCTGATAACTGTAGACCTGAAGTCGATGTTGCGACGATGGTGTCAGCGCCTAAGTTATTCTCAATTGCTTGATACAGTGAGTGCTTTAAACCTATGCGCTCAGGAATGCTCTCTTGAATAAAATCAGCACCATTGACTGCATCAGCGGGATCATCATTAAAACTTAAAAGGTCAATATTCCCCGCAAGCTCCCAACCTAGTGCTTGTAATGTTGGTGCTGTTTCTTCAATAAAGCGGAGCATTGTTGCTTTTATATCTGTAGCGGGGTCGTAAACACACACTTTTCGCCGCGTGGCTAAAAATAAGGCAGCCCAGCTCATGCCAATAGTACCAGCACCTAATATAGTAATATTCTCAATTTTATTCACAGCTATAAACCCTTGATAATAAATGATAACAGTAGTATCTAACTAGCACTCATAGAGGGTCAAGCTAAACTAAATATAAAAAGTACTAGTACCTAGCTGCAGCCAGCTTTGGTGAAAAAAGCTGGGTAGCGATTACAGTTAATAGCAATTGTGCTCTAGATAAAAAATCTACTATTCAACAGGCTTATGATTTGTTAAATTAGACGTACTTGAAAATAGAATGAATGTTCACTTCATTGTTGTTTGCTCTGTCAGTGATTGATCAATAGCAATGAAAGCGGTATACATGTAAATCAATCTTGATCAATAGCGATATTGAAAAGTCCTGTTGTTATAAATTTAGTGAGAGTTTGTTATGAGTGCACAAATAATTAAGTCAAAAGCGGC
The DNA here is from genome assembly GCA_036960485.1 of Oceanospirillaceae bacterium. Taxonomy (GTDB): domain Bacteria; phylum Pseudomonadota; class Gammaproteobacteria; order Pseudomonadales; family Balneatricaceae; genus Rs1. The sequence goes on from JBALXS010000009.1 coordinate 4,325, forward strand.
AGTCGCTTGGGGCCCAGGTCAGCCATTAAGTATTGAAGAAATAGACGTCATGCCACCGCAAAAGGGTGAAGTGCGCGTTAAAATTATAGCATCGGGTGTCTGTCATACAGATGCATTTACGCTATCAGGTGATGATCCTGAAGGGATTTTCCCTGCGGTACTAGGCCATGAAGGTGGTGGTATAGTTGAATCGATAGGCGAAGGTGTTACCAGTGTTGTTGTTGGTGATCACGTTATCCCACTTTATACACCAGAGTGCGGTGAGTGCAAATTTTGTAAATCGGGCAAAACTAACTTATGCCAAAAGATTCGTGAAACACAAGGTAAAGGTTTAATGCCAGATGGCACTACACGCTTTTCAAAAGATGGCGAGCCTATTTATCATTACATGGGTTGTTCAACATTTTCTGAATATACAGTGCTGCCTGAAATATCTTTAGCTAAAGTGAATAAAACAGCGCCTTTAGAAGAAGTATGTTTATTAGGTTGTGGTGTTACCACAGGTATGGGCGCGGTCGTTAATACGGCTAAAGTACAACCGGGTGATACCGTTGCAATCTTTGGCTTAGGCGGCATTGGTTTGTCAGCAGTAATTGGCGCACAAATGGCTAAAGCTGGGCGTATTATTGCGGTTGACATCAATGAATCAAAATTTGAGTTAGCTAAGCAGTTAGGCGCTACTGAGTGTATCAATCCTAAAGATTACGATAAGCCTATTCAAGACGTAATTGTTGAGCTTACTGATGGCGGCGTTGACTTCTCTTTCGAGTGTATTGGTAATGTTAACACTATGCGTTCAGCGCTAGAGTGTTGCCATAAAGGTTGGGGCGAATCAGTTATTATCGGTGTAGCGGGAGCTGGGCAAGAAATATCAACCAGACCTTTCCAGCTGGTAACTGGGCGCGTATGGCGTGGCACTGCATTTGGTGGTGTAAAAGGGCGTTCTGAACTGCCTAACTATGTTGAGCGTTACCTTGCAGGTGAGTTTAAGTTAGATCACTTTATTACGCATACAATGGGGTTGGAAGGCATTAATGACGCTTTTGATTTAATGCATGAAGGTAAAAGTATTCGCAGTGTCATTCACTTCGATAAGTAACATATAAACGTGCTTTAATTGCCGTTTGTGCCGTTATCGACCAAATAGTGTTTGGTCGATAACTAATTATGGCTGTAATTTATGGCTGTGCTAGAAATTATTAATATCGTTTTTACGGTCTAAACGCGTTTTCATAATGATATGTGAAACCGTCGATTTAACACCGGCTAATGCATTCATTTGTGTAATGCACTGGTGAAAATCTTCTATTGTTGGCGCTGATATAAAAATGGACCAATCCCATTCACCGCTTAACGAGTGGATAGTTTGGATGTAGGGCATTTTTTCCATTTCTATAAAGGTTTCTTGAAATGATTTGTTCTCAGCAACCATCATCACAATCGCATCTATATTACGATGCAAATTTTGTGGGTTAATTCTAACCCCGTAACCTGCAATAATACCGGCACTCTCTAGTTTATGCAGACGCTCTTGTACTGTAGCGCGAGATACACCTATTTTTCGTGCCAGAGAAGCGTTGGATTCTCGTGCATTTTCTTGTAGCAATGTAAGCAACTGTCTATCTTTATCAGAAAGCTTAAATTTAGTTGATTCGGTTGAGATGATCTTCTGCATAATTAACTATGTGACGTGTTAGCTTTATTAAATTCTAAGCATTTCCGCGTATCAAATAAATATTAAATACTTGGCTGGTAAATAGAATATGAAGAAAGCGGATTTTTGAAAACCAGCATCATAATACATCTCCAAGCACTTAAATAGAGCGTGATTGCGGAAAACTCCATTTGTCTTGAATAAACTAATGCTTAACTATATTTCTCTTTAAAAAAAGCAAAATTTGGTATTTATTACTTCCTATAAAGTTTTTACCATATAATCACCATCAGTATGTTATCTAATAACGACCATACAGGAGCATGGTTAATTTAATGGCTACCTGTTACATGACTTACTTTTTTATCGATGCTGAGTGATTCTATTAAAGGTGTATCCAGCCCTTGAATAATACCGCAATTTTCATTGCTACCAGGTGTTAGGCATTGTTTACGAAGTGCAAGTAGCTGCTCTTCTAATGCTTGTAGTTCAATAATTCTGGAGCTGACATGCAATAAATGATTATCGATCACTTTATCGATTTCGTGGCAACTTTGGCCGCTTTGTGCGCGCGCTTTTTGTAATTCTAAGATCTCTTCATGGCTCATCGCTAGTGCACGACAATGCCTTACAAAAGTAAGCTTTTCAATATGGCTTTGGTTGTAGTGGCGATAGTTATTGTTTTGATCTCTGATGCTGGCTGGAATCAATCCTATTTTTTCATAATATCTAATGGTTTCAACTGTGCAGTTTAGCTTTTTAGCAAGTTCACCGATCTTCATGGGAAGCTCCTGTGTAGATATAAATAATAGCCAAAGGTCCTCAGTAAAGGTTTATAAAACTTGAATGAATAAAGAGCTTGACCCTGAAGTGGCTTTAGAGAGTTTAATGATCAGCATACAAAATATTTTAGGAAATTGCTATGAGCATTGACGAGATGATAAATAATAATGCTGTGCCAAAACTAGCCAGTAAAACGGGTAGCTGCTGTGGAAATGGACATGTAGAGTTAGGCTCACAAGCTAAACAAAAATCGCAGCCTACGAAATCAGGGATAACAACAGATATCCGCATTATGCAAATGTGTTGTCCATCGGAGGAACGTATCATACGCAGCAAACTGGCTGATAATGAAGGAATATATTCTTTAGAGTTTAAATTGCTCAATAAGATATTAACGGTTGTTCATCACGAGGCGGCGCTACCAAGTATATTGAGTGCTATTACTACTTTGGGCTATGAGCCTGAAGTAGAATTCGCTGAAAAAGTAACGCCGCTTAAGCATTCGCAAAGTAAGTATCTGTGGTTAATTATTGCTGCGGTGTTAGCTTTGGGTAGTGAAATGGTAGGTTGGCTTGGTGATTACTCTTGGTTGTCAATTGCGTTATCTATAGTGGCAGTAGCATTGTGCGGAATAGAAACCTATAAGAAGGGTTGGGTATCACTAATTAACTATGATCTCAATATGAATGCGTTGATGAGTATTGCGATCACAGGTGCCTTTCTCTTGGGCGAATGGCCAGAAGCTGCAATGGTAATGGTGCTATTTAGTTTAGCGGAAATGATTGAGCAAAACTCGTTACAAAAGGCGAGCAACGCCATTCGTGGTTTATTAGAATTAAGCCCTGCGTTAACGACTGTTTTACAAACAGATGGTAGTTGGAGCGAAGTAGACACTAAAAGCATTATTAAAGGCGCGGTTGTTAGGGTAAAACCAGGTGAGCGTATTAGTTTAGATGGTGTCATCACGCAAGGAAGCTCAAGTGTCGATCAGGCACCTATTACTGGCGAAAGTATTGTTGTTGATAAAGTTGAAGGTGATACAGTTTATGCTGGCACCATAAATGGCACCGGTTCATTTGAATTTAAAGTGACCGCGATTACAACAGACACCACACTCGCTTCAATCATCAAAGTAGTTGAACAAGCACAAAGCAATAAAGCACCGATACAACGCTTTATTGATAAGTTCGCCAGAATATATACCCCAATAGTGTTTTTGATAGCTGTCGGCGTTGCAGTAATAATGCCTTTGTTCTTTGCTGGAGACTGGCAAGCATGGATATATAAAGCATTAGTGCTGCTTGTTATCGCTTGCCCATGTGCACTAGTTATCTCTACCCCGGTCACGGTTGTTAGTGGATTAACAGCCGCTGCTAGACGAGGGATTCTAGTAAAAGGTGGGGTGCATTTAGAGCAAGGTAGGCACATTCAATGGTTAGCGTTAGATAAAACAGGCACGATTACACAGGGCAAACCTGCCTTTTGTGACTACTTACTGCTTAATAACGTGAGCGATAATGAACTTTATCCTAAGCAGTTGGCAATGAGTTTAACCAGTCGTTCTGATCACCCGGTATCAACAGCGATCACTAAAGGTTTGCAAGTAGAGCTAGCAGCGCAAAACATGCAAGTGCTAGAGGTTGATGATTTTCAAGCCATGTTAGGTAGTGGTATTCAAGGTACTATTGCGGGCCAGCAGCTTTACTTTGGTACTGTCAGGTTGGCAGGAAAACTAAACTTATTAACAGACAGTGATGAAGCGTTATTTGCCGAGTATGAAAAGCAAGGAAAAACTTTAAACTTATTGATGACAAATAGCCAAATACTTGCGCTGTTTGCAGTAGCTGATACGGTTAAAAAAGAAAGCGAGCAGGCTATTCAAGCGTTACATAAGCTGAATGTGAAAACGATTATGCTCTCTGGAGATAACAAGCATACGGCTAATGTCATCGCCAAGCAGGTAGGTATTGATAGAGCAGAAGGTGAGCTGTTCCCCGAAGATAAGCTAAAAATTGTTGAGCAACTGCAAAGAGGGAATGGTGGAAGCAGTGATTCAAGGCTAAAGCCCGCAGCGCAATGTATTGTTGCCATGGTAGGAGATGGCATCAATGATGCACCGGCATTGGCTAAATCTAACTTAGGTTTTGCCATGGGAGCATTAGGTGCTGATACTGCGATAGAAACGGCAGATGTAGCTTTAATGGATGATGATTTACGTAAAATTCCTGAATTTATCATGTTATCGAAAAAAGTACATACGATTCTGCTACAAAACATTAGCTTTGCAATTGCCGTTAAAGTGCTATTTTTGGGCATCACCTTAGCAGGCTTTGGCGATATGTGGATGGCAGTATTTGCCGATGTAGGTGCAAGCGTGTTGGTGGTTGCAAATGGCATACGCTTACTTAACCACAAAACAGCTTAATCGTTTTACTAAATTGGTAGTTTGGCAGTTAAATAAACAAGTAAGCCACTTAATTAATGGTAGAGCGAAGGCCGCGATCAAACCGCTTGTCCTTAAGTAAACTTTAAGGAAATACTAAAGAAATGGTGATATGTTAAATATTTTGTACAAAAGTAGCCTTCATTCGCTGCTATATCTTGTAATTATGCTTGTGTTTTACTTGTACAATATATTATTAAACTTTATAATACCGCGCTCTTTTTACAGAAATTCTTCTGTTGAAGAGGGAGTAAATTATTAACCTCCTTGCTTTTAATTTTTATTTAAAGGCTTTTTAACCCGTAGGGAGCTACAATGCGTCATTACGAAATCGTTTTTATGGTTCATCCGAACCAAAGCGAACAAGTATCAAGTATGGTTGAACGTTACACAAACGTTATCACCGCTGCAGAAGGTACTGTTCACCGCATGGAAGACTGGGGTCGTCGCCAATTGGCATACCCAATCAACAATGCACACAAAGCACATTACATCCTAATGAACATCGAATGCGGCCAGGAAACTCTGGACGAACTAGACAATATGTTCCGTTACAATGATGCGGTTTTACGCAACATGGTAATTCGTCGCAAAGCTGCGATCACTGATGTATCTCCAATTAAAGCTGCTGAAGCACGTGAAGAGCGTCGCCCACGTCGTGAAGATACTCGTCCTAAGCCAGAAGCTGAGACTGAAGAAGTTGCAGCACCTGTTGCTGAAGAAGCTACTGCAGCAACAGCTGAGTAATTGAACCAAAGTTCACTAGGAGATATAAGATGGCTCGTTTTTTTCGTCGTCGTAAGTTTTGCCGTTTCACCGCTGAAGGTACAATTGAGATTGACTACAAAGATCTGGAAACGTTGAAAGGATACGTTACAGAGACTGGTAAGATTGTACCAAGTCGTATCACTGGCACAAAAGCACGTTACCAGCGTCAGCTGGCAACAGCTATTAAACGCGCTCGTTTCATCGCGTTACTGCCTTATACTGATAATCACCAGTAGATAGGACTACGTTTATGCACGCCCTTGCTAACTTTATTTTAAAGGGTCGTACACAGGCGATAGTTGTGGCGGTCGTCGCCGCCTTGCTACCACTGCTGTTCTGGTTAAGCGCAGCAGCAGTTTGCTTAGTAACACTTCGTAAGGGTGTTTCTAAGGGAGGTCTCGTTCTTGTTTGGGCATTAGTGCCGGCAATAATGTGGTCTCGCCAGGGTGATTTCACCCCTAGTATCGTTATTCTAGGGAGTTATATCCTGGCAGTCGTTCTGAGAAAAACAGTATCTTGGCAACGTTGTATACAGGCCGCTCTGTTACTAACTGTGATTGCAGGATTAGTACAACAAGAGCTAAATGGTGATGTATTAGAACAAGTTGTACAAGGTGTGCAAAAATTGATGATGCAATCATCTGCTGTGACAAACGACGTTTTGTCACAACAAGCAAAATGGTTGCTACAAGCAACGTTAGGCGTATTTGATACCCTGCATTTTGCGATGATGTTATCCAGCTTGTTTTTAGCACGCTGGTGGCAATCTAAGTTGTTTAACCCAGGTGGTTTACAGCAAGAGTTTCATCAATTACGTTTTTCGCCTCTATTTGCGTTATCGCTAGTAATAGCAACGCTGATAACCACAACATACAGTGGTGAGGAATTTATCAGATGGATACCTCTTTTGGTGGCTCCACTGGTAATAGCAGGATTAGCACTGGCCCATGGCAGTGTAGCTAAACGAAGTTTAGGTAGATCTTGGTTAGTAGCATTATATATTGCTGCTTTTGTACTAGGACCCTATGTGATTACGATGTTGGTAATCTTTGCTGCGATAGATACTTTAGTAGATATCCGCAACAAAATACCAGCCAGTCAATAAGTACTGTGATTGTTTAAATCATAGAACAAAAGAGGTTTACGAGATGGAAGTTATTCTACTCGAGAAAATTGGTAAGCTTGGCGCTTTAGGCGATAAAGTTACTGTAAAATCAGGTTTTGGACGTAACTACTTAGTTCCTCAAGGAAAGGCTGTGTCTGCTACTAAAGCAAACGTTGCTAAATTTGAAGAGCGTCGTGCTGAACTTGAAAAAGCTGCTTCACTAAAGTTAGAAGCTGCTCAAGTACGTGCTACAGCACTTGAAGAATTTACCCTAGAAATCAGCTCTAAAGCTGGTGAAGAAGGTAAGTTGTTCGGTTCAATCGGTACACGTGATATCGCTGAAGCACTAGTTGCTGCAGGTCAAGAAATTGACAAGAGTGAAGTACGTCTTCCAGAGGGCGCACTGCGTCACACTGGTGAGTTCGCTATTACTCTTCACCTACACAGCGAAGTTAACGCTGTGATTACTGTTAATGTTACTGGTGTACAAGACTAGTCAAAGTAGCTTTGGCTTAGTTTAAACTAAGCCTTACATTTTGGTTAGCTAAACACTTTTAATTACAGTTTAAAAAGCATCGCTGAGGTTAACTTCGCGGTGCTTTTTTATGTGCAAAACTCGATGAAATCACCCGCTAGTAAGAATTTTTATCGACACTTAGAGCGCATCAATATGATTTTATCTAAAATGAATCGCCTATCCAAATTTTATCTCTTATAGATAAATCTATCTTTGACAAACTCCAACAAAAAAACGTATATTGCGGCGTCGGAGAAATCCGGTTTCGTTCTCGGGGCGGGGTGCAATTCCCCACCGGCGGTAAGGAAAATTATTTCCAAGCCCGCGAGCGCCTAGTATTTTTAAATATCAGTTATTTATAGAAATTAGGGTCAGCAGATCTGGTGTGATTCCAGAGCCGACGGTCATAGTCCGGATGATAGAGAACGCGTCAGACAGCTTGGTAATATAGTTACATATATATCATATTTTATGCCCTCGATAGAGAGTGTATATGCCTGCCCGTTCGCCCTGATTCTACAGTGCTATTAAGTTTTAAATAGGATTTAAACATGAATCAGAGCTCAGCGAATAACCAACAATTCACACCTAACACTCAACGTATCGTTTTTATTCATGCCAGTTGGCACGAAGAGATAGTATTAAACTGTTTTAATGGTTTTAAAACCGAACTTGTCAATCGCGGTTACGATGCTTCATTAATAGAAGTGCTAGCGGTGCCGGGTGCTTTCGAAATTCCTCTACAAGCAAAGTTATTAGCTAAAAGCGGGCGTTATGCAGCAATTGCCGCTAGCGGTTTAGTGGTTGATGGTGGTATTTATCGCCATGACTTTGTTGCGCAAACAGTCTGTAATGCTTTAATGCAAGTGCAGCTAGAAGCAGAGGTACCGGTGTTAACAGCAGTATTAACGCCTCACCATTTTCATGAACACGATGAGCATAAAACATATTTTAGTCAGCATTTTGTAAAAAAAGGACAAGAGCTAGCCAGTGCATGTGATATGAGCGTACGCTTAACTGAGCAGGCCAAACGAAAGCTTGCTTAAACAACACCAGTGTTGATTTGATAGCGGTAGTAATACCGCTAGAATCAACTAAAGTGCTAGAAGTTTTATTGTGAAATGAGTGCTAAATTACTCGTTTACTACTTCGATGAAATGAGAGTTTGTAAACCTATCGCCCGATTTTATGCATAGATTTGAATGTGTTAATATGGCGTTCTTTAGCAGCTAAATTGGATAATTAAATGAACTACCCAGAGTATTCTAACAATTCCGAGTACGACGAAGCGGTTGAAAGCATTAAAAAGCCACCTCAGTCGGTAGAGGCCGAGCAATCTGTGCTGGGCGGCTTAATGTTAGATAACAATACCTGGGATGTAGTGAGTGAAATCGTTTCTGAGGAGCTGTTTTATCGCCATGATCATCGCCTGATTTTCCGCATGATGACTAAACTGGTCAACAACCAAAAACCAGTAGATGTTGTTACTCTGTCTGAAGAACTAGATAGGTCAGGAGATTTAGAAACGGCCGGAGGTTTAGATTATTTAATTGAACTGGCTAGAAACACCCCTAGTACCTCAAATTTAAGAGCTTACTCTGTCATTGTGCGTGACAGGGCACTATTGCGACAGATGATTTCGGTTTCTCAAGAAATAGCCGACAGTGCATTTCAAACAGAGGGCAGAGATGCGCAGGAGGTTTTGAATGAAGCCGAGCAGCGCATTTTTGAAATAGCTGAGAGCCGCCCTAGTGAAGGGGGATTTATCCCCATTAACGACCTTCTCAAAGGTGCTGTTGATAAGATTGATTATCTATTTAATAACTCCGATCAATTAACCGGTGTAACAACAGGCTTTGATGACTTAGATGAAAAAACCGCGGGTTTGCAGCCTTCGGATTTAATTATCGTTGCCGCGCGCCCCTCAATGGGTAAAACCACTTTTGCCATGAACTTAGTAGAGAACGCACTCATGGCCGATAATAAGCCAGTGTTAGTATTCTCTCTAGAGATGCCGGCAGATCAGCTAATTACGCGTATGTTAGCCTCATTAGGTAAAATAAACCAAACGCGTCTTCGTACCGGGCAATTGGAAGAAGATGATTGGCCTAAGTTGACCACCGCTGTAAATATGTTGCGCGATAAACCACTATTTATTGATGATACGTCAGGTATTAGCCCAACAGAGATGCGTACTAGAGCGAGACGTGTGGTACGCGAGCACGGTGAAGTTTCAATGATCATGATCGATTACCTGCAATTGATGCAAATTAAAAGTAGCCGAGCTAATGTAAGCCGCGCGGAAGAAATATCTGAAATATCACGCTCATTAAAATCTTTGGCGAAAGAGTTAAATTGCCCAGTGGTAGCGCTTTCGCAGCTGAATCGCTCGTTGGAGCAACGACCAAACAAACGCCCGGTGAATTCAGATTTACGTGAATCAGGTGCAATTGAGCAAGATGCGGATGTGATTATGTTTTTGTATCGTGATGAAGTGTATAACGAAGATTCACAAGATAAAGGCATTGCAGAAGTTATTCTTGGCAAGCAGCGTAATGGCCCTATAGGTAGTATAAAACTCGCCTTTATCGGTCAGTTCTCGAAATTTGAAAACCTAGCGCATGGCAGCTACGAAACATTTGACGATTAAACGCACTAACTTAATAAAAGCTAGTGAATGATTACCTAAAATAGATTTAGCTGGATATCAGCTTCATCGACCAATTGATCTTGTTGTAATAAAGAGTTTTCCAGTTTTCTACGCCTAGCAAGAATGCGCGCTTTACGTGAATGGCAAAGCTGTACCACGGTATACTTTTGATTTTCGGTCATTTCATGCCAATGAAAGCGCTCTATACGAGAGCGCAAACAGCCTTTACAAAATCCTTTAGCACCTGAAGTACAAACTCCAACACAAGGGCTTTCAACATGAAACATTTCATGTTGATCAAGCCAAATTTGAGGTTGCTCAGGCGTATCCATTTTAACTACTTTGTAGTCCGGTTTCTTTTTCTATAGCGAGTTTAAAAGCTTCAGGAGCTTCAGTGATTTTACGTTTTTGGTAATCAAAAAACACGATGCCGGTTTTGGCATAGGCAATTTCTTCTGCTGTTTTCTTGTTTGTGATTAAATAATAAAAATCACAGCCGTATTTATTAAAATCTTGTACACAAATATCAATTTGCAAAACGTCAGCGTAAAAACTTTCACCGCGATAGACAATTGCAGAATCGGTCATTATCAAACCGCTACCTTCAACATCTAGTTCAGTGTAGTGGTGGTAACTTAAAAAGCGCATGCGCGCTTCTTGTATATAAGCTAAAACTGAATCATTTCCTAAATGACCGCCATAATTAATATCGCTAATCCGCACTGTTAAAGAAGTGCTGAAAGAGTAGTTTTCGGGCATATCTATTTTAATACGTGCCATATCTTTACTCCTAAATTCATTCGCTTAAG
>JBALXS010000009.1:15153-77259 GCA_036960485.1 Oceanospirillaceae bacterium
GAGCCAGCGCTACGGTTTAAATTTTTCAATGCGCGCTGCGATTCAAAGAACTTACTTGCCGCCGCTGCAGCGATAGAAATGCTAACTAAGCCTAGCATTAAACCAATGAATGTTAAAACTGTTATCAGCATAATGTCTGGTATGTGAAGCACTGATAAATCAATAAAAGTAGGTAAAAAAGCAATGTAGAATAAAATTACTTTAGGATTAGAAGCCGAGATAAAAAAGCCTTGGATGAAGTCTTTGAGCCATTGTGATTTTGAGTTTAATGCCGCTGGGCTATTTGGTATTATCATGGGAGCGGTCCATAATTTATAGCCTAAGTAAAACAAGTAAAGTGCACCTAATATACGAATAGCAGTGAATGCACCTCCCCAATGCTCTGCAATAGTAGCTAGCCCATAACAAGCAAGTATTAAATATACGATATCACTAATTACCATACCGATTGATAATGCTAAACAAGCCTTAGCGCCTTGAGTTAACGATTTGGCTAAAATGGCGAAAATGCCAGGCCCTGGTGTAATGCTAAAGATAACAATAGCGATAAAAAAAGTAATTGCACTTTCAATCGACATAAATAAACTCGAATATAATAGGGTTTGAGTGAATATATCATATGACTAAAGCGCAGATAGCGATAGAAAAAAGCGCTAAAAAGGCTACTTTACTGCTTATTCATGCTTTGTAAATGAACTCTAAAACAATGTGCCTTAGTTTAGGTAGCCTTGTTGGAGTAGTATCTGCATCACGTATTGAGCGATAATAAGGCATATAACTTTAGTAGATGCGTAAGGTTTTAATACCATGTCATTGAATGCAGCTATTTTATTGTGGTTTATTTTTTACGTAACTCAATGATTAAATTATGAGTTATTATAGTAGAAGATGAAAATTGAGTTGGTTTGTTGTTAAATAACAGTGCGCGTAACTAGAAAAATAGCAATGATATCTATCGTTATAGTACTTGTTAATCAGTAAATATCCTATAAAGTAAAATGCACAATGCTAGTAACCAACTAACAATATCGTGAAATGTATTACAAAAAATAAGGCTTTAATACTAAATATTTAGTTTGTACCTTTGCTATTTAGCTATACTTACAATCAGTGCTGTGGTGTTGAAAGTTATTTTTAGCTTGGGTCATAGCCAAGATAGTGGGGTGAAAATATTGAATACTGACAAACTAGGTTTAATAGAAATACTAGAAGCCAGCTCAGAAGGGGTAGCAATAATTGACGCTAACAACACCTTTGTTTACGAAAACTATATTTTTTCAAATTTTGATAATAACTTTAAGCAACAACTACTCGATAGCCACCAAGACCGTTATACAGAAGGTTATAATATCCGTGTTAAAGAGGTGCAAGGCAATCGCGTTATATATGTTGATAAAAAGGTTTTGCAGTCTACTCAAAGCGACGGCTTGCTGGCAAAAATGCTCAGCAAAGTTAGAAATAGTAACAATGTGTTTAATTCTACTGTAGAAGCTATTAATGAAATTACCGGTTGGCGTTGGATTTTCGTCACTCGATTTGTTGGTAAAAATACTGTGGAAGTCATTTCATTTTGGAATACCGATCAACACATGGAAGGGGGGAGTTATCTTTTAGAAAATACTCCATGTGAAGTGATGGTTCGCAATAAAAAATATACATTATTTACCGATGTAGCAGCTTCATTTATAGAGAACGAGATGTTGAGTGAGCTCGGTGCTAAGTCTTACGCGGGGTTAGTTTATTACGGTAAAGATCAACAACCCATTGGGCATGTGATGTGTATGCATGATTCCAACGATGTTGATTATAAGTTTATGGAAGATGTTATAAAGCTAGCATCTTTAGCTATATCTTCGGACTTACTCTTAGTACATGCACAGAGCGCGCTTAAGGATGCGGTTGAATTAGCCAATATTGATAGTTTAACTCAGTTGCAAAATCGTACAGCGTTTGAAGAAATGTGTAGTCAAGCTTCGCTGAATTATATATTAGATAAGCAAGACACCAGTATTGCTATCATCGATTTGAATGACTTTAAACTTTACAATGATAGCTTTGGGCATCCAAAAGGCGATATATTGCTACGATTATTTGCTACAGAGTTAGCAAAAATAGGCCGTACCAAAGATTGTTCGTTTCGCTTAGGTGGAGATGAATTTGCTTTGTTACTGCAAAGCTCTAGTGCCGAGAGTTTGCAGAGAATCGAAAAACAGTTTATTGAATTACAACATCGATTGTCATTGATGCTAGGGCAAAAGGTTAGCGCGAGTATAGGCATTGCTCATTTAAGTGAAGTTGCAGGTAATATTCATCAATGTTATGTGCTAGCTGATAAAAGAATGTATGAAATAAAAGCCACCTGTAAATTAGAGAGAGTAGAATGAAATTAACACCTTTCCACTTAGCGGTACAAGTAAGAGATATTGAAGAAGCTAGAGAGTTTTATGGTAAAAAAATGGGCTTCAGTGAAGGGCGCAGTAGTGACCAATGGATCGATTTTGATATGTTCGGGCATCAATTCGTAACACATTTAAATCCATCACTAGGCAAAGAAGGTAAAATAGCTTCTATTAGCAATGGTGTTGATGGGCATGCTGTACCTGTACCGCACTTTGGCGTTGTGTTGCAATTTGATGATTGGGAAGTTTTTGCAAAGCGTGCTAAAGGGTTTGTCGATAATTTTATTATAGAGCCTTATGTGCGTTTTGCCGGTGAAGTAGGAGAGCAAGGTACTATGTTCTTTTCTGATCCTTCAGGTAATGCGCTTGAATTTAAAGGGTTCAGAGATATAGAAAAAGAGCTATTTGCTAATTAGTTTGCGGATTTGAAAGTCGCAATAATCCCTGAAAAAGCCAAATGGGTAAGATGAGGGCTGCAAGATTAAGCAGCAGATTACCCTCTCAGCTTTATCGAGCTAATCTTGGTAGTGTTTGACGTGCAGATTATGAATAACGCGAGATAGCTTATCAATAATAGCTGATAGTGTTTTTATTAATACATGCCAATTTTGAATTTCCAGATTTATTAAATTCAATACTGATGGACTAGCTTAGCAAGTTGCTTAAATGCTTGTTGTCTTGCATCTGTCCAAGGGTGTGCAAAGCTAAGTCGAAGATAATGTTGATAAGTATCCTGTGCGCTAAATAAACTGCCGGGAGTAATCGTTAAACCTATTTCCCGTGCTTGATGATATAAAGTTAGAGTATTGATTTGTGAATCAAGCTCTAACCAGACTACCATACCTCCTTTAGGCTGGCTGGCGCTTTTAGCCATCGGCAATTGATTGATAATAAGAGCTTGTAACTGCTCTTTCTGTTTTTTAAGCTGGGCCCTGCGTAACTTCAGGTGTTTATCTAAACCTCCATTGGCAATGAAAAGTGCCACGCCTTGTTGCTGGCTGACACTGTTGGACATAGAAGTGGCAATTTTTAGAGCTAGGATTTGTTGATGGTACCTAGACGATAATATCCAACCAATGCGTAAATCTCGCGAGAGTATTTTTGAAAGCGATGAGCAAAGGATGACAAAACCTTTAGTATCATAAGAGTAAATAGTTCTTGGCCTTTGCATGTCATAATGAAGTTCTGCGTATATGTCATCTTCAATAATCACAAAGTTTTGTCTTTCAGCTAACCCTAATAATTGTTCTTTTTGCGCCTCAGACATACACGAGCCCGTGGGAGTGGCAAAGCTGGGAGAAACGATTAACGCTTTTATGTCCCAGTGATTAGAAGCTAGTTTGAGTGCATCTAAACTAATACCTTGGTCCGAGGAACTGGGTATTTCTAGTACCTTACGTCCCAGTGCTTCTAACAGTTGTAATGCCCCGTAAAACCCAGGGGATTCAATAGCAACTACATCATTTGGCTCTGTTGTTGCCATTAAAGCTAACAGTAATGAATGCTGGCAACCGTTAGTAATAATAACGTCATCTTCGCTGACTTGCCCTGCTCCATGATTGATACAGTAAGCAAGTTGTGTACGTAAAAAGCTATTGCCTTGTGGTTGATCGTAATATAGTTGTTCGCTGCTATTTTGGTTGCGTAATGTTTTTGTTAAAGCATGCCTTAATTGTTCATTATAAGGGTCTGTTTTACTATTAGGGAGTAAATCAAAAGCAGCACCTCTGCGCATCATATCGACAATCACTTGCGTACTAGAGATCAGTCTAGGTGCAGAATCAGGTTTGCTAATATCTGGTTTTTTTAAGCAGTTTTGTGGTTTAGTAACGTAGTATCCAGATTTAGCCCTTGCTTCAATTAACCCTTCAGCTTCCAATTGGGCGTATGCGCTGAGTACAGTGGATTTAGAGACATTATGTAAACGACACATATCCCTAATTGAAGGCAATTTACTAAAAACATGTAGCTGTCCGTTAGCAATTTTATGGCGCAATAGTTGTGCTAGTTGTGTATATAAGTATTGGCTCATAAAAAGTAGGTACACATTAGTTAAACAAAGTAGAGACAGATAGTATTATTGCGCATCTGTGCACTAAAATATAGTTTTTTGTGTATCTGTACCTATTTGCAAAATAGCCTAAAATAGCACTTAATCCTTCTAATACGCGAACTCAAAAATGTCTGACAAAATCCCTCTGATTAATATGTTAAGTAATGAACAAGCTTGTATTGAAAGTAACCTTTCTAATAAAAGTCGTTTTTTTGATCGCTTGTGCAAATTCCCTAAATTGATGTCTTTCTTTGGTTCCGATGTTTACCAAGGAAAAATTTACACTAAAAGCGTTGGTGGGTTTTTTCAAAAATTACGAAAGTATTTGAGTTTCATTTTAATTGGCATTTTCATGCTACTTCCCTGGTTTGAAATATCAGGGAGGCCCGCGGTATTGTTCGATCTGGAACAGCAAAAATTTCATATTTTTAGTGTTACATTTTGGCCGCAAGATGCTGTTTTCCTTATATGGCTATTAGTACTCGCTGTTTTTTTATTGGTTGCAGCAACGATAGTGATTGGTCGAGTGTGGTGTGGTTTTACTTGTCCGCAAACGGTTTGGACATTCATCTTTATTTGGATAGAAGAGAAGTGTGAGGGTGATCGTAATCAGCGTATTAAGTTAGATAAGCAATCGTGGAGTTGGAAAAAATTATACCGTAAAACATTAAAACATGCGCTATGGGTGCTGGTATCTTTAGTGACGGCATATACATTTGTTGGCTACTTTTATGAAATTAAGCCACTAGTTGCAGATACCATAAATTTTCAAATGCATTCTTTAGGTGCTTTTTGGTTGCTAATCTTGGTGCTGGGTACTTACCTAAATGCAGGCTGGCTGAGAGAGAAAGTATGTTTACACATGTGCCCTTACGCAAGGCTTCAGGCAGTGATGTACACTAAAGATACTTTAGTGGTTACTTATGATGCGCAACGCGGCGAAAATCGCGGAAAGCGTAAAAAAGGAGAACTAGAAAATAGTCAGCAAGGTGATTGTGTGGATTGCTCTTTATGTGTGCAGGTTTGTGTTGTGGATATCGATATTCGTGATGGCTTGCAGTACCCGTGTATTGATTGTGGCTTGTGTATAGATGCCTGCGATAATGTAATGGAAAAAATGGGCTTAGCACCAGGGTTGATTAAGTTTAGCTCTCAAGAGAATACCCAAGCTGTAGGTAGCGCTTGGCTTAAGCCTAAAGCGCTTTTGCTTACTGTGTCGAGTGTTATTGTTTGTAGTATGTTTATGTATGCTATCTATACAAGGGATGTGTTGAGTATTGATGTTATACGCGACAGAAGCGGAATTTTGTATCAGCAAGTTGATTCAAGTATTGAAAATACTTACACCGTAAAAATAAATAATAAAGCAGCTCTAACTAACTCATTCACACTGCAACTTGAAGCTGATGAGCGCTTCGTTATCAGTAGTGATCCAACGATATATGTGCCAAGAGGCGAGGTTGATACATTATTGGTAAGAGTACGTATCAACAATGAAGCTGTGACATCTTATAAGCACAGTATCAGTTTTGTCGTTAAATCCGGCGATAACGAAAAGGTATTAGCCAGACAGAGTTCGAGTTTTATAGCGCCTTTTTAACCAGGTTATTATCTCTCAAACTTATGGTTTTTTGATGCTATTTGGCTAATTATGAGAATTTGGGGTAGAGCGAAGATAAAGGCGGTTACTAATGCATAATCAAATTGGTTGCCCGCATTATCCTTTATGAAGGGTAAAGCTTCTTCAGCTGGCTAATATTTTGTAAGGGCAATTGCTAAAAAATATCTGCAATGGCCAAGATAGTTAATCTTAGCAGAGTTTCCTGCGACTTAAGTTAATCTAGCTTAACTGCTTTATGTACTACTGAGTCGGGCTTCAATATTTATGTGAGGTTATACAAGTCACTATCTGACATTCTATTTGTGGATAAAATTAATTGGAAAAATAAATGTAAAAGATAAAAATTTATTTTAGATTAAACGTTAGTTATAAGTAAATAAAACAGATAAATGTAAAGATAAAAACTGAGTTCAATTTTATATTTATAATAAGTTAATACCAATATTTTACAATAACACGACTTTTTGTAACAAAATATTGTAAACCGCTATAGCGTACGAATCAGTAATCTTTTATTCGCTGCAATGTATATTAGCTTGACTCAAAATGTCTGCATAATTAACCCGAATGGCATAATAACGGCGGTTAATAATACAGTGTTAAACATCAGTTCTAAGCTCAAGTAGCGATGCTGCTGAATGCACCTTAACACTTGTTAACTCTGTCTCTTCTAAACACCCCACGGACCAGCTGACGTTATTGTGGCCATAAATAAAGGTATGCTATCTACGCTTCAATCCTCTTCAACTTGGCACCTTTGTCGCTTTTTTTATAGCGAACTTTCTAAAAATTTTGATAGGCGCTTCATTGATGGCATGTTAAAGGTGCAACCAATATATATGAATTCTAACCCGCTTTAACGGCATTAGTGCTATTAAAAAATGAGTGGGCTATTTATGGTGAAGCTTATGGTATATTGGTTGAGTCATTATTTTTGCTTGTCTGGCTAGCTACATTAGATGCAATTAATTCAGATGCTTACGCTATTATGTTGATATATCTACGACTAAAGTAGTAGATCAAAAGAGGTGAATTGTTTTGCTGAAAAAGTAACAATTCCTCTACGACACTTGAACTACGACTATTTCTTAGGTTTTAGAAATGCTTAATATTGTTTTTTTTTCGATTAGTTATAAAAAACACTAGGGAGTGTATTTAAAAAACTAATTTACTCTGTATGATAATTCTGATGTACTGATGCAGTTATAGGGCAGTTATATGTTTTTTCAAACATATTCCAGTCAGTGATAAAAATACCGGTTTCGGTAAACAATAATAATTAGGAGTTTGTCTTCATGAAAAGACGTGATCTTTTAAAAACTGGTTTAGTTGGTCTTGGTGGCGTTGCTGCGGCGACAGCTATTTCAGCACCAGCCATTGCTAAAGAGCGTATGGAAATTAACATGGTAGCTACTTGGGGCAGAGATTTCCCAGGTCTAGGTACGGGTGCACAACGTTTTGCGCAACGTTTGTCTGATATGAGTGATGGACGAATTCAGGTTAATTATTTTGCAGCAAACGAAAGAGTTAAAGCATTTGACTCTTTTGATGAAGTCGCTTCAGGTAACGCGCAAATGTACCATGCTGCAGAATATTACTGGAAAGGTAAGCACCCTGGTTTCGCTTATTTTACATCAGTACCTTTCGGACTAACTTATACTGAAATGAACGCTTGGATTCGTTTTGGTGGCGGACAGCAATTGTGGGATGAGTTATCTGCAGAATATGGTCTTAAAGGCCTTATGTGTGGTAATACTGGTGTTCAAATGGGCGGTTGGTTCCGTAAAGAAATCAACTCTGTTGATGACTTTAAAGGTTTGAAAATGCGTATGCCAGGTCTTGGTGGCGATGTATTAGCGAAATTAGGTGGATCCCCAGTTTCACTTCCTGGTGGCCAGATTTATGAAAACTTAGTTTCAGGTGCTATTGATGCAACTGAATGGGTTGGTCCTTGGAATGACAGCATCATGAAGTTCTATGAAGCTGCTAAGTACTACTACTTCCCAGGCATGCATGAGCCAGGCGCGATGCTTGCAATCGGTATGAATAACGAATGGTGGAAAGGGCTATCTAAAGCTGATCAGTTAATGATTGAAGCTGCATCATCGATGGAAAATGATGTAATGATGGCTGAATACAACGCTAAGAACGGTCAGTTCTTAGAGAAGCTAGTGAATGAGCAAGGCGTTAAGCTTCGTGAATTCAATGATGACATTTATGATGCTTTCGGCGAAGCGGCTGATGAAGTGTTTGAAACAGTTAAATCGCACAGTGATCTAGCTAATCGTATCCACGAAAGCTTTGTTGCTTCACGTACAACTGTTGGTGGATGGGCTAAACTATCTGATCAAGCTTACGTGCGCCAGCGTAACCGCGTACTTGATCTATAAAAAACGCTGTTTAATATGCGAGGCTACTGCCTCGCATATTCGTTTAATACCTATCTTAGGTTACTATCTGACTTAAGTAACTGTTTAACTTACTGAGTAAATGGAAATTACAAAGGTACTTAGTTTATCCAGCTAAGGTTTAATTTTTGTACTAGTCTGGCGCTATAATATGAATGAATCAACAATTCCTGAAGATGAACTTTTAAACAACTCGTCCTATACCTCGTATAAATCCAATTCAACATCAGATAAATTTTACCGTTTATTCGCCGGTTCAATTGTCTCTGTTACTTTAGTGTTTTTATTCAATGTGTATTTAACTTATTGGCTGAAATGGCCGAGCATGTTGGAATATTTATCCCAATTACAGTGGTTTGGGTTACAAGCCCCAAGAACGGCACTCACTGAACAAGCAATGCAGTTAGGTTGGTGGCAAACCCTGAGCTACATTAGCGCTGTTATGCTAGTGGCTAGTTTTATTGCGTTCACGCCAAATAGACAACTAAGAGCCGATGCCCAAACATTATCTGCATTTGCACGTTACATCATTAGAGCATCTTTTTGGGCGGTGTTTTTAGTTGGCCTGGTAGACATGGCTATTTCGTTTCTACGTGTAGAAGATATGCTGCATTATTTCATGGATACCGAAAGTATTAACTCCCTTGGCAGACCAATAGAAAGAGGCACGAATATACATTATCCACTAATGGTCTTGGCAATGGTTATCGCTTTGTTTACGCGCTCTTTAGGGTTTACATGGTTAGCATTACTAGTGGTGATCGCTGAATTTAAAATCGTTTTACTCAGTTTTATTTTTTCTTATGAGCAAGCGTTTATGGGAGATTTGGTGCGCTTTTGGTATGCGGCATTATTTTTGTTTGCCAGCTCTCATACTTTAGTTGCCGATGGACATGTACGTGTAGATGTTCTCTATGCGGGGTTTGCTAAAAGAACTAAAGCTTGGTCAAATACTTTTGGCTTACTCTTTCTGGGAATTCCGTTGTGTTGGGTCATTTTAACGATGGGAATGTGGGGCAAGGGTCATAGTATTAATAGCCCATTGTTAAGTTTCGAAATATCTCAAAGTGGTTACGGTTTGTATATAAAATATATGATGGTCGGTTACCTAGTTATATTTTCACTATCAATGATGGTGCAGTTTTGTAGTTACTTGCTAAGCAATATCGCTGAGTTACGCAATGAGCCTGAATTGGAAAACCCAACTCAAGTACCAGCGTACTAAGAACGAATAGAATAATAAGGGCATATTCATGGAATTGTTTTTCCTTTTACTGTTAGTACTATTGATGATAGTAGCACTAACTTCGGGCTTCCCAGTAGCTTTTGCGCTGCCGGGTTCAGCCATTTTAGCAGTCTCAATCGCCGCTTTGTGTGGCTGGCTTTTCGCCGGTAATCCAGATGCATATTTTGCTCAAGGAGGGCCCGTTCAATGGCTCAGTGCCGGGGTCACTAATATACGAAGTTTATATTGGGATGTAGAGCGGGATACGTTGATTGCCATCCCTCTGTTTATTTTCATGGGGATTATGTTACAGCGCTCAAAAATTGCTGAAGATTTATTGGTCGCTATGGCACAACTTTTTGGACCTGTTCCAGGAGGATTGGGTATTTCAGTGGTTATTGTGGGTGCGTTATTAGCAGCAACTACAGGTATTGTGGGGGCAACGGTTATCGCAATGGGCCTGATTTCTATGCCTGCTATGCTGCGTAATAACTACTCTAAACCACTCGCTTCAGGCATTATTTGTGCATCGGGAACCTTAGGGCAAATTATACCGCCATCAATCGTGCTTATTATCTTAGCCGATCAGCTTTCAAGTGCTGCAGATCAAGCCGCAACTATTCGTAAAGCCGATTATAAAGAGATAACCGGTGAACTAACCATGCCTTCAACCTATGACATTGCATCTGCTAGCGCAGGAGATATGTTTATGGGAGCCATGGTGCCTGGTGCAATATTAGTCGGTATCTATATTCTCTATATTTTAGTGACAGCATTAATAAAACCGTCACTAGCACCGCCAGTACCATTTGAAGGTAAATATGATAGACAATTTTTAAAGACTGTTTTATTTGCATTAGTACCCCCTTTAGGTTTGATCTTTATTGTTTTGGGATCAATCATTCTAGGTATTGCAACCGTTAACCAAGCGGGAGCGATAGGCGCTGTTGGTGCAATGATAATGGGAGGATATCGTTTAGTAGGAGAGCAAAAAAATCGTTACTATCCTGCTATATTAGCCCTACTATCGATATTGGCTATTGCTGTATTAACCTCAAATTATGACTTGAACATAAAGAGCACTAAAACAGAGGGAGATGAATTCGGTATCATGCTGGCCGTTATCGCGGTTATTGGTTTATTGATAGCGGTAACTTGGAGTGCTTGGCGTACTTTTAAGGTTCAAAATACACTGCAAGAAGTAATGATTGAAACCGCAAAAACAACTTCAATGGTATTCATCATACTCATTGGTGCTGCTATGCTGACAACAGCATTTCGTGGCTTTGGCGGTGAGCATTTAGTTAAAGAGTTTTTAACAAGCTTGCCCGGTGGTTTTTGGACACAATTCATCGTCGTTATGATTGTGATCTTTTTATTAGGTTTCTTCCTCGACTTTATTGAAATAGCCGTTGTGGTGGTGCCTATCGTTGCGCCAATTCTAATGGCGGATCCAAGTGCTAACATAACCGCGGTTTGGTTAGGGGTTATGATTGGTTTAAATATCCAAACATCTTTCTTAACACCACCCTTTGGCTTTGCCTTGTTTTATTTAAGAGGTGTAGCGCCGAAAGTTGTGAGGACTCTTGATATTTATAAAGGGGCTATTGCTTTTATCGGTTTACAAATAGTTGCCTTAATTATTGCAGGATCATATCCACCATTAGTTAACTATTTGCCTAATCGTACAGCTTTGACTTCCGTGACAGCACCTCCACCGATGAACCCGCGTATTCAAGGCTGTTTAGAAACCTTTGTTTTTAATCAATATGAAACGATAGAGACTACCTTACGCGCTAGTATTAATGATGTAAAAGCAATAGACATCAGCTATTTGCCTAAAAAACAAAAGCAGGGTTTATCTGAAGGTTTTGATAAAGCGGAAAATACGTTTGCGTTGGTGAAGAATATTGAAATAGCAGAACTGGCTCTGGATGAGTTTTCGCCTGGTTACCGACCTCTGCATATTGAAGTACGTACCATTCAAAAGAAAATGCGTAAAATCGATAAAAAAACTAAGCAAAATCTGAAAACAATTTCACGTGCAAAAGGGGATATGGAACAAGACGCATTGGTGGCTAAGCTTAAAATTGCCAATGTGGCAATGTTAGCTGACAAAAAACAGCTAAAGACCCAAATACCTGCCCAGTGGAAAGAGCAGAGAGCGCAGTTTGAGATGTTAGCGGGTGCTTTGAAGAAAGCACGTAGCCAGTATCGAAATAACGTCGATGGTGCTTATGAACCTATTGTTGAAATGACTAAAACAATTGCAGCGGTAGAAGAACTTGCCGCAATGGAATCAGCTGTTTTAGAACTTAAGCAAGTTATTCTTGGTGTAACTTCTAAGGCAGAAGCAAAACCTGCGATGAAGGTCATTAAAGACGTTGAGCGCCAGTTAGGAGCTATTGCTGCCACGAGTGCCATTAAAACTAAGCTTTCTAAAGCGCGAAGAGCGCTAAAAAAAGTTAAAACTGAAAAGGCAATTACCGAGTTTAATAAAGCAGTTAAAATCTTAACAGATGAAATTGAATGGCGTAAAAAAGCAGCCGTGCAATTGCTACCTGCCCTTAATGAATATGATACAGCGATCAAGTTCACTATCGGTATTAGACTGCAAGATAAATTAACGCTTGCGCAAGCGAAAAGTATTGCTAGCTGTCTTTCGGTACACAAAGACATATCATTAAACTTTTAAATGACGTGTTGAAGGCAGTTGTAATTATTTTAAATAAAGAATACTAAGAAGTAAGTTTTGTAAGTAAGGTAAATTAATTTTTGATTTATCTTACTTACATGTTTTTTTAGTGCCGGCAGCGCTTACTTGCGCATTAGCTACCTTCCCTTTAAGTAAAGATACACTTACTTATTTCACACAACCCCAACTATAGATCAGACTACAGATACTATTAGCGCTTCAAGGGTATTAATAACGTTGAATGGCTTTAATACTTGGCTTTGTTGATTTGTAAGGTGTACGTCTTCTTTTACTTACAGCTTTTCCTTGGCTGAAATGCAGCTCTCGTTGCTAGCGTCATTTTATAAATAACACATATAGCCTGCCCTTTAACATCTTTACTGGCAAAATTAGATTCTAGAAAAAGAGTTCTGTATAACAACACCCCTTTGATCAAAGCTATCCTGTCTTTTTAGTAGTGAGCTCTACTGAGCTAAACCTTGGTCTTTAAAAGGCACTATCATTGCACTCAATATAATCCTGCTGGTCAAAATATCTACTCTCAGTAGCTTAAATATAGAAAAATAAAGATCGAATTTCTGAGTGTTTTGTCGAAGTAATACCTGTCGAATTTCTTTTGTCTAAGCATTATCAACAAAGAGTCTCAATCAAGTAAATACGGATTTGGAGAGGGGGAGGGCAGAAATGGCAGGTGATTATTGCTTCATATACTGGCTAATTTTAAGGGTTAAATTTGAAAACGAATGTAAAGATAGTTTTCTTCTAGCTAGAAAATATCAATCCGTATTTATATTTACATAATGCTCTAAAACAGAGTTTTTAATAGTAAACTATTACAGCAGCAGCAAAATTATTAAGCGTATTTGTCGATTGGTATTTTATGTAAAGAGGATCTATTAACAGCAGAGAGGTAAAGCAAAGTGCCGTTAACACACTTTGCAAAAACTAAAGTATTAGTGCAGCCTTATATGTGTTTACCACGACTCCAAGGTGTTTCAGATAAAAGGCGTTCGCCGGCGTTCACTGCACCACTTTCCATGGTTGTTCCCATTGAGTCGTTCCAGCGATTTAAATAGCCAAAAAGGGCGATAACTCCGAGTATTTCTACCACTTCGCCTTCATCCCAATAGGTATTGATTTGGCGTGTGATCTCTTCATCTACTGCATTTGGCACACTAGAGGCGGCAAGGGCGAGCTCAAAGGCTGCTTTTTCAGCAGGGGTGTATAAATCACTTTCTCGAAACAGCCAAATATTAGCTAGCCTTTCTTCACTTCCTCCGTAGCGCTCAGCGGCTAGAATTGTGTGAGCCTCACAGTAACGACAGCCTGTGTTAGCACTGGTTAAATAGCCAATTAAACGCTTTTGTTCAGCAGTCACTCTACCTTCATTAGTCATCACTGCTTTGTTTAAATTTATAAAAGCTGAGGCGATAGCAGGACGACGCTGCATGGTTAAAACGCTGTTTGGGCAAAAACCTAGCGTTTCATTAAAAAACTTTGCGAGTTCGGCAACTTCGCTGTTGGTGTCTTCTGCTAAGGGGGTAATAAGTGGCATATAAACTCCTTTATTTTTATGATTGGATCTTATATCAAAAACGAAAATGAATAGTCGTAATACAAAGTGTATTAAAGCTATTATTAGCTAAATAGCACCCAAGACTCATCCAGAGCATAATGGTTTAATGTTGCATATGCAACATATTGTATGGTCTTGTTGATGAGCTTTTTTTGAATACCCATATAGATGAACTAAAATAGGATAGCTAAGATTAAGCACAAGAAAGAGCTGCTTCAAATGCGCGAAGAAAGCTCCTTTTTAGCCAAAGCTTAATCATCTAAAAATTAACTGGTGATGATTTAGTGACCTTAACCCAGCAACAAAGAATCATCGGCAAGTTCTTCCCCTTGCTGTTCTTTGAATAAAGCCAGTAAGTCTTCAACTTGCATTCCCTCTCTTTGAGCGCCAGATGCATCAAAGACTATCTTTCCTCGATGAAACATTACGGTGCGCTCACCAGTTTGCAGGGCTTGTGCCATTGAGTGCGTCACCATCACTGCGGTTAAACCCATTTGCTCAACTATCTGTTTAGAGAGCTGCAAAATAGAAGCTGCGGTTTTAGGATCTAACGCAGCGGTGTGCTCATCTAATAGTAGTACTTTAGTATCGCCCGTTGTTGCCATTAAAAGCGATACCGCTTGGCGCTGGCCACCTGACAAGAGACCCACCTTATCGTCTAGTCTGCTCTCAAGACCCAAGCCGAGTATTTCCAATCGATTAGCTGTTTGCTCGCGAATTTCTTTAGTGACCGCAGCTGCAAAGCCGCGATGAGCAGTGCGCCCGTGTGCTAAGGCAAAATTTTCTAATATTGATAAGTCTTCACATGTACCCATTTTAGGGTCTTGAAATACTCTGGATAAAAACTTGGCGCGTTGATGAACTGGCCAATGGGTAACATCGTCTCCAGCGACCATCACTTTGCCTTGGCTAACCGGTGCAAGGCCTGCTATTACATTCAATGAAGTTGACTTACCGGCACCGTTTGAACCAATAACTGTGAGGAATTGCCCTTTAGGAACAACTAGATCAACACCACGCAGAGCACGTGTTTCTAAAGGTGTACCGCTATTAAAAGTTACATGAACATCTTTTAATTCAATCACCTTTAGTCTCCTTTTTTGTTCTTTTAAAAATTGAATTACCAGATTGCTGAATAATCAGTGCAATAGTTACCAGTATCGCAGTAACCAGTTGTACATCTGATGCTTGAAGGCCTATAAAGTCAGCATTTAATGAAACCGCCACAGCTAACCGGTAAAGAATGGCACCAACAATGCAAGCTAATGTAGCCAAGAATATCGTGGTAGAAGGCAAGATAGACATGCCAACAATCACTGACGCTAGGCCAACTATAATCACACCGATACCCATGTAGGCATCTGCTGCACCAAACACTTGCGCAAATAAAGCACCAGCTAGTGCGGTTAACGCATTGGCGATACCTACTCCAAATAACTTCATTTGGCCCACGTTAACGCTGTTCGCTGCGGCCATTGCAGGATTAGCTCCCGCTGCACGCATCGATATGCCCCAGCCTGTTGATAATAGCTTGTCCATCACTAGTTTAATGATGACGACTATTATTCCTAAGAGAACTGGATTGATGATATAGCCTGCGACCCCAAAGCCTTCTAAATAGGTAAAAACGGTATCAACGCCTAATAAGGGTTTATTGGGGCCCGTCATGATGCGCAAGTTAATAGAGTACAAGCCGATAGCGACTAAAATCCCCGCTAAGATATGTAAAATCTTAAACCTTACGTTTAGGTAAGCGGTTAGGTATCCGGCAAAAAAACCGCTCACGGTAGCACCTAAAGTGGCTAAAATGGGATTCCAATTAGCGCCAACAATCAGTGTTGCTGCCACAGCAGCACCAAGCGGGAAAGTACCTTCTACGGTCAAATCTGGAAAATCTATTATTTTAAATGTTAAATAAGCACCCAGTGCAACTAAGGCAAAAATAAAGCCTGTTTCTAAAGTACCTAAAATTTCATAGAGCGACATAACTTTCTCTTATGTAAGTGACTTATGCATAATTAATAAAACTAGAGGAGATAATCTGTAGTAAATAGTGAATAACGTTATTTGCAATGTGCTGAGAGACCTTTACTCGCTAAGCGGGAGAAGATCTCTTTTATAAAACCTTTATTTGGAGGTCTCATTGCCAAGTTTTACTGCAAACCCTACGTTTAAAAAGCTACTTTTTGACAGGAATGATAGTGTTAGCTTCTTTTAATACATCTGCAGGAATAATAACATCCATATTTTTAGCAGATTCTAAATTCACGATAATCTTAAATTTAGACACTGCATCGTAAGCGACGAGGGCATCGATAGTACCAGGGTCTTTACCATCTAATACATCGGCAACAATCGCACCGGTTACTCTACCTACTTCGTTATAATCTAAACCGACTGCTGCTAAAACACCGCGTTTAACTGCACCTGTATCACCTGCAAAAATTGGCATATCCACATCTTGGCCAATTTTCACAATCGCCTCAAGTGCGGCTACAACGGTGGTATCGTTAGGAATATAAATCGCATCGACCTTACCAATTAATTTTTTGGTGGCCAATATTACTTCGTTTGTGGTGGGTGCTGCTGATTCCACCACGCTAATATTGCGCTTTTTACCTTCTTCTTTCATTATTGCTAGAGCAGCTAACGCATTATCTAAACCTGGATTATAGATAAAGCCAATTTTGTTAAGGTTAGGCATAATGCGCTGATAAAAATCGAGCTGAGCGCCGATAGGAGCAGCATCCGAAACGCCAGTTACATTGGCACCAGGCTGTTTGTATTGCTTAATTAGTTTAGCTTTTATCGGATCAGTGACTGCGGTAAATACAATTGGAATGCTTTTGGTTGCCGCTACAATTGATTGTGCGGTGGGTGTGGTGATTGGTATGATGACATCAGGTTCACCGCCAATGAGTTTCCTGGCAATTTGTTGCTGGGTAGGCATGCTGCCATTCGCGCTTTGGTATTCAACTTCTAAATTTTTACCCACCACATAGCCACGCTCAGCGAGTGCATCTAAAACGCCTTGTTTAGCATCCATCAAAGAAGGGACTTCAACAATTGTTGAAATAGCTATTTTTTTCATATCAGCTGCAAAACTAACGCCATATGTGGAAGCTAGAATTAAACCGGTTAATACTACTTTATTAATTATTTTCATTGTTGACCTCTTATCATTTTTATAGTTATTTTTAAGCAAAGATACATACAAGAAACGCTTTGATGTGTAATTGCCTATGTTGCATAAGCAACAAGTTAGCATCGCTACCCTAGTTATACCTCAGTTAGCATTTAAAATTCAATTGATTACAGAATATTCAACTATTAAAGATATTCGCAACTGCATATTTTATGTAGTGTGTATGCTATCGATTAATTACTAACTCATTGATTATATTTGTTTTTTAAACAGTCTAGAATATAAGATATAATAGACGATATAAGTGCTGATAGTCATATATACCAAGGTGTTAGTAGACAGCCTTGTTCAGAAAATGTGGCTTTTTATGGAAGGTGAGTATTTGCACATCTAATGCATATTTCATGTATTAGGAAGAATCATCGTTAAATGTAATTAGACTATTAGATGACGCGTTAAAGGGTACTTGCTATTTTGCTTTTAATTGCGTTAATACAAAGCTGAACAACATGTGGCGGTGTTTGGTTAAAGGCGTGCAATGCGTAAATAGGCGCAGTCTTTAGTTGGAACTGCTGAGTAATTATAACTAAATCAGCTTGCTCTGAAAGGGGTAATTTATCAAGCAATATCTGTGGAATTAATCCTACTCCAGCGCCTTCTTTAACTAGTGCTAGTACACCATTAATTGAGTTGGCAAAACGCGTTGAGCGAAACTGCAAAACCTTTTTTTCAGCAGTGCCGTTGGTGGTACCGCTTAAGGGGTGCGTAATAGCACCGCCTTGCCAGCTGTTAGCGATATAATCAAATGAACCAGTTAACTCAGGTTTTTGTTGGACTTGCTGCTGGGTTAAGCCTTGAGTTTTTAAATAACACTTACTCACGCACAAATGATCAGCAAATTGACCAATGCGCTGCTGCTTGCATTCACTATCATTTGATTGGCCGATACGAATAGCAAGGTCGATATTCTCATCTAATAAATGCACGCGAGTATCTTGTGCATGTAAATGAGGAATGATTTTAGGATGTTTGCTGATTAAAGTACCAATAGCAGGGGCAACGAGGGCATCCATTAAAGCATGAGGTGCGCTAATACTTATTCGACCAATCGCTAAGTTTTGCGAATTATGGGCATCGCGCCAAGCTTGCTCGCCAATATTGGAAATTTGTTGGCACTGGGTAAAAAACTGTTTTCCAGCAGGCGTTAGCACTTGCCGTCTCGTGGTGCGTTTAAGCAGCTCAACGTTTAATACTTGCTCAAGGGTTTGTAGTTGCTGGCTTAACACTGATTTTGAAATATTCAACTGTTCAGCTGCTGCACTGATTGAACCTGATTCTACTATCGCGTTAAAGACCATCATGTGGCGTAAATATTTCATCATAATGTTCGCTATTATAGAACAAAGTGTCAGGTTTTTGTTCGTTTTATTCTATCGATTTTATCTTTATAATCTGTTCCATCAAATACACAGACACTTTAGGAGATCTATATGACCGAGCAACAGCGTGATATCGTATTAGCAGCATTAGATAAGGCAAGCAACCTTTGGAAAGAGGGTTTCAACTCAGGTAACGCTGCACAGTGCGCTGCGCAATATGAAGATGATGCTGTTATGCAAGCAAAGCCATTTGGCACTTTTACTGGCACTGCAGAAATTACTGCTTTTTGGCAGCAATTAATTGATGGCGGTTATAGTGATGTCGAATATGTAGAACCTAGCATTGAAGTGCTTGATGAAAACAGTGCATTGCTAACCTCTAAGTGGAAAATGAATAAAGCGGCGGGTATCATCACTCGCGAGCTTTGGGTTTTACAAGCAGATGGCACAGCGAAGTTACGTGATGATGCTTTTGAAGCACAAAGCTAAATAACCACTTTAAGGTTATAGCAAAAGCTAACGACCAATAGATGGCTATTATAAAACCTAGTGATCACTAGGTTTTAGTCGTTGTAAAACAGAAAAGTTTCTCTCTGATATTATATAGCCTGATACCAAGTTAGTGATCACAAGCGACTAAGCTGGTTGATTTTCTGTAACACCTTTCAAGCAAAAAATTGTTTAATTTAATGCATTTACTAGAATATGAATGCATAGTTGTCACTGTTTTTTAATACATAGCTGTCGTTATTTTTAATATGTGCTGCCGCTATTTTTATGCTCAGTAAAATGTGGGCTACTGTTTATCTAGTTATAACGCTGCTCTCTTTACGCGCATGGTATGAAAAGTGAAAAGTGAAAAGTGAAAAGTGAAAAGTGAGAAGATGGAAGATGGAAGATGGAAAATGGATGCAATTAAACGTAATTTCCTACAGCAATATAAAGTACTAAATGTTGGATACTTTGTTTTTGCGGCGATTATAATCAGCGTAATAGGTTTCTTTTATCCAAGTGTACTTTTCATATCTGCAGCATTTTATTGGCTTGCGGCTTTTAGAAATAGATGGCAAATTAGTCAGCGTAATCAAATTCAAACGATTGCGTTGGCAGTGTTGGGTTTTTGCTTAACGTTTATTGCACATTTTTTGCAGCCAAATTTAGATATATCAGGATTGTTAAATAGTAATTTAACTATTGTATCTATGATTGGCGCCGTTAGTTTTCTCACGGTGATTAGCCAACCCAAACTGACGCAAGAAGAAAAATTGCCCCAAGGTAAGCGATCTATTATTAGTACTTTTCTTAGCGTGCATTTATTTGGCTCTGTGATCAACATATCTTCTTTATTCATTCACGCCGATCGGATGAGTGCCAATAGGCCACTAACGCGTGCACAAGTTGTTTTGCTGACGCGAGGTTTCTCAACCGCAGCTTTCTGGTCACCATTTTTTGCAGCTATGGCCGTGGCCATTAGCTATACGCCGCAAGCAAACTTGTTTTATGTGATGACGATCGGCATAAGTTTGAGCTTACTAAGTTTGTTTATTACTTATTTTGAAGTGCGCTCCTTGGTGGATAAAAGCGTTTTTCATGGATACCCTTTAAGGCTGGCAAGCTTGTGGTTGCCTTCTGTGTTAGCGATCATTGTTTTTAGCGTGCACGCACTCTTTGAGCAGTTATCGATATTAGTCATCATTACGATGAGTGCACCCTTATTAAGTATTTTGGTGTTGTGTACCAGAACGAAACCGCATGTGGTGATAAAAAAACATATTGAAAGAAAATTAAGTGGAATGCATAACGAAATAGTGCTTTTTTTATCTGCTGGAATATTCGGCTTCGGGCTTAAAAATGTTGTTGATGCTTTACAGTTACACGCAGTTTTTCAACAGTTTGATGCTTTAACAGCAAGTATTTGTTTTATTATTATTATGCTGCTTTCACTTCTGGGCTTTCATATGCTGATCGGCATTTCAATAATGGCACCCTTAGTTATCTCTTTAAATCCTGATCCTAGTTTACTGGCTGTCGTTATCTTATGTGGCTGGTCTTTGGGTTCTGCTGTCGGGCCGTTATCGGGGATGAATATTTCTATCCAAAGTATCTATGGTATTAAAAGCAATACAATTTTAAGATGGAATTTTAGATATGTAGCGATGATGTCTTGTGTAGTGATTGGCGTTTTATTTTTATTCGAAACTTATTTGCTAGCAGTTAGTTGACCGTTATAGTGCAGCATAATGTTTACACCAGAGTAAAAGATAGCGATAAAACGCTTTAGCTTGCTAAGATGAAAGCTGTTTGAAAGTTCTAAAGGTCGTCTTTAAATAACATCTTGCATTTATTTTATATTAATTCAAAGAGATTGATTTAGATGCTCACAGATATTTATAAAGTAAATAATCTCTGGCATAATTAACATCTTTAATCTAAGTTTAGCCGTGGTGTATAGGTTGAATGAAAATTAATCAGTTAGTTTGATTTTTTACAGAATTGAATATTGCTTTTTCTACTTCTAATCAGTGAGAGATATAGTGAATAATTACAGCGACCAGTTAGAAAAAATAAAATCAGCAGATGGTTTTATTGCCGCTTTAGATCAAAGTGGCGGCAGTACTCCAAAGGCATTAAAGCTTTACGGTGTTGAAGACGATGCGTGGGACAATGATGAAGGCATGTATCAAGTAGTACACCAAATGCGTACGCGTATTATGACCAGCGCTAGCTTCACAGGAGAGCGTGTCATAGGTGCCATTTTGTTTGAAAATACGATGGACCGCCAAGTAGAAGGCAAAAGCAGCGCTGATTTTTTATGGGAAAACAAACAAGTAGTGCCATTTTTGAAAGTTGATAAAGGATTGCTAGATGAAGCGTCTGGCGTACAACTAATGAAATCAATGCCTGATTTAGATGCGCTATTAGCGAAAGCGAAAGCAAACGGTATCTTTGGAACGAAAATGCGCTCAGTGATTAAGCTAGCGGATCAAGCGGGAATTGAAGCGGTTGTAGAGCAACAGTTTGTAGTAGCAAAACAAATCTTAGCTGCGGGCCTCATGCCAATCATTGAGCCTGAAGTTGACATTCATTGCGTTGAGAAATCTGCCGCTGAAGAGATGCTAAACAAAGCCTTGTTAAATGCATTAGATGCTCTAAGCGCTAATCAGCAAGTGATGTTAAAATTGACATTACCTGAAACGACTAATTTATATGCTGCGTGTATTGCTCACAGCCAAGTGGTTAGAGTTGTTGCGTTATCGGGCGGTTACAACAGAGAAGAAGCAAATAAACGCTTATTATCAAATAATGGCATGATAGCAAGCTTCTCACGTGCTTTGTCGGAAGGACTGTTTGCTGGGCAAACACAAAGCGAATTTGATAGCACGATGGATAAATCTATTGAAGCGATTTTCCAAGCGTCAAAAAGCTAAAAGAAATATCCAAGATGTGAGTTTAGCGCTAGCTATCAAAGTGTGATATTAATAGTGCGCAGTTAAATCTCAATGTATTAAAGGCAGTTATTGGTGAACAGTAGCTGCCTTTTTTATTGTTTTTCTGTAATTAATTCATTGATTTAAGCGAATAATAAATCAAAGTAAAATAAGGTTAAGCTAGTATATGACTAATTTAGAAATCGCAGATTTAGAAATTATAGATTTGCAAATAGGTGAAGGTAAAACAGCTGTTAAAGGTGCCTTAATTACCACGCAATACAGTGGCTATTTAGTGGATGGTACTTTGTTCGATTCAAGTATCAAAAAAGGTAAAGCATTTCAGTGCGTAATCGGTACAGGGCGCGTTATTAAAGGCTGGGATCAAGGAGTTCTTGGCATGAAAGTGGGCGGTAAGCGTAAATTGTTAGTGCCTGCCGAACTTGCATATGCAGAGCGTAAAATGGGCGATAAAATTCCTGCTAATTCCGATTTGATATTTGAAATCGAATTACTAGAAGTATTGACCAGAGATGACTAGCATCACATCAGTTAAGACCTTTTTCTTGTCGTAAAAATGCTCGCTACCAAATAAAGGCATTTAAGTAAGAGAGCTTCCAAGAGATAGCTAGATATCGCATATTTACAGTAAGTCATTAAATAGATTAATAGCACAACTGTACTTTTATTGAGTATAATAGTTTGCTTGTACTATTTTATTAAATTGACTAACTTCTGGATGGGCTATGAAAGATATCTACTTTGAACCTGTTATTAGCAAGCCTAATATTAGAAAGAAAATCATTCACCTAGTGACGCATTATTTAACGGTTTGCAGTCCTTTTCTAAGTGTGCAATTGGCAACTAAATTACTCGGTAATCCTTTTAGTCGTCGTACTTATCAAATGCGTACTCAAGTAGCGCCAGAGTCAACAATGGTGAGTACCAGTGTCGGGGAGGTGTGTTTACACAAGTTTTCGATAAGCGTTTCAAACCCACAAAAAAACATATTTCTTTGCCATGGATGGGGTGATAGCAGTGCCCGTTTTACCCAGTTAATAGATTATCTATTAACTGAAAACTTTACAGTATGGTCGTTAGATCAAGTGGGTCATGGTCAATCAAGCGGTAGTTATTCAGATTTATATTGTTTTAAGGAAGGCACCACAAAAGCCTTACGATATTTAGAGAGCATACAAGCATCGCCAATAGCACTTGTGGGGCATTCAATGGGCGCGTTAGGATTGATGAATGTTGATAAAAAAGAGCGTTTAAACAAGCAGCTTATTTTAATATCAGCGCCTGCTTTATTTTTTGAGAACATGAAAACTGCAGTGTCCAGCGTCGGTATTGCAACATCAATGTTAGTGAACTTGCTAGAACATGTTTCGAGCAAACATCAGTTAAGTTGGGAGGATTTAGCGCCAGCTAAAAAAATAACGAGCATTGATGATGGTGTACTGATCATTCATGATACTAGCGATTTAATTTGCCCTTATTCACTGACTAAAAATCTAGTATCGCAAGTACCGCATCAGCTATTTACTACCCATGATTTAGGGCATGTTAAGTTACTAAAAGATCCAGCGCTAATGGCGAAAGTAGCAAATTATGCACTAGCAAGGTGCTGTGAAAAATGACTAAAGGAAAGCTAACACGCGATAAAATCTTACAAAAAGGGATGGAGTTCGCTAGTAGCTATGGCCTGCTAAATGTATCTATTGGTGCTATCGCAAAAACGGCACAAATGTCGAGAAGCGGCGTAATAGCACATTTTTCTGACAAAGAAGATATGCAAATTACTATTTTGCAATATACTGAAGAGATGTTTGTAGAGAAGGTTATTAAGAAATCTTATACTCAATTACCATTAGAAAATCTGCATAACTTAAAACACAATTGGCTCGGCTGGGTTAACCATTTAGACTTTGAAAACACCTCTAGCTGTCCTTTTATAAAAGCTGTATTTGAATATAAAGATCGTGATGAATGTTCGATAAAAGCTTTTATGAAAGATCAGCAGCAGCGCTTGTTGAACTATTTAGCAACATTGATTGAACGATGTGTTATCAGTGGTGATTTTATCCAAAATACTGATGTGCAGATGTTTGCTTATGAATTTTATAGCTTATATATTGGCCATAGTGTGCTCAGTTTATTAGAAGCCAAAGATCTAGCAGAACAGCGCTTTTTAGCCATTGCTAATCAATTGATAAATAGGCATTTATCAGAAAAATAGGCTATTATTAATATGCTTGTATCAGCGCTTACTGACACCCTTATTGGTCGTTAGTTGTGCAGCTAAATATGCAGTTAAATTACTCTTAGTAAAAAGGACTTTTTTTTGAAATATATATTGCGCACCTTGCTGAGCTTACTAGCGGTTACTTTCTATAGTTCAGCACATGCTGAGATATATCATTATGTGAACGATGCAGGCAGGAAAATATATGTTGATAGGTTATTTCAAGTACCAGCTAAATATCGCCAGCAAATACAAAAAAAGACCATAGTTGAGCCTGAAATTAGCCCTAGAGAGCAACAAGCCTACGACACAGAAAACGCAGAGTTAGCACGTAAAATGACTGCTCGAAATGCGATAGCAGCTTTACGGCGCATAAAAAAGCAGCTAAAAACTAAAGTACTTATTCATCAAAATAAAGTGGTTGTGCCAGTAAATGTACTCTATGCAGGTAAGAAAACAGTAGTGAATTTACTGTTAGATACAGGCGCTTCTGCAACTGTTTTGCATTTAGCAACGCTGCCTAAATTTAATCAAAAAAATGCTAAATCTTCTTATGCGCAAGTGGCAGGTGGCGGGTTAATAAAAACGTGGCTGCTGTCTTTAGATAACCTGTCGTTTGGCCCTGTTAATATTGATAACAAAAAAGTACTAATGATTGAAAATTCCGGCTCTTCGATTATTGATGGACTTTTAGGCATGGATATTTTAGCTGCAACTGATTACAAGATCGATTTTAGAGCGCAGCACATTATTTGGAATAAAGAAGATTACTTAAAAGTTGAAGAGCAAATAAATGCATTAAATTTGCTGTTGAAATAAGCGCTGCTGGCTGTGATATTAATCAGATAAGCATGATTTTATAAGCTTAGAAGTTAGCTACAAAACCATGCTTGCTTATATTATTAGAGTGCTTTTCGCTTCTTTCTTGCTTGGCGCCACAAATCATAAACAAAAATGATCAACGCTAACCAAATAAAGATGAAAGTTGTTAGTTTAGTTTGATCTAATTCCTCTGAAAACAATGTTATTGCCATCACAAACATCGCGCTTGGACCTATGTACTGAAATAAGCCCAACATGTAAAAGGGAATTCTAGTCGCTGATGCTGAAAAGGCTAATAAAGGTAAGGTTGTTACTATTCCGGCACAAATTAACGTAAAGTTTAATGATAGTGAATTAAGTGAGAAATTTGCTGTATCAGTATCTAACTGCCACCAATAAATAAGTGCTAAAGGTAGAAGAAACGCGGTTTCTACAAATAAACCGGTTACCGCTTTTAAATTTACTTTTTTCTTCATTAAACCGTAAATGCCAAAACTACCCGCTAACAGTAAAGATACCCAAGGGATTGAACCGTACACAATGAGCTGGATTAACACCCCAAAAGTTGCTACTCCTACCGCAAAGAGCTGTAACTTAGGCAGCTTTTCTTTGAGAAAAAACATCCCCAATGCAACATTCAGTAATGGGTTTATATAATAGCCTAAACTAGCTTCAAGCAGCCTGTCGCTATTTACAGCCCAAATGAAGATTAGCCAATTAGTACCCACTAATAGTGATGTAAAAAATAGAACGTAGAGCTGTTTTGATTTTTTTAATAAAAGTTTTACTTCATTAAACTGCCCTGTAAATATGACCAGTAAAAACAGTAGTGCAAAAGACCAAATAACGCGATGCATGAGAATTTCAGGAGCAGAAATCTGTGAAATCAATTTAAAGTATAGCGGTGCAATACCCCATAAACTGTAAGCAATTAAAGCGTAAATGACGCCTTTTCTAAATTCAACATTTTCCATATGAGTGACCAGTGGAGAGATTATAAGAAAGAGAGACTTCAGCCCAAGGTAGCGAGCGATAATAAGATAAGCAAAAAATCGACGATTTAGCACAGTTTACGGCTGTAAATAAGTATATTGAATCGATTTTTAACGCCGTATTATTGAGCGCAGTCGTGATGCTGAAGTCTCAAAGAATATAAATGAGTATAGTGATTACTAAACACATGAATTTATCTAAAAAATAGATCTAATGAATAGCGATACGTTTAGAGTGAGTATGCTATATATTATTCTCAGAAATTATTTTGATTTATTGGTTTTCCTATCGTGAGCTACTTGTATAACAGAAAATTAAGTTAAGGCAAGAGTTATTCTTTTAAGATTAAAATAAATGCTTTAATAGAGATGAACTAGGCGGAGCCTAAATCATCCAAGGGTAAATTCCCCACAGCTTGCTGCGGGATTCTTGATTGTCTTTTGGTTTTAAAAGAGTTTTATAAGTGAAACACTACTTCACTGGTAAATATGCTGAGCTTTATGCTATTTGTGAAACCAGCCGTTGGCGTTTTCGATATTATTTTAAATATTACTATAAATTGCTAAGTTTCTGTAAAGAGTGTTGTTTTTCTTAAAATTGAAATAAGTAAGCACGAGATAGAAATACAAGGCGGTTGTTTCTAAAGCTGAACTTTGGGTTTTTAAAGGCTATTATTAGCGCTTTGTTTCTTTAACCTATCGTGTAAAATAAGCTATATTAA
The DNA here is from genome assembly GCA_036960485.1 of Oceanospirillaceae bacterium. Lineage (GTDB taxonomy): Bacteria > Pseudomonadota > Gammaproteobacteria > Pseudomonadales > Balneatricaceae > Rs1. The sequence continues at coordinate 41,864 of JBALXS010000009.1, forward strand.
AGACAATAGTAAAGGGTGCGTTTGTTTTTTGAAACACCTGATAAACGTTAAGCTTACTTAAGCATTTATTAACCAAGTAATCTAAAGCCGAGGCAGTATCAAGTTTGAACTCTTTACAACCTTTTAGCGATCACAAAATTCGGCAGACGATTGAAGCGTTAAAATCCGATGGTCAAAATATAACACCTTGGGCGGTACAGTCTCGATTAGGTGGCGGCGATTTTTTACGTATCCAACAAATCATTGAACAGCCTGAAGCTGACTTTAATGGAGATGAAGACGTGGATTTCACTGATCTACAAAATGCTACGCCGATATCGGTAAAAAATATGCGAGACAAAAACGACAAGGCAGCCAATACCCATTCATCGAAAACTGCTCCATCACAGGAAATGTCTGCGAATGCCGAACTTGATTCAGTTGATTCAAGTGAACCAGCCGTGCCAAAGGCAACGCCACCCAAGACAAAAGCTAACTTAAAACCAGCCAAGCCAAAAACTTCGAAAGCAAAGCCTGTAGAGATCATAGATAAGCAGATGCCGACGACTATCGAAGCGACTATGTTTCGAATGCAGTCAACCTTAAGTAAAATGGCCAATGAACTTTGGAATGATGCGGTGGTTACTGCCCAAGAGAAAGCAGAAATAACCCTTGCGGGTGCCCTTCAAGCACAAGAAGAAGCTGAACGCGCATATGCAAATATTCAACAAGCGCATGAAGATGTAAAAAAATCTAACCAGCAGATGCAAGAGAAAATTACTGCCTTAGAAACGCACATGAAAGTGCTGGATGTAGACTATAAAAAAACGTTAAGTGCTTTGGATCAAGATCGACAAAAATTACAGCAAGTGAGTGAAGAGCGCGATTCTTTACAAAAGAATGTGCAGAGTTTAGAGCAGGAAAACCAACAGTTAGATCACAAAGCATTCAGTGCTAATATACAAGCTGCTAAAGCTGAAGGTTTGGCTGATATTATTAAAGAGCAATTAGAGCTGGCAAAACAAGCTGAAAAACAAACTCAAACAGCTTTAGATAGATCTGAAAGGAAAGTGAGCGAATATCACCGTGAGATGCATAATGCTAATCAGACATTACGTGACGAAATGCGTGATCGACAAGTGCCAATGCATCCGCTTAATAGGGAGCTTCAGTCACCAGCTCAATTGCAACAGCAATACCCTCCTCAAGAACTGCCACGCCATCCTATAGATTTACCACCAGTGCCTGACGCTGCTAGGCCATTGTCACCTGTAAAACCTGCGCCCGTTGCACCAACGCATATTGAAATTCAAAGTGAATCGGTTCAAGAGGCAGACAGCTATTTAGATAGCAAAGTAACAGTAACTCAAGTTCAAAAAGTATCTCAACCAAAAACACGGTCATTGAGTACTAAATTGTTTGATCGTAAAAAGTTGCAACCCAAAAATAAGAAAAAATAGCGCCTTCCTATATTAATTCACCGTTGATTTAAAAAAGATATCTTATGTTTCATAATTCTACCAGTGATTATCCGTATGCCTCTAAAAGAACAGCAGTGTATGCACGTAAAGGCATGGTCTCTACGACTGCACCCCAAGCTGCACAAATAGGACTTAGTGTCTTACAGCAAGGTGGTAATGCTATAGATGCCGCCATAGCCACCGCTGCGGCGCTTACTGTATTAGAGCCGACGAGTAATGGTATTGGTGGAGATGCATTTGCTTTAGTGTGGGTTAAAGGTGAATTGTATGGTTTAAATGCAAGTGGACCGGCGCCAATACACGCAAATGCTGAAGAAATTAAAGCACAAGGTTATAGTGAAATGCCGTTGCATGGCTGGATACCTGTAACGGTGCCTGGTTGCCCAAGTGGTTGGGTTGAGTTGTCTAAGCGTTTTGGAAAACTGCCATTAATACAAACTATGCAAGGCGCTATTGATATTGCCAGAGAAGGTTTTGTGGTATCTCCCACCATAGCCGCGCAGTGGCAAAATGCTGCGAACATTGCTGACAAGCATGAAAATGCTGCATCCACCGCACATTGGCGAGAAGTGTTTTTACCTAATGGAGCAGCACCAAAAGCTGGCGATATTATAAAGTTTGAGCAACATGCAGATACCTTGGAAGAAATCGCCAAAACTAGTGGTGATTCTTTTTACAAAGGGAAGCTAGCTGAAGCAATTTTACAGCACTCTAAAAATACCGGTGGCGTGTTATGTGCAGAAGATTTAGCCAATTATAAAGCGCAGTGGGTTGATCCTATTAGTGTTAATTATAAGGGTTACGATATTTGGGAAATCCCGCCAAATGGGCAGGGCATGTTAGCGCTAATGGCGCTTAACATATTGGAAAAGATGCCACTTGAGCATCGCGATAGTACCTTGAGCTTTCATCAGCAAATAGAAGCGATGAAATTAGCGTATGTTGATGGGCAAAAATATATCACCCAAGAAGATATGATGGATGTCAGCGTGAAAGATATGCTCAGTGAAAACTACGCAGATGAGCGCCGTGCATTGATAGCAGATACCGCCATGTTGCCAAAACCTGGCAAACCTCAAGCTGGAGGCACAGTGTATTTAGCGTGTGCCGATGAAGAGGGCAATATGGTGTCGTTTATACAAAGTAATTACCATGATTTCGGCTCGAGAGTGGTTGTTCCCAATACCGGTATTTGCTTACAAAATAGAGGTAAAAGTTTTTCGCTTGATGCAACGGCTGCGAACTATTTACAAGGCGCTAAAAAAACACTGCACACTATTATCCCCGCGTTCATCACTAAAGATAACCAAGCTATCGCTGCTTTCGGTGTGATGGGTGGTTTTATGCAACCGCAAGGGCATGTGCAAATGGTGACTAATATGATTGATTTTAAACTTAATCCTCAAGCTGCACTAGATGCACCTAGATGGCAGTGGGTCAAAGATCGCGAAATCACCTTAGAACATGCAGTGCCTTTAGATATTGTTAAAGGCTTAGCGCAAAGAGGCCATAATGTTAAAGTGTGCCATGATTCAGAAGATTTTGGCCGCGGACAAATTATCTTACGAGATCCACACAGCGGTGTGTTATTAGGTGGCACAGAGGCAAGAGCTGACGGCTATATAGCTGCTTACTAGACGCGACTGGCCTTGGTTTACTATTAATATTTGTGTGACAAATATTGTTTAACTGCACTAGCGATAAAACATTGTTGATGTGACTGTTGATGTCATTGCTGTCCGGTTAAAAAATATAAGCTCTCCAAGCAATTTATTTGTGGTTTTCTATTGCGGTTTGATCGGTATTTTTCTGCGAAATGATATTTGTCGCTAAGGTGAAATCAATGAGTGAGAGAACAACAAAAATGATACCGGACACTAATGAATTGATGTGATAAATTCTGCGTTTTTCTGGTAGATGTAAGTTAGGTTGTGTGGCACGGCTTAAATGCGCAAGCAGTCTTAAAATCACTTTCGTGATATCTATTTTACCTAGCTCCATTAAATCTACTGCATATTTATATACTGACAGGCATGTAGTGTTTAGCCCCTCTCTCAAAAAACAGCATATGGCAACTTGAAAGGCAGTAATGTCAGCTTAAAAACGTGGTCGCTGCTATAAATAAATGAATAAATAAACAAATAAATAAATAAATTCTAGTACCGCTTACTGAAGAACCAGCGCGGTTAAGGGAGGGAGGGGCTGAAGCTTTTGCTCGCTCATGGAAGTGCAGCATTAGCGCCCACCCACCTTGAGTTTATTAACTACTGCTTAGTCGTAAAATTTATGCTTAAATGCCTGCGCTAAAGCGCAGTTAATGGGTATATAAGAGTCTAGTTTAAAGCTTATAAGGATATGATGTTGGAAAATTTTGGTGTAATAAATTATTTTACTTATGTAATCGGTGCTATGTTAATAATCTTGTTACCGGGGCCTAATTCGCTGTATGTATTATCTCTGGCCGCACAGCAAGGCAAGCGTATTGGCTGGGCAGCTGTTGGGGGAGTGCTTATTGGTGATTCATTACTGATACTAGCCACCGCTTTAGGTGCTGTAACAGTGTTGACTCGTTACCCTTCAATTTTTATGGCTATTAAATATTTAGGCGCTGCTTATTTGATTTATATTGGTATTAGCCTAATTAGAGGGGCAGTCAAAACTTGGCGGCATCGAAATGAGCAGAATTTCGATTCAGTTGACATCATTAAAAAAGCATCCAATGGTAAGGCTTTTAGAAAAGCATTACTGGTTAGCTTACTAAACCCTAAAGCGATTTTGTTTTTCCTCTCCTTTTTTGTGCAGTTTGTGGACCCTTTTTATTCACAGCCGGTGATCCCTTTTTTGATATTGGCGATTACCATTCAGATATTTAGTTTAATTTACTTGGCAGTACTTATTTATGCCGGAACGCTATTGGCTGATACTTTTAAAAAGCGTAAAAAAGTTAGCGCTATTTCCGGTGGAGGAGTAGGTACTAGCTTTGTTTTATTTGCGATTAAACTAGCGCTGGCAAGTGCAGAGTAAGTAGTGAGAGAGCTTCTACAAGCAAAGTAATTAATCACCGTCCTTGGAACACATCGCATTACGGATAATTCTTTTGGCTATGGGTGTTGAAAAGTGCTTTCTTGGCATTTAACTGTTGAGTTCTAATTACCAGTTACACCTCGATCATCGAATATCATGTAGCAGAGATATGGAAAAGTAAGCGCTGCATTTGCGCTAAACCTTTAAAAAAAGTTTGATGTCCGCTAACTGTTCTCACTGTGTGAGGCTATGCTCTTTTTTTATCGGTATCTTATATAAATCAATTAGTTGCCATAGAAAATGGGCTATACGGGTAGATATATAACATTGATTTCAGCAAGCGTCAGAAAATGGTTATGTAGCTAGTAGCCGGTAAAATATTCCCCCTGTTGGTTTTGCGCCAGTATTTAGTAGTTTGAAATACTTATAGGCAGCGTGCAGGTATTGAACAACTATTAATAAAGAGCTAGATCGGTATTTAGCTTATAGAAGTGGAATAGACTTGTGTAAATTTATCGATAAATTTATGCTAGATTTAAAGAAAAATGTAGCGATAGAATGAAATCCAAAGAAGCGATGATTGATTTTGCTACTGTATTATTAGAGTATTAATCATATCCGTTATTGATTGCTAAGATATTATATATTATAAGTAAAACTGGCTTCATCGATAGTAAGTTAATTTATTAATCAATTATTTACAATAAGCGTCCCATTAAAATGCTTTGTTTAAGCTGAAAGAGAAGCATTGCCCAGTATTAACCTCGCTCAAGGAACAAATATGCCTGATTTAAGTTTCCAAAGTTTTAGTGAATTCACTTCCGCAGTTATGCAAGTAATCTCTTTTGTTTTTGTGGTTTTTCTATTTATCGCATTGTTAGTATTAGTTTACTTTTACATCACAGATGTTACGCAAACTAAGCAGGCAATAAGGCGGAACTACCCAATTATTGGGCGCTTTAGATACTTCTTTGAACATATTGGTGAGTTTTTTCGCCAATATTTTTTTGCATTGGATAGAGAAGAGCTTCCTTTTAATAGAGCGCAGCGCTCTTGGGTATATCGGGCGGCAAAAAATGTAGATGCAACTGTCGCCTTTGGTTCAACAAGACCTCTCAATCAGCCAGGGGAAATTCTATTTTTAAATTGCTTATTTCCCACCTTAACAGAAGATGCTATTCCTGCAGCCAACGTTATTATTGGTGAAGGTGTCGCCAGAATCCCTTACACCGCATCTTCCCTCTTTAATATATCAGGTATGAGCTTTGGTGCTTTGTCTGTGCCTGCCATCAGCGCTTTATCTAAAGGTGCCAAGAAGGCGGGGATTTGGATGAATACAGGAGAGGGAGCACTTTCTGAATTTCACCTACAAGGTGGCTGCGACATTGTTTTTCAAATAGGAACTGCTAAATATGGCGTGAGCGATGCAAATGGCGTGTTATGTAATACAAAACTAGCAGAGGTTGCAGCACACCCTCAAGTAAAAATGTTTGAAATTAAAATGAGCCAAGGCGCAAAACCAGGCAAAGGGGGGATTCTTCCGGCTGAAAAAGTAACAGCTATTATTGCTAAAACCCGTAATATTCCAGAAGGAGTTGCATCTATAAGCCCTAATGGTCATCCTGAAATTAGCAATGTTGAAGATCTACTCGATATGATTCATCAAGTGCGAGAGGTGACAGGTAAGCCGGTGGGCTTTAAAGTGGTTATAGGCAGTATTGGTTGGTTAGATGATCTGTGTATTGCGATTCACAAGCGTGGTGTAGATAGCGCTCCAGATTTTATAACGATAGATAGTGCTGACGGCGGCACTGGTGCTGCGCCACAAAGTTTAATTGATTACATGGGGTTGCCGATCAAACGCTCTCTTCCATTAGTTGTCGATAAGTTAATGGATTACAACTTACGTAAACGTGTAAAAGTTATTTGTTCCGGTAAGTTAATCAACCCTTCAGATGTGGCATGGGCGCTTTGTATCGGCGCAGACTTTGTGACATCGGCTCGTGGATTTATGTTTGCTTTAGGTTGTATTCAAGCGTTGCAGTGTAATAAAAACACTTGCCCAACAGGTATCACTACCCATGACATAGAGTTACAAAAAGGTTTAGATATTACCGATAAAGGCGAGCGTGTTTATCAATTTGCTTCTAAGATAATGTACGATGTAGGGATGATCGCACACTCATGTGGTGTTACAGAAGCTCGGCAATTGAGTCGAGATCACGTCCAAATAATTAATGAACAAGGTATACCAATAGAAATGACATCAGTGTTTCCTGTACATAAAGCGAAATCTGAATACGCAGCTGTGCAAACTACTAAGATCGAAAATGTTTCAGCAGAGCATGGCGGTTAGTAATAATAAAAGAGAGAGGATGCGGGTAAGCGTAGCATTGATACTTTGAAAAGCTATCACTGCCTAGGATTTATAGAGTTAAGCAATGCGGGAGTGATGAGAAATCCCGCATTTATTATAAACAGCTGTTAAGTTGTCTGTTAGCGTTTAACTTCACCACCAAAGGCATTTAATAGCTGGGGTAGTAAACGTTGTAGCTCTAGGGTTAAACGTGAAGTATCAGCATCTAAACGTGCCAGTGGATCTTCACTGTCTTCTTCATTTAATTCTGTTGAAAGCTGGTCTGTTGGCTTTAGACGCTTTATTGAAAGGTCTTCATGAAGAATGAAGCTGAGTGTTTCGTCCCATTCTAAGGCAAGTTTACTGACTTGTTTACCAGCATCTAAATGCATCGTAATTTCATCGCACTGTAAATCTTGGCCTTTAACTTTAATCGTTGCGCCTTCACCGCTTTGATCTTTTAATTCACATTCTTCTAAACATTTAAATTCGGGAATTAAGTTTTCTTGGGTTAACCATTGCGACATCATCACGCCAGGTGAGTGGTTAACATCTGGTAATTTAACTGGCAGAGTATCTAAGCTGTTTCTCAGTAGGTTTAAGATCTCTTCTGCTTTAGAGTAGCTTGAACTATCAACCGCTATAAAGCCGTGTTGAGGCACAATTAGCGCGCTAGTTTGGCTGTACTTACTAAAAGCGCGAGGCAGTAGATCTAAAACAATTTCATCTTTAAGTGATAGTTGCTCTTTGCGATATACTTTACGCCCTTCTTGTTTTTCGATAATTGCCATTTTGTCTTTTAGCTGTTGGTTTACAACAGAGCTAGGTACCAGCTTATCTTCTTTTTGCGCAGTAATTAAAAATGCGCCGCTACTAGAGAATACTTGGCCATCTTGCATGCTGGGATGAGGAGCTACCCAACCGTATCGCGATAACTCTTGGCTTTTACAGGGAGTAAATGAATGCTCAGCAAAGGCTGTTTCTAACTGTTCTACACTGTAGCTTAAGTTTTCGGTGAAGCGATAAAATATTATGTTTTTGAACCACATGTATAACAAACCTCGAGAAGTTGCCAGAGCGTAACAGGATCTAGCTCGGCACAGATTAAAGGGCGACTATTGTATTGATTTTTTAGATAGCTAACGAGTGTTAATTACTTTTTAGGGATATTTCTATATTCTTTTCGATAATTGATTGCGCAACAATTGCAGCGTTACGGCTCGCATTTGCTAAAAAGTTAGTGAAGTCATTACTAATACTGCCATCGCTATGAAGCTTGTCAGAGACCGTTTTTGCGATTAAAAACGCAGTACTGTAACGCAGCGCTACAGCCGCGATAGCAGAAGCTTCCATATCAACTAGTAAAGCATGCTGACATTGCTGGTGTATTGCCTGTTTACGTTGAGCAGTGCCTACAAATTCGCTACCGGAGGCAACCAGACCTTCTAGTACTTTTACTTGAGGATGCGTTAAGGGCAATAAATTAAAATGACTATCAATGGAATGCATAACTGGGTCGTAACCTTGAGCTTGTAAGGGGTCTAATATTAAATCTCCTGGGCGCATTAAAAAATTACCTTGCGCTAGAGAAGAATAATAATCGTGTTGTATCACTTTATTGCTGACAATCATATCCCCAATGTTTAGCTGTGAATGAAGCGCACCACCCACTCCAAGTAAGACTATTTGCTGGATTTTAATGGTGCTTAAAATGAGTGCTAACTGCACAGCAGCATTCACATTACCCATACCTGATTGGCAGATGTAAATATCAAGAGAGCCCTGCTGGTAATGGCTTACTTCAATAGCAAGTTGTGCATTGATAACTTGAGTGTACTGTGCTTTACCTAAAATATCGGTGAGGGCTTTTTTTTCTTCTGTAAGTGCACAGATAAAGAGGATACTGGCCATGATTTTCTCCAATGCAAAATTTAAATTTTAAAGTAGGAATTGAGAATTGAAATTGAGTGTTTACTGGTTGAATTTGCTTGTTCGCGAAAAGCTCAAGTAATAGATAAAACAGACCTATCTAAATGAAAGCCAACCAAGGGATGTGGTAAAGGCCAAAACCAATAATAATACTACCGCTTATTTGCTGGCTTATACGCTTGCTTAATAAACTTTTTAGCTGCTTAGCAAGTAAGCTGGTGGTCATCATGGCAGGCAATGTTCCTAAGCCAAAAAAGAGCATAAGTGTGGCACTGTTTAGGCTGTTATTGGCAGCGCTACTCCAGATAAGAGTGCTGTAAACAAGACCACAAGGTAGCCAGCCCCAAAAAATACCTAAAGTGAACGCTTGACGAAAATTTTTAACCGGTAGTAGCTTACTGGCAGCAGGGCTGATAAAGCGCCATAGCTGGTGGCCAATAGCTTCTATCTTAGTTAGCCCTCGCCACCAATGAGCAACATAAAGGCCCATTGCTATAAGCATTAGCGCGGCAAAAGTGCGTAACGGAACTTCTAGTATATTGTAGCGTGAGGCTATATTTATGGAGCCTAAAATAGCTCCAGCAACGGTGTAACTAGTAATGCGGCCAATATTATAAAATAAAATGCTTAACGTTTTGTTGTTGTCTTGGCTAAGGGAAATACTAGAGGCGATACCGCCACACATACCAATGCAATGGGCGCTGCCTAAAATGCCTAAAAAAAATGCACTGGTGAGATTTACGCTATCAAACATTAGCTGCTAGGCTCATCTTTTTGGTTATTAGGGACTATTTTCTTAACGAGTTTAGCGTCATCTGGAATCATATCATCATCATCATCAAATAGAATTTTGTGCGCAGGAGATTCAAGATCATCATATTGGCCATTGTTGACATTCCAGAAGAAAAAAGCGATAGCACCAAAGAAGAACAGCACTGATAAACCTAGTAGGTAAGGTAATATTTCCATTAAAATTTCCTAAGCACTGTCGTGCAGGTATGAATTATCGGGCGTAGCTGATGGTGTAGCGGCTTTGTTTTTTGGCTGATAACTAACAAGCGGTTTTTGCTTAGCTAAACGCAGTGCATTAGTAACAACAATTAATGAGCTTAAAGACATTCCTATAGCTGCAGCGTAAGGCGCAATTAAGCCAAAAGCGGCTAAAGGCAACGCCGTAAAGTTGTAACAAATGGCCCAGCCAATATTTTGCTTTATAATCGTTTTAGTTTTTTTAGCCAGCGCTAATCCTTGTATTATTACGCAAAGCTCACCGTTGGTTAGCACAGCATCGGCATGTGTTTTAGCTAAATCGGAAGCGCTACCCATCGCGATAGAGGTTTGCGCTCCCGCTAAAACGGGTAAATCATTGATACCATCTCCTACCATCACGACTTTTTTATTGGTGTCTTGTTGAAGAGCTTGGATATATTTAACTTTATCTTCTGGGCTGGCAGATTGACAGACGTTTTCAATGCCTAAATATTGCGCTATTTCTGCTACATTACTAGAGCTATCTCCCGTTAACATATGTACAGTAATATTTTTTTGCTTTAGAGCATTTATGCAAAACAGGCTATCTTCGCGCAGTGTATCTGCAATTAAAAACCAAGCGATGACTTGGTGCTCATCACACAGTAATAACCAATGGCCTGCTTCTTTAGGCATTGATATGTCAATGGATTGTGTGGGATAGGGCTGGGTTAAGAGCTGCTCGGCATAATCAGCTTTACCTAAGCGGTAAATAACACCTTCAAAACACCCTTCAATGCCTTGGCCCAACGTCACTGTTATATCTTTTGTCTGTAAAGTATTTTGAGCGGATAAGTAAGGTTTAAAAGCTTTAGCAATAGGGTGTTCACTGTGCTCTTCTAACGCTGCAGCAATTGTTAATGCGCGTTGTCGCGTGAATGATGTTCGAACTTGCTCTATTGATAGATTACCTTGGGTTAAAGTACCTGTTTTATCAAACACGAAATCGGTGGCTACCGCTAAGCTTTCTAAAACATGACCTCGAGTAATCAGCAAGCCTTGTTGACGCAATGTACCTGTGGCAGTGGTAAGTGCAGTAGGTGTTGCCAATGACAACGCACAGGGGCAAGTTACTACCAATACCGATAAGGTAATCCAAAATGCTTGTTCAGGATCTACATATAGCCAACTCAAGCTGACTATCACAGCTGCTGCAAGTACAAAACTAACAAAATAGTTAGCTACTTTGTCGGCAATCTTCGCAACACTTGGTTTCTCTTCACTGGCACGTTCTAACAAGCGCACAATAGCAGAAAGCTGCGTTTGTGCACCGATTTCAGTTACGCGTATCTGTATTGGGTTTTCAACATTTAGCGTGCCACCAATAACATTATCGTTTAGGTTGCGCCGCTTTGGTAAGTATTCGCCTGTTAAAGCCGACTCATCAATACTGGAGTGTCCTTGAGTTATAACTCCATCAGCGGGTACGGCTTGACCAGGTTTAACTAATATAATATCCGCTACTGCTAAGTCAGCTGCAGGGATTAAGCTTTCAGTAATTATTCCGTCTTCATCAGTGGTTAGTTTTGTAGCGGCTTGCGGCAATAAATTTTGCAAAGCATTGCCAGCACGGCCAGTGCGGTGTCTTGCTTGCATTTCTAAATAGCGACCAAACAGCAAAAAGAAAGTAAACATCGACACTGAATCGAAGTAGATTTCACCATTTTGGAAAATAGTGGCCCAAGTACTGGCAACATAAGCCCCACAAATAGCAATAGATACCGGAACATCCATACTTAAGTGGCGAGTTTTAATATCACGTATTGCTGCGACAAAAAACGGGACAGCTGCATAAAATATAATAGGAGTACAAACAATCAAGCTAATCCAACGCAGCCAGGTTCTGGTTTGATCTTCCATGCCGCTAGAAGCGCCGAAGTATAATGCAACAGCAAGTGTAAGAACTTGCATCATACCAACGCCTGCGATGCCTAAGCGTCGCATTGCTTTTTTGTGTTCTTTTGCTAGTAATTGCTCTTCTAAGTCAGGGCGATAAGGGTGGCCTAAATAGCCAATTTCGCTAATAGCAGCAAGAATTTTACTAAGTGGTATTTGGTTTTCATTCCATCTTAATTGTGCTCGATGGTTGGTCATATTTACATTGAAATGAATGACACCTGTAAGTTTCAATAAGTGATGTTCTAGTAGCCAAATACAAGCTGCACAAGTGATACCTTCAATAACAAGTGTTGCTTCTTTTGTTCCATCTTGACTTATAGTCACAAAAGCTTGCTGTACCTTTTCGCTATTAAATAAGCTTAACTCTTCGGGGATCAGAGGCTTATTATCCCGAGATAGACTGTTGGCAGTTTGGTTGTCAATATCGCGATGTTTATAGTAATTATCTAAACCACTACTTAATATCGTTTCTGCGACAGCAGCACAACCTGGGCAGCACATAGCTCTATCAATGCCTTCAATAGTCACTTGATAATCACAGTGCTGCGGTATGGCCAGTAAACAGTGGTAACAGAGATTATCGGCAACTTTTGCAGGGCTCATTTTACTGGGGTTTCTCTGCGGCAAGGGTAACTTTTAATTGAGCGTAAGGAGGGCTAATCGTGCTACCTAATCGCCAGCTCTTATCAATAGGTGTGAGCATTACGTAACGCTTACCTGTTAAAGGAGAAGCGAGAGAGCCTAGATAAAAAGGTTGATCAGCAACTTGCTTTAAATTAATCGTCAGATCGTATTTTTGATGGGTAGGGGAAACAAAATCGATTTTTAGTTGGCTAGGATATTTAGAGAAATTACCTGTTAACTGAACTGATAAATCCCCCGTGACATTATCAATAGCAATATCGGCGGCTATATTTTTATCAAAAGCAAGTTGCTCTTTAGTTGGGTCTTTGTAATAACCTCTAGCCATGCGATAGTAATCATCTTTTACGATGCCATCAGAGGAAATAATAGAGACAACGAGGAAGGTGCTTCCGGCGATCACGGTTGCTACTAGTGGGATCATTGCTAACAGTAACCAAGGTTGTTTGTACCAAGGGTCAGCTGCGTATTCTTCTTCAGTTTTCATTGATTTAACTTACATAGGTGAGATTAGTCGGTAGTACTTACTGCATTGATGCAGTAAATACACTTTAAATTATGGAGTGTTTTAAATAAATATCTGTTAATAAGCTCGCATATATAAAAAAGAGTCATCGGTTTAAGATGTGGTATTGATGAGTAACTAGTACATCATAAATACCATATCCGTTATTGTAAGTTAACGGTGAATAAAAGGCTAACTTACAAGGTCTTCAGATTAATTTTAAAGTGTTGGAGCAATAAACCTACTTTCAATTTCAGAAGTTATTTGTGGGTCAGAAATCGCTTGCACTTTAATCAATATGTCAGTTTTTCGCTGCTCAAGCTCATCTAAGTTGGCTCTGATTTGAATCGGATAATCAATTAACTTCCCAGCTTGAACTGAGATAGTTGAATCACTTATAAGTTCAATGCCAGCTATACCTTTAACTGAAATGGTGTACTTTAAATCGCGGTTGCTCTTATTGGCAACTTTTAATGTGTAAACATTCTCAATAACGTTTTCAGATATCTCATTAAAAAGTTGTCCACGATCACGGTGCACATCAACTTCAATAGGGATGCGCTCAAAAATTATATAAGCAAAATAGGCCATCATAGCAATAACTACAATGATATAAATAATCAATTTAGGTCGCAGAATATGGGTTTTTCCACCTTCAAGTGCTGTTTCAGTAGTGTACTTAATTAATCCTTTTTCATAACCGACTCTGCCCATAATATCATCACAAGCATCAACGCAAGCACCGCAAGCCACACACTCTATTTGTAATCCATCACGAATATCAATGCCAGTAGGGCAAACATTAACGCAGTGGTTGCAGTCAATACAATCACCTAAGCCTTCAGCTTTGTAATCAATTTTTTTACTACGTTTGCCACGGCTTTCACCACGTTTTTCATCGTAGGAGATAACCAAGGTATCTTCATCAAACATAACGCTTTGAAAACGTGCATACGGGCACATATATATACATACTTGTTCTCGCATCCAGCCAGCATTACCGTAGGTGGCAACAGTGATGAAACCTATCCACCAAAATTCCCAAGGACCTAGAGTAAAATTAAAAAAGCTAGGTGTAAGCTCTCTAATAGGTGTGAAATAGCCGATAAAAGCGATAGCGGAAGTTGTAGCAATAAATAACCAAATCGTGTGTTTGATTGCTTTGCGGATAAACAAATTCTTAGTGAGAGGTTTTTTATCTTGTTTAATGCGCTGGTTGCGATCGCCTTCAGTAACGCGCTCAGCCCAAATAAACAACCAAGTCCAGACAAATTGTGGGCAGGCGTAACCACACCATAATCGACCTGCAAAAACAGTAACTACAAATAACACAAAAGCTAGGATAATGAGTAATCCTGAAAGTAGCATAAAGTCTTGTGGCCAGAAAGTGGCGTTAAACACGTGGAATTGTCGGCTGGGTAAATCAAATAGTATTGCTTGGCGATCTCCCCACTGTATCCAAGGAAAACCGTAAAACATTATCAGCATTATAGAGCCCGATATTATACGTAAATTTTTAAAGATACCTTTATAAAATTTAACGTGTATATGCTCGCGTTTCGCGTATAAATCGTAAGAGATGACTTCTTTCTTAGTTTTTGGAGTGATATCGCTAACTGGAATTTTATTCATGCGGTTGCTCACTATTTGGCTTGATTCTTGTCTGTCAGTCGTTGGGTTTTAAAATAATTATAATATGAAATTGTTCTATTTCTTTATTGTAATAATATCACTAGAAGCAAAGCTGTTTATGGTTTTGTAAGCTATAAAGAAAAAAAAAGCGTTATAACAATGCTATAACGCTTTTTTATATTGGTTAGTTAATTATTTATCTTTATTAGATAAACTATAAACGTAACCCGATATTAAGTTGATTTTATCTTCACTTAATAAATCTTTGTGGGCAGGCATAACACCGCTACGACCAGTACGAATAGTATGCGCTACTTTTTCGTATGATCCACCGTATAACCATGTGTTATCTGTTAGGTTAGGTGCTCCCAAAGCTTGAGTTCCCTTGCCTTCTGTGCCGTGACAAGCGATACAAAGAGCTTGGAATTTCGGTTTTGCTCTAGCAACCGCATCAGCGTCAATGTTTTCAGTACCAGATAAGCTTAATACGTAGCTAGTCATATCTCTAACGCCTGACTCGCCTAAAACAGAGCCCCAAGCTGGCATAGATCCAATTCTACCGTTGGTAATAGTTGTTTTAATAGTGTCAATACTGCCACCATATAACCAATTATTATCGGTTAAGTTTGGAAAGCCGTAAGCGCCGGTAGCAGCTGTACCATGACAGACAGTACAATTGTTAGCGAACATACGTTGACCCATTAACAAGCCAGCGCGGTTTTCTTCTTTTAAAAGTTCTTGTGCAGGAAGAGCTGCGTACTTAGCAAATACTGGTGCGTATGTGTCATTTGCATATTGTACTTCTTCTTCCCACTGACCTGTAGATGTCCAGCCTATAAGTCCTTTAAAGTTACCCAAACCTGGGTAAGCGATCAAGTAACCAAGTGAATAAACAATAGTACCCATAAACAAGTATAACCACCAGCTAGGTAATGGGTTATCTAATTCACCAATGCCATCAAATTCATGGCCTGTGGTTTCTTCAGTAGCATCTTTGAACTTCTCGCTTTTACGCACTGAATATAGTAAAGCTGTACAGCCGAATATAACGGCTAAAGTAATGATGGATATCCAAGCACTCCAAAAAGGGCTCATGGTGTTTCTCTCCTTTCATTGTTCATGGGCTTATCCTCGTTGGATGCTTCATCAAATTCCTTCTCTTCAAAAGGCAAATTGGCAGCACTATCAAACCCTTTTTTATTACCAGGCAATAATACCCAGACAAAAAGTGCTAAGAATGTAATTAACATTACAACGGGTATATAAGGACCGTAAACTTCGTAACTCACAATTAATTACCGTTTATTGCTATAAACTGAATGTTTTTTACCTAAAGATTGTAAGTAAGCGATTACCGCTTCAATCTCATATTTACCGGCTACTTGATCTTGCGCAGTTTCAATATCTTCAGCTGTGTAAGGTACGCCGAACTTGGTAAATAACTCTAATTTTGCCTTTGTATCTTCACCCGTTAGTTTGTTTTTAAACAACCATGGGTAACTTGGCATTTTCGACTCAGGTACAACATCACGAGGATTGTATAAGTGAGCACGATGCCAGTCATCTGAGTAACGCGCACCAACACGAGCCAAATCAGGACCAGTACGTTTTGAACCCCAAAGGAAAGGGTGTTCCCATACAAATTCGTTAGCAGTAGAGAACTGACCGTAACGTTCTGTTTCAGCTCTGAAAGGGCGAATCATCTGTGAGTGACATACATGACAACCTTCACGGATATAAATATCTCTACCTTCCATTTCTAACGGAGTGTAAGGCTTAAGCCCTTCGATAGGCTTAGTTGTTGAAATTTGGAAAAAGAGCGGAACAATTTCTGCCAACCCTCCACCACTAATAACCAAAATTATTAGCAGTGCCATTATTCCAACATGTTTTTCAATCGTTTCGTGTTTTAACATTGTGTTGGCTCCTTAAGCAGCTTGAGGGATGGTGTTGTCAATAGCAGTGTTTTTAGTACTGCGGACAGTGCGCCAAGTGTTATAGGCCATGACTAACATGCCTGCAACCCATAATACGCCACCTAACCAACGGACAAAGTAACCTGGATGACTCGCTTCAAGTGCTTCAACAAAGCTATAAGTTAAAGTGCCATCGGCATTAACAGCACGCCACATTAGACCTTGTAGAATTCCGTTAACCCACATAGCACAGATGTAAAGTACAGTACCGGCTGTTGCTAACCAAAAATGAATATTAATCAAGTTGGTACTGAACATCGCTTCTTTGCCAAATACTTTTGGCACCATGTGATACGTTGCACCGACAGAAATCATAGCAACCCAGCCTAAAGCACCTGCGTGTACGTGCCCTACAGTCCAGTCAGTAAAGTGTGAAAGGGCGTTAACCGTTTTAATCGCCATCATCGGCCCTTCAAAGGTCGACATACCATAGAAAGAAAGGGAGACAACTAAGAATCTTAAAATAGGATCAGTACGTAATTTGTGCCAAGCGCCTGATAAAGTCATCATACCATTAATCATACCACCCCAAGAAGGAGCTAGTAGAATCAAAGACATAACCATTGCTACAGATTGAGTCCAATCAGGAAGCGCTGTGTAATGAAGGTGATGCCCACCTGCCCACATGTAGGTCGCTATCAACGCCCAGAAATGCACAATTGAAAGGCGGTAAGAATAAATAGGACGACCAGATTGCTTTGGTACGAAGTAATACATCATACCTAAGAAGCCAGCTGTTAAGAAAAAGCCTACTGCATTGTGTCCGTACCACCACTGTACCATTGCATCAATAGCACCTGGATATACAGAGTATGATTTCCACATAGAAATTGGCACCGCGGCACTGTTTACAACATGCAACACTGTAACAACGATAATGAAGGCCATAAAGAACCAGTTGCCTACATAAATATGCGAGGTTTTACGCTGGTGTACCGTTCCTACAAATACGATTAGGTAAGATATCCAAACAATAGCAATCAAAATATCAATTGGCCATTCAAGCTCAGCATATTCTTTAGTAGAGGTTAAGCCTAGAGGTAAGGTAATCGCTGCTAGAACAATGACTAACTGCCAACCCCAAAAAGTAAATGGAACTAACCATCCGCCAAATAGTCTAGTTTGACATGTGCGTTGTACAACATAGTAAGAAGTAGCGAATAGTGCGCTGCCACCAAATGCAAATATTACTGCATTAGTGTGAAGCGGACGTAATCGGCCAAAACTTAGCCAAGCGGTATCGAAATTTAATTGTGGCCAAACCAATTGCGCAGCAATAAGAAGACCGACGGACATGCCGACGATTCCCCAAACTACTGTCATAATTGAAAATTGGCGCACTATTTTATAGTCGTAAGTGGTGCGTGCAGTTTCAATGCTCATGTAAGTTTCTCATCAATAAGCGGTTATTAAATTATTATTAAGCTAATTATCTTGGAATAACCCTATTTTTTCAATGGAATTCAAGTAACTAATCAATAAATATGTTTTTTTTTGAAAAAAAGCTGTCCTATATCATTTGTTGCTAGCTTTTTGAGATGCCATACATTGCTATAGGTGTCGTTTTAGAACAATTACTTTAATGTTTTGTCGTTAATGCCCGTAAAACATTCAGATAGCAGTGCTTAGTGCGCAAAAATAACGGAAATACTTTTATATATTGGGTTCTGCTTTTTAAAAACAAAAAACGTTTGTAACTTGTTATATTTACTTAAAGGTTAGTGTAGCAAACAGCCATCGCTAATGTTTAAATTTTTAACAAGATATTTGGCATAGATTATAAACATACTAAGGCGATTGATAAATGGGCTCCGATTGATTAATTGACATAATGTTAAAAAACTCGGAAATACCGTATTTAAGCTACCTCTAACTGATTTCTATTCGTAATAGGTATTGGCTAATGATTGATTTGAGTGTTCAAAACTAACAGTTTTATCACTAAATCTCTGAATTTCTAATGACAATATCTGTATGATAGTTCCGCCAAATATGGTTATTTACTTAGTGTTAGTTGATTTTTTATCCGGAAACGAAAACGTAGCGAAAGTGGTTTAATGATTCAAAATGCGTGCTACTAGATATGGGTGTTTGGTTTTTTCAGGTTGGTATGTCTAGTGGTGTGGAAATTGATTCAGTGGGATGTTCGCAGTAGATAGCTGTTTTTTTAGTTTAGTAGTTTGACATTAGTATTGAATTGTTAAAGGTTTTAATCATGCAGTTATTAGTAGAAGGTAGTGCTTGTTCAGGAATTGTTATTTTAGCTCATGGAGCAGGAATGCCAATGGATCATCCTTTTATGCAACAGGTTACTGATCAACTAGTCAGTATAGGATTGCAGGTAGTTAGATTCGAATTCCCTTATATGGCGCAGAGGCGTGTAACAGGCAGAAAATTATTGCCAGATAAGCTGCCAGTGTTAATTGCTTCTTTTAAAGAAGCTATTTCCAAGGTGAAAAGTGATGTGGAAAGCCAGTCAAATTCAAAGCAAATACGAGTTTATTTAGCTGGCAAATCCTTGGGAGGAAGGGTTGCTACTATCATGGCCTGTACGGAATCCGTGGCTGGTGTTTTTGTGTATGGTTATCCATTCCATCCAATTAACAAACCAGATCGATTAAGGGTTGAGCATTTGCAAAATATCGATACGCAAATACACATATATCAAGGTGAAAGAGATAAGCTTGGAAATGCAGATGAAGTTGAGAATTATACACTGAGCAGTAAAGTGACTGTGGAATGGTTAGCGGATGGCGATCATGATCTTAAGCCCAGAGTTCGCTCAGGATTCACTCAGCAGCAACATATGAAAAGTGTTTTAAGCAAAATAGACTATATTATTAATAGTTGATTCACAAAGTTTGTAATTTATACCATTGAAGCTATGGCTCAGTAGGATATTTATAGATTAGCTTTCTCTTCATAAAAAAATTTGCGACAATAGGCGTCTTTATGAATTCTCTGGCATTTGGGTGCTAAGAAAATTTTGATTAAGTTTTTATATAATTGATTTATGGTTTATTTATGCTCGATTTAAAGGTAGATAGTGTTTTAGATACGCAGGGCCTATATTGCCCAGAACCTGTAATGATGTTGCATAGTAAGATACGAGATATGGAAATTGGTGAAACTTTACTGGTAGAGGCAACAGATCCATCTACCGTTAGAGATATACCAAAGTTTTGTTTGTTTTTGGGGCATGAGCTTATCAGTCATACTGAACAACAAAATGCGTACCAATACTATATCCGTAAAGGAGAGGATGGTAAGTAAATGAGTGCTAAAGTTACATCAAATTCAATTTTAACCTAATTTTAATATTGTCGTTTGGTTATTGGTGTTATTCTATCGCCCGTAACAAAAGTAAACTAATTCAAAATACCAGTTTAAGTAACTTAATTATGTATGCATATTTAAGTACTAATTAAGTAACTATCGAGAGCAGTGCTGTGATCCAAGAAGTGAATGAAGTAGTCAATACTGAGCCAGAAAAAATGGCTCCAAGTAAGAATAAAGCGAAAAATAGAGCAGGTAATCAAGCAGCCCTAGCTATATTAATTGAAACTTATCCTAGTACCTTTAGCCGTACTAATATTCGCCCTTTAAAAATTGGCATTCAAGATGATTTGATTGCTGATGAAAAAGTTGCGAAGAACAAGATTAAACGTGCGTTGGCTTCTTATGTAAGAGCGCCAAACTATTTTCGAGCTATGAAACTCGAGAGTGCGCGTATTGATTTGGCTGGTGAAGCATCAGGTAAGGTTACTGATAGTGAAGCTGAATATGCGAAAACGCAGCTTAAAGAGTTTCATCAGCGCCGCAGAGATAATCAGCGCCGTCAAGAGCAAGAAAAGAAAGTTCATGAAGATGAACAGCGTATTAGTGGTAAGCTTGAGTTATTATTAGCCAAAAAAGGCTAGTGAGAAAAGATTACTATGATTTGGCTGATCAGCAATGATCGGCCGAATTAACTAATTACACAAAAGTTCACTACCACGCGGCGCGCTTCTCATTTCTCCATGCTTGAGTGTAAATGAATGCGTAAAGTAAATGGCTGTAGCAAGTCACTTGCAATCTTAGTAAATTGTATAGTTTTTATTTCTTATTACTTCTCTCGTATCAATAATAAATCTAGCATATTTTATAAACTCCTCGAGATAATCTCCTAATTAAAGAATTTGACCTCTTTAAGCTAAATTTTTGCGTCTACTAAATTCTTAGCATCATTAATAAAATAGCTTATTTAAGCCTGTCAAAAGAAGCTATGGATTATTTCAGCTTATGAAATGAGCTCTGTGCGATTTAAGTTGTCACTTAATACCTAGTGTCTAGAGTGCTCTTAACGTGACCTCATTAATTCATAACTATTTAAATGCTATGCTATTTCAGCTATTTTATACTGTAAGCTAGCTATTAATTGATACCAGTATCTGAATTAACCAAATACTGGCATCGAATAATTTTCATTTATAACTAGTGATGCTCTTTTGTTTGAATAAATTTAAACCAAGTTTTTAGGTTTGCCATGTATAAAGCCTTGAGTTGCAATAATTCCCAGCTTCTTTAATTGCTCAATTTGTGTTGCGTGCTCAATTCTTTCAGCATAACTTGGAATACTTAAACTGCTAGCGACCGTAATTAAGCTGCCTAAGAAGAATCTGTCTTCAGCATTACCCTCAATGCCTTGGCATAAAGAGCCATCAATTTTTATGTAATCAGGCTGGACTTTGTAAAGATAGCTGAAGCCGCTTGGATGCACCCCAAAGTTATCTACGCCAAAACCTATTTCATTACTGTTTAATAGCTGTCTGAATTTCACGACGCGATCAACATCGTTAAGTACTGAAGATTCATTTATCTCTATATTCAATTTACCTGCTAGTTTTTGACCTTTTATAGAATTTAATAACCATTGGTCAAAATTTTCGGCGTGTAATGTATCTTGGGATATATTGACAGCTAACGGTACGCTGTTGTCTATTGATAAATGGTTAATGGCGTGTTCAATCACTGCTTTATCTAGTGCGTCTATTAACCCAAGTTCTTTAACAATTCGTATAAAGCGAATGGCAGCACAAGGATCTCCTTGCTGGTTTAAAATTCGCACTAATAGCTCTTTATGAATAGTACTATTTTTATTGCAGTCGAGTACTTCCTGGTACTGTAAGAAAAGTCTTTTGCCGTTAATAGCAGCAGCAACATGTGTTTTCCAATCATCTGAAGATGTATCAGAATCAGTATTAGAAGAGGTTTTGTAAATGCTTGATTGGTTGTTAGCTACGGCTTCTTCTATACCTACTCTTGCGATCGATAAGACTTGTGCAGAACTGGTTTTATCTTCTGAGAAAACAACGGCAATATGGATGGGTATGTCACCTGACAGGCCTGCATTATAGAAGCTAAATATCTCTTTATATAAATCTAATAAAGTGTTGGTTTCTCGTGTAACGGTTTCGTTATCAGGTCGAGAGATAAGTAGTACTAAATCAGAACCGGACAATCTTCCAACTAAGCTACCTGCATAGTTATTCCCTGCAACACGCAATTTGTCAGCAACTTGCTTGATAAGGTTGTTAACGTTTTCTTGGCCAAGCTTATTGTTAAGCTCACTAAGCTTTGATATATGTAGATAGAAAAGGGCACAGGGGCCTTCATCATCCCGATTATCGAGTTTGTCGTAAAGCTGGGCATTCGTTGAGCGGCTATTTGCAAGGCCTGTTAGTTCGTCGATATAAGCGGATCGGCGCAGTTCTTCTATATTCTTACTTTGTTCGTCAAACATGATGCGTACCCGTTTAACCATGCTGTTCATCGAGATGACAACACTACGCAATTCTTTTGTCTTAGGTATATCAGTTGCTTCTAAGTACTCCTTATTGCTCAATGCTTGTGCCTGGTTTTCTATTGATTTAAGCGGACGCAAAATTAGGCGAATGAGAGAGCTTAAGAAAAATACGCAAACTAATGAAAGAGTAATAAACCAAATTAAGGTGGTTTGAGTGCCTTTCCAGAGTTCATCATATGCATATCCAGCACGGCTTTTAATCACAATAAATCCAACTTTCGCCCAAGAATGAGTGACTTCTTGCTTTATAATAGGAGTGTTGAAAGCGACTAGTTTCACAAACCATCTTGGAACATCTTCAGATATGTCAGGAGAGCGAAGGGCTGTGAATAAGTCATCCCCTTCGTAATTAGTCACTTGAATTTTTTCGTAATATCCACTGTCAAATAGTGCATTGACAATAGTTTCTATGCGCGCACTATCTTCTTCTGCGATAAAAGGTGCCATATAAATGCCTAAGTTGGTAGCCGTACTATCGCTTTGTGACTCGAGTTGGCTTAACAACATAGATTTAGAGCTGTCAGACATAATATAAATAGTGCCGGACACCAAACCAATGAGCACTGCAAAAACAGCGGCTATTATTTGGTTTAACAAAGACATGCATATCTCCTGAAATTTGTTACAAAGTTATTATTGAGTTTTTAGTTTGTTTTGCAGTTTTACCCAAGGCCCAAGCCTATCCGAGCTGCCTACTAGCTTGGCACGGCGTCCTTTTTTAGAAATCCATAGGTTGTCGCCGTTAAAGCTGTAAACGTGTAATAAATCTTTTCTTTTCGAAGCTTTTTTAATTTGTGGAATTAAGTTGTCTAAAATAACAGGTTCAGCTTTCGGTGAAGAGTAAAAGGTAAGTACCATGTGTGCTTGGTTATAATCTAAGGCTTTAACATAGGCAATACTCATTTTCGAAATATCAACACCTAGTGCTTTGAGAGTGTAATACTTTGCAATAGTGAAATCTTCACAGTCTCCGCCATTAGTGACTAAAAATTCAACTGGCGTTGCCCAATAATCTTTCATTCCCCAATGTTTTATGTCATCTAGAAATCTTACCTTGTTGAAAAAGTTGTTGACCTCTGTCAGTTTCGTCTTTTCACTTTTACCGCGTAAATCCTTGATTAGTTGTTGCCATCTTTTCAATCTCAG
Organism: Oceanospirillaceae bacterium; assembly: GCA_036960485.1. Taxonomy (GTDB): domain Bacteria; phylum Pseudomonadota; class Gammaproteobacteria; order Pseudomonadales; family Balneatricaceae; genus Rs1. Next base: position 65,307 of record JBALXS010000009.1, read on the forward strand.
CTTCGCGCGATTACCGTATTTTTGCCCCATCTGTTTTATAAAAGCGGAACTTAAATTTACCCCAGGTTCGCTTTTTACGACTAATGGAATAAAGAGTACGCTAACCATAATAATTACAATCAGCATGAAGCTGTATTTGAAATTACCGGATCCGTTTCCTTTTTGAGTTTGTGTGCTGTTGTACACTACAGATTCCTGTCAAAGTGAATGTTTATCTGCTGCTGTAAAAAATAAAGTATAAAACGTTATAGAGAGATTTGTATTAGCAGCTTGTAATACTCAGTAAGTTGGCTTGCGAACGTTTGTTTTTCGCAATGGCTGCTGATAAGTGTAATCCCTCGATAAAAACTTCTTGTAACGCTACTTAATGTTCTATATTAGCTAGCTAGGCCTGTGGGTTAAACTAAATTACTGGTTATTTCGTTAAAATAACGGTGTTTTTAAGATTGTGTTGTCGATCCATAACTAAACCGCTAGTGATTTGTTTATGTTAGGAATACTTGGCTCAAATTATCTATGAGTTATTAATCATCAAATTTATTATCTAGCATAGACTAAAATACATTCTTTGAGGTAGAAAGTTACAACTCGAAACAATCTAGTTTATGACCTGATGAAAAACTCATAGTTCTCAATTTTTATTTGATATTAGCTAAATAAATAAAAAATATAAATTTTTATAATATATTATTGCCATTTGATGGGGCATAGCATTTGGTTTTGAGCTGCAGCTAGCCATATTTATCGCTTAAGCTGCTAGGAGCACTAGCTGTGTATTATTCGTTAACCGCTTAGCAGCAAGCAGTGACTGTGCTCTTTTTTAGAAAATACATTTTGTTAACTAATAGAGTGTATTAAAATTGCTTAGCAATAGGTTTTCTATTGAAAGAATTTTTTGTTTTGGATATTCAGCTTTTTTAATATAAGCGATTTTTGTTGTAAATCTAAGGTAGTGAGTGTCAGCTTACAGTATTTGGCGCTAAGGCTACCTTTTATAAATTTAAAGAGGGCGCTTTATTTACCCACTGAAAATAAAGAATATTTTTATTGATATCAATATTTAGTTTGAAAATTGATGAATACAAATATGATTTTTATCCCGTTTAACGTGTAAAATCTTATAATAACTTAAATATTAGTATTTGCAGGCCTCTGTATAACGTAGCGAGCAATAATAAGAGAAGGCAAAAATCGGCGAAATAGCAGAACTGACAGGTGTCGAGGAGTATTTTGAACTGGTTTTTAACGCCATATTATTGGGTGCAGCAGTATTTGCTGAGGTTTCATTTGTGTAAAGGTATATAGAATAGATGGCAAGAGCAGCGCAAGCAGTAGTCGATTTGGCGGCAATAGAGAGTAATTTTAAATTGGCGAAATCTTTAGCGAAAGAAGCTAAAGCTGTCGCTATTATTAAAGCTGATGCTTATGGGCATGGGGCTGTGCAAGTGGCAAAAAAGTTAGAGCCATTGGCTGATGCTTTTGGAGTTGCTTGTATCGAAGAGGCATTAGAACTGAGGGAGGCAGGAGTAAAAGCTCCCATTTTGTTGCTAGAAGGCTTTTTTAGTGCCGATGAATTACCGATAATTTCAGAAAATAACTTTTGGATTGCTTTACATTCAGTTTTCCAGGTCGATTTAATTCGCCAAGCTAGCTTAATTAAACCGATAAATGTGTGGCCCAAAGTAGATTCTGGTATGCACCGATTAGGGTTAACAGCTGATCAGGCGCGTGATGTTTATCAGCAATTAATTGACATGGATAATGTGGCTGACATTGTGTGGATGTCACATATGGCGTGTGCTGATGAACCGGGAAATGATATGTCGGCGCAGCAAATTGCTTTTTTTGACTTAGCTGTTGATGGTTTAGAAGCTGAGCAGTCCCTAGCGAACTCGCCTTCAATATTGTCTATAAAAGATGCACATCGCCAATGGATTAGATCTGGGTTGATGCTCTATGGAGCTTCTCCGTTTGAGGAGTCACAAGAATTTACAGATCAGCTAAAGCCGGCCATGACTTTTAAAACTGAAGTGATAGCGTTGAAAGAAGTGGCTAGCGATGGCGCAGTAGGTTACGCCGCTAGCTATGTATGCGATGGGGCTCGCGAAATTGCAACTATAGCCATTGGTTATGCAGATGGCTATGATCGCCATATTCCCAACGGCTCTCCTATAATAGTAGCAGGGCAAAGAGCTAAAATTGCTGGCAGAGTCTCTATGGATATGGTGACTGTTGATGTGACAGGTTTAAAAGATATTCAAGTTGGGTCTGAAGTAGAGATGTGGGGAACGCAATTATCAGTTAATGAAGTTGCTGTTGCAGCATTAACTATTCCCTATACCTTGTTTACGGGTGTGACCAAACGTGTGCCACGAAAATACCTCAATGAGTAAGAAAATAATGATTATTAGGCTTAAATGAATATTAGAATTAAATGATTATTTTAGGGATTGACCCAGGCTCACGTATCACAGGTTACGGTGTTATTAATACTGTAGGGAGTAAAAACGAATACATTGCCAGTGGTTGTATTCGTATGAAAGAAGGAGAATTAGCAGAAAGGCTCAATCAAATATTTGCAGGTGTTAGTCAAGTGATTGAAATGTATTGCCCGCAAGAGTTTGCTATAGAGCAGGTATTTATGTCTAAAAATGCAGATTCTGCTTTAAAGCTTGGCCAGGCACGTGGTGCAGCTATTGTTGCTGCAACTCAGCAATCTTTAGAAGTCTATGAATACGCGGCGCGTAAAGTGAAACAATCTGTGGTAGGTAATGGGGGAGCTGATAAATCTCAGGTGCAACATATGATTGCGAGAATATTGAAGCTACCAGGCTTGCCTCAAGAGGATGCGGCAGATGCTTTGGCGATTGCGGTTTGTCATGCGCATACGCGTGCAGGCTTGGTGAAAATGGCGGGTGTTTCAAGTCGTAGTCAACGCCGTTGGAGATAGCAGCTCAATGGCTCGGCAGTTTTCACTTTATTGGTAAATGAAGTGATTTAACACTGGCTGCTATCACGCTAACGCCCAGTCGCTATTGTTGATACTAACGCCTTTTATCTGTGCGTATACTTGCTGATGAACGATTAGTTTAAGATCTTCTAGTGCCCATAAGGTGATTTCAGCCCAAAGGATGTTATCACCTATGGCTAGTTTGATACGGACATCTTGTTGCGCAATGACTATATCTATTATTTGAGTTGTTAAAATATTACGCATACTAGTTTTGCTGCTTGCAGCTTTATCAAGCGTAATGGAAACGTCTTTAGCAAAAATTCTAATCCTAACAGGTGTGTTAATTTCTTGATCGATGGTTTTGACCCATAATTGTTGATCATTACTTAAAGCTAAAGCGGTCAGCGAATACTGGTTATGATGATGTGCTACCAAGGTATGCATGATTGCAGAATGACGGTCTTGGTTCAGCCAGGGGCGCATTTGCTTGCTGTTCCAAACAGATTCTAAGCTTCCTTGTAATATGATTTTTCCCTGTTCTAATAATAGTATTTCATCGGCTAAAAACAATACTTCATCTAAAGAGTGGGTAACGTATAAGATGGGAATTTTTAGTAGCTTGTTTAATCTTTCAAGATAAGGGAGTAACTCCTGTTTTCTGGGTAAATCCAAAGCGGCTAGCGGCTCATCCATAAGCAGAATTTTAGGCTTGCAAAGTAAGGCTCGGCCGATGGCAACTCTTTGCATTTCACCACCTGATAGCTGGCTTGGGTGGCGCGTTAATAAATTATGGATGTCTAATAAGGTAATGACTTGTTGGAAAAGCTCTCCTTTGTCATCCTCTTCTTGTTTATAGCCATACTTTAAATTCGACACAACGCTTAAGTGTGGGAATAAACGTGCTTGTTGAAATACATAGCCTATTTCACGTTTGTGAACGGGTATATTAATGTTGTTTTTACTATCAAAAAAACAGTGCTCCAATGTACTGATATGGCCTGAACAGGGCTGCTCAATACCCGCGATCATGTTTATTAAGCTGGTTTTTCCAGCGCCAGAGCGGCCAAAAATAGCGCAAACTCCACTCGAGGATATTTGTGTGTCTATCTCGAGCTTAAAATCATTAAGTGTCTTGCGAAGGCTTATTTTCATCGTTGCTTAATTGCCTGTAAGTTTGCGACGCATTTTTGTTTCTAACCAATGTGAGGTAATGAGAGCTATTAAAGCAATACCGACGGCTATAATACATAATCTTAATGCTTGCATTTCCGCACCAGGTGTTTGAATAAAGCTATACATAGCTAATGGAATCGTGCGAGTGATTTCAGGGATATTAGAAACAAAGGTGATAGTGGCGCCAAACTCTCCTAAGCTACGCGCAAACGCTAAAATAACTCCGCTTAAAATGCCTGGAGTAATTAAAGGTAAAGTGATAGTTAAGAAGACTTTGTAGCGATTAGCACCTAAAGTGCTGGCAGCTTGTTCTAGTTTTCTATCTACAGTCTCTAAACTTAAGCTAATTGCTCTTACCATTAAGGGAAATGCCACTATCGCACTAGCCAGTGCGGCACCTTGCCAGCTAAAGCTAAAATCAATATTAAAGTATTTCTTGAGCCATAGCCCAAGCCCTGATTGTGGCGAAAAGCTGACTAATAGTAAGTAGCCTATTACTACCGGTGGCAACACCAATGGTAGGTGAAGTATTGCATTCAGTAACGGTTTGCCGCGAAAATGACACCTAGCGAGTAGCCAAGCGGTAAATATAGCGATTGGCAAGCTAGTGGTAACGGCAAAAAAAGCAACTTTTAAGCTGAGAGATATAGCTGATATTTCAAATTCAGTTAGCATTGATTAAGGGAGTAAATCCGTATTGTTGAAATATATTAGCTGCCTTTGAGGAGTGTAAATACTCATAAAAAACCTTTGCAGCAAGTTTATTATCACGGTTATTGTTAGTTAATGCTAATGGGTATAGAATTTTTTCGTGGCTAGTTGCTGGAATATCGGCAATTAACTTAACCTTAGCAGAAGCTTGAGCATCTGTTCTATAAACAATACCTAATGGCGCAGCGCCTCTTTCTACAAAAGCTAATGCTGCACGGGTGTTGCTAGACATAGCTAGTTTGCTTTTTACACTATCCCATAACTTTAAGTTTACCAATGCTTGTTTAGCATAAATACCGACGGGTACATGATCGGGGTTTCCCAGAGCTAAGCGACCTTCATTGAGTTGTTTTGCTAAATTTAATTGCGCATTCATTTTAATCGCAGTGACAGGGCTTTTTAGTGGAGCAACTAAAACTAAACGGTTTTCTAAAACATTGATAAGGGTGTCCTGCTGAATCTTATCTTGTTCTTGTAAGTACCGCATCCAGTGTTGATTGGCGCTAAAAAATAAATCAGCAGGCGCGCCTCGAGCAATCTGTCTCGCTAAGGTTGAAGATGCCGCATAAACTTTGATTACTTTAATTGCATGCTGCTGCTCGAATGTTGCTGCTACTTTATCTATAGATTCCGTCAGTGATGCTGCTGCAAAAATAGTCACAGATGCAGCTTTGCTAATTTGAGTGATGAAAATGCTAGATGTCAGTGCGATATAGAAGCTAATGTTAGAGGCGGTGATCATATTTTTACTCAATAAAAGTACCGTTTGAATTGTATAATAAGCGGCGTAAATCAACTACTAGTGTTTTGCATATAAGTGAATAGCCTGCTAGTAAAAAAGAAGCACATTAATTTTAAATGTCTACTAGGTTAATAGTTGTGGGCATAGCGTACAAATTTTGAGACAATATGCTGTTACTGCGTTCTAGATTATATCTGTTCTCAGTTTATCTGCTCAATATATCCCTATTACTTTAATTTTCGCACAAGTAACTCGCTGTTTTGGAATGAATTATCTTTGATAGTTACCCTGATTCAAATGGCTGAATGTGGCTTTTAAGCGAGCTTAAATGTTTTGATAGGCAAGTTGAGTAATACTTTATTTTCAATTATGTGTAACTCTAAATGATCAGAACAGCTGAATACCTTTTTTCCAAACAGCCTCATTGGGCTGAATGCTTCGGCACTGCCGATTTCCTACCTACCACTCGTCAAGAAATGGATTTGCTTGGTTGGGATAGCTGCGATGTTATTTTAGTGACAGGTGACGCCTACATAGATCATCCAAGTTTTGGTATGGCTGTGATGGGGCGCTCGCTAGAAGCACAAGGCTTTAGAGTTGGGATTATTTCACAGCCCGACTGGCAGAATACTGCCGACTTTAATATTTTGGGTAAACCTAATTTATATTTTGGTATCACCGCTGGCAACATGGACTCGATGATCAACCGCTATACCGCTGATCTTAAAGTGCGCCATGATGATGCCTATACCGTCGATGGAGCAGAAGGGAAGCGGCCTGATCGTGCAGTAATAGTTTACTCGCAACGCTGTAGAGAATTATACAACGACGTCCCTGTTGTTATTGGCGGCATAGAAGCGAGCCTTAGACGTATTGCTCAATATGATTATTGGAGTAATAAAGTACGCCGCTCTGTGTTGATCGATTCAGGTGCCGATATTTTACTGTACGGTAATGCTGAGCGCGCTATTATTGATGTTACTCATGCTTTAGCAGAAGGCGTTGATATTAAGGATTTAACGGACATTCGCGGTACTGTGGTACTTCGCGACATGCTTCCTGAAGGTTTTATTGAAGTTGATTCATCGCGTATTGATTGGTCAAGTAATGTTCAAGAGCTACCTAATCCTTATGAGTATATCGAGGAAAAGGAAAAATGTGCATCAGCTAAGAAAGAAGGCGCACAAGAAGTTACAGTGATGCCTATCCGGATTATTCCTGAGCCGTTAAAAGGCAAGCAGCGCTTAGATAAAGAAACAACTTACATTCGTTTGCCTTCTTTTGAAAAAGTAACTAAAGATTCTGCGTTATATGCCCATGCATCACGCGTACTGCATTTAGAATCAAACCCGCATAATGCGAAAGTATTAGTGCAGCGACACGGTAATAAAGAAATTTGGGCTAATCCTCCACCTATTCCACTAACTACCAAAGAAATGGATGCTGTTTTTGGTTTGCCGTATCAGCGTATTCCTCATCCATCTTATGGCAATAGAAAAATCCCTGCCTATGACATGATTCGTTTTTCAGTAAACATCATGCGTGGTTGTTTTGGTGGCTGTACTTTTTGTTCTATAACTGAGCATGAAGGGCGAGTTATTCAAAGCAGATCTAGAGAGTCTGTCTTAAAGGAAATTGCAGAAATACGCGATAAAGTACCTGGCTTTACTGGCATGATCTCTGATTTAGGCGGGCCTACATCAAACATGTACCATCTAAACTGTGAAAGCCAAGAGATTCAATCTTCTTGTCGTAAGCTTTCTTGTGTTTATCCAGTTATTTGTAAAAACTTAGTAACGGATCATAGTGAAACAACAAAGTTATATCGTGAAGCCAGACAAATTCCGGGAGTTCATAAAATAGCGATAGCTTCTGGGTTACGTTACGATCTTGCGGTTGAAGATCCAGAGTATGTTAAAGAGTTAGTAACGCATCATGTAGGAGGGTACTTAAAAATAGCACCTGAGCACAGTGAAGAAAATACTTTAAATAAAATGATGAAGCCGGGTATGGGGACCTATGATACCTTTAAGAAAATGTTTGATAAATATTCTAAAGAGGCCGGCAAAAAACAGTATTTAATACCTTACTTTATCGCAGCCCATCCAGGTTGTGAAGATGACGACATGCTCAGTTTATCGCTGTGGTTAAAGAAAAATAAATTTAGAGTAGATCAGGTTCAAACCTTTTATCCCTCTCCGATGTCTTTAGCGACAGCGATGTATCACTCAGGTAGAAACCCCTTAAAGCGTGTTTCTTATAAGAGTGAGAAATTATATATCCCGCGTGAGTACGAGCAGCGTAGAACTCAAAAAGCACTTTTGCGTTACCACGATGAAGAAAACTGGGATAGATTGCGTGGCGTACTAACAGACATGGGGCGTACTGATTTGATCGGCACGGCCGATTGGCAGCTAGTCCCTGCTGAAGAAAAGAAAAAAGGTTATCATTTTGTACAAAGATCTAAAACAACTAGCCCTGCAAAAAATGCAACAAGCTCGGTAGAGGCAAGTAAAAATGCTTCGAAAAACACAGCTGATAGTAAAAACGCTGCCAATAATGGAGCTAAAAAAGCAACAAATAGTGCAGGCAAGGTGATTGCGAGAGCCGCTGCAACAGCTAGAAAGAAAAGTAGTTCGAAAAAAACCAGTACTCGTAAAAAATCAATAAAGCGTAGTTAAAGCTCTTACAAGATTAGGTGTTTTACAGTAACGAGTGAGTAATACAGAATTTTTTTGTATTACTCGCTTTTATATTCGCTAGATGTGCCTCTTAATTATTTAACATCAATTCTAAAATGATCAATATCACAACAGCATTAAGCTGCTTGTTGTTTTTCCCTATAAGCCTGTAAAAAATCAGACAGGCGACCAATCGCTTCTTTTAGCTCATCTTCTCTGGGTAGAATAACAATTCTAAAGTGTTGGTTATCCGCTAAGTTAAATCCAGATCCTTGCACTATTAATACGTGATGTTTTATTAGTAGGTCTAAAGCAAATTTCTCATCATTTACGATAGGATAGATTTTAGGATCGAGTTTGGGAAATAGATACAAAGCGCCTTTTGCTTTATAACAACTTACCCCCACAATATCGGTTAACAAGCGATGTGCTAGTTCACGTTGCTGGTAAAGTCTGCCACCCGCAACTGTGTAATCTGCAATACTTTGGTATCCACCTAACGCAGTTTGAATCGCGTGTTGGGATGGTACGTTTGCACATAAGCGCATGTTAGATAGCATGTCTAGGCCTTCAATATAGTCCTTAGCTAATTCTTTAGGCCCACTAATAATTAACCAGCCACTTCTAAACCCCGCTACTCTATAAGCTTTTGATAAGCCATTAAAGCTGAGACAGAGTAAGTCATCGCACAGGGAAGCGAGAGGGGTATGTTGAATATCATCATATAAAATTTTATCGTAAATTTCGTCGGCAAATAAGCATAAATTGAATTCTCTAGCCAAGTTGATAATTTGCTCTAAAACATAGTCTGGGTATACGGCACCCGTTGGGTTGTTAGGATTAATAATAACAATGCCTTTGGTGCGATCCGTAATAGATTGACGCATATGTGCAAGATTGGGTAGCCAGTCATTTTCTTCATCGCATTGGTAATGAACTGGGTTGCCTCCAGCTAAGCTAACCGCTGCTGACCATAGTGGGTAATCAGGTGCTGGGATGAGCATTTCATCTGTATCGTTTAGTAGCCCTTGCATGGACATTACAATTAGTTCTGATACGCCGTTCCCAATGTAAATGTCTTCAGTCGTTACGCCTTTAATATTCAGCTTTTGGCATTCTTGCATGATTGCTTTTCGTGCTGAAAACAAACCTTTTGCATCACAGTAGCCTTGAGAGGCAGAAAGATTATGGATTACATCTTGGATTATTTCTTCTGGCGCATTGAAATCAAAAGGCGCGGGGTTGCCAATATTGAGCTTGATAATCTTTGCTCCTTCCTCTTCCAAACGCTTGGCCTCTTCTAAAACAGGCCCTCGAATATCGTAACAAACGTTGTTAAGCTTTTTGGATTTTTTGATGAAAGGCATGATGAGTTCCGTTTGAATTAAATGGACAGCAAAAGTTTAATGCAGCAATGGCTGTTAATTTTTGGCATGTTATAGAAGTAGTGTTCATAAAAATACAGTTGAAAGTATCGATATATATAAAAATACAGGACTATTATCTGTTTAAAAGTAAAAATAGAGATAAAGATCTAAAAAAAAGTCAATAGTTAGGTTTATATGATGCTGCTTGCTGCGTGTGTAGCTGTAATTGTTCTTTGCTATAAAAAGCAAATAAATAGCTTGCTGCTGAAATTTTGCTCAATTTGGGCTTTGCTTGACGCTTCGTAATGGGTTATTTCAAGCAAAGCATTAAAAAAGCTTTAGTGATTTTCGATAGTTGCTATATTGAGCCAGCTGAAAATATAAAGAGGTATGAATGAAAAGCTACCAATGGATGTCTGAGCATGTAATTGCCAGGGTTGGGGTTGAAAAGCTGCAATCAAGATATGATTTAGTAAGAACGAAGTCAGAGCTGGCTGAATTAAATGATAGTTACTTATTGTCTAACTTATCGCGCAGAGTGTTTCGTGCAGGTATACGTCATGCAGTGGTCGATGCTAAATGGCCTGAATTTGAGAAAGCCTTTTTTGACTTCGAGCCCCACAAAGTTGCGTTGATGAGTGATGATCAATTAGAGAATTTAATGCAAAATGACAAAATCATTCGCCATTGGGGGAAAATTAAAGCGACGCGTTTAAATGCATTCATGGTGACCGAGTACCAAGAGAAATACGGCAGCTTTGCCAACTTTATTGCTAACTGGCCAAGTAATGACATAGTAGGTTTATGGGCAGAGCTGAAAAAAAATGGTGCTCATTTAGGAGGTAATTCAGCAGGTTCTTTCTTGCGTTTAGTGGGTAAAGATACATTTATACTGACTGACGATGTCGTTGCTGCTTTAAAAGCACAGGGGATTGTCGATAAAAAGCCTAATTCCAAAAGAGATTTGTTAGCAACACAGCAAGCATTTAATCAATGGCATGAAGAATCTGGTGCTCCTTATAGTCATATTAGTCGAATGCTCGCTTTTACCGTGGGCTGGTCATCATAATTTCTCTTGGATATGCATACCTAGAACCCTCAAGTTTGAAGGTTCTAGGGAGCTGTATATAGAACTTAGTTAAATGGGTGTTACTATTAAGCCATCAACGAATTGCGCTAAAGAGTCGGCAATTTTTCGAATCGGTTTTTTGCCCGGCATTTCATACCACACTTCGCCGTTATTATTGTTAATGCAAAGCATGCCATCGTCAGGAGAGGTGATAGCAAAGAAAAACGACAGTGTTTGTTTTCGTTTCTTCTTATCAAGAGCATGGCCGAGCAAGTTGCTGCGAAGGCGTTCCATATCTTCTTGGTTCCATGCCTGCAATAACTCGAGCTCACCTTCAGAGCAGCGTGCGCTCAAATGATTTGACCAATATCTAGAGTAGAAAGTGTTAATACTGGGATGGATATCAGTTTCTAATGCTTCACTAAGTCTAGCAAACATGTCTTGAGTACTTTGCTGTATCGGTTTCCATAGGCATGGAGCACCATCTGTCAGTTCTTTACTATCTATATAGCATAATGAAGGCCATTGGCTATCGTACTGTGTCTTTAGTAAGTCGCTATTTGTATTGCGGTGATACTCATACCAGCGGCTCACAAACTGATCGAGTGCGGTATTTGTGATCGGGCAAAGGGGCGTCGTGTTATTTTGATTCATATGATTTTTTTAGCTACTGGCATTAAGTTACTGGGATTAAATAGATTTTACTATCACTAATTTGAGGCGTCAGTGATTAAAACAATACTCTATATCTTTGGGTCTACTGCACTAGGTTTGCTATCATTTTGCAAAAACAGGGTGATGTTGGGCAAGTAAATAGAAAATATACTTTAATTCCAGGCTGGGTGGGTATTATTTTAGATATTGTTTGCCAATTTAGTTTGTTGAAGTGAAGAACAGTAATTTAGTGCAGCTTACTTTGAGTTGATAGAGGGGAGGCGATAATAGTGAATTTGTGTGCATATTAACCGATAAAGTATAAAAAACGAGCAAAAAACAAATTAAATAAAAAAAGATGCGATAATGGTTTGACATCGCAGCGGAATTAACTAGAATTCGCACCTCGGTTTGAGGCGAAGTTATCCAAGTGATTAACTTACTTTAAACAGAGAGTTTTAGAAATGAAGTTAAAAGATGAAGCATTAGTGAATTATTGCAAATGCCAGCATTATTTAATATGAGTTTAATCTCAAATTTTTAAAATTTACCATGTGGAGTGGTAGTTCAGTTGGTTAGAATACCTGCCTGTCACGCAGGGGG
>JBALXS010000162.1:0-9051 GCA_036960485.1 Oceanospirillaceae bacterium
CGCATAACCCTACCCTATGTAGGAAATGTATTACGCTGCCATCGGTTAGCAAAAAACTTCCTCAACAAGTATAAATGAATCTGCAATTATGACGAAAGTAAAATTTATAATTTGACCATTAAAAACTCTACACATCCCTAGGCATCAGCCCTAGCTGGATTGTAATTTTTGTAAGATGAGCCGTTGGCCAAGCAGAAACGGCTATATTTCGTACAAAAAACAACTAATACTATTAACTTTAGCCAACAAGCATCGAGCCTAGCATTCCCAACACAAAGCCTAAAATAGCGCCCATTGGTGGCAACCAATGCATTTCTAAACTAACTTTAGGCGCTATATCTTGAAAAATAGAATACAAGATCCCCCCTGCTGCAAATAACATCAGTGCTGAAATACCATCTGTGGCATCAGCTAAAAAAACAAGACCGATTACTGCAGCAATAGGCCCCATAAACGCCATTGCTAAGAATAGTAGAATTATTTTTTTAGTTTGATAATGACCACTGCTGCGTAATTCTCGATAAGCGTTAAATCCTTCCGGGATATTTTGTAACCCAATTAATACCGCCAATAACAACGCGCTTTCTCGATGTAAAATAAACGTTGCTCCAAGAGCAATCGATTCAGGTATAAAGTCGGTCAGCATCGCTGCCAGCTGACTTGCCGGTGTGTTTAATTTAAACAGCAGAATATCTAGCGCCATAAAGCCAAAGCCACCAGCAATAAAATAGATACTTGCCCATAGTGGAGTAAGATTAGCTATTCCTTGCGGCACCAATACTAATGCCACTGCAGAGAGTAAAGCGCCTGCACCAAATGCCATAATTCCGTGGCGAAACTCTTGCTCTAGCCAATCAGCACGAATGTGTTCAAACCTGGCTATCAGCGCTCCTATTGGCATCGCCACCCCCGCTAAGAAAGAGAGCAAAGTTACAGTTAATATCGCCGTCATGTATATTTTCCCGCTAATGTCTGCATCAGCATAGACAACTCAAATACTGCTAAAATAAGAGTTAATATAAGTGCTAACATAGGTTTCAGTAAAATGATAAGGCCCCTTCTTCATTAAGTTGTAAGATAAAAACCTCTCGAGAAAATCATCATTGAATGACATTTTCGCTCCGTTTTATTACTCAAGTAATGGTTAGAAAATCTTATCAGTGAAGGTTTTCATTAAATACGATGGTAATCATAGTGCTATTGTCATCTATCATCAGTAATGAAGCAATTACTCGCACCTAGATTTTTATGTCTGCTCATCATCTTAGTTTTATGTTGAAAACATCTGATTTCTAATCATCATCACAATGCTGAAAATATCCTTTCAATAAAAACTAGTATCGTCCAAATATAAGTGGATGAACCTGCACTACTGGCCGACAGTTAATACATTGGCAGTTTGTTACTCGTTTACAGCTTATTACAGCTTACATTACGATGCCTTAAAGGTAGTATGTAAGATCTAATCTAAAAGTGAAATATTGTCTATATGATGGAAAATAAAAAAATATACGTTGTAGACGACGATCCAGAAATTGGGGTGCTGCTGCAAACTTACCTCAGTAAAAATGGATTTCAGGTCGCTTGCGCTATCGATGGTTTAAGCTTTCTTGACGCGATTACACAAGATCCTAGTTATGATTTAGTCGTACTCGATATCATGCTGCCTGACATAGACGGTTTCGAAGTGTGCAGACGCTTGCGTACCTTTAGCCAAATCCCCGTTATGATGCTCACCGCCAATTCTGATGAAACCGATCGTATTATAGGATTAGAGCTAGGAGCAGATGATTATTTAGCAAAGCCCTTTAACCCTCGAGAATTACTCGCGCGTATTAAAGCTATTTTGCGCCGTTCAGGCACTAATGAGCCCCCTATTGTTAGTAAGCGTTATTATCAATTTGCCGGCTTTCAGCTGGATATTACCTGTCGAGAATTACTAGATAGTCAATCTAATAAAGTGACGATTAACGGCTCTGATTACGAGCTGCTGATTATTTTTTTACAAAGCCTTGGGAACACCCTCTCTCGAGAAGCTATTGCCGATAGCACCCGCGGGCGAGAAGCTGCGCCATTGGATCGCTTTGTTGACATGCATGTTAGTCGCTTACGTAATGTGCTCAGTGAAGATGCTAAAAACCCGGTCATTATTAAAACGGTGCGCGGTAAAGGCTATGTCCTCACAGTTCCGGTAGAACACACTGATGTTTCAATTTTTTAAACGCACTTTTAAATACATAAAAAGCCCCAAATCCCTTAATCAGCGCATTATTTTTATGATGGCGGTTGGGGTGGTGTTAGCACAGCTGATTAGCAACGGTATTTGGACGGCGCAGTGGCGCTCTGATTACCAAAACCGCGTTGCGGATATGTCAGTAGCGATGGCTAATAGAGTCACTTCTACAGTGCGTTTTTTTATAAAGCTGCCCAACTCTTATCGTCATTTAGTGCTCGATCAATTACGCGATATGGGGGGCACCCGTTTTTTTGTGACGCTCAATAAAGAAAAAATTCGTTTACAAGATGTTGTCGATTCTCCAGCCAAAACCATCGTGATTGATGCCTTTAATAAGGCATTGCAAAAAGAGCTTGGCAACAAAACTCCGGTTAGCATTACTTTCTCCTTACCCGATGACTTAAAAGTCATTAACAATCATACTAAGCTTTCTGATTTACCCGAGCGCTGGGGTCACCAAACCTTAATGCTTGCGCCGTATAATGCCCCCATCTTAGTAGTGCAATTTCCAATTAACGAACGCGAATGGCTATACGTCGCGACCATTATCCCCAGCTTATTACTAGAAGATAGCGGCTCACCATTGTCATTTCAAAGAGTTATATCGCTGCTAGTCTCGCTACTTACGGTGATGTTAATTGGCATTTGGGTGGTGCGCTACATCACTCGCCCTATCAGGCGCTTAGGGCGTGCAGCATTGCACGTTGGCAGAGGTGAATCAGTATTAGTACCGGTGCGTGGCAGCAGTGAAGAACGTTTAACTGCACAGGCATTTAATGATATGCAGCAGCGTATTCAACGCTATTTAGACGATCGTGAGCGCTTATTTGCTTCTATTTCACATGATTTAAAAACGCCAATCACTCGCCTGCGCTTACGCTCTGAATTACTGGAAGAGGATGTTACTCGAGAAGCTTTTTGCCGAGATTTAGAAGATCTTGATTTAATGGTAAAAGGAGCATTGCAAAGCGTAAGTGATACTGACATTCACGAAAACCAAACTACTGTTGATATTAGCCGGTTGCTAAGAAACTTTGCCGAAGATGCAAAAATGGCAGGTCAAACTCTAACGGTCAATGGGGATACCGTCAATAGCTTTATCGGCAGGCCTTTAGCGCTCAAGCGCTGCATCGGTAACTTGCTGGACAATGCCTATCACTATGGCTCTGTAGTTAGTGTGCGCTTACACTTAAGCACAGAGCATTTGATTTTCGAAATCTGTGACAATGGTCCAGGTATCCCCGATGCCAATATCAAACAAGTATTCAAGCCCTATACGCGAGTGTTACCTCAAGCGGGTCATGTAGGTGGCATGGGCTTAGGATTGTCAATTGCGCGTAATATTGCCAGAGCACACGGCGGAGATATTGTATTATCAAACATCACCCCCAAAGGTTTAAAGGTATCCTTGAAGTTACCTTTATCAGCGTCGCAAATAATTTAGGATAGATGGTCAATATTTTGTAGCGAGCTTATAAAATGCCTTCAAAATTAAAAGGGTTAAATGCATAAGCGCGATCTCTTAATACCTCTTTCATACTTGCCAAGTTTTTTAGTTCATTCGCTAGATCACCGATCGCACCGACCTCTTCTACTGACTCTTGCTCGAAAGTCTTTATTTTTGTTTGCATCTTTTTTACGCTACTGGCGTAAAACAGGTGATAACATTTATAGTATTGCTCATTACTTTCAATAATAGCCTGCTTTTCGGCTTGTATCTGGGTGATCTGCACTTTCAATAATGCGTTAATCGATACTAGCTGCTCATCATTAAAATACAATTCTGATTGATCAACATAGCTGGTGTAAAGATCGAATAACACTAGAATATCGCCGTCTTCTCGCGCTTGGATAGCTTTAGCCATTAAATCTTGTTTAATTAAACGTTGTTCTGGATCTTGTTCACGATCAGGGTGCAGCTTCTTAGCTATTTGGCGAAACATTTTAGGTATGTTAGCTGTCTCCAATAGCTTTTTCAGTTTGTCTGTAGCAGCTTTGGCACTGTTATCCGCCTTGTCCTGCTCAAAATGTTCTTGATGACTAGAATGGTGGTATGAGCCTTGCCCATTTGGATCTTGTTCATCCAGCTCTTCTCCATCTAAGTCCCCTTCATCAAACACACCCTCTTGCATAAACATTTCTGTCGCTGCGGATTTGAGTTGGGCTAAATCTATTTCGTATTGCGCTTTTTTCGCCTTATCATACGCCGCTGTTTTGGCCTCCTTTTCTCCCTCAAAGTCGAAGAAGCTGTGTTGCGAACCATCGTTAATGCTCTCAATAAACTCAGCTCGATCTATTTCATACTGAGCCTTTAAATCCGCTTCCAGTTCTGCAAAGAAACACTCAGAATTAAAAGATTCATTATCTTCCTCGTCATCCTCCTCCTCATCTTCAACATCTATTTCCTGATCGAGGGGCCCGTAAAAACCTTCTAAAATCTCATTATATCGCGCTATTTGCTGCTCAAGTAGCTTCATGTCTTCAGGTTTATACGTATTAATTTGGCCGAATGACTCTTCTATCCATTCACCCAACTCATCGCGGTTGTATCTGCTTAGAGATTTCATGGCTAAAAACTTCAGCTTTTTAGCGATTAATAAATGCAAGTTAGCGATAGCCCCTAATTCGTGCTTTCTAATCGCAGGAGCTGTTGTCACTACTAAAGCAGCTAGTTTTTCAGTAAAAGTAATATTACTTTTCTTTAATGAGCCGATACGTTTCCAAAGCTTATTAAATTCTTTTTGGCTAGAGCTAGTTTGTGTCGCGCCAGTTTTAAGTAGCTCGCTAACAGATATTTGCATGGTTATATTTCATCAGCTGTAAAAGTGGCAATATTACGTAATTACCTTTGATACATAAATAAGTATTTTATGATTTGGCTTATCGTGTTAAATCAAACTTGCACATAAAAACCTCTTACTTGACTCTTTAAAAAAATACTCCTAGCATAGTGCGTAAATCGAACAGTCTGTTCGTTATCCGTACAAAAACAAAAACGGACAACAATGTAATTAACATAAGGTGTTAATCATGGCGCTCGATCAAGAAACCTTACAGCAGTTTATCAACACGGTACGCCGTTACGTACACGAGCGCTTGATTCCTTTAGAAGCGCAAGTCGCTGAACAAGATCATATTCCGCAAGAAGTAGTATCTGAAATGCGAGAGATGGGCCTGTTTGGCCTCTCTATCCCTGAGCAATACGGCGGGCTCGGGCTAAGCATGAGCGAAGAAGTTGCCATTATTCAAGAGATGGGTTACACCTCTCCGGTGTTTCGTTCAGTGTTTGGCACTAACGTCGGCATCGGCTCTCAAGGGATTGTGATTGATGGTACGGATTTACAAAAAGCGCATTACTTACCTTTGCTTGCCAGTGGTGAATTAATTGGATCATTCGCGCTCACCGAGCCTGAAGTTGGCTCTGACGCAGGTGCCGTAACCACCAGCGCTACTCTTGATGGCGACAATTATATTATCAACGGTACCAAACGCTTTATTACCAATGCCACAAGGGCTGGGCTGTTCACACTGATGGCGCGCACCGGTACTAAAGAAGAAGCTAGCCGTGGGGTTTCCGCCTTTTTAGTTGATAGCCATCTGCCAGGCATATCGCTCGGTAAGCCCGATAACAAAATGGGCCAAAAAGGCGCGCATACTTGTGATGTCATTTTTGATCATGTGCTGGTACCAAAATCCGCGATCATTGGCGGTGTAGCTGGACAAGGTTTTAAAACAGCCATGAAAGTATTAGATCGTGGTCGTTTACATATCAGCGCTTTAAGCGTGGGTACTGCCAAGCGGTTAATCGACGAAAGCTTACGATTTTCCACCTCACGCCAGCAATTTGGCAGTGCCATCAGCCAATTTCAGTTGATACAAGCGATGCTTGCTAACAGCCAAACAGATTATTTCGCTGCAAAATGCATGGTTGAAGCAACCGCTGCAGCTTTCGATGTAAAAGCTAAAGTCACGATGGATGCTGCCAGCTGCAAGCTATTCTGCACAGAGATGGTCGGTAGAGTTGCTGATAACGCTGTGCAAATACACGGCGGGTCAGGTTATGTTAGTGACTATTGTGTCGAGCGTTTTTATCGTGATGTACGCTTGTTTCGTTTATATGAAGGCACCTCACAAATTCAACAGCTGGTAATTGCCAAGCAGATGATTAAACAATTTCAGGAGATTTAAAATATGGCTGGTCCGTTAACAGGTATTCGTGTGTTAGATTTATCTAGAGTGTTAGCGGGGCCTTGGAGCACGCAAATTCTTGCAGACTTAGGTGCGCAAGTCATCAAGATTGAGCGCCCAGGTGTTGGCGATGATACCCGCCAATGGGGCCCACCATGGCTCAAAGATAGCGATGGCAATGAAACAGCTGAATCTGCCTATTTCTTATCAACTAACCGCGGTAAACATTCAATCACCGTTGATATTAATCACCAAGAAGGCCGCCAATTAATTCGTGAATTAGCTGAAAAAAGCGACATTATTGTCGAGAACTTCAAAACAGGCTCCCTAGACAAAAAGGGCTTAGGTTATGCAACGTTATCAGCCAATCACCAAGGGCTTATTTATTGCTCTATCACCGGTTTTGGCCACACCGGTCCCATGGCAAACGATGCCGGTTACGACTACTTAATTCAAGGCCAATCAGGTCTGATGAGCATTACTGGCGTTGCTGATGGCGATCCAGGTGCTGGCCCGCAGCGCGTGGGTATGGCTGTATCTGATTTAACGACCGGTATGAATGCAACTATCGCGATACTGGCTGCATTGCATCACAGAAACAGCACGGGAGACGGACAACACATTGATATGTCACTACTCGATGTGCAAGTGAGCTGGCTAGCCAATCAAGCGCAGAATTACTTTTGTAGCGATAAAGCGCCTGCACGCACTGGCGAATACCACCCTAACCTTGCACCTTACCAACCTTTTCCCACCGCTGATGGCCAGGTCATTATTGCTATTGGTAACAACCACCAATTTCAGCAATTTTGTAAACTCATAGAGCAACCAGAGCTAGCCACTCAAACACGCTTTGCCACTAACCCCGAGCGCGTTAAAAATAGAGTTGATTTAGTGACTATTATGTCTGCAATAACCCAGCAGCAAACGAGCAAGCATTGGGTAGCACTGCTTTCACAAAACCATGTACCTTGTGGCCCTATTCAAAATATTGCGCAAGCTTTTGCTGATCCACAAGTTCAGGCACGTGAAATGCAAGTTGATTTACAACATCCTAAAATTGGCACAGTTAAAACCGTTGCCAATCCTATAAAGTTTTCTAAAACGAAGCAAGAATACAAAAAAGCCCCACCAATGCTTGGCGAAGACACCCGCACTATACTCGAGGAAGTATTAGGCAAGGATAGCGCTGAAATAGACACTTTATTCGCCAACAAGGTACTGTAGGAAAGCGTTTATGCCTGATCAAATAGATAAAGATTTTTTAACCACCTTTGCGCGTGGACTAGAAGTGATTCGCTCATTTGATGCTGCGTCTCCTAGTATGACTTTAACGCAAGTGGCTGCAAAAAATGGCCTATCTAGAGCTTCAGCACGGCGCTTTTTGCTCACTTTGCAAAAGCTTGGCTATATGAGTTGCGAGGCTAAAAACTTTAAACTAACAGCCAAGGTATTAGATCTTGGCTATGCCTATTTATCATCGCTTAATTTTTCAGACACACTATCACCTTTTCTAGAAAGCGTTACCCATCAGTTAGAAGAGTCTTGCTCTGCCACTGTTTTGGACGGGCAAGAGGTGGTTTATATTGCGCGCATTCCAAGGCGCGGCTTAGTGCCTATCAGTTTACAAATTGGTGCTCGACTCCCTGCCTTTGCGACCTCTTCCGGGCGCGTGTTATTAGCGGCATTAAGTGAAGTGCGATTAGAGCAATTTTTACAGCAGCTAACTTTCGCACAACACACTGCCTACACCTTACCCGCAGCTTCTCTACTTGCGAAAATACAACAAGTGCGGCTACAAGGCTTTGCTATTGTCGACCAAGAGTTAGAACTAGGGATGCGCGCAGTATCGGTTCCTGTATACGATAGAAGCCAACAAGTACGTTTCGCTATTAGTATCAGTTGTCACGTATCCTCTTATAGCATTGAAGAAATCGAACAGCAGTTCGTACCACTTTTGCAACATACTGCCCTGCAAATATCTGACGCTTTATCATAAAGCGTTATGGTGCCGATCAGCACTTAAAAATACTTGCTTATATATTAACTTAGGATTAAATTTATTGTGTTCTATTAAGAAAATTTTTTAATGTATAACGCTCCATGATTTCAACCACTTTACTTGGTTTTACTCTCTTGTATTTAGCATAGAAAACAACGTCTATAGTCCTTTATCTTGCGACTGTATGTTTTTTAATCATCGATCTTTATAACTCAAGGAAGAACTGCTCGTGAAAAAAACACTTATCTCCCCATCAATGCTATTAAGCTCTGCACTACTTGCACCCGCCACAATACTAATTGCACTGAGCTCTTCGATTGTCATCGCTGCACCTAGTGCAATACTTGAAGGCCAACGCAGTCATCCAGTTGAGTTCAAACAAGGCATGGTAGCTACCAGTCATAAATTAGCCACCGCAGTGGCTTTAGATATTTTAGAAAAAGGCGGTAATGCTATTGACGCTGCAGTCACAGCGGGTTTCGCCTTAGCGGTGACCCAACCTCGCTCTGGCAATATTGGTGGCGGCGGATTTATGTTAATTTCATCAGAGAAAAAAGATCAAGTGGTAGCGGTAGATTATCGCGAAAAAGCACCTAAAGCAGCTTATGAACAGATGTTTCAAGAT
>JBALXS010000010.1:0-31609 GCA_036960485.1 Oceanospirillaceae bacterium
CATGCGCGTTTAGCCAGGGAGGGTTTTAATAAAATGGATATTATCTCAAACAGATTAGTAAGTTATCTGTCTTTTCTAGTAATCCCTTTCTTGTGTAAACGCTCATGCGCAGTATTAAACTGTTAGCTTTTACTTAATCAATATCCAACATTAAGGTTTTATATGGCAGCGCCAAAAGTTTTTGTTAGTTCTACTTGTTACGATTTAGCCGAAGAGAGATCTCAGTTGGAAAGGTTTATAATTTCTTATGGATTCCAATCTATTCTTAGTGAGTATAGTGATGTATTTTATGACCCTGATGAGCACACACATAATGCTTGTGTAAAAGAGGTCGCGCATTGTGATTTATTTATTTTAATCATTTCAGGTCGTTTTGGTGGTAAACATATTGATGGAGATGGAGAGTCTATTACTCAAGCTGAATATAATGAAGCGAGACGACTAAAAATACCAATATTTTCCTTTGTAAAGAATGATGTGTTGAATGCTCAATTATACTTCAAAGAGAATGTGAAATCTGAAGGTAAAGAATTCGCAACGAGAATTAAATATCCTTCAATTTACAAACAAGATGATGCAGTAAAAATATTTGAGTTTATCCAATCAGTTCAACATGCTAGAGAAAACAATGCTATTGAATCTTACGTATCGTTTAGCGATATAGAAGCGCATTTGAGAAAACAATGGGCAGCTCAATTCTATAAGTTTCTTGAGGATAGAAAGAGTCGGCTGGATGTAGAGCATATTTCAACGATCCTAGACAAACTTTCAGGTTCTAGTAGTAAGTTAGAATCTTTAGTTGAAAGCTTGCATGATAACAATCAAGGTAAAGATAAAACACAAGAGTTACTTCATAACGCCAGCATATTTAAAAATACAGAAGATTTTTGGCAAGCAATTAAAGAGTTGTTTGATATATATATCCATGTATTTGCTAAGGGTAATAATAAATTAAAGCTTGAACAGTTTGATTTACATGATTTTGGTTGTAAAAATATTGAAAAGTGGTCTAGTTTTGATCCTGTTAAAGTATCTGACTATAAGGAATACTTAACTTTATTGGGAATATTTAACTTCGGAGAAGAACAAAGAGCAAGTTTTACAACGGTAACAATTGTCGGTTTAGAAGGTTCAACTCTTAGTTTCTCTGATGATAGTTGGGAAAGACATTCTTTTGAGACAAGTTTTGAATTAGGTATTAAAGGTTCCAATTCAGAAATACGTAAAAAAGCACTTGTTTCTGTGTTTGGAAAAAGCTAATCGGGTAGCAGAAGGTCTCTAACCTTCAGTTCCCACAAGACCCAAAATTCGGATCCGCACAGGGCGTTTCACTTAGAATAGTGAAGCTTAATCCATCGCATAACGCATATAACACCTGACGTTTTAAATAATCATTAGCTAGTGCCTGATTAATGCAGGTAGTATTAGAGCTACGCCATGGGCCTTTGCTAGTGATGCCACAGGTAACTGCTGCTTGTACTCTATTTTTTGTTTAATATGTCTGCTTTGTGTCAACTCCCGTCTATTTGGAGTATTGAAACCGATGGCTGAAATCGGCCAAATATAGTCATTTTCTGTCTAAACTTGTCCATTCTCAATTACTGATTATAAAAGCTCCCATATTTTTAATTTGTTCATTATTCGTGCGCGCATACATATTTAGTTTTGATCCCTATGCGCGTTTTTACTGGTAAATAAACATAAACTTCCACATTATCAATAGATTAAAGATTAACAACAATAAATAACAGGCGCCTGTTGTTTTTACAAACGCTCATGCGCACAATTATAACGCTATGTGGCTAAAGAGGGATCGGATGATAGACTCAAATTTTGTAAAAGAAGGACTTCTTAAATCAAATTACTTCCCACTACAAAAAAATAGAAATGAAGAGCTACCATCAATATTTAATTCTACGCTTTTTAGTGCTGAAATTGCAGATGAATTAGTTTCAATAAAACTGCGTAATGGTGGTTATGATGATTTGTCATTTAACGTAACTCGATTTAATAATGTACACCGTAAGATATCTATCCCGCATCCTTTACCCTACGCACATTTAGTAAATACGATAACCGAAAACTGGGACTCTATAAGTCATATCGAACAAAATAAAAACAGCATAATTCGACCGCTAAAGCATAAAGACGGCCGAATTATTGTAATGACATATGAACAGTCAAAGCGCAAAACGAAGAGGTATAACGACTCCTGTAAAGGGAAAAAATTTATTGTACATTCCGATATTTCAAATTTTTATCCAAGTATATATACCCATTCAATACCATGGGCACTTTTAGGTGTGCAAGCAGCAAAGAAAAATCAAAATGGCGGCTTCGAAAATGAATTAGATCAGCATCAAAGGATGATGAAAAGGAATGAAACTACTGGAGTTGCTATAGGGCCAGGGACCTCAAATATAATTAGTGAAATTATTTTATTTGAGGTGGATAAACTGCTAAAAAATAAAGGTTATGAGTTTTATAGATTTATCGATGATTACACTGCTTTTTGTACAACATACGAAGAATCTGAGTCTTTTATTAGAGATCTTTCAGAGTTTTTGTCTACATACGGTTTACTTTTAAACATAAAAAAAACCGAAATCAAAAAACTCCCTAAGCCTACTTCGGCTGATTGGGTATCTGATCTAGGCTCAAGGATAAGCCAGTGTACAAAAGTAAATGAGTTTTATTGCATAAAAATGCTTGATTACGCTTTAGGTCTTCAAGAGAAGAACGATGGCGGTAGTGTTCTTAAATTTACATTAAAATCGCTCATTAACAAAGCAACACCTAAAGCCAAAATAGCCTTACTTGATTACGCTGTTAACTTAACAATGCACTATCCAATATTGTTACCATTGATTAGCGATCTGCTTTCTGTTGCTACGAGGAAACCAAACGATAGTTATTATAAGTCACTTATTTTCACCTTAAATGAGTGCATAATAAATAAAAATTCAGATGGTATGGTTTGGTGTCTTTTTTACATTGCTAAATATTACTCAGCAACATTAAACACTGATATCGCTGAAAAAATTATATGCACTGATGATGTAATTGCGATTACGACACTATATTTATTTAACAACCACCAAACTAAGGTTGTTGTGTTTTGTCAAAGAATTCTTCAAATGAGCCTTTTTGATATTGACCAGTACTGGTTACTTTTGTATCAGGTGTATTTTGATCAAAAGATCGATAACCCTTACAAAGACTTAAATAAGTATTTACCCTTAGTTAAAGGGAAAACAGAGCAAATTAAAGAAGATAAAGCTAAGAACCTTTGTAACCATGACCAAAAGTCTTTTGATGTTCTGAAAAGTAATGGTGTTACTTTTATTTCTATGAGCGAGTTACCTCCTGAGAGGACTAAAAACTATTTACAGATAGATAGCCGTTTAATTAAGCATTTAAGAAATGCAGTTAAAACAACCCAAGAAGAGGATGGTTGGTCGAAGCTATCAAGAGTTAGTACCTTAACTAATCGTTATCCATCTTTTCATTTTAGGATGTATGGAGCTGCTAAATTGAGTGAATTAGTAGAGAAAACTGGTGTTTTTGAATTGAAGACACAAGGAGCGGATCTAATAGTTAAACCTAAACAAAATAACAAAGAGGTAAAATAGAAAAAAAACTGTTGGTTATTGTTTGTGCCTTACAACGTTTAGTCGTTTGTAACTATATTAAGCTACATCTTAAATGTCCGCTTCGTGTCAGCTTCAGACTAGATAATATTAATGAGTGTATAACCTCTAATTATTTAGTTATAAATTGGATGATTTTATATTAACTTATTGTTTATTCTTAGTTTAACTAATATCTTATTAGGTCTTATTAGATATCAACAACAATAACTCCTAGAAAGGATGCCAGCGTTTTATGATTGAAAAACTGATAACTCATCGATTAACTCTTCGTAAATGGTCTTTAAAAGATTTTGAGGTACTCGCAGAGTTTCTAGGGGATGAAGAGTTATGTAAATATCGTGGAGGGCCTATTAGTCGGCTTGAAGCGTCAGATTTTATGAGTACTGCTGTAGGTGAATGGGAATTAAGAGGCTATGGTGGATATGCTATAGAGGAAACGGCTTCGGGGAAGCTCATTGGAATGACAGGTCTTTGGCATCCATACGATTTTCCTGAGGCAGAGTTATATTGGAGTGTGTTTCAAGGCTTTCATGGTAAGGGGTTTGGTACAGAAGCAGCATCTGCAGTAAGGGATTGGGCTATTCAAACCAAAGGGATTAATATCATGAGTTTTATTTCACCTGATAACACACCCTCTATAAGACTTGCAGAAAGGTTAGGCGCGATAAAGGAAGAAACGACTATATTGAATGGTAGTACAAAACTTTTATATCGCTATAAACCAGCCTAAATTATATGCACGAGGGACTTAATTCATAACTCTCTCATATTGCACCTGTCATTTTTTGTTGTTAGGGTTTAATGCCAGCTTTGTGTCACGTCCTGCCTTTTTAATGTTTAATTACCGCTGTTATATACTAAATGTAATCTAAATGAAGCATGTAATGTTTGATGTTGATGGTACCCTCGTTCAATCCTATGATTTTGATGAGCAATGTTTTATCGCTTCGATCCAAGAAGTTACAGGGATAAAGATTGACAGCGACTGGGAAAGCTACCCTTATGTCACTGACCGAGGGATCCTGATGACATTTATTGAAAGACAGGCTTTCAATTATTCAATTGAAAAATTAGAAAATTTAGTGAAACCAGTTTTCATTACCAAGATTAGGGAGCACCTAATCTCTAACCCTGCAAACGCTGTAGAAGGTGCAATTGAGTTTTTAGAGCATCTTAAATTAAAAAGTAGCATCACATTAAGCATCGCAACAGGAGGCTGGGCAGATACCGCTATAGAGAAACTTAATTCTGCTGGCTTTGACCTTGAGGGGGTTCCCTTGGCTTCATCCAATGATCACTATTCGAGAATAGAAATCATGAAACTCGCCAAGTCGAGAGCTGATTGCGATTCTTCAGTTCCGTTAATATATTTTGGTGATGCAGATTGGGACTTAAGAGCATGTGAAGAACTAAATGCAAACTTGGTTATTGTTGGTGATCGAGTAAGTCATATACAAAAGATAAATGACTTCACAGAGGTTAATAAAACTTTGGCTATGGCAGGTCTCAGTGGCAGTATGTAAGAAGCGCCAGCACACTGTGCCTTGGACTCGCTACAAGTTGCTCGTCAGTGTGACGAGCGTTAATCTTATGTCCGCTTTGTGTCAAACCCTGCCATAGGACCTATGGCAGAAATCGGCCAAAAGCAGTCATATTTGAAAAAGGTAAATTATGAAAAAAAGGCGACATCATTATGTTTGGCGATATTATTTAAAAGCATGGGCTATAGATAATCAAATATGGTGTTTAAGAGATGGAAAAATATTCCGAACCAACCCGATGAATATAGCTCAACAGAGAGATTTTTATAAGGTAAAAATACTTACTCCTGAAAATGTCCAATATATAAGAGGATTCATGATTGATGGTGCAAATGATGGATTAAAGCCAATCCTTGAAGACACGCTGGAATTTTTTAACCCAGTGGAAACATACAGGGCGGATGCTAAAGAAAAAGGTTGTGACAGTCCAGATTTTGAGACTGCCTTGGATGAGGCTGAGCACAATTTTGAAGAAGAGTGGCATTCTATATTAGAAAGTAACGCCATTGAGCATTTAGGTTCGATATTGAATCAAGATATTAGCTTTTATTCTAACGAGTCTCATCGTATGAATTTTTGTATATTTCTTGCTGACCAATATACGAGGACAAATAAGCTAAAGCAAAATATTCTTGTTCTAATGCAGGATCCGATGATTGAAAACTGCTGGGGTGTAATAAGGAATCTACTTACTATCACTATGGGTTTTTCTTTATTTTCAAATATTGAAAAATATAAGTTAATTATAGTGGTGAATGATACAACTACGAAATTTATCACTGGTGACCAACCAGTGCTTAACACTTATGTAGCTGATGATTTTGGAAAGACAAGAACAAACAACGTAGAATTTTATTACCCTGTATCATCGAGCTTAGCGATCCTAATTTCCGATAAGAAGGGTTACCAAAACCAGAGCGAAGAAAGAGTATCCGAAGAACAAGTAATTAAATTCAATAAAATGATCTTTCAATGCTCTCATGAGCAAATATACGCAAAAACCAAAGATGAGCTTGAAGTGTTTCATTCGTCCGAACATTAGGTTAGACCTCTCGTCTTTAGACAGGTAAACGAACAAAAAACAGCTGGATTCGCTAAGTTAAGCCGACTACTTTTTTACCGCTTAGTAAAGAGTACAAATGGCCGCTTTGTGTCAATTCTTGCCGTTAATTTCAGTTACCTCATTTACAGTGAGGCCTATTAAAATCGTAATGAATAAGGAAAACTATGCTATTGGAAGGTGAAAATTATTATCTACGAGCACTTGATGCTAATGATTACGAACAGTTTTATGAATGGTCATGTGACCGAGATGTGACTATTTATAGTTTGTCTTCTTACGCTTATCCTCAATCAAAATCGGATATTTCAGCATGGTTATCAACAATTAACTCAAATCCTAAGAGTGTTTCATTTGGTATTTGTAGTAATGAAAATCATCAACTTATTGGTTACGCTGGCATATCTGGAATTAGCACTTTAAACCGTAAGGGTGAGTATTTTATTTTGATCGGTAATAAAGAGTATTGGGGTAAGGGAATCGGAACGGTAATTACAAAGTTAGTAACGAATTACGCAATCCAAACTCTGGGTTTACATAGGATACAATTGACCGCTAGTTCGTTAAATATAGGGGCAATAAAAGCATATGAAAAAGCGGGCTACCAGCATGAAGGCGTAATGCGCCAATCTGGTTTCCGTGACGGTAAATTTGTAGATAAAGTATTAATGTCAGTGTTAGCTAGTGAATGGAAAAGCATGTAAAAAGCACTCGATGGACTATAATTGATATCGATTCGATTGCGATTAGACACAACACACGTTTGTAAAGATTTAACTCGGTCTTAAAACGTCCGCTTTGTGTCATTTTCTGACTATAATTATCTTAAAGCGTACGAAACTGAATTGCATACAAGCAGGAGCTAATTGCAAAATGAATTTATACCAAGTGATCATGAGCATTGGTTTTTTTGGGCTAATTGGCTTTTCTATGGTGTCATTAATCTTAGGGTTTCTTAGAAATAGAAAAATAGAAATTTTTGGATTCTTAAGCAAAAACCATACACTATACAATAAATGCATGTGTTACATATATATCACTGTACCAACTTTCTTTTTTATTGGCTTGAATAGGTAGTCTCTATCTTGCATAGAAAATTTAAACAGGCAAAACCCTTCAGTGTGAGAATACTGATACCTAATTATAAAGTGGCCGCTTTGCGTCACGTCCTACCAGAATCTGACTTAATTATCTGAAGTGGCTGCCTATCTATCGGGGCTTTCGGCCAATAGCGGTCATTTTCGATTGATAAGAAGTACTTGTTTTTAACTTTACATATTACAGTTGTTGGCATCAGTAAGTAACGTACAGGTATTTCCTGTAAACACTGCTCCTCTTAAACTGCACTTTCCACAAAACAATCAAAGAGTGTAAAATTACAATAGAAAAAGCGGTGTATCTTTTATTCAAATTAATGCTGCAAAATTACTTTTGCTAACAGGATGGCATTCTTGAGTGTTTCGTTTACTATAATCGGTGGTAATCTTAATTCAGGAGAGAAATATGGACAATAATTTGGTTGTCGACGCATTGACAGCACTCCCGAAACTTATGGCTGAATGTATTCGTCTTCTAAAGGAAGGTGAGGCAAATAGAGAGCGTTTTTTCAATAACGGTGTAACACCATTACAGAATGCGTGTGATACATTGTACAAAGACCATGTGGATACACTAGAATCCGTTTTTAAGTTAATTGAAAATGGAGATCAAGGAGAAGCAAAAAAAATAGCTACGCAAGCAATTATTTTTCAACAAGGCAACACTGATATGCTTTCTGAGCTTGTGTATGCTTCGAGCAAGGTAAATATTAGAGGTGAGCTAGGGGAGTTATTTTATAAATACACGAGAAGTACGTCAGAAATCTTGCTAATACCAGATGAATTTTACGCTTATGCATTACAGGCCAGATTTATGCCGTTGAGGATAGGCGTATATACTGAACTTGAAAAACTTCTTTACTCCCTAACTGCAACCTCTGCGGACGTTGCGATAATTATGAATTCTCTATCTAGTTGGTATAGGATAGTGATAGGCAACTATAATGATTTAAGAGTATATTGCCTAAAATGAATGTTAATTTAACGTACTGTTTATGTTAGCGAGTTTTTGTTGTTAGGTCATAGCAAGCAGAAAATATGTTCTGCTCGTCTTTTTTAGCCCAACTTTACACAAAGTAGTTGAAGTGTGTAAAGTTAAGATATGATTAATTAAGTCATTTTCTTGCACAGGTTACATCATTCTAAAAAACTATTACTATACGAATCCCTCTATCAATAGAAGCTAAGTGTACTTTATGATTTTCCACAGTTTTTTTGGAAACCCGACATGCACGCTATTATTTGATTATGATGGTGTAATTGCAGACTCTATGGAAATAAAAAATTTAGCTTATAAGTATTCTTTATCTAAATTTAATATACCGTCTCAAGTAATTGATAGGGTTCAGCTGTTGAATGCAGGACTATCCAGATACAAAGTACTAGAGGCAATCTACCATGAGTGGACTGGATTAGTAATACCTTCTGAAACCTTAGAAGAAGTTTCACGTTTATTTGATTCTAAAGATAAGGAACTAGAGAAGAATATTACGATTTATGAAGACGCTATTCAATTCATTAAGAAATCGAGTATTTTTTATCAGTTAATTCTAATAACAGGCATACGACAAGCAGTTATAGAGAGGTCATTAAAGAACAATGGGCTTATAAATTATTTTGAGGAAATTAAAGGCTCTCCTACAAATAAGGAAGACCATCTAACTAATTTTATTAATGAACGTAAAATTTACCCTCCTAATTGCTTCTTTTTAGGTGACGGTCTTGTAGACCAAAAAGCTGCTGAAAAATGTAACATTAAATTCATTGGAGTTGATAGGGGTAAAGCATCATTCATTGTTAAAAGCTTCACTCACGTAATTCAGTCTTTCTCTGAAATTAAAATTGATCAATTTGGAGTAGTCACAAGAAGAGCGGTTTAAAAATACTCTTGAGTAATCCACTCCCCCACTAGGTACTTTCCACACAATAGTTAAAGTGTGTAAAGTTTAGTCAATTTCTTGACTCTGTTATCTGCCCGAAAATTGTTTGAATGATCGGAGATATGTAACGGGGCCCCTGGAATGATATGTCTGCTTTGTGTCAAATACACCTTTTTAGTATATGGCTGGAGTCGGCTATAAAAAGTCTGTTGAGGAATTACAGAAATGGTAAGTAAGGATGTGGAAATAAATAAAGTTAAGTTGAGAATAAAAAAACTCAAACGACTTAGGTGACCTTGTCCTATCATATTTGGTATTGCCCTTTACGGAATGTTCATTGATAAAACTGATGCTTTGCATCCAGTTTTCGATCTATTAATAAATGATAAAAGGTTTGCTTATGGATTGCTTTCGGTAGCGTGTGGAGTTGAAGCTACTGTTATAATTAAACTGCTACCTTTAGTTTATATACGATCGTGTCTTACTTTTTCGTAAAGTAAAATGTTATAACTATTTTAGATTCAAACAGTTAGGCAAGTACTTCCTGA
This sequence comes from Oceanospirillaceae bacterium, assembly GCA_036960485.1. Lineage (GTDB taxonomy): Bacteria > Pseudomonadota > Gammaproteobacteria > Pseudomonadales > Balneatricaceae > Rs1. The sequence continues at coordinate 9,780 of JBALXS010000010.1, forward strand.
GATAGAGGTGAATAGATTGGCTAAAAAGAGACGTAAGGTAAAATATGAGTCAATAAAAACCCTTAGTTTGACTGTTTTTCCGCCAGACTATGAAGAATTAATTAGAAATTTATATACTAAAGCATGTCAGGGCTCTTATCATCTTTGGCAAGAAATAAGAAACTCTGATGATTCAATGGAAAATAATGACCTGAGGGAAGAATTTTATAAATCTGCCAATCAAGGCATGATGTCCGCTCAAGATGATATTGTTTCTATAATAAAAAATGGTGAAAAGCTTGATTACCCAAAAAACCTATTACTTAGGGGTATTGCTGATGCAATTGCATGGCAACTATTAGGGGGTCAATTAGCTTACGCAAGAAGGTTTTTCAAATTTAATCACCAACCTGATTTATATAATAGTAATTTTGATTCAGTTGTTTTTGCAGCAAGAGAAACTGTTAATAAAAAAAAGGACTCCGTGTCACTAATCTCAGATCTAACATCATTTATACAAGTCGGAGATCTATTAATATATGAACCAGAAAAGGGAATTAGAATTGCTGAAGTAAAAGAAGGAGCCATGAATGCCAAAATAATGGATTTCATGAAGCTTGATATGCAATCTAATTGTGATAAATCTTTATCCTATTTCGCACAAAAAGAAGGTGATAAAGCGGTAAAACAGCTACAAAGAATGTACAGACAAATAAATAGAATGGCTCACGTGTCAAAGGTTCTTCAGACTGGTAAAGGTGTGGATCCTGACACTAATTATCAAGTTCACATACCAGAGCCTTATTTCGAAATTGAAAGCTGGGATGGTCGGCTTGTTAAAACTTTGGAACATTCAAAAATTAAGGGGTGGGCTCTTGATGTTATTGATAACTGCTTGTTTCTAGGTGTTTATGCTTCGGATAATTTTCGGATGGGTGGGCATGTAATATTCAATACTTGGTTTGATGGGATGGGAGGCACACCAGAGTGCCCAAGATCTCGATTAATTGACTGCATGAACAACCCTTTAGCTCTGCCTATATTCAGTCGAAACATACCAGATGATGATAAATTTGATGTGTTATTTGGCCGCAAGCAAGTATGTATGGGCATCTGTATTGAATTACTCCTCGCTGAATGTATAAAAGTTGGTTTATCAGTACGTTTGGCTACTAATAAAGAGAGAGGGAGATTAGACAAAACAGGAAATAGACCTTATCGCCATAAAGGCAATGCTATTTTTATCGGTAATGGAGAAACAGAAATGATCTTAATGGATGGCATGTTCTTAAGAGTAATGTTTCACGGGGAAAGTCCAATATCCGTGATTAAAACCATACTTAATGGTGTTGAGTCAATCCCAAAACCTAAACCGTGATTATGGTACTAAGCTATAGTCAATCAGCCAGCTAGAGCTTGTAAATTTTTATATTAAACTATGCCAATACAGCGTAGTTTATTTGGACTTTAAGAAAATCCGCTTTGTCTCAAGTTTTGACGGTTTGGCATCGTCAAAAGACAAGGCTGCTGTCAGCCAAAAGCAGTCATTTTTAGCCTAAACCTCTCCGCTCCCAATTATTGATTATAAAAACAGTCAAATTTACAATTTATTCATTATGCCTGCGCGTTTACATATTTAATTTTGATTCCTGTGCGCGTTTGTGCTGGTAAGGAAGCATAAACTGCCGCATTATCAATTAATTAAAAATTAACAACAATAAATAACAGGCGCCTATTGTTTTTATAAACACGCATGCGCGTTTCCCCAGATTTTTTTTGAAAAGTATGTTTTTAATCATAAAATCATGTAGATATAATGCTTTTTAGAAAAAGCATCTTTGTGTAAACGCGCATGCGCACGATTATAATGTTATGTGCATTTCAGCTTCGGAGAAAACGGTAGAATGAGGCAGTCTTTTTTTAAGAATATTCACGATAGTAAGCTTGTGGATATTTGGTTTCAATCTGTAAGAAATAGCTTATGGACTAGCGCAGGTATGGTTGTAGCAGTTCAGACTGGAAATATAATAGCTTGGGGTTTTACAATAATTAGCTATCTGTTTTTGGCAACTCAGGTAACTCATGGTACTAGAGAGCCTTATGAATACTTAAAAGAGATATATGTGTATTCAAATTCGAGTAAATTTTTAGCTGTTATTTTTGATTTTGTATTGTTTTGGCTGAGGATGTCTCTTATGGTAATTCCCATTTTAATCGTTTGGTGGGCAATAGCTGAGGGTAAAGTACCCTTTTAATACATGCACATAACAAAAACCGCAATCGGACGGGCTTTACTGTCACACTTTTTGCAAAGTGCCGCAAAAAAACGCCAGCAAGCCGCCGCTTAGGTTGGTGTTAAAGGCGTTAGATAATCCAAAAAAGCTGAGTACAATTTTTGATTAAATATTTGTATGGAAAATCCTGCTATTTAGATGCATTTTCGAAAACAGGTAAAAGTCTATGGTTTCGGGATCTATATACAATGGACAAACTGAGTAACGAGGGAATAACTGATAATGAAGAGCACAAGTCAATAAAAGTTACTTCGGAAGAAATATCATCTATATCTATCGCTGGCAGGGATTTTAGAATAGCTGAGAATACTGATTTAGATGTTTCGATAAAACCTAGAAGGTGCCATGTGCTCTGTTTGAGTAACAAAGGGAATTCCTCAGAATTATTTGAATTATTTGAGGCCGACATTTGTATAGCAATAAATGTAGTTGAAATGGTTGCAATGATAAAGAGTGCTAATGATCATTTAGGCTTTGAAATTATATCGGGTGACATTACATATTATAGAAGTTCTATTGAGTTACTTGCTTGTAAATCTGTTGAGGAAGGAGCGTTCCTTAAGCCAGTTGAGCCGTATCAAAAAGAATCTGAGTATCGTATTGCTGTATTTTGGCCAAAGGATGAAAGCTCTGAAATATATACGAGAGAAGTTGGTTATAAAAGCGTATTTGATCATAGTGCGACAAAAGATGACCATATTACATTTAATTTTCAGTGTCCTGAATTTAATCAAATAGTCGTGGGCGTGCAGCGCATCTAACAAGTTGCTGCACTCGTAACAATTACTCGCTGCGCTCCTGATTTTCCGTTGAGCAAGGCGTTATAGCGAAGGGGTTCTATGAAGTACAGTGCATTTCAAGAAGTTAATTATCAGACTGCAGATGAGTTATGGGAAGCCCTTAGCCCAACTAAAGAGTTAGTAAAACCTCCTTGTAGATTATTATATCGAGGTCAAGCCAATGCTGAATGGGGCTTAATACCATCTGTTTTACGTAAATCCTCAAACGATCCCGCAACTGCAATCTGGGGTGAAGGAGTTAATGCTGATGATCAAGTGTTTACCGAGGTGCGGTTACTCGAAGTTTTTGCAGAGTTTTGTGATCAGGTCGGGATTCAACTACCTAATGACTCTATGGTGTTTCGAGAAAAGACCCTGACTACTCAGAAGCAAGACAAGTATTATATCAAACCTGAAGAATGGCCTAATATAGATCTAATTGAAGTTATGGCTCTAGCTCAACATCATGGAGTACCAACTAGATTATTAGACTGGACTAAACAACCTTATGTAGCAGCATACTTTGCGGCCAGTAGTGCGCTTTCAAACTCACTAAGCTGGAGTGAAGGTGAAAAACTGGGATTATGGGTGTTAAACACAGAGTTAATTGCTTTATATCCAAGAGTAAAAGTAATCAGAATTCCTGGTTCTGTCACTCCTCATCTTTCTGCTCAGTCTGGATTATTTACAGTTCATCCACACAATGGAAACAGAGGGCAAAAATTCGATATTGTTGGCCTTGAACAGGAATTTTCAATTTTACCTAATACTCCATTAATGAAGATTTCAATTCCTATTAAAGAAAGTATTAGGTTATATGAACTATGTGTGAAAGCTGGCTTTACTGGTGCGACTATTTACCCCAGTGCAGATGGAGCAGGGAAAGCTGTTATGGATAGTATTAACTCATGGGCGGCGAAAAATCGCTATAACAAGTAGCTGCACAGGAAAAATCACACGCTGCGCTCGTATTTCTCTGTGAGCTAAGCGTTAGTTGCTTACAAGGAATCAAGTGAATCTCAATAATTTAGAAGTAAAAGAACTCTTGCAACTTCAGGGAAAGATCACGAATGAGCTGATCGAGCGTGGCATTGCAAGAACCCAGAATAATCCCCTTGGAGATTACACTGAATGGCTTGTCTCTCAGTCTCTTAACCTAGAGTTAGAGGCAAACTCTAAAGCAGGCTATGACGCCTTGGATTTTGGAGGTACAAGGATACAAATTAAAGGGCGTCGCCTTACTTCAAAGAATGCTTCTCGGCAATTGAGTGCAATTAGAAACTATGAGGAGAAGGACTTTGATATACTTGTGGCCATATTTTTCAATGAGCAATTTGACGTCTCTGAGGCATATGAAGTACCTCATGAAGTCATCGGTGATTATGCTCGTTATGCATCCCATGCGAATTCACACACATTAATTATGGGCGGCTCAATTCTTGCTGACCCAAGAGTAAAGTGTATTAAACATGCAATCTGCAACTAACAAGGCCAGCCAGTGGGACCAAAAAACCGCCGCTTCGCTCTGGTTTTTCGATCTCTGTTGGCGGCGTTATATACTTTGAGGAGTATCGCTATCCATACTGGAAATAAACATATTAAGCAGCTATTGTCTTTAGTTATGAAATCTCTTTTGGCTAGTCTTACTGCTTGTCAAAATGGTGAGAATACTTATAAAGTTTCAGAAATCGAGCTGTATGCGCAAAATATTTTCTCAAGAGCGTCTGAGATAGACAATGTATTTAAAAACATGACAATCGCACTCGAATATTTATATGAGAAAGGCTATAACGAGTCAAAGTATGATTTTTCAGAGCATCATGCTTTTCATGTCGAGAATTTTTTACTCCGCTTAACCAGCTTAGTTGATCGTTGTTACTTGCTTGCAGGCACAACAATGTTAATGGAAAACCATAAGATAGAATGTTTAGGCGGAAACAAAAAAATCTATAAACAATTGGCGGAATTTTCACCGCCGTCGGCTAGTCTTTTAAAAGATATGGAAGGTACAATTGAAAATCTAAGAGAGACTAGAAATAAAGTCGCACACCAATCGGGTTTTTCTAGTAAGAATTTAGGTGTGCTGAGAGCAATAGAAAATGCAAACAAAGAGTCTGTATCTGTAAAGCACATCACTGATCTTTTATCGCATGAGGAAATTAAAGATATTGTGATAGAAGATGCATTTGAACCATTTAATGAAGTCTTAACTAAAATGAACGAGTTAGTTGAACAGTTAATTGATAGTTTGTCATTTGTTTATACGGGCCTCCTTGAGCGCATATAGCAAGATTGTGATGTTCGCAACCTGCGGTTGCTGGGACGGCTTACACGTCATAGGAGAGTTCGTTGCTAGTTAAATATTATGGATTGATACCTGATCTGAATGGAAGCTCATCTTTAGCTGGTATGTGTAAATGTATTTAGGTGGATAAATAGCTCATTAAAGATCTTCAAATTATTGAAGCAGAAGTTTTTACATGCTTATCTGTAAGCTGTTTAAAAAAAGTAATATAAGATGGTTAGAATTAATAAGCTTAGAAAAACCAAGAAGCTAACCTGACCGCTACTCTTTAATGCAATAATTCATGATAAGGGTATTACTTTCGCAGGTATGGAAGAGCTTTCAGGAAGACATAGATAAAATTTCTTCTTAAGCTCTTCTACTAGCTCTGGCTGCATATACTGATAATTGTCATCAATTTCTAGATTACTAATTTTCGATAAAAACTGTTCACCAGTATGTTGAATTATTCTGTCAAGATGCTTTTGTTCAAACACAAATACCTGATCCGCCCAGTCAAGTAACTCTATAGTGCATAGTTGACTATTGTTACGCGCGCACTCACGGCGACTGACACCTGCCGATTTGAATATGACATTGGAAAACAAAGATCTAAAAAGATGCTCTGCGGTTAAAGAACGTTGAATGTTAGCTGTGCAAACAAACAATACTTTCGCTGGTGTAGCTTCTTGTCTCGGTTTCTCAAGCAACTGAATTTCTCCGTTCATCTACAGCAGCTGTCTATAGCAAAGCGCTTATCCATTTTACTAGGAAAAGAAGCTCACTTTTTTCTATTTTACGCTGTGATCTCACAGCGAATCTCGTTTGTGTAACAAAATCGTTCTAAGTCAACTGGGTACACTCCTTGATTATCTAACTTGGCTATATCAATATTATCATCATAACTTATTATATAACTTTTTCGGCTATGGAGATGTCACACCAATAGGAAAGATATTTGGTGGACTGATCACAATCATCGGCATGGGAATGGTGGCGCTGCCCGCAGGTATTTTAGCCTCTGGTTTCTCGGCGCAACTTAAACGCAATAGATCTTTATACATATTAAAAATTGCCAGTGCTTATGATGATGGGATTCTTACAAACGAAGAAAAACTTGAACTTAAAGAGAAGCAATTAGCGCTGGGAATCAGCGACCATGAAGCTGAAATGCTGTTTAAAAGCTATCATAGCAAGTTAGTGAAACATTATAAGCGCTGTCCACATTGTGATCATTTACTTTGAGTTTTGTTTGGTGAGAGAAAATTAGAAAGCTAGAAGCTAAACTGATCGCATGGTGAATATGTTTTTGGTCTGTGAATAATTCTGAACTGGATCATAAATTTAGTTACTTTATCAATTATAATATAAGGTCTTAGTAGTGTGTTTGTGTAACATGCCTACAATTAATAATGACAAGAATAGGTTTTAACCGGCCAGCAGCGAGGTTTTAATGCAGTATCAATCAACAGGTAATACCTTAAAAAGCTATCTTTTTAAGCATTTTGAAATGGCCTTTAGCTTTGCAATCATATTATGGGTAGCAGTGGCTGAACAATGGCTTGAATGGCCATTAGCAGTAGCTGTATTTTCCATTGTATTAATTTATCGTGGTAGAAGCGTGTTTAAAGATGCTGCTGAGATTAACAGCCGAAAGCTGACCATCGATGGCGAAAAAGTCACGCTCACTTCCGCCACTTCAGAGCAAGTGTATGCAATGCAAGATTTTAAAATATTACTGTTCAAGCGCCGTGCAAAAAAAGTCGCCGTATTCGTTATTATGAGTGAAGATAAAGGCTTTAAAATTGAGCACTATAAAGATATGGAACGCTTATTTGAAATATTTAGCCAAAAAGTGCCAATGTGTAAAAAAATTCCATGGTGGCAGCGGTTATAACACAAGTAAGTACAGTACACTTTTATAATAAATTGTAGAGTGTTGTTACGTATTCGCTCAGCTAGGTTGTTTTGCAATATCTGTTCTGCCATGCAATTGATTTGATTCTGCTAGTAGTAGCCAATAATAGAGCTTGGGAGGATTAAATGCCAAGCATTACAATAGAAGTAAAAAATTATTCCACTGAAGCAGCAGCGGTAATGCGCGCTGTTTACGAATCACTAGTTACAGCTTTCGATATTGCTCCTAATGAATGAACCATTTGGCTAATTGTGCATAAGCCCCAAAGATATATGCCGGATCTTAATATAGAGTATCCAGAATTACACACCCTTGAATCCATCGGTATTTTTACTGGGAGATCTGTCTAGTTCAAGCGGCCCCTCTACCAAGCAGTTGTATTCAATCTTGAAAAGCTTGGAATACCGCGCAATCATGTGGAGGTACTAATCAGAGAAATACTACGTGAGAATAGGGGCATAAGGGGCAAAAAAGCTGAGCGCACTCCAATGCTAGAGACACAAAGCGGAGTGAAACAGTATTCCAGTGTTGCTTAGGAAATGTGGCTAATCAGATAGATTTTTGAGTTTGCATCGATTCAGGTGTTAGCCATTGGCTCGCAAACTCGCCAGCAGGTAATGGTTGATCGTAAAAGTAACCTTCTGCAAAATCGCAACCAATAGCTTTTAATAACTCGTGCTGGAGCTTAGTTTCTACCCCTTTCGCAATGACTTTGATGCCCAGCGTATGTGCCATAACAATTATCGCTTCACATATCATTTTTTCCTGATTACTTGGGCCCAAATTGCTGACAAAGCTTTTATTAATCTTCAAATAATCAATATCAAACTTATTTAAGTATGTAAGTGATGAATTACCAGTCCCGAAATCATCTAGTGATATTTCAATTCCTTTATCTCTGAGTGTTATTATCTTTTCAAATACTTCTTGTTTCGGCTTTACCAATAAATCTTTGGTTATTTCAATGCAAACCCTAGGTAATTCAAGTTCAGTGTCAGATATAGAATTAAAGAGCTCGTGGTTACAAAAGTTATCATCATGAAATTGTAAAGAGCTAGCCTTCACACAAACCTGTAACTTCCATTGAGCAGATTGGCGGGTAACTTCGGAAAAGAGCCAGTTCCCTATATCAATTATCTGGCCACTTTCTTCAGCCAATGGAATGAAGTCTAGCGGTGATATTTGTCCATCAGGGTGATTCCAGCGCAACAATGCTTCTGCTTTTATAACGTCACCGTTATTAAGGTCAACAATAGGTTGGTAATAAACCTCTAGTTGATTTAACTCGATTGAATCACGTAATTCATTTAGCATAGCGCGGCGATTTTTGGCAAATTGTTCCATTTGCGCAGTGAAGTAATAAAAACAATTACGTCCTTCTTTTTTAGCAACGTACATTGCGTGATCAGCATTTTTTAGCAGCTGGCTTTCGCAAGATGCATCGCTAGGATAGAGGGCAATACCTATACTGGCAGATATATGTGAGCGATTATCGTTAAAAATAAATGGTTCGCTCAATTGCTTTAAAATATTTTCTGCGACACGTTCTGTAATCAATATATCCAGTGCATTTTCGATAATAACTAAAAACTCATCGCCGCCAAGTCGAGCTACCGTATCTGTTTCTCGAACACAAGAGAGTAAACGTTGTGCTGTTTCTTGAAGTAACAAATCGCCATAAGCATGGCCTAGTGTGTCATTAACCTCTTTGAAATAATCAAGATCGATCATCATCACAGCTAACTTACCACCATTTCGATCTACCTTTTTCATTACCTGGCTAAGCCGATCACTAAACGTACGCCGATTAGGCAGTAATGTTAGCGGGTCAATGTGCGCTATATAGTTTAGTTCAGCATGCGCTTTTTTTTGTTCTACTAAGCTAATATCTATACAAAACAGTTCCTTATTGTTAGTGCCTGAACTGAGCATCACATGACTTGAATAAACGGGCACTATGCTACCGTCCTTGTGCTGCAGTTCAAGTTCTGAAGAAGCTATGTCGATACCATTGAGAAACCAATCTTGAAGTTTACGTATTGACTCTTCTCGTATGTGCGCTGGTATAATTAGGTCATGTAGGCGCTTCCCTTGTGCTTCCTCAGGGGTATAACCATATAAAACAGTACTAGCATCATTCCAGTATATTATGCGCAACTGCTCGTCATATCCTTGCACAGCAATGGCAGGTAAACTTTCAATAAGTTCTCTGAAACGGTACTCGCTCTGCTTGATAAGTAGCTCGCTTTTTTTCTGATCTGTAATATCCAACATCAATCCGCGGTGTAGTGAAGATAGTTTATTCTCAGCGACAGAGCTGACCATATCTCTGATCCACACTACTTCATTCTTCTCTGTAATAAAGCGGTATTCAAATTCATGAGTGCTTAAAATTTCTGATCTACCTTGGCGAAAGGCTATTGCTGCTTGGCGATCTTGTGGATGGATATGCGAAATCCAAAAACCAGTGCTCATCCAGTCTTTAAGTGAATAGCCAAAAATGCGCACTGAGTTATCACTAATATAAGTAAACGTTCCCGAAGCAATATCTGCTTCCCAGACAACGCCATCAGTAGCGGCTACCAAGTTTTTAAATCGACGCTCACTCAATTTATGTGCTTCCTTTGACTGCCGTAACTGATAGTTCCAGTAGGTAAAACAAATCAGCAGTACTATAAAGAAAGCTAAACCAACCAGAATTTTTTCAAGGGCAATACCTTGCGGCATTTTTAGCCCGCGCCAATGGTCAAAAATCGCATCACGCTCGGTTTTGGTAATACTAGCTAAGGCTTTATTGACGATACCTAATAGGATTGGATTGTTACGAGGTATAGCAAAGCTAAACTTGCTTTGATAGTCGGTATGCCCAGAGAAGTTCAGATTGAGAATACCTTCCTGCTTCATTACAAAGCCGGCTGCAGTAGCATCCCCTACAAAAGCATCAACTTTACCTTCGGCAACCAGATTTAGTGCTTTTTGTATGCTGGGTGTATTTACAATATTTATTTGCGGGTAATCACGGCGTAATAAATCATTGGTGAAATGCCCTTCGTGGATGGCTACTACTTTTCCTTGAAGTTTATCTAGGGTTCCTATGTAGCCACTGGCTTGTTCGCTTATTATGACTGCAGTGCTTGAAACGTAGGAAGGGCTAAAGTTCAGATACTCTTCTCGCTCTTTTGTTCGAACGAGGCAAGACATGAGATCAAACTCACCTTTTTTTGCTATTTGTAAAACCTCTGACCAGGAGTTTATATCTGTCACAGGGACGATTGGTATACCTAAACGCCTTTCCAGTATTTGAATGTAATCAGCACAGATTCCAGTATACTTTGCGTCATCATCAATCCACTCATAAGGGCTAAAACTACGGTCAATACCCAGCTTTAACTGTGATTTTTTCTCTAACCAAACGAGTTCACTCGCGGTTAAGTTAAGTGCTCTCCACGAAACGATTTCAGGTTTTATCTCACCTGTTTGAGCGCTGTAGGCGACATGTGTTAGAAACAATAGAGACAAAAGACAAAGAGTTCGATTAATTCGTTTGATAACGTATACCTCTATGTACTTACAACTGGCTGGAAAAAATACCCATATAACCTTAACATCGTAAAAATAATAGTATTTATAGAATATGTAGCAGTTTTTCTGCTTAAACTAATGTATTACACAAGGCCTAAAATGTCATCTTAGTATCGATAGTATCATCACATTATTTTCGTGAGTATGTTCATAACTTGGTAGGAGTTGTAAAAATCAGGTTATTTCTTGCCTCGAAGATTCAAATTTGCTTGTGTCGTCTTTGATAAACGCAATAGAAATTAACTGAGCTAAGTTGTAAAATTGAAGCGCATTAAAGCGCATGATCATCAGCACGCAACGGTGTGCTTTGAATTAATCATATCCAAAGGTTAATATTGAATTTAGCGGAGGAGTGTCGGTAGTGAATAAAAGTATTTTATCTATACACATAAACTATATTGTAACAATTGGAGTAAACAATGCGTTATGACTACGCGGTTTTAGTAAAACGAGCCGCTTTATTAGCTATGTGTGTTGCCAGTACCTTGCTGATTGTAAAGTTGATTGCATGGTGGGAGACCGGTTCAGTCACATTACTAGCATCTCTGGTTGACTCAATGCTCGATTTAGCAGCTTCATTTACCAGTTTGCTAATACTAAATTATTCATTACAACCCGCTGACGAAGAGCATAGTTTCGGCCATGGTAAAGCGGAATCCTTGGCGGCTTTAGCGCAATCAACTTTTATTGCAGGTTCTGCTTTTTTTCTAGTTATCTCAGCGGGTGAGCGATTTTTTCACCCACAAGAGCTTGTGAAACCTGAATTGGGTATATGGGTGAGCTTGTTTGCTATTGCACTGACAGGGGGGTTAGTTATATACCAAAAATGGGTTGTTAAACACACCGGATCGCAAGCGATAAAAGCTGATTCCTTACATTATCAATCAGATTTATTGTTGAATGGAACTGTTATGTTAGCGCTTATATTGAGTAAGCTTGGTTGGCCGATGGCGGATGTTATATTTGGTGTAGGCATTGGTTTTTACATTTTATATGGAGCTTGGCAAATTGGCTACGAAGCAGTGCAGTCACTACTAGATCATCGTTTGCCAACCGCAGAATTGGAGCGAATTAAGCAGCTTGCCTTGTCAGTTTCGCAAGTTAGAGGGGTGCATGATTTGAGAACACGCATGTCAGGTGAAACTCGCTTTATTCAAATGCATTTAGAGCTGCGTGATGATCTATTACTAATTGAAGCTCATGCTATTGCCGATGAAGTTGAATTACTATTGATGAATGAATTTCCAGCATCTGATGTGCTCATTCATCAAGATCCACTTTCTGTAGTTATGGCTGAAAGTTAAGTTTTTCACCAGCATGCAAGACCTGTTACGTGAAATACTGTTTTATTGGCTTTTCACATTAAAAAATGTTTTTTAAATGAGAGTTGATTGTCACAATAATTATTTGGAATCTAAATGAACAAGATGCACGTATTAAAAAGTAAGTGGTTTTAAATAACCATATAACTAGCAATTACTAATTCATTATTTTTAAACAAAGGAAAATTTATGCTACCTATGGGCACAATAATGGCTGGATGCATGCTGTTGGGCGTTATTTTTACCACGCAGTTACCCGTTTTGAGACATCTGCAAGCATTGCCAAATTTTATTTCAAAAGCAGTCGCTAGTTTAGTTTTACTCGGCGGATTATGGAATGTTTTGTGGTATGCAAGCCAGCATTTAGGTGAATTTTGGGGTAATGCAGCTTTTGTTTCTGGCGTGTTGATGATAGTGACTGCGTTATACACTTTGCTACCTAATATGTTACCAGAGATATTAATTAAAATGCGCAGCTTAGTGCTATTAGCATTGTTTGGTTGTAGTTTTTTGTATGGCTTTACCATATATAATTTATAATTTTTGCTTGTTTTTAGGCACTCATTTAGCAAAATAATTTTGAACTTGAAATAAGCGAAAACAGTAATGAAGTAACAAGCAGTTGTCACAAAGTATAATGATTTAATGGCCCTTTCAGTAGGGAAATAGAAGTAGATTCGCTTTTTTGGTTGTATCTGTTCAGTAGTACATTATATTATGCAGTGATTATTACAAGGTGGCTGTAAAGAGTAAAACTGCAGTATTTAAACTGCACTTATGGTTGAATTGTTTAGTTGAATTATTTAATATTTTTTTTAAAGGATAATGCATGAAGTACTTAGGCATAAAATTAACATTTATGAGCTTGTTAATTGTATTAACGACGCAAATGAGCATGGCTGGAACAATTCATGGCAAGCAGTTTAAAGATTGGCAAGGACGTTGCCAACCCGTTAAAAACCAAGAGCTATGTTTTATAATGCAAATTTTTTCTGTTGATGGAAAAGCACCTTTAATGGTTACAACGGTAGATGTTAAGCGAAACGCTAAAGTCCCGGTCATTATTATGCGTGTTTCGACTGAATTAGATAATAAAAAAGATGTCATGTTTAAAGTAGATAAAAATAAGCCTATCGGTTTAAAGGCTGAGTGTAACGATAATGAATGCAGTATTGTTTTTCCGTTAGACAAGCGTATGTTAGGTGAATTTAAGCGTGGCAATCGTGCTGTTATGGGCTTTATTGCAAAAGATACAGGTAAAGTTGTATATCTTCCGTTATCGCTAACGGGTTTTACTAAAGCATTTAATACTCTAAAAAAGAGCTGATCAAAAGGTTTGCTTGAGCTACCTAAATAACTGATAGCCCGTAAAATCAATTAATTAGCTGCTGGCTATAGCGCGCAGTTCAATCGTGTTTTCTAGACAATAAAAAAGCCACTTATGAGTGGCTTTTTTTTGTAGTATAACTTGTTGTGTTATTTTTCAGGTGTTTGGAAAATCAAATATAGATCGATTAAAATATCTGGGATTTCATTGGCCATTTCTTCACAAACATCCGGATTCTTGCGGATTTCTCTGAATTCTTTAGCGTCAAATAAATCAGAGATAACCATGATAGGTAGCATCAACTCAGTTACTTTTTGCTCCTGATCTGCCCCTTTTCCGTGCCAGCCTTCTTCTTTTAAGAACACGCCTTCCATAAACGCTTGTGCCCAAGTTTCTACATCGGCCACTTCTTCTTCATCTTCGACTACTAAGGTTAAATCGCAAGGCATTTCTAGCTCACGATCGTTTTCCATGTCAGTGCGAATGCTCGCATGCCAATTGCTTAAAACAGTGCCAATTTCAGTTTGTTGTTGCTCATTTGCCCAGCTAGGTTGGCCATCAAAAATGATTTCCATCCAAGTTGCTTCATCGACAGGATTTGGTGATATCACCAACGCACACAAAAAACCGTGAATGCCTATAAGGTCTAATGATTCTTCTGATACAGCATCTGAGAATATAAAATTTTCTAATGCGTCTAATTCGCTATCGGTAATAGCTGTGTTTTGCTGTTGTGCTTGCATGATGAATTCCTGGGAAAATAACAGGCGCTAGTTTACTCTAACTCAAGTTATAAACCTAGCTCGCACTAGGTTAATCTTGAGGTTAACTGATTTTTGTATTCTTTTTGTACAAAGTAAGTGTGAGCCTAAGGTGTACCGTTGATAAATATTAAAAGCACTGGCTTTAAGAGCTAATAGAAGATGACATGGTGATGTGCTTTGAGGATAATTAGCTAGCTATTGTTATGGTAACCCCCCAGGTTTGCGCTTCGCTATGTGTTAATAACTTACGCATAAAGCTTTGTGAATGTTGTTAATTAATTTAGGAATAAAATGTCAGATCAAACGCTTAAAGTTCTTAAAGATGTATTTGGCTACGATGGTTTTAGATCTGCTCAACAGCAAATTATAGAAAGCGTCATCGACAACCGTGACACTTTAGTAATTATGCCAACGGGTGGTGGAAAGTCGATGTGTTACCAGCTACCTGCTTTACTTAGAGCGGGTACTGCGATAGTCGTATCCCCATTAATAGCGTTAATGCATGATCAAGTGACAGCGTTGTCTCAATTAGGTATTAAAGCTGCTTATTTGAATTCGTCACTGGATTATCATACACAGTACGAAATTGAGCAGCAGTTAGTTCATGGCGAGTTAGATATGCTATATATCGCGCCAGAGCGTCTGTTGCAAGCCAAGACCTTTCAGTTGCTGTCTCAATGCCAGCTAGCATTGATTGCGATTGATGAAGCACACTGTGTTTCTCAATGGGGTCATGATTTTAGGCCTGAATATTTACAAATAGCACAATTTGCTAATAATTTCCCTCAAGTTCCGCGTATCGCACTTACAGCAACAGCCGATACCCGAACGCAGCAGGAAATAGAGCAGCGTTTAGAATTACGTAACGCCAATATTTTTATACAAGGCTTTGATCGCCCTAATATTCGCTATCGTATTGGGCAAAAAGATCGAGCACGAGAGCAGTTGCTGGCTTTCATTCAATCAGAGCATTTAAATGATGCGGGTATTGTTTATTGTTTATCACGTAAAAGAGTTGAAGAAACGGCTGCTTGGTTATGTGAGAAAGGATTAAATGCACTGCCCTACCATGCAGGTTTAGCGTCTAGTTTAAAACAGCATCATCAGCATCGTTTTTTGACAGAAGATAAAGTAATTATCGTCGCGACCATTGCATTTGGCATGGGCATAGATAAGCCTAATGTACGGTTTGTGGCACATTTAGATTTGCCAAAAAGCATCGAGGCTTACTATCAAGAAACAGGCCGGGCAGGGCGTGATGGGCAGCCAGCAAATGCTTGGATGGTTTACGGGTTGCAAGATGTGGTGTTCTTGCGCCAAATGGTGGAAGGTTCTCAAGCGCCAGATAACATTAAGCAGGTAGAGCGTCAAAAATTGGAAGCTATTTTAGGCTTATGTGAAATCACCAGTTGTAGACGACAAGTATTGTTAAGCTACTTTGGTGAAAGTGAGCATGAAGCATGCGGTAACTGCGACAATTGCTTGCAGCCGGTTCCCGTTTGGGATGGTACGCAAGCTGCTAGAAAAGTGCTCTCTGCTGTTTATAGAACTGGGCAAAGCTTTGGTGTTAATCATATTGTTGATGTATTGACGGGCAGTGAAACAGAAAAAGTTAAGCAGTTTGGTCACAATAAACTCTCGATTTGGAATATTGGTAAAGAATTAAATAAGCAACAGTGGCGCTCTGTTTTTAGGCAATTGGTGGCACGTTGCTATCTAGGTGTTGATTATGATCGCTTTGGGGTGCTGTGCTTAACTGAAAAATGCCGACCTTTGCTACGTGGTGAAGTAACTATTGAGCTACGTGAAGACCTGCGCAAGCAAACAGCGCGTTCTAAATATGATAAAAAGAAAACTAGCCAACATAAACTTGATGCCGATGAGCACGGTTTGTGGGAAGCGCTTAGAGTGCTGCGTACTGAGCTAGCGAAAGAGCAAGATGTACCGCCTTACATTATTTTCCACGATGCGACACTGATGGAAATGGTTATGTACCGACCTACCACTCGTCAGCAAATGCAAAAAATAAGCGGTGTTGGAGAGCGTAAGCTAGAGCTATATGGTGATGATTTTTTAGCGGCAATAAATGATGGGGGAAGCCAAAATTTAGACACGGATAAGCAAAGTGAAGAGTCTATATTGCTGTTTAAAAGCGGTATGATGGTTAAGCAGGTTGCAAGTATGCAAAAACTATCAAGTAATGTTATTTATAATCACTTAGCAACAGGGATTGCCAGCGGCGAACTGAGTGTGGAGGAAGTGGTTGAGCTTCCTGAGCAAGAAATTAAAATGATAGAGCAAGAGATTATTCAATCACAGGCAGTTAATGGCATGGCGCTCAAGCCTGTCTTTGAAGCTTTGGGTGGGGTTTATGAGATGCCACTGATTCGCTGCATTAACATATCTTTACAAAATAAATAGCAATGCAAGTAAGTTTGAAACATTAAATATAAACGGATTATAAAACGCACATGAATTATGAGTTGTGGGGGTTATTGGCCAGTAGCTTTATTGCATCAACTCTGCTGCCAGGTGGATCAGAAGTTGCGCTTGCTTGGCTGGTAAATCAAGGGAATATACCGCTCTTTTTGTTACTTTTAACCGCGATAGCTGGTAATACTTTAGGCGGTGGATTAACATTTTTAATCGGTTGGTTGATTGCAAAATACTACCCGGCAAAGCTGTTTAATAATAAGCATCAGCAAAGAGCACAAACATGGCTAGTCAAACATGGACCTTTAGTTTTATTACTCTCTTGGATGCCCCTTATTGGCGATCCTCTTTGTTTAATCGCCGGCTGGCTAAGATTAAATCCAATCTACAGTTTGCTCTATATACTACTTGGTAAAGCACTGCGTTATATTTTTATCGCCAGCTTGTTTGTTTAATTTCGCTAAAATACACATTAATTTATTTAACAATGGCGTTGCTTTTTAGCTAAATAATATCTTAAAGTAAAAACAAAATAGCTGTTCCAGATACTGCCAAAATGGCACCTATCCAAGCATTAGCCGCGGGTGGTTGTTTCATTATGATCCACAAAATTGGTAGCGCTACCACTGGAGAGATGGATGAAAGGGTGGAAATGACACCGGTATCTCCGCCTCTTAAGCCAAATAATAATAGTGACATACCAATGCCCATCGCAAAAAAACCACTGGCGGATATTTGTATAAAGAACTTGAGGGTCATCGGTGTTTTTTCTTGCTTCTTACGAGCGGGTTTAAAGCTGGTAAGGTAGGCCATCAGCCATAAACAAACAGCGGCAATGCCTACTCTAACAGCACTAGCGGCAATAGGGTCAATGCCTGATTCCATGGCTGGGCGCACCAGGATGAGGCTGATCGCCTGGCAAAAAGCAGAAGCCAAAGTAATACACACTCCCATCAGCAACCGCCCCTGAGTTTCTTCCAAGGTATGCTGCTGTTGTTTATTGCGCCCAAACACTACTGCTGTGATAACTCCGCTGGTGATAATTAATGTGCCGAAAAGCACTGAAAGTGGTAGTTTTTCGTCGAGAAACATCCATCCTAAAAAAATAGTAATAGGGGCATTTAAGGCAAAAATAACAGAGTTTCTGCGAGGGCCCATTCTCTTTAGGCCTAAAAACAATAAAGTATCGCCTAAAAATATGCCGATGAGCGAACTTAATACAATCACAACCCACCAATCATATAGTTGCGCGCTCCAGCCTCCTGTAGCAAGGCTCATGATCAATAACATTACAAACACAATGCTCATGCGCCACTTATTAAATCGTGTTGCTCCGAGAGCCTTGACAGCATTGATAGAGAAAAAAGGAGAGACAGCAAAGCATATTCCAGCACCCAGTGCTGCGAGTTGGTAAATCATTTAAAGGCCTTAGGCTAAACTGCTAGAGATATAAAAGATTAGATATCAATCGACCATTGAGGATATATGAAACGACAGATGAGCGACAGATACAAAACAGCTTAGCTTACAGTTATTTCTGATAGTGGGTATAAGAAGAACTGATGGCAAATTAAACGTTAAACGTAGTCTGCTAGTGCGGCTTAGCTGGAGCATAACCGTGTATAGCGCAATATGATAATTCACTAAAGGTTATTAGTTTAGTTTACGTATTATGCGCAACTCGCGAATGAATTAGGTGAGGTATTAGAGATTAAAGAGAGAGGATTAATTCAGCTACCAACTTCTTTCAGGTAATAGCTGAATAGGTATTTTACAAGCCTTCGTAAGCGAGTAATGTGAAGACAGGAATGTCGGCATCTTCTAATAGGCTCGCGCCATGTAGGTCAGGTAAATTAATCATAGCAGCGCTTTCGACAACAGTAGCGCCAAGCTTTTTGATTAACGTACAAGCGGCTAGTAAAGTACCGCCTGTTGCGATAAGGTCATCAAAAACAAGAACTTTATCACCAGTTTGAACAGCATCAACTTGCATCTCAATTTCAGCAGTACCGTACTCTAGCTTGTATTCCTGTCCTACAGTTTCTCCAGGTAATTTGCCTTTTTTGCGGACAAGCACTAAAGGCAGTCCCAGCTGATAGGCCATAATAGAAGCAACTAAAAAGCCACGGGCATCGATGCAGGCAATATGGGTTATATCGGCATCAATATAGCGCTGAATGAAGGCATCAGAGACCATGCGCAATGCTTTAGGGTCTTTAAAAATAGGCGTGATATCACGAAATACAACGCCTTGTTCGGGCCAGTTATCAATAGATCGAACCACTGATTTTACGTAAAATTCGTCAAATGACATTTTCGAACCTTAAATTTTGAAAGAGTGTTTATGCAACTAAGTGATCTTCTAAAATATGCTCCAAATAGCTTAAAGCAAAGAGCAGATGTCAATGTAGTGTGTCATTGATGTGATTTTAGATGCAGGTTAAAGCTGGTGGATATTGTTCATTACGCTTAAATAAGATAATTGCTGTTTACGCTATAGTGCGTAAATTAGCGGCGTATAATAATTTACTATTTCATCCACCAAACATTTGCACTATACACAACTGTAAATCCTTTGCTAGGTTTTTTTAGTCAAGTTTAAGAGCGAATTAAAATAGTAAGATATATGCATGAAATATTATAGCAACTAAATTACTTGAGGCTAAATTAAGTAGAAGGGGTTTAGCTAAATTAACTTTAGGATCTATATTTAGGTCAGCTAAACTTAAACGTTTCAAATGGAGTGCTAAGTATAAAAATAAAACTCAGTTAAATATATAACGGTCGTTAATCGTCTTTGCCTTGGGTAAGATTGAGTAACGCTTTCATATCAAGGATCTCGATTTCCTTGTTTTCAACAGTAATGTAGTCGTTTTTTTGTAAGCGTGTAAGCACTCTGCTTACTGTTTCAACAGTAAGGCCTAGGTAGTTACCAATTTCGTGGCGAGACATTGATAAGCGAAAGCGTGTTTCCGAAAAGCCTCTAGTTTTAAAGCGGTTTGATAAACGTAATAGAAAGGTAGCAATGCGTTCATCAGCATTCTTTTTTGCTAAAAGTTGTAGCATATGCTGCTCGTTACAAATCTCTTTGCTCATGGTTTTTAGCAGCTGGCGACGTAATCTTGGAAGTTCAGTAGAAAGTCCGTCTAATTGCTCAAATTCAACTTGGCAAACAGTGGTGGTTTCTAGGACTTGCATAGAATCTTGGCAAATGCCGCTATCGATGGCATTTAGCCCAATAAGATCACCAGGAAAGTAAAAGCCGGTGATTTGCTCTTCGCCAGAACAGCTGGTGATGTAGGTTTTAATACTGCCCGTTTTGATAGCAAAAACTGATTTAAAATCATCACCTTGATTACTTAACATATCACCTTTAGAGAGAGGTTTGCTACGATCAACTATATCATCTAATTTAGATAGCTCTGTCATATCTAATGAAACTGCCATACACAGAGAATTTAGATTACAATTACAGCAGTGCTGATCAGATTTTGCAGGGATATTATGTAAAGCTATGTTCTGATTCAAAGTATTTTCTCTAATTGCGTGGTAAATTATATATAACTGATCTAGATCAGCTTTTATGCAATGATAGTCTTACATAAACAAAGCAAGAAATCTGTTTTTTTTAAGATTATTGTCAAATCAGCTAAAGGTGGTTAAATTTCATTTAATAACAAAATTGTGGATGGATTTGGTTTTTTTACATGTTATATGGTCTTGACAGCTATTATAATATTTTTTTTGATTGTTAATATAGTTTTCAATAATATTAATTTGAGGTGTATATGTGTCGTTGGTTAGCTTATTCAGGAAAGGCTATTTTTTTAGAAGAATTAGTAGAAAACCCCTGTAATTCTCTTATTGAACAGAGTTTGCATGCATCAGAATCTAAAACGGCTATTAATGGTGATGGCTTTGGTTTGGGCTGGTTCGGGGCAAAACCAAACCCAGGTATTTATCGTGAAATATTACCGGCGTGGGCGGATCAAAATTTACTAAGCTTGTGTCGACAAATTAGCTCAGGGCTATTTTTTGCCCATGTTCGAGCATCCACCGGAACATTTACCAGCCGAGCTAATTGCCATCCTTTTAGTTTTGATAACTGGATGTTTATGCATAATGGGCAAATTGCTGAATATGAAAAAATTCGCCGCTTAGTTGAAAATCTGATCCCTGATGAAAACTATTTAGGTAGAGAGGGTACGACCGACAGTGAAGCACTATTTTTAGCGTTGTATAACTATGGGCTTACAGAAGATCCTATCGCTGCTGTTTCTAAAATGTGCAATAAAGTGAATCAATTAATGCGTGAAAAAGGCATTACTGATGCCTTCAGATTTACAGCAACACTGAGTGACGGAGAGTGTATTTATGCTTTTAGATACTCTTCGGATTGCAGAGCGCCTAGTTTGTATTATCGCTGTACGAATGACGGAGTGGTAATTGCCTCTGAGCCTTTAGACGTATCTGGTGATGATTGGCATGTCGTCGCCCCAGGGCACGGGATAAAAGTGTGTGCTGAGAAAAAATTGCAACAGTTTAAGATGGACATTAATGAGTGCTTAGCAGTGAATTAACTTCAATAAAATTCAATACTTTGCCGTAGTGTCGCAATTAAATAGTATTAAGTCGCAAAGCTATAATGTATTGGCACAGCCCACCACTATACTTTTGCAGTTATAAGCTAACTAATTTAAATAACAGATAAATTTAGCAATACCTATAATTATTATAATATCTTGACAAAGGCGAGGCAACGACAATGGATGACGCTGAATTAATAGCAGCTGCAGAATTATCACCCTGCATGGGTGTATGCAAAAGCGATGACGAAACGGGTTGGTGTTTTGGTTGCGGGCGTACAAAAGAGCAAATTAAAGGCTGGAATAAATACGACGAAGCGCATAAAGCTGAATTATTAGAACCCCTTGCAGAGCGGGTGCAGCAGCTGCTTGTTAAGCGAAAAGCTGAGCGCGGCGGTGGCAAAAGCGGTGGTCGCAGAGGCCGAACCCGCCCAGCATGAAGCTAATCTATATTGAAGTGTTATTCTGTAAAGGGTAACACTTGTATTTATTCAAATTTTTAAAGAGTTAAAGAGTTAAAGAGTTAAAGAGTTAAAGAGTTAAAGAGTTAAAGAGTTAAAGA
>JBALXS010000010.1:31709-77099 GCA_036960485.1 Oceanospirillaceae bacterium
GATTTTAGTGTTGATGATCATTTGATAGCTATTGATTTCTAACTCTACTTCAAAGCATTTGTAATTCCTTTGTTTACACCTTATTTCTGTTTCAATTTTTGCTAAGTAAAAGCGCGCAAAATGACAACAGGTCCCATGTTTTTCATATTAGTCAAGAAGGTAGTTATGTCTCATCGTTTGGGAATTGATACAGGTGGAACTTATACTGATGCAGTATTGGTTGATGCACAGCAGCGAGTAGTCGCTACGTTTAAAAGCTTAACAACACGGCAAAATTTAGCCATCGGTATTGGCAAAGCACTATCAGGTTTACCTAGTGAGCTCCTGCAAGAGGTTGAACTAGTTTCATTATCTACTACTTTGACCACTAATTCAGTGGTAGAAGGACGCGGCGCTCAAGTATGTGTATTGCTCGCTGGATATACGCAAAGTCAATTGGAGAAAAGCGGCTTAGAAGACATTGTTTGCAAAACAGGTGCTGTGTTACTAGCAGGCGGGCATGATGCTACTGGAAATGAAAAACAAAGGTTAGATATCGATACTGCGCGCCGTGAGATATTGAGATTAAAAGATACTGTTTCAGCCTTTGCAATATCTAGTATGTTTGGCACGAGAAACTCTACTCACGAAACACAATTGCGCGAATTAGTAATAGAGCTCACAGGCAAGCCTGTTGCCTGCGGACACGAATTGGCTAGCAGCTTAGGTGCGCCACAAAGAGCATTAACCGCGGTGTTAAATGCGCGCATGATTCCTTATATTCAACAGCTTGTATGTTCCGTTAAAGAAAAACTACTCAGTTTAGATATCACCGCACCTCTCATGATTGTTAAAGGAGATGGCTCTTTGGTGAATACCTATGTCGCCGAGCAGCAACCGGTAGCAACAGTGCTTTCAGGACCGGCTGCAAGTGTGGTGGGTGCATGTGCTTTAAGTGGTTTAGAGAACGCGCTAGTTGTTGATATGGGCGGCACCACCACCGATATTGCGATAGTCACCAATGGACAGCCTAAATTAAGTGCCGATGGGGCACAAATAGGTGAGTGGCAGCCGATGGTGGAGGCTGTCAAAGTGTTCTGTGTGGGTTTAGGCGGCGATAGTGAAATTCACATAAGCGCTGCCAATGGCATAACAATTGGCCCCAGACGCGTGATACCGCTTAGTTTGCTAGCTCAGCAATACCCTTGGATAATCACTCGATTGCAGCAGCAGCTACAAGCTTATCCGAATGCACGTAATAATAAGTTCGTGGTGCGTATGGAAAGCGATGTAACACTGCTTAGCCAGTTAAGCCCTATAGAGCTTAGTGCTTGGGATAAATTGGAAAATGGGCCTGTTGAGCTAGAAGAGATAACTGAGCAAGATAGAGATATGGCGCGCGCGCTAGCAAAGTTACAACGTTTAGGGTTAGCTATTTATAGTGGCTTTACCCCTACGGACGCAGCGCATGTACTCGATTTAAGTGATCATTTAAATAAAGAAGCAGCCGTATTGGCGGCACAAATTTGGTCTAACCAAATGAGATGTCTGTACGGTTTAGGCAATTGGAAAATAGATGAGCCAAAAGCTGCCAGCCAGGCTGTTTTTGACTTAGTTGTTAAAAAAACGGGTAATACGCTGATTGAAGCGAGTTTAAATCAAACCGGTAAACTGACTCAAGCAAAAGCAGCTAAGCTCACTGAATTATTAACGAGCCTAATCCTGAAAGACCCTGAAGATCAGTCAGAGTCTTTGTTTAATATTGATTTTTGTGTTGATTATCCTATCGTTGCAGTAGGTGCGCCCGCTGCAAGTTATTATCCAGCTGTGGCAAAAGCTTTAGGTGTTAAGCTTTATTTACCCAAGCACGGTGAGGTTGCCAATGCAGTAGGAGCTGTTATGGGATCCGTGGTGCAGCGTGCACAAGTGACAATATCACAACCGACTGTCGGCATGTTTAGGCTTTATCACAAACAAGCGCCCATTCAGTTTAATAATATTAAAGAAGCGTTAGCCAAAGCGGAAGAAATTGTCTCAAAACAAGCTTCAGAGCAAGCCAAAGCTGCAGGTGCTAGTTCTATTGAGGTAATTATTTCTCATAGTAATAATCACGTACATCACGATATAGATGGTGATTTGTTCTTAGATTGTGAAGTGATAGCAACCGCTACCGGCCGTCCTAGTTATCATCAGCAAATTCTAGGATCTGATGTATAACAAATAAATAGATATTTGTTATTAGCAAGGGTTCTCATGACCGTGCTCTTTTAAAGCGCACAACTTAGCGTGCTGTAAGTTGTGTGCTCTTTTAAAGCGCACAACTTAGCGTGCTGTAAGTTGTGTGCTCTTATTTTGTGTTAACCAAGCTAAGTAATCTTCTTTACACAGAGGCTTACAAATTAAGTACCCTTGCAAAGCGTCACACTCTAACTCGTTAAGTAGTTGTTCTTGAAAAGGGGTTTCTACACCTTCAGCGACAACTTTTAAGTTTAAACTATGGGCGAGCACTATAATGGCACGACAGACAGGTGCGTCACTATGTTGCTGTAATTTCGCCACAAAAGATCGGTCAATTTTTAAAACGTTTACAGGATACTCTTGTAGATAATTGAGGCTAGAGTAACCCGTACCAAAATCATCAATTGCCAGCTCAATACCTAAAGCGGCAAGCTGCTGTAATACTAATGTACATTGCTTATCCATAAGTAATGATTCGGTGATTTCAAAAGTTAATCGATTGCCATTTAATTGATGTTCTTCTAATAATTTTTTTGCTACTTCCACTAAGTTTCCGCGTTGAAGCTGTATTGCCGAAATGTTGATTGATACTTGTGCTAGTACAATACCCTGTTGTTGCCAAGTTGCTAATGTCAGGCAAGCTTCTTTTAGCACCCACGAACCTAAGTCAATTATCAGTCCGCTTGTTTCTGCGATAGAGATAAAATCATTAGGCATTAATAAACCGTTGGTTGGGTGCTGCCAGCGCACTAAACATTCACAACGATGGCTATGAGGTGAGTTTGCTGTTTTAATAGGTTGGAAATGCAAACGTAATTCATCGTTGCTAATTGCATGTTCTAATTCAGTAATAAATCTAAGTACACGTTGTTGCTCTAGGTGTTGCTCATTAGCAAATAGCCGCCAGCTGTTTCGACCTGCTTCTTTAGCTTGGTACATAGCGAAATCTGCTTGTTTTATCAAACTATTAGCATCATTGGAGTGATCGGGGTATATAGCAATACCAATACTGGCACCAATTTGGCATTCATTACCATCGATAATGAAAGTAATACGTAGTTCATCAATAATTTTTTGCGCTATTTTACAAACGTTTTCTATATGCTTAAAGTGGCTTATTATGATGGCGAATTCGTCTCCTCCTAAACGAGCCACAAGATCGGTTGAACGCCGTGGTGCCGCTAACTTGTTCGCTACTTGTATGAGTAATTCATCACCTACTAAATGTCCATAAGTATCATTTACCGCTTTGAAGTAATCCAAATCGATAAATAACAGCGCAATGTTGAGTTGCTGGCGGTCAGCCATTTTTAACTTTTGCTTTAGTTCAAGGTTGAATGCGTTTCTATTGGCTAATTTTGTTAAGTTGTCTTTTGTCGCCAGTTCATTAAGTGCCAATTCGTTAGCTTTTCGCTCACTAACATCTCTGATAAATAAGGTAATAAATTGATCATCATTCGTCACACCATGACTTGCAGAGCATTCAATAGTCAGTAGTGTGTTTGCCGAAGGATTCAAAACGCTGAGTTCTTGATGCTGATTATCACAGTTGTTTAAATTATCAATCCATTCAATAAAAATTTGATAACTTGGTTTGTCCAGCATGTTGCAAAAAGAGTTGCCTAATAGTGTTTTGTGAAAGCCTAAAAATAAGGAGTGGGCAGCAGGGTTCGCTTTAACAATAAAAAAGTTAGTATCAAGCGAGAGTATTCCTTCAATTGCAGTATCAAGTACAGATTGGTGTCTTTGGTTGGCACTTAATAGCACGGCGTTAGTTGTATTAAGTGCTCGCTGTTTTCTGTTATAAGCTTCAGCCAACTCGGCGAGCTCTTCAGTTGCCGAATCGTCTAAAGTGATTTCTTCATCTTGATGGGCGCGTAAAATGGTAATCATCGAACGCAACGGTTTAACCAGCATGTGGTGTAACTGGTAGGATAAAAATATTGAACCTAAGAGTATACCAATGCCCATGATAATCAAAAGTTGAATACTGACTTCTTTTGCTCTAGCGATTACTAATCTCTCAGGGACAATTAGTGCCACTAGCCAGTCAGTGTTAGGCATGTGTAGTAATACTAATTCGACTTCTTCATTAAAAATAGGATCGCTTTCTACAATAAATCTTTTAATATTCA
Organism: Oceanospirillaceae bacterium; assembly: GCA_036960485.1. GTDB lineage: Bacteria > Pseudomonadota > Gammaproteobacteria > Pseudomonadales > Balneatricaceae > Rs1. The sequence continues at coordinate 36,062 of JBALXS010000010.1, forward strand.
GGCTCTGATTCTTATTGCGTAAATAGTCAACTATGTTGATGCTTTCTGCGACATCTATATCATCAGCTGTTTTAACTAAATAGCTCTCTAGCAGAGGGTCTCGGGTATTTCTGGTTTCGGTGCGGTAGGCATCAATAATAGAAGCTAACGATTTAAAGTTTTCATCAGTCAGGCTTAATTTGGTGAGTGCACTATCGAAGGGTAGGGCAGGTCCTTCAATACCTAATACTGATTTTTGATAATACTCACTCGGGGCTGCGATAAATGCGTCATTTCTATCAAGAACAAAAGCATAACCTTGCGTTACTTGCATGTTTATTTCTAATTTTTCGCGAAGACCTTTAAGGCTAATATCAACCGTTGATACGCCGTGGGAAATTCCATCAATAAGCATATTTTGGGAGCAAGTGACCATCGGTTCTTTACTGAATTCGTCTATATAAGATCGAGACCAATAACAGCCTTTTTTCTTGCTGAATTGCACCGGAAGATACCACTCTTGCGTGAAGTAATTGGTGACGTCTGCTTGATTATAATCTTCAGAAAAGGAGAATGAATCACTATCTTTTCGAATCCAAAATAGGCTGGCTTTCTTCTTATTGGGATCTAAGGTGTAGGGTCGGGGCCAGACTCCACCGCCCGCAATAGCAGAGTTGTTTGCCATTGCTTTCATTTGAAAACTGAGTTGTTTTTTTAGTGATTCTCTATCGCGATTTATCACGGCAAGGGATGCCATAGTCGCGACAATATTTTCAGAAAAGGCAACATTTTTTTGTAATGAAAGAATGATGGATTCGCCAATTTTTTCAATTAACTGCTGATCTTTGGCAATGAGTTCTCTGCCAGACAGCCAAATGCTGGTAGCGATAACAACGAGCAAAATAAGTGTTAATGCGATACTAAAAACAGCATTAACTTTATACTGGAGCTTGTATTTTAACTTCCTATTAATATACAAAAAGGTGACCTTATACTGATTTGATAGTGTCGTTCAAGATTCAATAATTAGATTGTACATTTTAACTCACCAATAACAACAACAGTTTAGGTGCATAAAATAGCGAAATTGCCGATTTTTATAGAATGGAAAATTAACGGATTCGGGAAGTTAAATTAATCTGATATTAAGTTGTTATTTTTTAGAGACGAAACAAATAGCTATTTTCGATAAACAAACAATATTGGCTATTTATTCGACACTAGGCAGGTTTATCCGCTTGAAATACATAGTACTGTTTATGCAGTGCTATTTTTGAAAAGTATTTAGCAATAAAGTAATGTTTAGGCTGTTAGTGGATATGAAAAGCAAAATTTCATGCTCTAATATCACATCAAGCGCTCAAGATTATTTACAAGAGCGCGAGGAATATGGCCAAATTTTGATTTTTTTAGTAGATTAGTGATCAGCTCGATAAGCTGATAGTTTGGTAATAAAAAATTATCTAACTAATGCAGCCTAAGCGTTTATAAATCACGTCATTATCTTTAAAAGCGGGTAAAGTAAATTTTATTAAGCTTTGCATTTGCTGAACATCCGCTCTTTTGCTGCAATAATCATCTTTACGTTTCGCAGTTTGTTGCATAATAAAGCTACTACTATTACCGGCACTATCGTAGATAACCTTAAAGTAGCCAGCAGGTACAATATGTGGCTCATCTGAAGCGGGTAAAGAGGGCATGGTTTGGGTAAACAGCGGGCCTGTTATTACAAACAGTGATTTTCGATAAGTGGCCGCTGTGCGAACAGCATCTTCTAGATTCTTCCAAGGTCCCTGGTTTAGCTCTTTGTTTTGAGGAGTGATATTGCTTAAACGATTGAGCTCAGACCAATATTTAGAGCCTGCAAAAGAAGCCAAAGGTGCCTGATGCCCTCTATCTGCCTTTAATAGGCTGCTGTTAGCGCTTTTATAATCTGCTTTTTCTAAAGTATCATCGCTGTCTAGCAATGGATCGCTTTTCCATACTCTTCCAGGGGTTGTTCCGAAATTAGTAGGGGTCACTTCATAAGCAACCCAATCAGCAAATTTAGTTTCAGGGTTATTAGATAAAGCGTAGAGATGTGCAAACACTAAATCGTTATTATCGGGGTTGCTAGGACAACCATTTGGGCAATGAACTGAGAATACGTCGGCAACAGCAATAGGTGTTAAAAGGGCGTAAAACAAACCAGAGACAACACTCAATTTAATGAGACTCTTCATAAGAATTCCAAAAGGGTAAGGTAAAAGGGCGATAGATCAAATAAGATTGAGCGATCAAAAAACGCGCTAATTTAGCAAAGATATTGATTAGTTACCATAACTTAATTGTATCTTAACTATATCTTAATAGAAGCTTGCACAAACAGTTGGTCGCTATTTGTGCAAGCATAGGTAATTAACAGTGAATTGCGTAGACGAGAGAGTTTAAGGATTACTCTTCGTCGGTGAGCATGGCCTGTTTAATTTGTTCAATAACGCGACTTGGCAAGCGCTTTAGAATAATGCTATTTGTTTGCTCATCAAATTCCACATCTTTTCCTGAACCTGCTGCGCCTAACGATTTTTTAGCGAAATCAAGTGACCAGTTATCTGCCTTCGCTTTGACTTTGGTGATTGCTGTTAATGTATGGTTATGTGGTTGGAATTCTTGAGAAACGCTATATTCACTCCCATTGGCAAATTTGCCAAAAGTACCTGATAACTCTTCAGCTTGTTCGCTAGCTACATGGCTATTTAAAATTTGTTCTACATCTAATAGGCTAGCGTTTTGCTTGTCGCTGCGCTGGCCGCTTAGGTAAGTAACAACATCTTCAACAACTTGTTCACGCTTTCCTTCCATGCTGTTCTGGCTACAAAAATCGCGTGCTGCGCGAATCAGTTCACTCGTGCATTTTTTTGAAGCTACTACATCAGTACAGCCAAATGCATTGGCGAAAAAAGCAGCGTCGGCTTTATCTTTGCCGCCCATAAAGCTTAAATAGCTATCTTTTTGCAAGCTATATGACGTGATGTTGATTTTAGCGGCTTGATGTAATTTACCTAAATCAACCTCACGTATTTGAGTCGGGTTTAAATCTTCATTAAAGGAAATGCCAGTACGATTAGTGACTAAACCTACCAGTAAATATTCAAATTTTTCATCTTGAAACTGCGAGAAAATAACATACCCGCCACTGGCCGATTCAATCGAAACTTTGTGCATTGCCATTGCTAACTGATCAATGCCGACATCAGCTAATGTTAAGAAGTCGTCAGAGTTTTGTTCTGTCTGAATATATTCTTCAAATGCCTTGATGAAAACTAAGCCCTCTTCGTTCTCATCGTTAAAAGCGCCGTGAGTTAAAGTAGCGCGACGCGCTAAGGCATTGTTTAAAGAAGCAACTGTTTCTTGGGCGAATGGGTTTTCAGTATTACAAGAACCCCCAATATCACTAATAAAAGGTTGTTGGCCTTCGTTAACTTGTAACTCGCGAATAACTAGGTTTTTTAATTCCACGTGGATGCTCTCTTTGACAAATGACGGCTTAGTTTAAATCGAACCGCATTTTAAGGTATCGACAATCAAATGAACAGCAAGTTATTTGTGCGCAGACAAGCAGAGGTAAACGCCGGCTAATGTAAGCAAGTGCAGGTAAAAGAGGCAAGCGGTAGCGAGTTCAAGCCCAATCATGCAAATATTTAGAACACAGTCAGCAAAGTACGTACATTAATAGCGAGGGTAGCGTGTAAAAAAGGAGAATGTGGCGCAATTGTTTTGCCACTTATTGGTGAATCGAGGATAATGCGTGCTCATTATTATTGCAGAGCTTACTGGATTGTCAGACAAATATGCATCAACACAGCTAATGGGTAGTTCTAACCCGTTGCAACAAAACACCTTTATTGAGCACATAGATCCTAGAGCGAGGATTTGCTGCGCGTTATTGTTTGCGATTGTGGTGGTATTAAGTGAGCAACTATTGCCATTATTAATTGCATTATCTAGTGCCGTTTTTTGTGCATATCAGGCAAAGCTAGCAGTAAAGCATACCCTTAAACGCTTGTTGGCGATGGATATGTTTATGCTCTACTTATTAATTCTATTACCCTTTACGGTGCCAGGGGATGCCTTCATGCATCTATTTGGATTGGCTGCTAGCTGGCAAGGATTAGAGCAAGGTGTACAGATAACACTAAAAGCAAATTCAGTTATTTTAATGCTGTTTTCCCTAGTGAGTAATTTATCACACAGTGCATTAGCTGGAGCGCTAAGTGCATTAAGAGTGTCAGAAAAACTCATTCAATTACTACTTTTCACCTTGCGATATTTAACGGTGATAGAACAAGAATACCAAAAGCTGCGCCGTGCTATGCGTGCTCGCGCTTTTGTGATGAAATTTAATTGGCATACATGGAAAAGCATCGGATATTTAATTGCTATGATGTTGTTAAAGTCAGTGCAAAGATCAGAGCGTGTGGTTAAAGCAATGAAGTGCCGTGGTTATAACGGCAAGCTTAATCATTACTATGTGTGGCATTGGCAGCGCCTGGACAGTGTATTTTGTGTTGCTATGTTTGGCTTAGCGCTGCTCATTACTATTCTAAATCTGCTTTTATGATGAGGCTATTGAGTGTTAAAAACGAATGATCATTTAGTGTTAAATGCTAGCGATAAGCAAGCGTTGCTTGAAGTGAAAGACCTCACTCATCAATACCCGCAGCGTGGGTTGGTGTTAGATGCCGTATCTTTTGCTTTACACAGTGGCGAAAAGATGGCGCTTGTTGGGGAAAATGGTGCAGGTAAAACTACCTTGTTTCACTTATTAACAGGTTTGATTCCTCGTCAAAGTGGCAAAATTTATCATCAGCAAAAGAGCGTTGTAACTGAAAGCGATTTTGTGGCTTTGAGGCAAGAGGTCGGTTTAGTGTTTCAAGACCCTGATGATCAGCTATTTTGTCCTAGTGTGTTAGAAGATGTAATGTTTGGTCCTTTAAATCAAGGTATGAGCGTCGCGCAAGCGCAGCAAAAAGCACAACAAGTGTTAGTGCAACTAAACATACAGCACTTAAGCGAGCGAATGGCCGCGCAGTTATCGGGGGGCGAAAAACGCATGGTGACTTTAGCTTCAGTGTTAGTTATGCAGCCTAAAGTATTGTTATTAGATGAGCCGACTAATGCGCTTGATAGCAATGCTAAGGAAAAATTGCTAGCAGTGTTAAAAGGGTTAGAGCAGGCGATGTTGGTTATCTCTCACGATGATGTTTTTTTACAGCAGCTTACTAATAGCAGTTTGACGCTGCAAAAATCCAAACTTAAGTTATCCGAGTAAATAGATCTATAAGTTCTGATTTAAAGTTATCTTAATAGAATGTAACTTTTGAGTATTGAAGGGACTTAAAGAAGCATACCAAATCATGACTGTCCGGTTTAATGTTTGCTGCTGTATCGCTCATTGATTTAGCGCAAACGACAAGTATTAATTTATTGAAGAAACCGTCTTTAGTAATAATAGGGATCCACAAATTAATGAGTTAGAGCGTTTACATTTTTAACTGAACAGCAATGATACTAAGCAAGGAGATTTAATATGGATTTAACTATCAGTAAATTACCAGCCAAAGCCTTAATCACAGTGAGCTGCGTATTATTACTTAGCGCTTGTAGTGAATCACAAGCACCGAGTGCAGACATAGAAGTGAGTGTGAAAGCTGAAGTTGTAGAAAAAGTGGACTCTAATGTAGTTAAACTAGTTGAAACGCCAGCAGTAGTTGCAGCTGTGACTAGCGAAAAAGAAGTGAAAAAAACTATTGCAGAAAATGTAGATGAAGCGAAAACAGTGCTTGTTGAATCAAGTGTCAAAGTAACTGAAATTACCAAAGATGCAGCAGCTAAGGTACTAACCAATGGCAAAGCAATTGCGAGTGAGTTGAGCGAAAGCGCAGCACAAAAAATAGAAGATAGCACGGGAACTATGAAGGAAACTTTCCAAAAAGCCGCCGTTGTTAGCGATGAAGTAACTAAAAAACTGAGCGGCAATCTTGAAAAAGTGATGGAAAATACTGCTGTTGTTAAAGGTAAAGCGCTGGTAGAACAGGGAGCACAAACTGCAAAGGAAGTAGGAAAAGAAGCGCTTGATCAAGTGAAAAGCTTATTGCCTGCTAATTAATTTAGGACGTTTCCTTTAGGGCTATATTATTGTTTGAACTAGGTGTTTTCTGTTCTAAGGGGTGGCATTTAATAGAACTTAGATTAGTTACACTAAAGCAGCTTAGTGAGCATTTTCGCTAAACTGTTGTGTTGGAACAAATGGCTCAACTGTATTTTTTAATTAAATATCACCGTTTGCGGCGTTTAGTGAAAGTGTATGCATAGCAAAATCCCTTAAAGGCCATTATCATAGCCGCAGATTAAATAGTTTTCGTTCAAGCATATTGCTTACTGTAAATTTTTGTATTCGCTAGTGTTTATTAACAGCTTAAAACGTTGATATATTGCTCATTACGAAATATTGCAGTGCCTTTAGCTTTGGATGAATAGGTATTGAGTAACCAGTTAACGAGTGATTTATGTCGATTGATAATAAAATTAAAGTAGGTATTTTAGGAGCGTCTGGCTATACAGGTGCTGATTTAGTGCGTCTTGGCGCAGCACATCCCTTTATGGAATTATCGGTATTAACCGCTAACAGCCATGCGGGTAAGCGCTACGCCGATGTTTATCCTCATTTAGGTGGCATGGATTTACCAAACTTAATTACTATTGAAGAAGCTGATTGGGCTCAATTAGATGTAATTTTTTGCGGTTTACCTCACGGTACTACTCAGAAAATTGTAGCTTCATTGCCTAAGCATGTAAAAGTAATCGATTTATCGGCTGATTTTAGATTACGCAATACTGATACCTATCAGCAGTGGTACGGTCACGAGCATTTTGCTCCACAACTACAGCCATCAGCAGTGTACGGCTTGCCTGAGCACTATAGAGATTCGATTAAAGATGCCAATCTTGTGGCTTGTCCAGGTTGTTACCCAACCGCCGCTTTGATGATGTTAATTCCATTGCTAAAAGCGCAATTGTTAGATATTAAATCACTGATTATTGATGCGAAATCAGGTTTGACCGGTGCAGGGCGTGGTCTTAAACAAAATACTTTGTTTGCAGAAGCAGGCGAAGGGCTAAGTGTTTATGGTGTAGGTGGACACAGACATGCCCCTGAAATAGAGCAAGAGCTATCTGCTGCACAAGGCGAAGATGTGATGGTGAGCTTTACGCCACATTTGATACCGATGAGCCGAGGCGAGTTTGTGTCAACCTATGCTAATTTGGCACCTGGAGCTAATATTCAAGATGTACGAGAAGCATTGCAACAGGCTTATGCAGATGAGCCTTTTGTTAGATTACTAGAGGAAGGTGCTGGTATAGGTACTCAGTATGTAAGAGGCTCTAACCAGTGTTTATTATCAGCACACAAAGATCGTGTTGATGGCAGAGTGTTACTGTTTTCAACGCTCGATAATTTGGTTAAAGGCTCTAGCGGGCAAGCAATTCAAAATATGAATATCATGTTTGGTTTTGAAGAAACGCTAGGGTTGAACCAGCAGCCAATGTTTCCTTAAAAACTTGTTTCCTTAAAAATTTGTTAGGGTGAGTTATTGATAATCGCACCAATCAGGTTGCACTAATAAAATCACACTAAAAAAAAGAGCTGCAATTTAAATAGCAGCTCTTTTTATTTAAAAGCCTTATAGCTTCTAGGTTCTGTGGTATTAAAGGTTGTTAGTGGGTATTGCGTTAGCCTGCGTTATATAACTTTCTCACTTCATCGGCAATAATAGCAATACCGCGCGTGACAGTACTTTCCTCTCCTGCATAAGAAACTCGAATACACTCATTTTTGTGCTGCCAGCTCTCATTTAATCCTACAAAAAAGTTATGTCCTGGCACGACAATTACACCGCGCTTCTTTAATCGTTGATAAAGCGCTTCACTTGTTATCGGTAAATCCTTAAACCACAGCCATAAAAATATTGCGCCTTCTGGTTTGTGTAATCTAAATGGTAAGCCTTGTAGCTGCTGCTTGAATAAATTAGCGGCTAAGGTTGAGCGCTGTTGATAAAAAGGTGTGATGTGTTGCTCGCTTAATGTCGTAATCTGATTTTGAGCAAACAATGGCTGACAAATAGCTGGGCCTAGGGTGCCGCATGCTAGATTAAGTACCGTATTACTATTATTGTAAGCTTGAATGATTTCTTCACTGGCGATAATAATGCCGGTGCGTACGCCCGGTAGTCCAAGCTTAGATAAACTCAATACTAAAATGGTATTTTCATTCCAGTGCGGTTTTGCATCATTAAAAATGATACTGGGAAAAGGTAGTCCGTATGCGCCGTCGATAATGAAAGGGATTTTCTGATCTTGAGCAATTTGGTCTAAATGGGCAATTTCGTTATCGGTCAGTACGTTGCCTGTTGGGTTGGTGGGTCTAGAAACGCAAAGTGCGGCGATTGAGTCATCAAGATTTAACTGATCAAAGTTAACACGATATTTGAACTCATCATCATCTAATAAATCGATGTTTGGCTGGGTTGCTGTAAAAAAATTATCACTGGTGCCTAGATCAGCATAGCCTAGGTATTCAGGTGATAACGGGAGATGAATAGAGCGATGGCTATCATCATTCATTTTACCAGCGAACATGTTGTAAAGAATAAAGAAAGCACTTTGGCTACCATTGGATACTGCGATATTACGTGCAGTAAGCTGCCAGTTGAATTTGCGTTTTAGAAAACTTGCCATCTCTGCTAAAAATTGTTTTTCACCTTGAGGTGATTGGTAGCGCCCAAGTAATTGATGACGTTGCAAAGGGTCGTCAATTAATGTTTGTAAGCGTTGTCGGAACACGGCTTCCATGGCTGGAATTTGCCCAGGGTTGCCGCCGCCCATTAAGATAGCATTAGGGTTTTCATGTAAAGCATTGCCTAAATCGTCCATGAGTTCTACGGCACCAGAGCGCGCAGAAAATTTTTCACCAAAAGCTGATAATTTCAAACCTGTCCTCTCAAATATAAAGCTGAAAAAGTAAATAAAACACAAGAAGGTAGGTTACCTAGATTTCCGGACAATTCAAGGTTTAGCTTAAGCCAGCTGGCACTATGTAAAAATTCTTAAGCTTTCAATATGCTGTGATAAATTGTTTTTTAGTGGACGGGTATGTAAATATTATATTTGTATTGTAACTTGTTGATTTATTATTTATTTTTTAGAGGTGATAATTAGTTGTGTAAAAATATTAGCTAACTAATATAGATGATTGCTGAGAAAGGCTAGCTGATAAAGCCAATTAATTGGCAAGAAACTGTATTTAAACAATTTATAATGTATTTGTTGTTGTGGGATTGGGCGGCTAGATAACGGCTTGTATAGTTTAAATGTTGTCGATAAACTGTACTTTCATTTTTGGATCTATCAAGACTGCGCAATATACCAACCACTTGTAGTGCTGCTTAAATATTAATTACCATATTTAACTATCTTGATGAATAAGCATTATGCGCTATTCGCGATGATTCTCAATCAAACAGTGAATATTCATTAATCGATTTTTATAGCTAAAAATAAATATTAGCCTCTGAATGTTGTATAGGATTGGCAATGAAAAAAAATTGGGATTGGTTAGATAACAGTGAATTAATAGAAACCGTTTCTCCTCACGTCTTGTGCCAAGATAAAACGCTCTATACTTTGTTTAACGCTGTTATAAAAACAGCGGAAGCTGCTTGGGATATGTCTTGTTCAGTCATCCTTTTAGATGTAAAGCAACAGACGCTTCACTCCGCAGCAGCGCCTAGCTTGCCCAGTTTTTATAATAATGCGATCAATGGCCTCAAAATTGGTCCAGGCATCGGTTGTTGTGGAACGGCCGCTTTTAGTAAAGAATTAGTGTTGGTTGAGGATATCCAAACCCATCCTTATTGGTCTGATTATAAAGAGCTCGCAATGCAAGCTGGCTTAGCAGCTTGCTGGTCTACCCCGATACTTAATAGCCAGGGTAGTGTATTAGGAACATTTGCTTGCTATTTTGCGCAAGTTCGCAAACCAAGTACTAGACAGCTAAGTTTTTTAGAAGGCGCTGGGCAAACACTAGCGATAGCTATTGAACAGCGTCAATTACAAAAAGTGGTTTCACAGCTTTCTTATTTTGATCCATTAACAGGGTTGCAAAACCGCACTGCGTTTAGAAAATGCTTACAAGAATATATTGATAATCAGCAAAAATTTGCATTATTGTTTGTTGATTTAGATAACTTTAAAGAAGTAAATGACAGTTTGGGCCACGAAGCCGGTGATAGCCTGATTCAAACTTTAAGTGGGCGATTCAATCGAATCGATAATCCAGCGGTTATATTTTCTAGAATTGGTGGGGATGAGTTTACCGTCATTTATAATCAGCCAGTTAATCGCCAACAAGTGTCTGATTTTGCCCTTGAGCTTATTGAAATTATAAATCAACCGGTTATTTGCAGTGGCAGCCAAGTTGCAGTGGGTGCCAGTATTGGTATCGCATGTTTTCCTGAGCATAGTACTGAGCTTTCGCAGCTAATGAAATATGCAGATATAGCCATGTATCATGCAAAAAATAAAGGACGTAACTGTAGCTATTTTTTCGATAGAGAAATGAGAGTTGCTTTAATGAGCCGCCTTGATATGCAACAAGAGCTGCGTGAAGCAATAACAAAGAAGCAGTTTGATGTTTATTTTCAACCGCAAATTGATAACTTTGGTCATGAGTTAGTAGGAGTAGAAGCGCTACTTCGTTGGAATCATCCTAATAGAGGTGTACTTGCGGCGGCTGAATTTATTGAGGCGATTGAAATTTGTGGTTTGAGTAAAAAAATCGATTTATGGGTACTTGAGCAAAGCTGTAAGTTATTAGCAGAGATAGGAGGAAGTTTTACCTTATCCGTTAATATATCTGCTTCTTATTTATCGCAAACTTGTTTTCCTGAACGTGTTTTCAGTATTTTGCAGCGTACTGGTTTTGTAGCAAACAGACTAGTTTTTGAACTAGTAGAGCGTGCATTAATAGCAAACACTGAACTAGCCAAGCCCGTTATGCAAGAGCTTGAAGAGCAAGGCGTGCGTTTTTCAATTGATGATTTTGGCACTGGTTATTCTTCTTTAAGTTATTTGAAAACGCTGCCAATTAGTGAAGTTAAGATTGATAAAAGTTTTGTGCACGAAGTATGCTATGACAAAATTGATAATGTGATTTGCAGTAGTTTATGCTGCCTAGCAAAAAAACTAGATTTAACAGTGGTTGCTGAAGGAGTGGAGTGTCTTTCACAAAAACAAGCTTTAGAAGAGATGGGCTGCGACACAGTGCAAGGATATTTTATTAGCTATCCACTGCCTTTTACAGAGTTGATTCAATATGCAAAAGAAAAAAATAGCTGTTTAGTCGCGCTAAAGTAGTTAGTTCAAGCTTGTGTCAGTATACTTTTCGTCTAGTTAGTATACATAATCGGCAAATAGATGAAGAGTTTATAGGTATAGATTCACAGTGTTCTGGCAGAGCAGGATATGAAGGTGAAGATTGGCAAAATACAAAGGTAGATTCTCACAAATAGCTTATCGCCAGTAGATTAATCTATTCTTTTGTAATAGATGGCTATAGCTCATGCACTAGCCATCAATAAATATAAATAAGCATTGGATCGCAAGCTTATTAAACTTGTTCTGCCCTTAAAAATACCCAGTCATTTGCTGAGGATTGTTCAGGGCTATAATAATACCCTGCGTAGTCAAACCCTTTCAGTAAGCTAGCATCTGTAATACGTTTATCGATAATATAACGTACCATCATGCCGCGCGCTTTTTTAGCAAAAAAGCTGATGATTTTGTATTGGCCGTTCTTTTGATCTTTAAAAATAGGAGTAATCAAACGCGCATTAAGCGCCTTAGGTTGCACCGCTTTAAAGTACTCGTTTGAGGCCAAGTTAATCAGCACTGCTTGATCTTTACTATCTATACTCAGCTTAGCAGTATTTTCATTAATTTGATTAGTGAGTGTGCTGCCCCAAAACTGATAGAGGTTCTCTTTGCTTTGCAGCTTAAGTTTAGTGCCCATTTCTAAACGATAAGGCTGAATCAAATCTAAAGGTTGGAGTAATCCATAAAGCCCAGAAAGAATGCGTAAATGTTTTTGAGCAAAATTGAAGTCTTGTTCATTTAGCGTCTGTGCATCTAAGCCGGTATATACATCGCCTTTGAAAGCCAATATTGCTTGCTTGGCGTTATCAGGTGTAAAAGGTAATTGCCAAGAGCCGAAACGTGCCACGTTTAATGCAGCGAGTTTGTCGCTCAGTTTCATAAGAGAGGCCACATCTTGCACAGATTTCTTTTCCAAATTGTCAATTAAGCTCTGTGACTTATCCAAAAATGCTGCTTGGCTGTAAGTGTCAGTAATTGCTGGCGTTTCAAAATCTAATGTTTTGGCGGGGGAGATAACAATTTGCATTCATTTTACCTTCTAGTAAATCAAGTGCCCTTTGTAACACTAGTTTATAAAGGATTAAAGTAATTATAAAAATATTACTGCACATTTATTTTCAGAGATTGAAATTCCAGTAGCGGTCACTATATAAATTAGTATATATAAACACTAAATTGATAAATGTAATATTTACAGCTTTGAATCAAGAATAGCGTTAAGTCACCTGTGCTCCTAGTGTATGATGCTGCAATGATTAAAATTAACTTCATAAAATGAAGTTGTTAAGGAATTTATATGTCGAAGAAAACAGTTTTAACCGGTATTACCACCTCGGGAACACCCCATATAGGTAACTATTTAGGGGCAATAAAGCCTGCAATTGAGGCGAGTGAGAATTCAGATAACGAAAGTTTTTTCTTTTTAGCTGATTATCATGCATTAATTAAATGTCATGACCCGCAGCGGGTAGCGCAATCTTCAAGAGAAATAGCGGCAACTTGGTTGGCAATGGGCTTAGATACTGATAAGGCGACTTTTTATCGCCAAAGTGATATCCCTGAAATTCCAGAGCTCACTTGGATTTTAACCTGTATGACGTCAAAAGGGTTAATGAATCGATCTCACGCCTATAAAGCGTCTGTCGATGCTAACCAAGAAGCGGGTAAAGCTGAGTTGGATGATGGTATCACTATGGGATTGTTCAGTTACCCAATGCTGATGGCTGCTGATATTTTGATGTTTAATGCGGATATCGTACCTGTAGGTAAAGATCAGATTCAACACATTGAAATGACGAGAGATATAGCAGGGCGCTTCAACAGTACCTATAAAAAGCTGTTCAACTTACCTGATGCGCAAGTTGATGAGGAAACTCAGCTTATTCCAGGGCTAGATGGGCGTAAAATGTCGAAGAGTTACGACAATACCTTGCCACTGTTTAGTGAACCTGATGATTTATATAAGCTGATCAAGCAAATTGATACAGATTCAAAGTTACCCGGTGAAGCCAAAGATCCTGACAGCAGTACGGTTTTTCAGCTATATAACTGCTTTGCTAATCAAGATGAAGCCGCTTACATGCGCGACCAGTTTGCCAACGGTATTGCTTGGGGAGATGCTAAAAAAGAATTATTTGAGTTTTTAGATGCCAAACTTGCCACCCCTAGAGAAGAGTACAAGCGTTTGATGCTTGATCTACCTTTCGTTGAATCGGTATTGCTAAAAGGAGCTGAAAAAGCGAGAAAAATTTCAGCTCCCTTTATGGATGAAGTGCGCATCGCTGCCGGAATTCGCCCGTTACCTTTTGTTGATACACAGCAAGCGGTGATAGTTAAAAAAGAAAAAAGTGCTGAAGCGTTAGATCGCGCTGCACAAGGTAAGCGTCGTGGCATTTTAATGCAGTTAAAGAAGGTGCTAGAAACAGTGGCAAATAGCGATGATCAAGCAGCAGCAGCTGAGCTTTTAATTGCCGACAAAACAGCCGCGTTATCGACAATGAAAGGAAAATCAAAAGACAAAGCAGAAAACGAATTGTCGGTACTGCAAGAAGAGTTGGCGCAGTACCTAGCGCCTTAGAGTTAAAAAAGCTTAGAGCTAAAGAGAGCATGCAAAAAAACCTTTTAGGCTGTGTTTATATACTAAACTTAAAACATAAGTATCGACGTATTTAGATAGCAATGCAGCAGATAAGCTAATAAAAAAGTGTGCATCGATTAATTGATACGCAAAAGTAAATGTTAAAGCCAATGAGCAATCAACGGCTTTAACTGTCGAGGTTAGGTCAATGTTTAGTACCTTAATTACAGCACAGCAACTAGCAGATAATTACCACAGTGATAACTGGGTTATTTTAGATTGTCGGTTTGATTTGATGGATATCGATAAAGGGCAATTAGCTTATCAACAAGGGCATATTGAGGGTGCGCAGTATATTGATTTAAACCAACAGCTATCTGGAGTCGTTACAGCACAGTCTGGGCGTCATCCTCTGCCAGTCATCGCTGATATTACGCATTTGTTATCGCAGTGCGGTGTCGGCGCGGATACACAAGTGGTTGTTTATGATGATTGCTCTGGTGCTATGTCTGCAAGAGCTTGGTGGTTGTTGCAATGGCTTGGTCATGAGAATGTAGCGGTTTTAGATGGTGGCATCGATGCTTGGCTCGACGCATCGCTTACCTTGACGAAAACGGTTCCTACAATCCAAAGTGCACATTTTGTACGCCGCAGCTCATTTTTCTTAGCGGTTACCACAGATCAGATATGTAGTGGTGATTATCAATTAATTGATGCAAGAGCCACCGCCAGATTTAACGGTGAAGTAGAGCCTATTGATCCAATAGCAGGGCATATTCCCAATGCATTAAATCGCCCTTTTACCCATAATTTAGCGCCCAATAAGTGTTTTAAATCAGCGCTTGAGTTACAAGTAATGTGGTCGCCATTGGCACAAGATGATAGCGTTCATATGTGTGGCTCAGGTGTTACTGCCTGTCATAACTTGTTAGCGATGCGCCATGCAGGTTTAGCAGTCACTAAATTGTATGTAGGTTCTTGGAGTGAATGGATTAAAGATTCAGCCAGAGCTATTGAGAAATTATCTTGAAGTAACGCTCTTTTTGAATGTAATGTTCAAAGCGGTACACACAGTCAATTAATAAAAGAGGAAAGTTGTGAAGCATAATATCGATATTATCCAGCAGGGCATCATTGCGCCAGCCAGTGCAAATGCACTTTTTATTACGCTTAATAAATTAACAGCTAGTGCTGATGTAAATGCTGTAAAGCAAGCAATTTCAGAGTTGCCAGCGCAGTTAGCCAAGATGCAAACAGCTTTTGAAGATGCGGGACTACTGTTAACTATTGGCTTAAGTAGCAGCTACTGGGATAGTTTAGAGCTTGCGCAAAAGCCTGAAAAGTTACAGCCTTTTCAAACGATCAGTAATGCACAAGTCACTATGCCTGCCACTGATGCAGATATGCTGCTGCATATTCGCTCTGCACGTCATGATGTTAATTATCATTTGGCACTAGAGTTATGTGAATTACTTAAAGCTTATTTACACGTTGATGAAATGGTACATGGCTTTAAGTATATGGATAGCCGCGATTTCACTGGCTTTGTGGATGGTACAGAAAATCCAGAAGGTGAAAGTCGCCAAGCGGTAGCATTAGTCAATGATGATCAGCATTTTAATGGTGGCAGCTATATTCATATTCAAAAGTATCATCATGACCTTGCTGCTTGGAAAAAAATTGCTCTAAAACAGCAAGAAGATAGTTATGGGCGTACCAAAAAAGATAATGATGAATATGCAGGTACTGATAAGCTAAATAGTGCGCACACTAAAAGAGCTTCTGTAAAAGATAGTGCCGCTAACAGTATTGAAATTTTACGCCACAGCTTGCCTTTCGGCAATTTAAAGCACAGCGGTTTGTTGTTTGCCAGCTACGCAGCAAGCCCTGATAACTTTAATTTAATGCTGCAAAGTATGTGTAATATTGATGAGCACGGTGATGCTGATAAAATACTGCATATTACCAGTGCGGTTACCGGCGATGCTTTTTTTGCGCCAAACTTAGCTTGGTTTGAAAGTTTGGCAAAAAGCTAAAAACAGCGGTTAAATTTTGCAAAGGAGTGTGCTTTCATAAACGAATGCGAGCACGCTTTATCATCAATCTCTCTTATTTAAAACCACCTTCAAAAAATCTCTCATTAATCAAGTAAGCAATCACACAAACAAACAAGGGAACATCATGTCTACTACTGTCACATTATATGGTTTAGGACCTTCGCGCTCATTTCGCGCGCTATGGGCGTTAGAAGAAGCAAGAATTGCTTACGATTATGTAGAGCTTGATTTTAGTGATCAAGGCGACAGCGGCAGATTTGGCTCACACTACAGCGATTTAAATACACAAGGGAAAGTGCCTACGCTGGTGGTCAGCGATACTGCTGAAAAAACTGCACCTTTGGTGTTAACAGAAAGTGCGGCGATTGTTAATTACATCGCTTGTATGAGTGACGATTTGCAGCTAAAGCCTGAGGAAGGTACTGTGTTGCGAGCTAAATATGATGAGATGTGCTTTTTTATTCTTTGTGAGTTAGAGCAGCCTTTATGGACTACGGGCAAGCACAAATTTGCCTTACCTGAAGAGTATAGAGTGCCAGAAATTTTGAGCACTACCGTTGCCTATGAGTTTGCAAAGGCGCAAAAAACGTTATTAGCGCTAATGCAAGGTAGGGATTTTGCCGTGGGCAATAGTTTTACCATGGCTGACATTATGCTAGCGCAAACAGTGGGTTGGGCATATAGATTTGAGTTTGCGGTAGATGAGAGGTTGTTGGCTTACAGAGAGCGGATTATACAGCGAGATTCGTTTGTAAGAGCAACACAAGTTATCACTAAATAACCTGTATTGCCGCTTGGCTTGGCTACACAAGCATTAGCTACACAAGAATATGTATAGCTAGGTGTAATTATTGCTTATTTACTTTTGCTTTTACTCTTACTTTTGAATTTAGTGATTTTTAAGCCTCTTTTTATAGGAGTGCTTGAATCACGTTCAATCTTAGTGTGAGTTGCTTTATTGCTTGGCGCCTTACGACGTCCTTTAGCGATGTTTTTACGCAATGTTTCGCGATTACCTACATCGTAGCCAGGCATGTGTATGCGTTTTACTTTAGTGCCTATTAAGGTTTCAATATTGCTTAAAGTACGCTCTTCTTCGCGTGAAACAAATGAAATAGCATAGCCTTTGTTTCCAGCGCGGCCAGTACGACCGATACGATGCACGTAATCCTCTGCTAAATAAGGCAGGTTATAGTTAACGACGTATTCAAGCCCTGGAATATCTAGGCCGCGAGCGGCGACTTCAGTCGCAATTAAAACTTGTACTTTTCCAGCTTTGAAATCAGCAAGCGCACGACGTCGGGTTCCCTGTGTTTTATCGCCATGGCATAAAGCCGTAGTAACACCGGTGTTTTTAAGCTTGAAAACAAGGCTGTCTGCCTGGGCTTTAGTGCTGGTAAATACTAATACTTGGAACCAGTTGAATTTATGGATTAGCTCGCTAAATAAGTCTGCTTTACGACGCTCTTCAACAGGATAAACCACATGGTCTACAGTATCAGCTGCTACATTTAACTTAGCGGCGCGCACTTCAACTTGCTGCTTTAATATTGATCTGGATAAGGTATTAACATCTGCCGAGATAGTTGCTGAAAACAACATGGTTTGACGCTTATCTGGAGTGTGTCTTAAAATAGTAGCAACATCTGCGACAAAGCCCATATCTAACATACGGTCAGCTTCATCAAGTACTACAAATTCAGTGCGTGATAAATTGATATTGCATTTCACAATGTGTTCTAACAATCGCCCAGGGGTCGCAATTAAAATATCGACGCCGCGCTGCATTTTCTTTTTCTGAGAGTCCATATTAACGCCACCAAAGTAAGCACTAATAGACAAATCTAAGAATTGAGCGTAACGGTTAATCGTTTCTGCAAGTTGCTCAGCTAATTCACGAGTAGGGGTGAGGATAACCGCGCGGGTGTAACCTGCTTCAACGGTTTTAGGCTTATCAACTATTTGTTGTAAAATAGGTATCGCAAAAGCGGCTGTCTTACCAGTGCCAGTTTGTGCATTGGCAAGAACATCTTTGCCGCGACGCGCAGGTACGATTGCTTTTTGTTGCACCGGCGTCATATCAGAGTACCCACAAGCGTCAAGTGCTTGTTGGATTGGTGGGGCTAAATCTAAGGCTATAAACTTCATGTGAATATCTCTGGGTTGCTCAGCAAGTGCGTAGAACAGCATTATTGACTGTTTCTTTCAAGCTAAAATAAAAAGGCGCGTATTATAAGGGATTGAGCGGCAACATTGTGAATTATTTTGCTTTAATTATGGATGGCGATAAAGAGAGCTAGTGAGAGCTAAATAAAAGGTGTTTAAATCAGGTAGAAATGGGCCAAAAAAAACCGAATCTCAAGGGAGATTCGGCAAACATCGAGGATGGAAAGGGTTTGAAATCAATTAGGTTGAGGTATCAAGTTAATGCTTTTATATATGTAGAGGCCTTATGTAGAGACCATATGTATAGGCCAAATGCAATTAGTCATTAAGCCGTTCTAAGTATGAAGCGGCTATATCTGTATTTATGTAAGCCATACCCAGTTTATTTAAGTATTCTAAACGGTCAGCTTGCATCAAATCTATTTCAGGTAGGTTCAAGCCATGCGCTTGATAAACCGCTGCTAAATTGAGCATAAAGTTTTCACCCTCCTTTAGCAGAAGCAAGCTTGCGGCGCCTACATCTGGTTTTACTTGTGCATTTAATGATTCAGGTAGTTTTACGCTAAATACTACAGGTAGTTCATTGCCTTCCACACGTACGCTGCGCTTTTTTACGGTTTGCTCTGCCCAGTAAAAAGCTAATGCTTTGCTTTGTGTTAAAAATAAGGGCTCGACCGACTCAGTGTAATTATTACCGATGGTTGCCATGGTTTTTTTAGCGGCTTCGTTGAGCTGTGCATCGCCGGAGCGTTTTAAACCTTCTTTGTGGATAGAGTCAGCTAAAACGGATGAAGTGCCGTGATACCAGGTTTCACTCGCAATAAAACCTTGCTCGGTTAATAAGCCTTGAGCATCTTGCAGAAAAGTAGGTGTATTTGTCATTATCAAAATCACTTATTAGTTTGCAACCCCAAGCAGGTTGAAGTTATTACGTTAAAACCTTGCTACTTTTGCATAGGAAGGGATGATAAATAAAGGTTATTACCAAAGCAGCGACTTATAGTTAATATAAGTGCTGCCATGGTGGCTATTATTAGCCGAACTGGTTAGACGTGTTTTTCGCGCCGCCAGCTTTTAGAGCATTCTCACCAGCAAAGTATTCTTTGTGATCATCACCCATGTCTGATCCAGACATGTTTTGGTGCTTAACACATGCGATACCTTGACGGATCTCTTTACGCTGTACACCGGCTACGTAGCCCAACATGCCAGCATCACCGAAGTACTCTTTTGCCAGGTTATCAGTAGAAAGCGCGGCAGTGTGGTAAGTCGGTAAAGTGATCAAATGGTGGAAGATGTTCGCTTCACGGGCAGTATCTGATTGGAAAGTACGAATCTTTTCATCAGCGCGAGCAGATAGTTCAGTTTCGTCGTACTGCGCACTCATCAAATTAGCACGTTCGTATGAAGAAACATCTTCACCTGCTTCTACCATTGCATCGAATGTTTGTTGACGAAAGTTTAGCGTCCAGTTGAACGATGGGCTGTTGTTGTAAACCAGCTTCGCATCAGGAATTTCTTTGCGCACTTCGTTCATCATGCTGGCGATGTCTTGCACGCTTGGTGTGGCCGTTTCGATCCAAAGAAGATCGGCACCTGCTTTAAGGGCTTCGATACTGTCAAATACACAGCGCTCTTCACCCGTACCTTGGCGGAACTGATATAGGCCAGAAGGAAGGCGCTTAGGACGCACAAGCTTACCATTGCGGTTAAAGCACACATCGCCTTCAGCCATGTCAGCTACGTCAATTTCTTCAACATCTAGGAAAGCGTTGTATTGATCGCCTTGATCGCCAGGCTCTTTCACGACAGCGATTTCTTTAGTAAGACCCGCACCTTCTGAATCGGTACGTGAAACGATAACGCCGTTGTCGACACCTAGTTCTAAGAAAGCGTAACGTAATGCGCGAATTTTAGAATGAAAATCAGCGTGAGGTACAGTTACTTTGCCATCCTGGTGTCCGCATTGCTTTTCATCGGCCACTTGGTTTTCGATTTGCAATGCACAAGCACCAGCTTCGATCATTTGCTTCGCCATGATGTAGGTGGCTTCTGCATTACCAAAACCTGCATCAATATCAGCAATGATAGGTACTACGTGGGTTACATGATTATCGATTTGATCTTGGATGCTAGCTTGTGCAGCGCTATCGCCAGCTTCACGAGCTGCATCTAGGCCACGAAACAAGCCGCCTAGTTCACGAGCATCTGCTTGGCGTAAAAAGGTGTAAAGCTCTTCTACTAAGCTAGCAACGGTGGTTTTTTCATGCATAGATTGGTCAGGTAAAGGACCGAAATCAGAACGCAGTGCAGCAACCATCCAGCCAGATAAGTATAAGTAGCGACGATCTGTTTGGCCGTTGAAATGTTTCTTAATAGAAATCATCTTTTGTTGGCCGATAAAACCGTGCCAGCAACCTAGAGACTGAGTGTACTTGGTTTTGTCAGTGTCGAACTCTGCCATGTCGGCACGCATTACGTCAGCTGTGTATTTAGCAATATCTAGCCCAGTCTTAAAACGATTTTGCGTTCTCATGCGAGCGACTGATTCTGGATTGATTGCCTGCCAGCTGTTCCCATTACTTTCTTTTAGATTTGAAACAGTATCGATATCTTGCATGTATTGTGACATTGAGTTGGTCCTTTTTACTGAAGTGTATTGTTATATGATTTCTGTTTTTAAACTTATGCAGCGCAGCTATGACAATTTAAAAAGTAGCGCTAAAAATGAGATAAGTTTGCAAACAATCATCTATATCCCTCTTGGGGTGAGCAGATAATGCATTCTTTATAAGCATGTAGTCAACGCTACGCCCCGTGGTATAAGGGGTTGTGTAGTTGTACTACAAAAAAATAGCTAATTTGAGTTGTAAAAAAACTACAAGAATTTTAAACGCACTATCACGCTATGCTTGGTTGCTAGCGCGATAAGGGTAAAATAAGGGCTGATCTTGAGGAAATAAGAGATTGAGGAATAAAAACTACATGAATAAAATTGTTTGTAAAAACTAATGTAATGAAATAATTTCATATAAATAAACCACTACATTTCGAAAGACTGATGGATATTCAGCAAAATTGGTTAGGAGCTCTTCGCCAGAGCAGCTGGTTTTGGTAAACTGGCTAAAAGAGCGTGCTTATTGAATCAACATCAACTGCTGTATCACGCAGTATTAAGAATCGGTTTTGGCTTGTTGCAAAATAGCCATGTTGTATTGCTGAACGCGCTGGTTGCGCTCGTAGCTTGCATAGCCGTTTAAACAGCACAGTAAGATGTAAGCAAAGATAGCCCCAGCCCATAAGAATTGATTGATGTCTAGCAGTATAAACAGTATCGGATAGCCAGTAATTAAGCCGCTGCACAGGTAAAAGTTGAACTTAAAAGTGAATTTTAGTGGTTTTTTAGTAGAGGCATTACGTTTCGTGGAACGTAAAATCCACAAACTTACCAAGCTAATTGCAAGGCCGAGCCAGGGAATCATTAGTAGGAATGATTCTTGTAGTCCTCGCAAGTAAGGCATCTGTTGTAATGCTTTGGGGTAGAGTAAAGCTAGGTGGTTCTCGTGAGGGTTGTCATGATCGCTTTGATGGCTGATAAGAACGGGGTGGCAAGGGAGGTTTTGGTCTACATAAAGGTATAATTCATCATGCAAATTTGCGATGAATTGAGTGGGCACGACGCACAAACTAACCTGTTGCACTGTTGTTGATGCAGATTTGGGTTGTATCAAAATGGCGGGTGTTGAATGGGTGCCGCAAATTTTAACAACGTGTATTGGCTGCTTTATTAATTTTGGCTCAGGCAC
Organism: Oceanospirillaceae bacterium; assembly: GCA_036960485.1. Classification (GTDB taxonomy): domain Bacteria; phylum Pseudomonadota; class Gammaproteobacteria; order Pseudomonadales; family Balneatricaceae; genus Rs1. The sequence continues at coordinate 58,120 of JBALXS010000010.1, forward strand.
AGGCGCAGATAAAGGTTTAGAAGGGGTATTCGTCATGGGTGTTATCTGGTTTCTTATATTGAGTAAGCTAGTTTAGCAAAACCCTAGTGATCTGAAAGCAAAGATGTTTGTTATATAAAGAGAGGAAGCAGAATAGTGGATTTAAATGCAGATGGTGGTGCTAGCCAAGAGCATTAATTGGTATTTATAATTTAAAGCTTGAATAGATTTAATAACAGTGTATTATTTCGCTCCGAATTAGAGTGTAGTTGCTTTAATCACTAAATATGGGTTCCCTCACCCCCATCGATAAAAAGGTTATCATATGAATATATCATCCATTCAAACAAAACGTTTGATGCTAATTGTTGGCGCGTTCCACATCGCTATTATTGCCACGAGTAATTATCTGGTGCAATTGCCTTTCGAATTATTTGGCTTTCACACGACGTGGGGCGCTTTTAGTTTTCCGTTTGTATTTCTAGCAACTGATTTAACGGTTCGCTTATTTGGCTCGGCTATGGCTAGGCAAATAGTACTTAGAGTGATGTTGCCAGCGTTGCTTGTTTCCTATGTTGTTTCAGTGGTCGTGGTGAAAGGCGATTATGTAGGGATGCAAGGGTTTAATGAATTTAATAGTTTTGTAGCGCGTATTGCCTTTGCCAGCTTTATTGCATACTTGTTCGGTCAGTTTTTAGATATCAGTGTTTTTAATAAATTACGGACCGTGAAAAATTGGTGGCTAGCACCTGCTGTTTCAACTGTTGTAGGTAATTTAATAGATACTATGCTGTTTTTTGCGGTCGCTTTTTATGCCAGCGTTGATCCATTTATGGCGGCCAACTGGATGGAAATAGCGTGGGTTGATTACGCATTTAAGCTAATTATTAGCTTGGCTTTCTTCTTGCCTTTATACGGTGTTTTATTAAAGTGCTTAGCAGCTAAGCTGGTTGATTTAACACGAGAAGAGAAATCGGATCAGCCAGCATAAGACAGTTGCTTTAAAATATTTGCTAATACATGCCAGATCAGCCTGTTCTCGGGCGGTTTCTTATAAGGCTGGTGTGTGTTGGCGATATGTATTAAGATTTTTCAGTAAGTTTATAAGTACTAATTCCTCGTTTTTCTCAATAGTCCTCTTTTTCTGCCTCTGTCGCTAACATCTGTGCACAATTGAAGTTACAATTATTTAAGTTGTATTTTTAAAAATTAATTAAATTCAATATTGTAATTGTTCAAGGTGTCTTTTTATGTCAATCAAGAAAGTAGCAAGTAAGCAAGTGAGTGGTCTTAGAAAAGCGCTGGTAAGCGTTATGCTTTTAAGCTCAGCTTTAAGTGTAGGTAGCGTGTTTGCGGCAAACGAGAGTATTGCGCTGCAAAATATTGATAAGTTTATCGCCAGTGAAAAAGTAGATAAAGGCAATAGTAATTGGAAGTTGAGTCTTAATAAGCCGCCTTTGCAGCAGTTCACGCAAGGTAAGCAGTATATTTGGAAACTAAAGACGACTGAAGGTGATATTGAAATCAACCTGTTACCAAAAACAGCGCCGATGCATGTCTCTAGCACCATGTATTTAACGCGTTTAGGTTTTTATGACAATATCGTGTTCCATCGTGTTATCCAAGGATTTATGGCACAAGGTGGTGACCCTACCGGTACTGGCCGTAATGGTCCTGGTTATACATACGATGGTGAGTTTAGCGGCACTGTGCAGCATAACAAACCTGGTTTGTTGAGCATGGCCAACGCGGGTCCAGGTACAGATGGTAGCCAGTTTTTCCTTACTTTTGTCCCGACCGGCTGGTTAGATGGCAAGCACACTATCTTTGGAGAAGTGACTAAAGGGATGGGCGTTGTTAAAGTGTTAGAAAGCTTTGGCAGTAAGTCTGGTAAAACGTCGAAGAATCTTTCGATCTTAAAAGCGACCATTGAAGTAAGGTAGTATTGCCTTATATATCAATCCATAACACTCACTAAAATAGCTTGCTAAGTGCTATTTTAGTGAGGATTTATCGATAGCTCAAACCTTCTATTACTACCTCTCTATACGAAAATAGCCCCTGGGTTTTCCAGTAATTTTTTCAATGCTTGTATTAATAAAGCACCATCGTATCCATCCACTATTCTGTGATCAAAAGATGCAGATAAATTCATCATCGTACGAATTTCTATTTGGCCATTGATAACCATTGGGCGCTGCTGCATTTTATTAATGCCGATAATGGTCGTTTCAGGTGCATTGATGATCGGCGTTGTTGCTATACCGCCAATTGCACCTAAGCTGGTAATAGTAATGGTTGAGCCTGTTAGTTGTGCAGAATTTGCTTTTCCAGCGCGGGTAAGAGCTGTTAGCTGTGCTAATTGTGCAGCGCTTTGCCAAAGATCTAACGTGTCACTATTTTTAATAACCGGTACCATTAACCCTTGATCTGTCATGGTAGCAATACCAATATGCACGGCGTTGTATTGGGTTAATATTTCATCTTGGTCGTTATAGAGAGCATTACAGTGTGGGAAGTCGGCTAATACTTTAACCAAAGCTTGCATGATGAATGGCAGAATTGTTAATTTACTTTGCGTGTCTTTACGTTGTGTATTGAGATGTTTACGCAGTGTCTCTAGAGCACTTAAATCTATTTCTTCAATGTATGAGTAATGCGGCACGTTACGCTTGGTTTGTTGCATGCGTTGCGCTATGACTTTGCGTAAACCTTTTATTTTAATCGCGGTGGTGTTGGTGTTATGCAGAGTATTTGTAGTCTCGTGCGCTGTGGTTGAGCTGACTTGCTGTGCACCATTGTCGATAAAATTAGTAAGGTCGCTGTTGTTTATACGGCCACTATGGCCAGTACCTGACACTAAGGTTAAATCAATGCCTTTTTGCCTCGCGTGTTTTCTAACTGAAGGGGAGGTTAGTACGAGCGAATTAAGGATTGTTTTAAGTGCTTTATCTGGTTTATGGTTTACTGACGCTGCAGCAGGTATATAAACCGCATCGTTGGTGGATGTAGGATTCACAGATAAGGTTTCTAAGGGGGTGTTATTTACAGCATCAAGGCTTTGCGAATTTTGTGTTACAAAGAGAATAAGCTCGCTGCCCACTGGAATCTCAATTCCTTCATCACAGGCAAGCTTCTCAACCGTGCCGCTGACAGGAGAGGTGACTTCAACTACTGCTTTATCTGTCATTACATCAACAATATGCTGATCCTCAGCTACTTTGTCACCTACTTTTACGTGCCATTGCACAATTTCAGAAACGACAATGCCTTCACCTAAATCCGGCAGTTTAAAACTAAAATGGCTCATTAGTTGCTCTCCAAAGTGCGTGTCATAGCGTCGGTGATCCGTTTTTGACTGGGAAAATATTGCCATTCAAAGGCATGCGGGTAAGGAGTATCCCAGCCAGTCACTCTTTCAATGGGAGCTTTTAAGTGCCAAAAACAATGCTCTTGTACTTGGGAGAGGATTTCTGCGCCAAAGCCACTGGTTAGTGTCGCTTCATGCACAATCACGCAGCGGCCAGTTTTTTTAACGGATGCCTTAATAGTTTCGATATCTAGTGGTATTAAGGTGCGAATATCAATCAGTTCAGCGTTAATTTGGCTATTATTGATAGCGCCTTGTGCGACATGCACCATATTTCCATAGGTGATAATCGTAACATCATCACCACTTTGCAGTACCGAGGCTTTACCTATCTCTATGCTGTAATGCTCTTCTGGAACTTCACCTAAGGGATGAGTGTTCCAAGCACTCGCCGCTTGTTGATGATTACCATCAAAAGGGCCGTTATAAATACGTTTAGGTTCGAAAAAAATAACGGGATCATTAGATTCAATCGCCGCGGTTAATAGCCCTTTTGCATCATAAGGGTTAGAGGGCATTACAGTTTTTAAGCCACAAGCATGCGTAAAAAAAGCTTCAGGGCTTTGAGAGTGAGTTTGCCCGCCGCGAATACCTCCGCCGCACGGAGTACGAATTACGATAGGCGCAAAATATTCGCCGCCACTGCGATGGCGAAGCCTTGCGAGTTCAGAAACAATTTGATCAACCGCAGGGTAGATGTAGTCGGAAAATTGTATTTCAACAATTGGCCGCAAGCCATTTACACCCATACCTATCGCAACTCCCATAATACCACCTTCAGCAATGGGCATGTCTAAAGCACGATGCGCGCCGTATTTTTTATATAAACCGTCAGTACAGCGAAATACACCACCAAAATAGCCTACATCTTCGCCCATAACTAGTACGTTTTGGTCGAGTTCCATGCAGCTGTCCATAGCGGAGTTAAGTGCCTGTATCATATTCATTTTAGCCATGAGTTATGCCTCCTCTATCTGCTGACTTTGGTTGATTAAATGCGTGGGTGTTTGTTCAAATACATCGTCAAACATAGATGCAAGCGGCCAGTGAGGGCCGTTATCAAGAGAGCCTTGTGCTAAAGCTTCTTTCCAGTCTCGGGTAACACTTTGCTCTAGTGATTGTGCTAATGCGCTGTGTTGATTTTCATCCCACGCACCTATGGCAATTAAATGATTTTTTAAGCGCTCAATGGGATCGCCTAATGGCCAGTATTTGGCTTCATCTTTGCCGCGATAAGCATCGGGATTGTCGCTGGTTGAATGGCCTTCAGTACGATAGGTATAAAGCTCGATAAACGTAGGGCCGCCTCCTTGGCGTGCACGCTGTGCTGCCCATTGGGTGACGGCGTATACGGCTAGAAAGTCATTTCCATCGACTCGGATACCAGGAATGCTAAAGCCAATGCTACGCGCAGCAAAGGTGGTGCCAGCGCTAGCGAATGATTGTGGAGTAGAAATAGCCCATTGATTGTTAACCACATTGAGTATAACGGGGGCTTTGTAAGTTGAGCTAAAGACCAGTGCATGGTATACATCAGCTGCCGCTGTAGTGCCATCACCGACCCAAGAGGCCGCGATGTTATCCTCGCCTTTATATGCAGAAGCCATTGCCCAGCCCACTGCTTGAGAGTATTGCGTGGCCAAATTTCCTGAAATAGAAAAGAAATTGTGTTTTTTAGCGCTATACATAATCGGCATTTGCCGGCCTTTAAGGTTATCTTTCGCATTCGAAAGGCACTGGCTCATTAAATCAACTACATTGTGATCGCGTGCAAACAATAAGCCTTGTTGGCGATAACTCGGAAATAGCATGTCGCTATTTTTAAGTGCCATGCCTTGAGCAATAGAAACGGCTTCTTCACCGGTGGATTTGATATAAAAAGACAGTTTCCCCTGACGCTGCATTTTGAACATGCGCTCATCAAATGCGCGCACATGCATCATTTTTTTAAGGCCTAGTAATAACTTATCAGTGCTTAAGTCACTTATCCAAGGGCCTGCTGCTAAGTGATCATCGCCTAAAACTCGAACTAACCCATAAGCCAAACTTTGCATGTCTATTGCATCGCTTAGAACATCGGGCTTAAAGCTTTCGCTTGGAGCAGGGGGTACTATATGAGAAAAATCTGGCGTTGTTTCTGGGCGCGAAGATGCTTTTGGCACAAACAGCTTCGATTTATAAAGGGTGTTATTTTCTTCAGTGTTTTTTTTCATAACATGTCTCTTTTTTAACAATGCCTAGAGCATCAAGGCGAGTGCTAGCTTTTATTTCATTGTTTTAATATACCTGTTTCATCAAGTAAATATTATTTAAACTTAAAGTAGTAAGTGTGGTTTATTGTATGAAATATTCGCTTTAGAGGTTTAATTTGAATTTATTATACTTATATTTTATGATTGCTAAAATACAGCCAATTATAAATTGAATTTAGAGCGGTAAAAATCATTGAAATTAGACAAAATAGATCAAAAAATATTAGCCTTATTGCAAGCAGACGCCAGCTTAAGTGCATCTGAAGTTGCGCTGCGAGTGAACCTTTCACAGCCGCCTTGCTGGCGAAGGATAAAGCGCTTAGAAGATGAAGGTATTATTGTTAAGCGCACTGCTATTTTAGATCCTATTAAGCTTGGCTTGAATTTAGTTATTTATGCGCAAGTAAAGCTCATTGCTAATGGTGAGTTGGCAGCATTTGAGCGAGAAGTAATAGAAATTCCTGAAATAACCGAGTGTTATGTAATGCTAGGTAATGTGGATTTTTTACTGCGAATAGTGACCACAGACATAGCCGGTTATGAGCGTTTATATAGAGAGCAGCTTTCCAAAATTCCCGGTGTGCAGGCTTTCAATACTAGCGTGGCAATGACCGCAGTAAAACGCTCAACAGAGTTGCCTTTAGATGTTATTAGTTCATGAATGACTGGTCTTAATTAAGGGCTAAGTAGCAAAGAGCTAAGTAATAAAGATCAAAGAGATAAAGGCTTAAACAATAAAGACTGAAACAGACCTGTTATGAGTCATTTTCACCCTGTTTTGATAATTAAAAATAACTATACTTTTAACCAGTCAGAATTTTAGTTCAATAATATAGAGTGAGTGCAATGCAAGTAACGAGAAGCACAGAGTTTAGGGCACAAAAAGCTTGGGGTGCAAAAAATATTGCAACCATGAATGGCATTACTACTAAGCTACATTGGACTGATCAGCCTTATAAGTGGCACATCAATGATGGCGAAGAGGTTTTTGTGGTGCTTGATGGGCAAGTAACGATGTATTATCGCGAGCAGGGTGTCGAGCAACAGGTTTTACTACAAGTAGGTGATATCTTTTATGCCAGTATCGGCACTGAGCATGTCGCTCATCCTATTGGTGAAGCAAGAGTGTTGGTGGTTGAATCACAGGGCAGTGTGTGAATCACTATTCCAGCTTACTTGTCATTAAGTAAACCATTATAAAAATATTTCAAAGAGAGAATGTATGTACCAATTATATTATTACCCAGGCAACGCCAGTATTGCCCCGCATATGATGTTAGAAGCACTTGGTGTTCCTTACGAGCTAGTACTGGTTGATAGAAGTAGTAATGCTCAAAAGTCTCCCCAATACTTAAAGCTAAACCCTACTGGGCGAATCCCTACTTTAATTGATACTAGTATAACGCACCAAGAAAGCCCGTTAGTGGTATTTGAAAGTACCGCAATCTGTTTGCATTTGCTCGATCAGCACCCACAAAGTAGCTTAATTCCCGAAATAGGCAATCCTTTGCGCAGCCAGTTCCATCAATGGCTAATGTATTTGAATAATACGGTGCAGGCAGAGTTGATGTTGTATTTTTATCCTGAAAAATATACCAGTGATCAGCATTCAGTTGATGCAATACAAAAGATGGCAGAAGCAAGAGTGACACAGATGTTTATTTTGCTAGATCAGCAGTTACATAAGAATACATTTTTAGTGGGCGATCAGTTAAGTGTCTGTGATTTTTTCTTAGTGATGGTGGCTAACTGGGCGTCTGAATTTGCCCAAGCTCCGTTAAGTTTACCAAACTTAGGGCGCTACTTAAAAATGATGGCTCAGCAGGCATGTGTTATTGATACTTTTAAAGGTGAAGGGCGAAATCTTGATATATATCAGTAGTTAATTTGTAGGCTTTGGCTAATAACATACTTATTACAAGGTTATGGATATATAATTTGACATCTTAGATTGGTCGCTATATAGTGCTGTCCAGCTAGAAAGAAAGTCTATTTATTTACATGCTTCAACTCACAGTTTTATTCGTAATTCCTGTTCTTGTAGTTTCTAAGTTTCAGTCTATTTTTATGCTACTCAAGCCTTACGGCACATTTAAATTTTAAATACAGGATATTATTATGTCTACAGTTACTGGTACAGTTAAGTGGTTCAACGAAACTAAAGGTTTTGGTTTTATCGAGCAAGAATCAGGTCCAGATGTTTTTGCACATTTCTCTGCAATTGCAGGCGATGGCTTCAAGACTCTTGCTGAAGGTCAACGTGTTGAATTCAGTGTTTCTCAAGGCCAGAAAGGCCCACAAGCTGAGAACATCGTAGCACTTTAATTAGTTGCTATAGCAGTAAATAAATAGTTAAATATTAATTTACTGTAGCAAGGCTTAGGCTTTGCAAATAATAAAGGGTGAATCTATTTTTAGGTTTGCCCTTTTTTTATGCCTGCTCGAAATGAATGATTAGTTTTTCATTTAAATGTTGATTCGCCCTCGTACAGTACTCTGCTATTATCAGCGCATCATATAAATGCTGAATTAAAGAGAGGTGTGAGTGGCTACAGAACAAAACCGGCCTATTAGTAATGGCTTGGCTGCACTGGTTTTTTGTGCTGCTATTTTTTCTAGTGCGCTGTTGATTGGCGGCGATCAATTTGGTCGCGTTAATTTGTTGTATCTTCTATTGCTGTTTGTAGCATGGCCTGTTTTATCACTGATGTTCGCATTATTTTTATATTGGGGAAAAAGTGAAAAAGGGTTAGTTGTATGGTTGCTCACCATGCCTATCTGGCCAAAACCTTGGTTGCTAAACTTAAATACTCTTAAGCATCAAGGCTTACTGTCTTTATGGGTTTTTACTCAAAGCCAAAAATTAGCACTAGTTTTTAGTGCGGGCTGCATCTTATCATTTATCTTCGTTTTGTTATTTAATGACGTTAGCTTCGTGTGGCGTAGTACTTTATTACAAGCTGAGCAAATCTACCCGCTACTTAATTGGCTGGCAAAGCCTTGGTTTTTTATCGATCAAGCGCAACCTGTATTAGCAATGGTTGAAATATCTCAAGATTCTCGTTTAAGTTTGAATCCTCAGTTATCAAGCACGGGTGTTTGGTGGCGTTATATTTTTTGGGCGCAGTTATGTTATGCCGTTACTCCAAGATTATTGTTATATATTTGGGGAGCAAAGAAGCTGCAACAGCTGGAGCGTGAAGCGCTTGCAAGCTCGCAAAAGCTTGCGCACACAGCTGATCACGATGCTTCATTAGCGCAAAAATCTGCAGAAAATGCGAAAACACAGTTAACCGAAGTGATCAGCAATGATCATCATTTAGGTGATTACGTACTTTTGAGTTGGGTGCAGCTACCACAAGCATTGCTAAATAAATTAACAGCTGTGCTGGGTATGCCTGTAGCTGTTTATCAGATAGGAGCGCAAGCAAGTCTAGAAAGTGAACAGCAGGCACTGCAAGATACACGAAAGAAGTTACTTATTGTAGCCGCTTGGGAGCCTCCAATGGGTGAGCTTGAAGATTTTATGCAGCAGACAACAGGTATTATTATGCCATTAGATTGGCAGGGCGAACAGTTTCAAACAATCAGCGATTTACATTTAGATGAGTGGCGCCGCTTTTGCTATCCCTTATCGCGCTGGCAGTTACAGCAATTAGGAGTGTTAATATGATACCGGCATTTGCAGTCGTAGGGCATCCTAATAAAGGTAAATCATCTGTCGTATCAACACTCGCCAGAGATGATCGTGTGGCCGTTTCTATGCGCAGTGGTACCACAGCGGTAGCTAATACTTATGAAATTAGCTTGGCGCAGCAGAGTTATCAGTTAATTGATACACCAGGTTTTCAAAGACCAAGAAAGGTTTTAGCTTGGCTGCAAAGTACCCAGCCTACTGCTGATAAGCGCGCCCAAAGAGTAAGGGAGTTTTTATTAGATCCACAGTGCCAAGAGCTTTATAAAGATGAAATTGAGCTGCTAAAGCCTATTATGGCGGGAGCTGCAATTTTATATGTTGTAGATGGCTCTAGGCCTTATAGTGCGGATTACGAAGCTGAAATGGAAATATTACGCTGGAGCGGCCAGCCAAGTATGGCCTTGATTAATCCCATTGAAAGCACTGCTTACGTGCAAGATTGGAAACAAGCATTACATCAATATTTTAGCTTAGTCAGAGTGTTTGATGCTATACAAGCAGATTTGCAGCAGCACTTGGATTTACTTGAAGCCTTCACACAGCTGCATTTGCCCTGGGCGGCTTCACTGAATAATATAATTGCTGCATTTAAAGATAAAGTCGAAGCGCAAAAAGCGCAAAGCTGCGCCATTGCTGCACAGTTATTACAAGATTTAACAGGCTATCAGTTACAGCAAAAAGCATTAAATAAAGAGCAGGGCGAGAAAATGCAGTTGCTACTTGAAAAACGCTATTATCATTGGATGCGCCAGCGCGAATCACAAGCGCACGATGCTTTGCAAATGTTGTACCGCCATCATCAGTTACAGCGCAAAGGGCCAGAGTTAGCGTTGCCAAATGATCTATTTGATACCGAGCACTGGTATGCTTGGGGGTTAGATCGAACGCAACTTACCAAAGTTGCCGCCATTGCAGGGGCAACAACCGGTGGCGCTGTAGATTTAGCGGTAGCAGGACAAACCTTTATGTTAGGTGCGCTTTCTGGTGCTGTGCTAGGTTCTACTGCCGCTTGGTTTGGCGCAGATAAACTAGCAGATATAAAATTAAAGGGGATACCTTTAGGTGGATTTGAAGCACGCCAAGGGCCTATTAAAAACAAAAATTTCCCCTATGTTGTTTTAGCGCGTTTTTTGTATGTTTATAAAGTGTTACACAGCAGAAATCATGCATTGCGTGAAGACTTAGTGGTGACAGAGCAGCAAGTTGGACAAGTGCTAGAGCTGCTGCAAAAGCAGCAGCGAAAAGATATATATAACGCTTTAGATAAGCTTAGCAGGCAAAAGAGTGTGAGTAATTTAGCTAAAACCTTGGCACCAGCGTTTGATTTACCTTAATCCATATTTAGGATGTGCTTAATACTAAAAGTTAGGGAGAGGGCTAAGCGATAATCTATAAGTCTACATTCATCATTTAAGGATACAAATGTTAAAAGGCATAAACCATATTACCATCGCGGTTAGTGATTTAGATCGTGCTATCAATTTTTACCAACAGCAATTGACGATGCAGTTGCAGGTGCGTTGGACAAACGGTGCTTATTTAACGGTTGGGGAGCTATGGTTATGCTTAAGCGTTGATATTGTTAAGCCCAGTAAAGATTATAGCCATATCGCTTTTGATATTGACGAGCAGGATTTTGTCAGCTTTAGTGAGCGGCTGCTGGCAAGTGGTATAGATGTGTGGAAGCAAAATAACAGCGAAGGGTGTTCGTTGTATTTATTAGATCCCGACGGTAATAAATTGGAAATCCATGCGGGCAATTTAGCTTCTAGAATAGCAAAAATGAAAGAAAACTTAACTGACGGTATGATTTTTTATGATCAATAACAGTCGTCGTTAACTGCTACCGTTATTGAGTTCTGTGTAACGTAACTAACGATGATATGGCAAGGGAGAAATCGGCTAAATGGCAAGATTTACTATGTAAATAAGCATTTTAAGCCGATTTTTTAAAGCTGTATTATTGAGCGCAGTAGTTATCTGCGATCTCTATTAATTACATATTAGGATAGTTGGGACCACCACCACCTTCAGGGGCTACCCAAGTAATATTTTGGGCGGGATCTTTGATGTCGCACGTTTTACAATGTACACAGTTCTGCGAATTTATTTGAAAAACTTTTTCGCCTTCCTGCTCAACTATTTCATACACACCTGCTGGGCAATAGCGCAGTGCAGGTTCTGCATATTTGGCTAAATTACTACCTAATGGAATGCTGATGTCAGTAAGCTTTAAATGACAAGGCTGATTTTCTTCGTGGTTAGTATTTGATAGAAATACCGAAGAAGGTTTGTCAAAGCTTAATACGCCATCTGGTTTAGGATAGCTGATTTCTGGGCATTCACTGGCAAGCTTTAGCTGTGCATGGTCGGCTTTATTGTCATGCAAAGTGACAGGAATAGGAAAAATATTCTGATCGACAAAGTTGAAACCACCGCCAATTAGAGTGCCAAACTTGTGTAGCGCAGGGCCAAAGTTACGGCTGCGATATAGCTCTTCATAAACCCAAGAGTTTTTGAAGTTATCAGCAAATTGTTGTAAATCACTGGCGCCAGTATCGCCCGCGGTTAAAGCGCTTGTGATCGTTTCAGCAGCAATCATGCCTGATTTCATTGCTGTATGTGTGCCTTTGATCTTGGAAAAATTTAACGTTCCAGCATCGCAGCCTAATAACAAAGCGCCGGGCATGGTCATTTTAGGAAGAGAGTTAAAGCCGCCTTTGGTGATGGCTCTTGCGCCATAAGAGACGCGCTTGCCGCCGGTTAAATATTGAGCGAGCTGTGGGTGGTGCTTTAAACGTTGAAATTCGTGGAATGGGCTAAGGTGCGGGTTGCTATAGCTTAAGTCGGTAATTAGACCAACCACTGCTTGATTGTTTTCTAAATGGTAGAGAAAGAATCCACCGCTGGCCTTATCCAAAGGCCAGCCTGCGCCATGTACCACTAAGCCGGGTTGATGCTTGGCAGGATCTATATCCCATAGCTCTTTTATACCAATGCCGTAATGCTGCGCATCGCTATCTTTATCAAGCTGGAATTTTTGGATAAGCTCTTTACCTAAATGACCACGACAACCTTCAGTGAAAACCGTGTACTTAGCCAGCAAATCCATGCCTGGCATATAGCCATCTTTTTGCTCGCCAGCTTCATCTAAACCCATGTCGCCAGTGCCTATTCCAGTAACAGCGCCATCATCATTATAAATAATATGCGCAGCTGGAAAGCCTGGGAATATTTCAACGCCTAGTTGTTCGGCTTGCTCAGCTAACCAGCGCGACAAATTACCAACACTAGCAATAAAATTCCCTTCATTGTGCATGGGTTTTGGTACTAAGAAATTTGGTACTTTGATAGATTTTTGTGCATCTTTTAATAAAAAAATCTGATCTTCAGTGACAGCTGTGTTCAGTGGAGCGCCTTGAGCCTGCCAATCGGGGAAAAGCTCGTTTAAAGCACGTGGCTCAACGACAGCGCCGGATAAAATATGTGCTCCTACTTCAGAGCCTTTTTCTACTACACAAACGGTTAACTCACTGCCATTTTCATTTGCTTGCTGCATTAATCGACAAGCGGTGGATAGCCCCGCAGGGCCTGCGCCAACAATTACAACATCAAAATCCATTGATTCACGTTCTGTCATGTCTACCTCTAATTATTATCTGTCTTTCTGTTCTATTATTTTATTTTTGTATATGCATATATATTGTTGAGATTAACATAGAAAGTATTGATCAAATATATTTTTTAAGCCTATAGAAGAAGCAATTGAATTAATCTATAAGCTTTAATAAATTTGCTGCTCTTGAAGGTTATAAAAGTCTCAGCTATTAAGCTTTTGCATTTTTTAACCACCATATATTGCAGATAAATTATATGTTTTACTATGATGCTTTTGTATTAGTACTAAATGCTATTGCTGTTGGTGATTTCTGCAATCATTAACACTCAGTGAAGTTAACTGCGAGTCCACCTAAAGATGTTTCCTTGTATTTGCTTTGCATATCGGCGCCCGTATCGCGCATTGTTTTAATTACTTTATCTAAGCTTACAAAATGTTGGCCATCTTCGTTAAGAGCCATACGGCTGGCATTAATTGCTTTTACGGCAGCGATTGCATTACGCTCAATGCATGGGATTTGTACTAAGCCTGCAATAGGGTCACAAGTAAGGCCCAAGTTGTGTTCCATCGCTATTTCAGCGGCATTTTCAATTTGTTCAGGTGTGCCACCTGTTACCGCGGCGAGACCGGCCGCTGCCATTGCGCAAGCCGAGCCGACTTCGCCTTGACAGCCCACTTCAGCCCCTGAAATGGATGCATTATGCTTGCACAGCATGCCAATGGCAGCCGCGGTTAATAAGAATTTAACGACTCCAGCATCGCTGCCTGAGAAGTAAAAACGTGCATAGTAATGTAATACTGCGGGTATGATTCCAGCAGCGCCATTAGTAGGGGCTGTTACTACTTTGCTGCCCGCAGCGTTTTCTTCATTGACCGCCAGTGCATATAGATTCACCCAATCGAGAGCCGCCAAAGGATCTCTAAGTGCAGCTTCAGGCCTTGAAGTGAGTTTTTTGTAAAGTGCGGGCGCTCTTCTTCTTACTTCTAAGCCACCTGGAAGTATACCCTCTTGATGGTAGCCTCTTTCAACGCAGTTCTGCATGGCTTGCCAGATTTTTAAGATACCAGCACGGGTTTCACTAGCTGGGCGATAATGACATTCATTGGCCATCATGACCTGGTGAATCGACATGTTGTGGTCTTTGCAAATATCTAACAGCTGCGCCATTGTATTAAATGGGTAAGGAACTTTAGCTGTTTCATCTGTTGTGGTGGTGTTTTCAGCATTATGAAATTCATCTTTGTCTAAAATAAAACCACCGCCGACAGAAAAGTACTCTTGGGCATATAAAATAATACCTTGTGCATCGCGGGCGCTAATACGCATGCCATTGGGGTGCTCAGGTAATGCTTGAAAAATGTGATGTAAATCGGTTTGTTGATCAAAGCGAATAGTACATTGCTCGCTTAGTTGTAATAAGCCGCTTTCTTCAATCTCACGTAATCGAATAGGCATATAATTAGGATCTATAGTGGAAGGAGCATTACCTTCTAGCCCAAGTATTACAGCTGGTCCGGTACCGTGACCTTTACCTGTTGCCCCTAATGACCCAAACAGCTCGATACGCAAATTAGTTGTTTTTTGTAACTCGTTACGTGCATGTAATGCTGTAATGAAATTTTTGGCGCCAATCATTGGACCCACGGTGTGTGAGCTTGAAGGGCCAATGCCTATTTTAAATAAATCAAAGATGCTTATGTTCATAATTAGTAACCTGTTCGAATATCGGCGCATAATTACATATTTGAAAAACAAGCACCTTCCTCTTAGCGACTAATATGGTTGTAAAAGGCGGTTGTAAAGATGGTAGTCAAAAAGGAGTATTAGTAGAGATTGGGTGGGTATTGTGAGTAACTATGCAAATAGTTATCCAAAAGCTGTGTTTCGGTCTAGTTGCTAAAAATTACATCTTATTACGTAAAAGCTAAAGGTGTCGTGGAAATAAAGTGTCTTCAGCTTCTCATTAAAATTGATGGCTGTCAGATTAAAAAATATTTGCCTTTATAGCTCATCATGGCTCATCGGTTTTCAGTCATCGCTAATTTGATTTTTTTAGCAGAATGACGCTTTTGATTAATGTAAAAGCAATGAGTTAAAGAACAGCAATAGTTATAACTAGGTAACTTCATTCTAGTTCGAACTCGAATTCTACTGTTTCTGCTTGGCCGCTTTGTGTGAATTTAACGATTGCTCGCCAAGTCATCGACATACCAGCATGCCCAGCTAAAGTATGAGTGCCAGTAAATGTGTTATCAGAGCTTTTTTCTAGATTTAATAAATTAGCTCCCATGAACATCTCAATTCCTTGAAAATCGATGGCTACAGTTTCAGGGCTATAGCCAACAAATTCGAGATTAAAAGTGAGCGGTTCGAATGATTGCATGGTTTTGTTGGCAATGGTGAAGTGTACCTTGTTGCCTTTTTCTTGAAATAAGCAAGCTTGATTATTAAAATCGCATGAGATGTTACCTAAAGCTTTCGATGAAGATTGATTAAGGGATGTTTGGGTGCTAAACCACCAAATAGCCGTTAGTAATAGCGCCAAAAGTAAGGTTAGCAAAAGGTTGGTGAGGGCTTTAAAATCTTGTGCGCGCATGCTCTTCATTTTATCGAGGTTAAAAAACGCTAATTTACACTCAGTATTAACCTCTAGCAATGATTAATATGAAAAATAATCGAATGCAGCATTGTTTTGTAAAGGGCTGTATCCCATACTTAAGTGTGTTCAACAAAGCTCAATAAATGTGAAATTACTACTGTCATCCATTTATAGTAAGTTAGCATAGCTTAAATATTTAGTAATTTTGATCCCGGTTCTTTGTATACCTACAAGTTAATATGTGTGCTGTTGTTAAATTGACTGTAGAAAGTATGAGAGTTAAAATTTTTTGTGGTGCTAGGAAAACTAATGGAAGAATTAAATCCCTCTGAACTCAGTGTGTTGCTTATAGAGCCTTCTAAAATGCAGCAAAATATTATTTTAAAAAAACTGAACCAAGAAAAAGTGACGAAAATTGAATTTGCTGATGGTAAATTAGAAGCAATAGCTAAAATATTAAAATACCCGCCAGATCTAGTTATCTCAAACCTACATTATCAAGATGGCACTGCTATTGAATTATTACATTTGTTACGCAAGCATGAGCAGTATGCTGGATTACCTTTTGTGTTGATTTCGAGTGAGCAGCGCAGAAATCATTTAGAAGTTTTTAAACAGTCAGGGATTTTGGCGATCCTAACTAAGCCTTTTGCGCAAAGCGCTTTACAAAAGGCGTTGCGTTCAGCAATTTCATTTCTAAATGCAGAAGAATTATATCTTGAAAACTATGATGTAAATACTTTGCGTGTTGCATTAGTGGATGATAGCAAATTGGCGCGTCGAGCAATTGCCAGAGTATTAAATAATTTAGGACTCAATAATATAACTGAATTTGCAGATGGTAAATTTGCGATAGAGTATCTTCAGGATAATGAAATAGATTTACTGGTCACGGATTATAATATGCCGCAGGTTAATGGGATTGAGCTAACCACTTATGTACGTCAGTCACCACAACATTCACATGTTCCAGTATTGATGGTCACTTCAGAGGCTAAAGATAGTCATTTAGAAAAAGTGCGTGAAGCAGGCGTGGATGCAATTTTGGATAAGCCATTTGATACGACTAACATAAAATCGATTTTGATTAAAATGTTCCAAGATTAAGTGTTTTTTTAATTTAAGTATCAGCTTTCGAAGCTGATACTTAAATTAAATAACTCATAGAGACCTCTGTGTAAGCTGCATTCATTAATACGGCGTTTAAAACTGGCCCTAAATGCTCTTTTGTATCAGTAAATACGGCTATTTCGCCGGTGTCCTCCTCATTTTATTGTTGTTTGCTACGATATGTATTAACTAAAAATTCTCTACGTTGCTCTAGTGTTACGGTTTTAATGCATTAAGAAAGTGCTTGAGAACGCTTTTAAAAATATTCGGTGTTAGCCTGAGACTAGTAAGCTCCCTTATTTTTTCAAACTCGGCAGAAAGTTATTATTCAACATGCCATTATTAAAGATTTGAATTTTAGCTTTTAATTTAGCTAGCATTGCTTGCTTAAGTTGTGTGTTATCAATATTTTTGTTTTTTGATATGAGCTTTAGCTGCTCTAAATTGTGACTGGCTATAAGTGTTGCGTAGTTATTGACCAGAACATATTGCGTAGCTTCTGTAAAAAATGCCTCGCCTTCATTGCTGCTTAGTAAGCTATTGCCGAAGGGTAGAAGCTGGCTTTGGTACTTGCTAGAAAGACCTAGGTAATCTAATACAGTACTGGGAATATCAGTATGCTGAGCCACTTTTAAGCTTGCTTTTGATGGGAGTTTACCTGTTGGGCTAAAAAGCATTAAAGGAATGCGATGACGCCCTGTTGTCGTTTGGTAAGCGGTGTTATCACTAATGGATGTGTGATCTGCGGTGATGATGAATAGTGTCTTTTCATACCAAGGCATGGTTTTAACAGTATCAAAAAACTTCTTTAAGGCCATATCAGTATAGCCAATACTAGCATGAATAGCTAAAGAGCCTTTGGGGAAGCTATTTTTGTATTTACTGGGCAAGGTGTATGGGTTGTGGGAGCTTAAGCTAAACATGCCGGCTATAAATGGCTGTGGTAGTTTGTTTAAGCTTTGTGCCATGTGCTGAAAAAAGGGTTCATCAAAAATTCCCCATTTACCATCGAAATCATCTAGATGAGGGTGTTCGTTTAAACCAGTAAAATTTTTAAATCCAAATCTTTGGCTCATAGTGTCTATATACATGCTGTCGTTTTTTGCGGCATGAAAAAAATGTGTTTGGTAGTTTTCATAAGCTAATAGAGAGGCTAGACCTGAGACATTATTGCCTAAATAACTTGAAGTAATAAAAGGTTTTTGCATTAGCGGTGGTAGTGCTGCAAGTATGGAGGGTAGAGCGTCAATCGAGCGTCTTCCATTCGCATACGCTTGTTTGAAGGTCAAACTTTGTTGGCTTAAAGAATGTAAAAAAGGAGCGTAGCCTATGGATCCGTCGGCTTTGGTTAAGTATTCGCTGGCAAAGCTTTCCAACACAATAATGACTATATTATCTTGTTTTGCAGGTGTAGGCCAAGGGCTGTGAATTTGTTGGTTTAGTGCTTTTGCTTGTTTATCCGAAGTGTAGAAGTCTATCTTTTTCAACTGCCCTTCGCTTTGCCTTAACAATGTGAAAGTTGAATTTAGAACTAAATGCCCAGTGCTCGACATTGGCCAATTAAAGGCGTGTGATGGGCTCAATGGCTTTGATTCAATAGTGCTACGTATTGATATTACAGCGAACATAAATAGACATAAAGCAATAACGACACGGATATACCAGGGGCGGGCGTTTTTTGGGCTTGTGGTAATAAAACGGTTACTCACTAGAATAAAAAATATTGCGACAAATGCAGAAAATAATACAAACAACCAATATTGAGCAAGTAATTGACTCGCTTGATCTGCTAAATCAGCTGTAAAAGTAAGGACTTCAAGGCCTGATCTTCGTCCTATGAATGGGAAATACAAACTATCTGCTACATTGCTGGTGATTAATAGCAGCGGTGCTAATGGCCAATACAGTTTAGTTAGTAAAATAAAACTAGAATGGCACTGAGAAATGTATAAAGGCAGGGCTATTATCAACCAAGGGGCTAAACATATGCTAACGGTTGCTAAATCAAAGCGTATCCCATGCAAGAATGCTGCACTAATATCGATATTATCTATCGCTTGAAAGGTACTTGAATTAAGTGCATAAAAAGCTAACCTTAGCCCTGAGCAAAGCAGTAGCAGCCACAATAGATTTTTAAAGTAAGGTAAGATAATTGAAAATTGATTTTGAGCGAGCATATATTTTAGTCAATTGAAAATGGAAGTTTACTTGTCAAAATGTTGCCTTAAAACATAATAAATGAGTTACTATATTCTGAAATATAACAGAATACACAGTTGAATAAGAAATAATCAAGCAAAAAAAAGGTGCAAATATGCACCTTTTTTATGCGGCAAGCTACTTAACTCGCATG
>JBALXS010000163.1:0-1654 GCA_036960485.1 Oceanospirillaceae bacterium
TATTACTGTTGAGCTCTATCGGTTTATCTGCCAGCTCGGCTATGGTGTAGTGGTTACTTGTCGTTGGCATTACAATGGCGTCAACGGTGGCGAGTACTTCATCGGTTATCTTTTTAAGTCGCTTTAATTGATAAACTCCCTCAAACATATCGACAGCGGTAGGTACGCTTCCGCCTTTAATAATTGTTGCTACCGTTGCATCGCTTTTATTAGTTTCATCATCAATAAATGCTCCCACTGCATGGTAGCGTTCAGCAACCCAAGGGCCACTATAAAGTAGCTTGGCTACGTCTAGAAAAGGTTCTAAATCAATGGTGAATAATTCAGCGCCGGCTTGCTCTAATTGATGACAAGACTCTCTAAATAAATGTAGGTATTCTGGATGACCAAAAAACTCAAGACTTGCTTCTTTTGGAACACCTATCTTAAATTTAGAACTAACTATTTGCTTAGAAAAAGAAGGTTTTCGTGAAAATGCATCTTGCTCGTCATAAACTGCAGCAACATCCAATATGATTTCTGCATCACTAGCTGTAGTGGTAAAAAAAGTGACACAGTCGAGTGATTTGCACGCAGGTAAAACGCCACTACAGCTCAATAAACCAATACTGGGTTTGGTGCCAATAATGTTATTTAGTGCCGCTGGAACTCGACCTGAACCGGCGGTATCCGTACCCAGTGCAAAGCTGACTTGGCCAGTTGCAACGGCAAAGGATGAACCCGAACTGGAACCGCCAGAAATATAGTTAGGATCGAATGAATTGGTAACCGCACCATAAGGCGAGCGTGTACCAACAAGTCCTGTGGCAAATTGATCTAAATTAGTTTTACCTAAAGGTATTGCTCCAGCATTTATTAATTGTTTTACGACAAAGGCATGTTCAGTAGGTGTGTATGCAAAATCGGGACAGGCAGCTGTTGTGGCAATATCTTTTAAATTGATATTGTCTTTAATTGCGAATGGAATTCCCCATAGTGGCGAATCTTCGATTTTTTTATGTTTTAAGTTATCAATATAATGACTCAGCTGAACTTTATCGAGAACGCTAATCCAAGCGTTAGATGCTTTAGAGTTATTAATTTTATGCAAGCAATGCTCGATAACAGTCTCAGGTGTAAGTGACTTATTGATATAAGCTTCTCTGAGAGCAGCTATATTCATGGCTATAATTTTCTGTTGGCTGTTGTTCATACTCATATTCTTTTTTTAGTGAGTTGCAAGAGTTTAATTGACTTTATAAATAGCTCATTAAGGTTAAAACTTTTCATAAGTAATTTAAAATTATTGTGCTGTAGAAATTACTATCAACATTTGTCCTGTATTTAATTGTTGGCCTTCTTTTACAAAAATAGACGTCACTATTCCACTTACATCAGATCTAATAGGAAACTCCATTTTCATAGACTCAATAATTGCTAGCGTGTCACCCGCGTTAATTCTTTGTCCAATCTCAATGTCTAACTTCCAAAGTGATCCTGGAATATGAGAAAAAACAGCTTCTTCAGTATCTGCAAGTACAATCTCATCATGCTCGGGTAACTTATCCACTTCAACGGCGTCAAAATTGAGCCCAGCTGCCTCCCAGCGATCACGCTCTTGTGAAAAAGCTTGTCGTTGTATTTTTCTAAAGTCTGCTATATCGCTTATATTCTC
>JBALXS010000163.1:1664-8937 GCA_036960485.1 Oceanospirillaceae bacterium
TTTTTATATTCAGCAAGGCTAAACTCGCTTTCTTCGATACGAAGAGAAAACCGTCCTAGCGGAAAATCGCTGCGTATTTGTTGTAATTCATCGTGACTAACTTCATAAAATCGAATTTGATCAAAGAAGCGCAATAGCCATGGTTGAGTGAAATCATTGGTTTGATTGTAGCGATTCCACACTTGTAAAGTACGACCTACAAACTGATAACCTCCTGGACCTTCCATCCCATAAACACACATATAAGCACCGCCGATACCCACAGCATTTTCAGGTGTCCATGTTCTTGCCGGATTATATTTGGTAGTTACTAATCGATGACGAGGGTCTAGTGGTGTTGCAACAGGGGCACCCAAATATACATCGCCTAAGCCCATGACTAGATAGTTTGCTGACAGTACAATATCCTTAACGTCATCAAGTGAGTTAAGACCATTAATGCGACGAATAAATTCAATATTACTTGGGCACCAAGGTGCATCGGGATTTACCGTCGTCATATATTTTTCTATGGCGACTTGTGTTGATGGGTCATCCCAAGATAAGGGTAGATAAATCGTTCTTGTAGGCACGGTCATTGTCGAGATATCACCCAGTTTTTGCTCGGCATCTATTAATATTTTAAGTAATAGGTCTCTCGATAAATATAAGTTGTTAAAATGAATTTGTAAGGAGCGAATGCCAGGTGTTATATCGATAATGTGTTTTAGTAAAGTGTTTTTTTGTTGTTCTTGCTCGAGCCAAAGCATCAATGCATGCACGCGAAAACGCAATGACAAGTCAAGTTCAAGTTCACCATACTCAATTAAAATATTATCATCGCCCGATATTCGATAAATTATCCTTGGACTATTACCACTACCATCTTGTCGATGTAATATGGCTGATAGTTTATTAGTCGGTATGGCTACAACAGTATTATTTGGTTGTGCACTATATTTATGAGATAAATTTTCAATAAAATAATGCTGTGCTTTTTCTTGTTGCTCGGCCTCGTGGGTAGAGATAGGTATAAATTGAATAGTATCGCCTGGTTTTAGCTGGCCTAGTTTCCATAGATCTGCTTTGATAAGGGTAACCGGACAAACAAAGCCACCTAGGCTAGGGCCATCCGGGCCTAATATAACGGGCATATCCCCGGTAAAATCAACAGCGCCAATGGCATAGGCATTATCGTGAATATTAGAGGGGTGAAGACCTGCTTCGCCGCCATCTTTTCTTGCCCACTGTGGCTTGGGGCCACTTAGGCGAACACCGGTTCGACTTGAATTAAAATGTACTTGCCATTGTGTTTCAAAAAATATCTTTATATCTTCTTCGGTAAAAAAATCTGGCGCCCCATGAGGGCCATAAATGACGGATATCTTCCAATACGATGAATAGCTAGGTTGGTCTGCGGCGGCAAGCTTTAGAGTAGGTTGTTTGGTATTTTCTAATTCCGTAGCTTGTAGTTGAAGGATCGGTAAAACATCTCCTTCCAATAATGCGCGGCCACTATGTCCACCAAACTGACCAAGTGTGAATGTGCTTTTGCTGCCTAAATAGTCGGTCAACTGAAACCCACCGGCCACACAAAGATAACTACGCATGCCTGCATGAGTGAGTTTATCTAGCTGCAAAATACTGCCAGCTTTAATGTTAGTCGCCTGCCAAAAATCAACTGCCTCGCCGTCGATAGTGGCATTCATTAGCGCACCAGTGAGCGCAATAACGCTATCGCATCGAAATTTTAATGTAGGTCCAGTTAGCGTTATTTCTAGCCCAGACGCTACTGAATTGTTGCCGAGTAATTGATTACCTATTTGAAACGCAAGATTGTCCATTGGCCCCGAGGGCGGCACACCCACATTCCACAGACCTGTACGACCAGGATAATCTTGTATGGTTGTCTGTGTACCTGCTTTGAGCACATCAACACCAACACTCTGATAATCAAAGGTATCTAAAAAGTTTGTGGTAAATAAGCACTCTTTAACGGTGTTATTTAATAAGACCTCTTGTAAATAATGAATGTTTGAGACGATACCTTCGATACTTGTATTGCCTAAAGCGCCAATAAGTTTTTTTATAGCTAGTTCTCGATTAGTGTCGTAGGCGATAATTTTGGCGAGCATAGGGTCGTAATAAGATGAAACAGTAATTCCAGATTTTATATGGGTGTCACAACGGCAATCACTGGGGAGTGCAACATGGGTAAGTAAACCACTGCTTGGCTGAAAGTTTTTGTAAGGGTCTTCTGCATAAATACGTGCTTGTATAGCATGGCCTTTAGGTTGATGCTTGTAAGTAAGTAACACATGCGCAGCATTTGCAGCGATTTTAATCATCCATTCGACGAGATCGACGCCAGTGACCATCTCGGTAACGCCATGCTCAACTTGCAGGCGTGTATTCACTTCTAAAAAATAGAAAGCACATAGATCAACGTCATAAATAAACTCGACGGTGCCAGCCGATTGATAATTAACAGATTCAGCCAATTTTTTAGCCGCAGCAATCATCTGATCGCGAATTTTTATGGGTAAATTAGGGGCGGGAGTTTCTTCTATTACTTTTTGATTTCGACGTTGTAATGAGCAGTCGCGCTCACCCAGAGTCGTCACATAACCTTTGCCATCGCCAACAACTTGCACCTCGATATGACGAGAGCGATTAATATATTTTTCGATAAAAACACCATCATTACCAAAGTTATTCTGGCTAAGGCGTTTGACGCTGGCAAAAGCATCTTTTAAAGTATCTATATCTTGACAAATTTTCATACCAATACCACCACCACCCGCAGTACTTTTCAGCATAATCGGGTAGCCAATATCATTAGCAATAGTCAATGCTTCATCAAGGTCACTTAATAAATCGGAGCCAGATATAAGAGGTACACCATTAGCTTTAGCGAGGTCACGTGCCGTATGTTTCAAACCAAATTGTTCTAGTTGTTCAGGTGTTGGACCGATAAAAACAATATTTTCTTTCGCGCAGCATCTTGCGAAAGCAGCATTCTCACTTAAAAACCCATAGCCAGGATGAATGGCCTGCACATTATTTTCACTAGCGATGCGTAGGATTTTTTCACTATTAAGATAAGTTTCGCTTGCTAAATTACCATCCAAGGCAATAGCTACATCAGCTAGCTGTACATGCAGAGATGATTTATCGGCATCAGAAAAAATGACTACCGATATAATATTCATTTTTTTTAGCGTTCGAATAATACGAACAGCAATTGCGCCACGATTGGCGATAAGTATTTTTCTAAACATAATTAAAGGAATACTATGCTGGCAGAGTCGTCCCCGCATGAATAAAATAAAGTAGGGCCGTCCCCACATTAATTTTTCTTATGTTACTGATATATTGTTTAGTCAATGACACATTTTTAAATAGATAACCTATAAGTAGTTTTTCACAATTCCAAATTATAATTTCTATGGGTGTAGGGTTATAGCCGTTACAAGGGTTGTTCAGTTGTGGACAATTAGAAAGAAGCACTAATACATTCATGTGTGCTTTTAACTCCACGTATTTACCGGGTGAAGATATGCCATCTTCAAACGTAAGACCGCCATCTTCGGTTATGGGTACATTCATAAAAAAATTAATGTTATGAGTAATGTCATCTTTATTTAATTGAAAACTTTCATGTTCTTGAATGGCAAGCATCCAACTATCTCGGCAAGAGTGCATGTGACGTTTTTGCAAATCATAACGTACAGTATTTGATTCGCTAGAGCATGCACCACCAACAGTATCGTGACGCCCACAGGTGTCGGCGGTAATTTCTAATAAATCATTATTTTCATTGGTCTTTAATAGAGTTCCTGCAGTTAAGTAAATATTACCTTGTTCGCGGATCGTATCGGTGAGGCTGTAGCGTTCGCCGACATCATCAGCGTTGAAGAATAAAGTGTCTGCTGCTTGGTTACCTTTCAAATCGACTATGCGAATAGTCTGTCCTTTTTGGATAACTCGAATAAAATAATCGCCGGCATCAACTGTCTGAGTAAAACAGTTCTGATCTTTATCTAGTTGGCTTGCTTTAATCATTTCTGTTTCTCTTTCAATTTTTTTCAATAAATAGCGTTTGTATAATATGGCGGTTAATTTAGACCTAAATGATACAGGGCATTGTTTTTAAACCCTCTTTGATTCTCTGCTGTTAAATTCATACAGTAATCATCAGTGCTAATTGTAGGCGCTTTTTCTAATGTCAGCTCTATAGGTTTTTGTTGATAAGAAGTGCTATTGTTAAGCGGATGAGGGCAGGTATGAAGTATAACTAGGGTATCCATTTCAAAGCGCAGGGTAATAGATGCGTCTTTCGATGAACTCTCTGATAATACTAAATCGCCCTCTTTGGATGCAGTTACTTTACTAAAAAAATTCATATTAGCTGCAAGATCACGACGACCCAAATTATATTTAGCAAGTTCTACCAAAAAGCTGTCGTAGCCATTCTGTAGCCATTGATTAGTATCAGTTTGATAACTACGCTTCCCCCATTTTGATTCTACATGTGCGGCGTGACTATTGCCGCACACAGAATCATGCCAGCCAAAGCTATCTTTGATGATAGAGCAAAATATTCTGCCCATATCTGAATAAAGACAATGGCCTTTTGTTAGCTTGAATGTGTGTTGGCTCTTTAACGTATCTGGGGCGTTAAATTTTTCAGAAAGCATGTGTGGATTATAAAAAAGCATTCCAACATTAGCACCGCCGTCTATATCTTTAAGAGTTATCTGGGTGCCCCGTCTTGCCATAAAAGACCAGTGTGCACTGCCATCAATAATAGTTGTATATTCATCTAACTTCATGGTTAACCTTTATTTTTTATCAATTAGTGACGGAGTCATCATTTTATTCTGTAGGCTCTATATCGTCCCCTGCTTGGGTAAAGCGGATCATGTTTAATTTATCATCATCGCCATCTGCACCTATGGGATGAATCAAGTCGTCTAAACGTTTGCGTGTTGCTACAAACGCTGGAGTAATAAATTGTTCTGTTTTACGAGGTCTTGGCACGGGAACTTCGATAAGCTCATGCACCTCTCCTGGATTTGCTTTCAGCACTAAGATTCTATCTGCTAAATAAATAGCCTCATCTAAATCGTGAGTGATAAATAAAATAGTAATATCAATATTGCGCCATATTTCTAAAAGGTAGGATTGCATTTTTGCGCGAGTTTGTGCATCGAGAGCTCCAAAGGGTTCATCCATTAATAATATTCGAGGCTTAGCCGCTAAGGCGCGAGCAATAGCGACCCTTTGCTTCATACCACCTGACAACTGATCGGGATAGTTATTAGCAAAACGCTGAAGGCCGACAAGATCAATCCACTGCATGGCCTCGCTTTCGGCACTAGCAGCTGATGCTCCTTGATTGAGTAGACCAAACATGACGTTTCTTTTAACGGTTAACCACGGGAATAAAGTATACCCTTGGAACACCATGCCGCGATCGGGGCCTGGGCCACTGATGGGGCTTCCATCTAAGAGAACATCACCATTAGTGGCTGACTCTAGTCCTGCAAGAATACGAATTAATGTTGATTTGCCACAACCAGATGGACCAATGACACAGACAAATTCACGTCTATGCGTCACAAAACTAATATCTTTTAATGCGGTAACGTCATTTTTTGAAGAAGAAAATACTTTATTTAATTGTTTTACCTCAAGAATCACATCGCGATTTTTCAAGGCGTCAAACCTGCTTTTTACAGCAGTGTCTTGGTCGAGATAACTTGGCAATTGAAGAGGTTTCATAATAATTCTTTTTTTGTAAATTTTAAAATTGTTATTTTTTTATGACTTAAGACTTTATGTTAATAGAAGTTTCTAGGTCTAGTTATGACGGCCTATTTTATGATTTGTTAACGGATTTATCCCAAGGAAATAAACGCTTCGCTAGTCTCGACAAGATAATATCGGAGAGTAGACCGATAACACCAATAATAAAAATAGCGGCAAACACGTTATCAAAATTTTTATAGCGTGCTTGTTGAGTGATAAACCAAGTAATACCAGAGCTAGTACCGATAAGCTCTGCAACAATAAGATACGTCCATGCCCAGCCTAGTAATATGCGCTGGTCCCGATAAATATCGGGTAATACTCCAGGAATAACGACTTTAAACAATAACTGTAATTTTTTTGCACCCAAGGTGAGTGCTGCTTCTAATAGCGACAAATCTAATTTGCGTGTTGTATTTGAAATTATCAGCACTTGTTGAAAAAATGTACCAATAAATATAATGGCTATTTTTGGCCCATCGTAGATGCCTAATATGGCTACAGCTAATGCCCCAAAGGCAGGGGCTGGCAGGTAGCGAAAAAACTCAACAAAGGGTTCAAATAAACGTGATGCAGCTGCATAAGTGCCGCAAATAATACCCAAGGGTATACCAATTAGCGATGATAAAAAGAAAGCGCTAAACACAACCGTAACGCTGTGCCAAAGGCTTTCGTGCAACCATTGCTCACTGCGTCGTTGTGGCTCGGTTGTAAACGATGTATATAAAGCCCTAACAACTTCGTCGGGTGCGGGTAAATAAATAGGGTTTGCAGGTATACCTTGTGGTATTTTCTTTGCTTGTGAGAGCATTTTTTCAGATTCAAGAGCAAAAATTTCACGCTTAATAAGCATGCCTTCTTTAAAATAACTAACCTCACCAGGTTCAGTGATTTGTATATTAGGATGCCATATGAAAGGCACATAGCTTACAAGGCACCAGAGAAGTATTGGCAAGAAAAACGAGGCTAGAGTTATTAGGCGGTATTCAGTTGCTGGCAATTCTATGCGTGGCTCAAGCCATCTATTCTTTTGCTTGTTTGTCGTCAAAATTTTAGCCTTAGGTATTACTTGTTCGTTAAACAAAGCATTTGATTACGATTTTTAAATGCATTCCTTTGCTTCAGTTTATTTATCACGATGCGTATAAATATATCGTTGTCGTTACCAAGTAATTATTTAGCGGCAGTTAAACTACCATCAATGTAAGCGTCGATATCTTGCGGGTCTGTATATACATCATAGGCAAGGTTGAAATTATCAGAAACCTTTGATGAACCATATAAAGATCCTAGGCCATCAGCTTTTTGGAAGACTATGTTTGCCTCTTCACGGCTTAATAATTTTGTGCCTTTTAAGAAAGGAGCGTAGTCGGCGGAAGCCATGCCAACACGAGCCCCCATAATTGATAAAGCTTCGGGCTGCGTGGCTGGATCGTTAATATAGTCAACAACTCTATACCATACATCGATTACCTTAGCC
>JBALXS010000164.1:0-8921 GCA_036960485.1 Oceanospirillaceae bacterium
CAGCGGCAGAAACTGAAAAAGTGAAGCTAGATAGCAGACAACCTGTGATAGCGGCTGCCAGTAAAGTACGGCGTTGAATAGACATGTGTATCTCCTTTTTGTTTTCGTTATAGCAACAGCTTAAAGGCACGCATGAGTATTTAACAGTTTATGAAATTAAAGGCTTTTTAGACCATTTTGGCTATTTTGTGCATAAAGTTCACGTTCAATAAAATTCAAAGCACGAAGATAGGAAAAGAAGAGAGAAGGAAGCAAAGAAGGTATTAAGAACAGCTAATTGTATTAGAAAGGCTTTTAAAAAAATAGGTAGCTGAACTGCACACTAAACAGTTCAGCTGCCAATGTTGCCAGGGAAGAGCAACGCTAATGTTAGCAATTAATAGAGGTCTGATAATGACTTTAGTTCCATTAATCACTTTAAAAATTAATTTTTAAGACGCTACTTCAGTAACAACATCGGCGATTATCTCAGCGATCAGCTCGCAATCTTGTTCACTAAAGGTCAGCGGTATACGCATATCGAGCAAACTAGCTAAAAGCTTTTCAGTTACCGGTAGTGATGGCATGTCTTCAATATAGCGCCAGCTATCATAACGGCTGGTGTAGCCATTGGGTAAATCAGCGCCAAACCATTTTAATGCCACGCCTCTATCTGCACATTGCGCCACAACTTCAAGAATCTGAGCTTGTGAAAAGCTGGGTAACGAGAATTGTAAAGTGCTGGCGACATACTGCTCTTTTTCAGGGCGTTGTGTAAGTTGCACTGCTTCACAGTTAACTAACACTTGTTCCATAATTTTGCATCTAGCGTTCCAACGCGCGCACTGCTGATCTAAGTTCGCTAATTGAGGACGCAAAATAGCAGCGCGCAAATTGTCCATGCGACCACTATAGTTAGGCGTTTCAAAACGGATATCAGCAAACACTTCTTCTTCAGGCGCCGCACTGTGACTTGCATACAGCATGTAAGAGCCTGAGTACATAATAGCTTTCGCCATTAACTGCGCATCTGTTGAGGTTAAAAAGCCACCTTCGCCTGAGTTAAGGTGCTTATAAGTTTGCGTGCTAAAACAAGCTGCCACACCAAACGTGCCACTTCTCTTACCATCCCAATAAGCGCCCATCGTATGTGCGCAATCTTCGATTAAGATTAGAGAGAACTGCTCACAAATCGCCATAACACGATCCATATCAGCGATATGGCCACGCATGTGCGAGAGCATGAAATACTTAGCACCGCTTTGCTCAGCCTTTAACGCTAAATCGTCCAAATCAATGCAGTAATTTTCATCTACATCCACCAACACCGGTAGCCCACCACTGTTGTGAATCGCACCGGGGACTGGCGCTAAAGTGAAGGCATTACACAGTACTAAATCACCCTTTTGTACACCCGCTGCACGCATTGCTACATGTAATGCATAACCACCTGATGAGCAGGCAAGCGCATAGGGAACACCCATATACTTGGCAAACTCTTCTTCTAACAGCTGTGCCTCGCTACTTTCGCCTTCAATGGTGTTATAGCGATGTAAGCGCCCAGTGCGCATCACCGCGATAGCCGCTTCAATCGCTACTTCTGGGATCGGCTCTTGTTGCGTAAATGACTTAGTAAACGTTTTCATTGGTAATCTCTTTTTATGTGGCAAGGAGACTGTCCGAGAACTGCGATCGTAGTAGATCAGTCTGTGCTCGGACAGCCTCCTATCAGGCTATTGGTATCGATTAATCGTAGCGCTTTTGATCATAAACCTCGAAGTCCCATTCAGTTTTAGGGAAATACTTACGCAGACGCCAATCACATGCACGTGCGTGCCCTTCCATCCCTTCAGCTCTTGAAATACGTGAACCTATAGCACTGTATTCAAGATTGGCTTCTTCACTGATTTCTTGGTAAGTTAGGATTTTTAAGAACTTATGGACATTTAAGCCGCCGCTATAACGCGCAACACGCTTAGTTGGCAGGATGTGGTTTGTACCTGAACACTTATCCCCATGTGTCACTGTCGCACCTTCTCCCAAAAACAGGGAACCGTAGTTTTTCAAGTTTTGTAACCACCAATCAGTATCCTCAGTAATCACTTGTAAATGCTCACTCGCATACAGATCACTCACTTCCACTAAAGCTTCACGTGTTTCACAGAAAATAATCTCACCGTGGTCACTCCAAGCCGCTTGTACGATATCAGCATTTGGCATATCCGCAGCCACTTTTGGCATGAGCTCAGCCACTTTTTCACCGAGTGCTTTATCAGTTGTAAATAGCCATACTGGTGAGTCTACACCGTGCTCAGCTTGGGAGACTAAATCAACCGCGATAGTCATTGGGTCAGCAGTGTGATCGGCAATAATTGCAGACTCAGTTGGCCCTGCAAAAACATCAATACCCACCTCACCAAATAGCATACGTTTTGCCGTTGCTACATAGCCATTACCTGGGCCGACTAATATATCTGCAGCAGCCCCAGAGAATAACCCTTTCGCCATACTCGCAACAGCGTGTACGCCGCCCATTTCCATAATAATATCAGCGCCGGCTAAATCCATCGCATAGACAATTGCCGGATGAATGCTATCTCCTTTAGGTGGTGAGCAAGCGATAATCTTTTCAACACCAGCAACTTTAGCGGTAGCAATACTCATAATCGCAGAAGCGGCATGAGAGTAGCGCCCACCTGGTACATAGCAACCCGCACAGTTTAACGGGATAATTTTTTGTCCTAACACTGCACCTGAATCAGTGGTGATTTCGAACTCGTTTAGGCTCGCTAGTTGTGCGCGGGCGAATTCTGTTACTTGCTTATAGGTAAACTGAATATCGCGTTTGGTTTGCTCTGGCACTTGAGCTATTAATGCAGCGCGCTTTTCATCACTTAAGACGAAATCACCTTCCCAATTATCAAATTTAGCAGCGTATTCTCTAACAGCTTCTTCGCCATGCTGTTCAATATGCTCCAGCATTGTTTTTACGCTGTCTTCTATTTGAGCGTCACTAGCGGCAACCGCTGCTGTAGATTTTTTTATGTATTGCATGATAGCTTCTTCTTGTATTTAAATGAGTTGAATAGCTTGTTGGCAAGCGCTTTTATTCTTATTATCTAACCACCGTTGGGCAAAAATCACAAATGCCATTTTATATATGCGTAGTTACTTTTCGGTATTAGCTTTGAATGCTGTTTTAGCGCTAATCTTTCATCATTAAACAAGTACTATTAAGCAGGTGTCATCAACGTTGGTGATTAACCTTTACTACTCATAAACAATCACTCTCTTTTAAGGAATAAGCTGTTGGAACTAAAGTGGTTAAAAGACTATATAGCACTAGTAGAACAAGGATCTTTTTCAAAAGCCGCTGCAACTCGCTTTGTCACTCAGCCCGCATTTAGCCGGCGCATTCGCTCTTTAGAAGCTTGGATGGGCATAAGTTTAGTGGAACGCAATCAATACCCACTAGTTTTAACACCCGCTGGTGATGCTTTTATTGAACGGGCTAAATCCCTCACTGATTCAATACTATTATGCCGTGAGCAGCTAAGAAGTATGCATCTTCAACCTAACGTTATCACTCTCAGTTCTCAGCAATCATTAGCCGTTGCTTTCTTTCCCGCTTGGATTGAAGATTTTGATGCCATTTTAGCAGGCACATTAGTCAGGATGAATACCGTTGATTTACATGAAGCAGTAGAAACTTTTTTAGGTGGTAGCAGTGATTTCTTACTGTGTTATGATTCGCAAAGTATCTATAAGCAACTACAAGCGGATGAAATTGAAAGCTTACATGTCGGCGTTGATCAGCTAATTCCTGTTTGTGCAGCTGATAATAAAGGCAAGGCAATGTTCACTGTTGACTCTCAACAACCATTACAAATGCTAAGCCACACCCCTGAATCTTTCTTTGGCCAGCTAGTTGCCTCTCAGTGTTTAGCCAAGTTGCCGACCACAATCACACTTAAGCACCGCTACCAAAGCTCCCTATCTGAAGCACTCAAAGCGCTAGTGCTAAAAGGTAAGGGCATCGCTTATTTGCCCCGAAGCATCATCACTCAAGAGTTAGCTGATCAGCAGCTGGTACAAATAGCAGATCATTTACCCAGCATTGATCTGCAAATCAGTTTGTATCGTTTAAAATACTCACAATCGATCCCTGCAAAGCTATTTTGGCAGCAATTAAACGCTGTAACTCCTTAAATCAAATTCAACTTTTTAGCTATGCTGTGGTCAGACTAGGAGCCCGTCCGAGAACAAACTAATTTACTGCGATCTAGGCTATTTGGCCAAATTTATAATAATTAAATAGATAACTTTAAGGAGCTCGCTATGTGTGATGATTTAACTTGTGGACCGAATAACAATTTACCCGCCATTGAACTATCTGAAGAACAGCGCCGTTTATTTATAAAAGGATTAATCAGCTTACCCTTAGCCACTGTTCTAGGGGTACCTGGATTGGCAATGGCCGCGGCTGAAAAATTAGAAACAGTGCATATAACCAGCGAAACTGGTGAGCGTTTAATGGCGGCGTTAGCGCTACCAGAAAACCCAACCAATGCACCGGCCGTGTTACTGATTCATGAATGGTGGGGCCTTAATGACCAGATAAAAAGTGTTGCTCAAGAATTTGCCAAACAAGGCTATATTGCCCTCGCTGTCGACCTTTACCAAGGCGGAGTGGCTACAACCGCTGATCAAGCAAGATCTTTAATGAGCGCTGTGAATGCAACCCATGCTACAGAAGCCTTACAAGCTTGGGTAAGTTATTTAAAAGATAATCATAAAGCAACTAAGGTCGGCACTATTGGCTGGTGCTTTGGCGGTGGTTGGTCTCTAAATGCCAGTCTTGCAGCCAATATTGATGCAACGGTCGTTTATTATGGCGATATGAGTAAAAGTGCAGCGCAGTTAAGTAAATTAAAAAGCCCATTGCTTGGCCACTTTGGCACCCAAGATCAATGGATTAACCAGCCGATGCTCGATAAGTTCTCAAAAGCGCTACAAGATTCTGGCTCAAAAGCGGATACGCAGATTCATTGGTATGAAGCAAATCATGCTTTCGCTAACCCAAGTAGTGCAAGATACGATGAACAAGATGCAGCACTTGCTTGGCAGCGCACGCTGGCATTTTTCCAACAACATTTACGCAGCTAGTGAACTACTCGGGCTTACTAACAATCGAGTTCTAGAACTCGATTGTGGACAACGTTATAATGCCCGACATCTATTTACTCAAAATCATCGACGTGAATTAAAAATCAGGGATTAAACCATGGCACTTGCTTCTATAATTATTGTATTAGCGTTACTCGAATATACGTTATTTAGTATGTTGGTTGGATGGGCGCGCAATAGATACCACGTAGATGCTCCTGCCGTTTCAGGCCACCCTACTTTTGAACGCTTTTATCGCGTACAACAAAACACCTTAGAACTGCTGGTAATCTTTATTCCCAGCATGCTTATCTTCTCCCATTATGTGGATGCACGATACGCAGCAGCGCTCGGTGTGGTTTTTCTACTCGCACGTCTAGTGTATTTAAAACAATATGTAACTGACCCAAAATCACGAGCAGTTGGTTTTATCTTTAGCTTTTTTGCTGCTATCATTTTGGCTATCGGCGGGGCAATTGGCGCTGCGATGCAGCTTTGGTTTTAAGCATCCTTACAAACTATTCATACTGCCCGTTTGATAAATATAAGGAGCAATTAATAGCTCCTTATATGGTTTAATTTGTATCAATTAACTAACAACACAGCAACCATCAGTTTTTACCTTTCCATGGAATCAGCTTAACTTCTGCTTTGCGCATCAGCATTTCGATGGCATAACCAATCACACCAATCAAAATAATCCCCATGATGACTATATCAGTTTGCTGAAACTTAGAAGCGGCGATAATCATTTTTCCCGCGCCTTTTTCAGCCGCCACTAATTCAGCTGCTACCACTGTGCCCCAACACACACCCATTGCCACTCTTGCGCCAGTAAATACTTCAGGTAACGAGTTAGGTAAAATCACTTTCATCAACACTTGATATTTAGATGCACCTAAAGAATATGCAGCATGCACTTTACTAATACTGACACCTGAAACTCCTGATCGCGCTGCAATTGTCATAATCCACAAAGAAGCCAAAAAGAGTAAACTGATTTTGCCTTGCTCCCAGATACCGAACCAAATAATGATGAGCGGAATCAACGCCAATGGAGGCACGGGACGCATGAATTCGACAATCGGATCAAACCAGCCACGCATCCAACTATTGAGTCCCATTGCAAAACCTAAGGGAATACCAAACAAACATCCTAATGAGAAGCCCAATATCACGCGCATCAATGACCAACCTAAGTTTTGCCCAAGGCTAATGTTTTGATAGCCATCACGGCTGATGGTAATAATTTTATCGAGCACAGCTTCTGGCGGCGGCAGCCAAATAGCTTCCATTTGTAAGCCTTTATTTGGGCTAAAAGATAAGCTGCCTTTGGCTGTCATCCTTACTCTACCGTTATCGATGCTTAATATATCACCCCCTTTAATCGGCTGTCCGTTGATAGCTGTTACTCGATATCCTAGCTCACCCCAACCCAAATCATTTTTTTGCACTTTTATTAAACGAGTACGTCCACTGCGTTGGGTAAAGACATCATTTTTCGCAAAACCTGTAGCAGCTGCTATTTTGGGTACTGCTGAAGGATCTACTTCTCCTACAATAACTAGGGCTTGTGCACTGGCGGTTTCTCCCATGTTATTAATGGCACTATAATTAAAGCTAGTGACTCCTTCAAAAGGCGCACTAACATGCAAGGGTACCCAACTAGAACCGGTGAACGCACCCCAAATAATGAAAATAGATACCACACCCCCTATTGAAGCTATACGGTTGGCACTCACGGCACTTTCATCGCCAAAGGTAACGGTTTTTAAGCTAGTGTAATCGGTATTTTTTAACTGCATTTTTTGCACTTGGTGATAAAGTGCAAAGCACAATGCACTGATTAAAGTATAAATCCCCAAAATCAGAGCGATGCCAATCATCAACGAAAGTGTATCTGTCGCTAATGCCATTAGTTCTTGCCACATCTTAAGTCTCCTTAACAGACCTATTCAGTACATTTGAATTATCTAGTTTCCATCCTGAAACAGATGGCTACTGCGAACGCTTCACTGAATCAATCTACGCACCACTAGATAGTTATTTGGCATGACCAAACGCCCATATTTAGTAATACCCATCTTGAATCATTGAGTCGCTCTCGTTTCAGGATGAAAACTATCTAGAAAGGTTTTTTAACTCTTACCCTCCCATGATTTCCTCTTCCATATTCCATATCATATTGAGAATTTCTTCACGTTTACTAGCAAATTCTGGGTGCTTTTTAACTTCTCGTAGATCTTGG
Organism: Oceanospirillaceae bacterium; assembly: GCA_036960485.1. Classification (GTDB taxonomy): domain Bacteria; phylum Pseudomonadota; class Gammaproteobacteria; order Pseudomonadales; family Balneatricaceae; genus Rs1. Next base: position 7,394 of record JBALXS010000164.1, read on the forward strand.
CCAACCCCCATTTCAGCGAAGGGTAAGCGGTATTCACGATGAATACGCCCAGGCCTTGGGGCCATCACAAGTAGCCGCTCACCTAATAACAGCGCTTCTTCTACCGAGTGAGTAATTAAAATAATCGTTTTACCCGTCTTCTTCCAAATGTCTAACACTAAGCTTTGCATTTTTTCTCTAGTCAGTGCATCCAGCGCCCCTAGCGGCTCGTCCATTAAGATGATCTGTGGATCGTTAGCAAGGCAACGAGCAAGAGCTACACGTTGCTGCATTCCCCCTGATAGCTCATACACCATTTTATCGCCAAAGTTTTTCAGCCCCACTATTTTTAATAACTCATCCACACTCTTGGCGATTTCTGTTGCGGGGGTGTTTTTCATTCTTGGGCCAAAACCAATATTCTCGCGCACGTTCATCCATTCGAATAATGCACCTTGCTGAAAGACCATTCCGCGCTCACTATTAGGGCCATGCACTTGGTGTGTATTACCTTGATCGTCAATTACATTAACCACGCCAGCTGTTGCGGCCAAAAAACCAGCTAATATATTAAGTAAGGTACTTTTCCCGCAGCCTGATGGGCCCAATACCGATAACAGCTCGCCTTGCTTCAAGCTTAGATTTATATCTTTAAGCGCTTCTACTTTTTCACCGCCTGGCAATGTAAAAGTCATGCAGACATCTTCAATTGTTAATCCTGCCATGCAGTCTCCTTAAGCTTTTTAAGATTGAGAAAGTGCACTATTGCGCACTTTGTATTATTTCAATCTGTTATTTGGCTGCTTTAAGGTAAGAAATATTAACTGCATCATCGTAGTTAGCTAATGCTTTTTTCAATGTGCCTTGTGCAACAAAGAAATCAGCAACTTGCTTTAGATAATCTTGTAGACCGCCTGCAAACCACTGCTCACTTAACTGTACATCGCGCGTTGGAAACGAAAAGGCTTTTAAGCTCGCTAAGGCGGCCTTTTCAGACATTCCCGCCGCTTTAGCAATAACAGCTAACATCTTGCTTGGATCTGCTTGGTACTGGCTGTTCATTTGCGCACTTACCCCTACAAACTTGCTGACAAGTTCTGGGTATTCTTCACCAAACGAGCTAGGTGTGACTGTCGCATCAAAAACTTTGATGCCCAGCGCTTCTTTCTCGTTTCCAGTCAGCAACACATTGCCATGCTCTTTCATTCTGGCCAGCGCACCGCCCCAACCACACACCATATCTAAACTGCCATTTGCAAAAGCTGCAGCACCATCAGCTGGGGCCATATCGACAACTTTCATGCTTTTAGTATCAACCCCAAAATGCGCCATTTGCTTTAAAAAACCATAATGTGCTGCTGTGCCAATAGGCACCCCCACTTCTTTACCCGCGAGCTCTTTAGCGTTATTTTTATCAATTTCTAAATCTTCGCGAACCACGCAGTTGTCATTGTCAGAATAAGCAACTGCCACATCAACAATTTGTAAATCTTGCCCTGCAGATTTAGCCACTACAAACGGTGGAATCCCCTGCGAGAAAGATAGATGC